>JBFXED010000019.1:0-79940 GCA_050180485.1 Alphaproteobacteria bacterium | reverse complement strand
GGCCTGGCCGCCCCCCAGGTCCATGAGGATCTGCGGGTGGTGATCTTCCACGTCCCGGCCGAGCGGGCCACGGATGCCCCCGAGGACAAGCCCGAGCCCCTGACAATCCTGATCAACCCCGTGATCGAGCCCCTGACCGAGGAGCGCGCGCTGGGGCTGGAAGGATGCCTGTCGGTGCCCGGCTTCGTCGGCGCGGTGCCGCGCTTCACCAAGATCCGCTATTCGGGCTACGGGCTCGATGGCGAGAGAATCGAGCGCGAAGCGTCCGGCTTCCATGCGCGGGTGGTCCAGCACGAATGCGATCACCTGGACGGCATCCTTTATCCGCAGCGGATGGAAGACCTGTCTTTGTTCGGGTATGTCGAGGAAGTGCGGCGCGCGCTCGAGGCGCGCGGCGAAGCTCACACGGTCGAGGAGGCCGCGGACTGATGGTCACGGCGAAGAAGAAGCACGACGACGGCAACGATCCCCTGCGCGAGAAAATCCTGGGGGCCGCGCTGAAGCATGTGCCCTTCGAGGGCTGGACGCTGAACGCGCTGCAGACGGGCGCCGAAGACGCGGGGCTGGAGCGCACCGCCGCCCATCAGGCGTTTCCGGGCGGGGTGATCGAAGCCATCGAGTTCCACAGCAAGCAGGCCGACGCGCGCATGCTGGCCGCGCTGGAGGCGGCGGACCTGTCGCACATGAAGGTGCGCGAGAAGGTGGCCTTCGCCATCCGCACGCGGCTGGAGCAGAACGCGCATCACCGCGAGGCCATCCGGCGCGCCCTCGTCATCCTGGCCGTGCCGGTCTATGCCGGCGTGTCCTTGTCCTCGCTCTACCGCACGGTCGACACGATCTGGCACGGCATCGGCGACACCTCGGTCGATTTCAATTTCTATACGAAGCGCATGCTTCTGGCGGGCGTCTATTCGACCACGCTCTTGCACTGGCTGGAGGACAGTTCCGAGGGTTTCGAGACGACGTGGCGCTTCCTCGACCGGCGCATCGACGATGTCATGCGCGTGCCCCAGTTCCTGGGCCAGTTCAAGAAGATGTTCGAGGGTTTCCCGCGCCCGCCCTTCGGTCCGAAGCCCTTCGGCCCGGGACGGTGAACCGCGCCTAAGCGATGATGTCCGGCAGCAGCCGGCTCTCGATCTTGGCGATGTCGTCCTTCAGCCGCAGCTTGCGCTTCTTCAGGCGCTGGATTTGAAGCAGGTCGACCGGCCGCTTTTCGCTCAGCCGGTCGATGACATCGTCGAGATCGCGATGCTCGCTTTTCAATTCCGCGAGGCGTTGCTGCAGGAACTCCTTGTCGTCGTCGTTCATCCCACCGAGCCCCGTGACACCTCGCGGCCACCATAGCAAAATGGCGGCGACAGTTGTACGCCCCGGCTTGCCGCTTAGGGGTCTCGACTTGGCCCCAAACGCACGGAAGCGAGGCGAATCATGGAATTCCCCACCAAAAGCGAGTTCTGGGACTACACCCTGGCCATCTACGGCAAGCAGGGGTTTTCGCCCGCGGTCATCGCGCTGCAGGACAAGCTGAAGGTGGACGTGGACATCCTGATCTTCTGCTGCTGGACGGCGTCCACCGGGCGCGGCGCGCTCGACGCCGCCACGGTGGCCAAGGCGCGTGAAGTGGCCGATCCCTGGCAGGCCGAAGTGGTCAACGCGCTGCGCATTATTCGCCGCCGCATCAAGGAAGGCTTCAAGGGCACACCCGAAGGTCTGCCCGCGGGCCTCGGGAAAGATATCCTCGGCCGCGAGATCGATGCCGAGCGGATCGAGCAGATGATGCTGGAAGCCATCGCCCCCGCCGCGAAGGACGCGGGCAAGGCCGCCGACGCCAAGGCCAAGGACGCCGCGGCGAGCCTCGGCGCCTATCTGAAGGCATGCAATATCAAGGCCGATGACGCCGATCGCGGCCATCTGGCCACGGTTCTGAACGCCGCTTTCCCGGACGTGACTGTGGATAAAGCCCGCACGCTTTTGTCATAGGGAAAGGGTTGATCGCCTTGGTGAGAGGCGTATCATTTTCGGACTTGGGGGATACCACTGCCACGAGAGAGGGAGAGGTTGACCGTGAGTTTGGATAGTCGGATCGAAGCCCTTCGGGCCAAGCACGCCGAACTAGAGAAATCCATTCACGAGCAAGAAATCCATCCAAAGCCGGATGACGACGCCATCCACTTACTCAAGAAGCAGAAACTTCGCGTCAAAGACGAAATCGCCCGCCTCGGGCACTGATTGACGCACACGGGGCCGGATTTCACCGGCCCCGTCCACCGGCGTAGGCATCGCGCCGCCCGCTTGGCGGTACGAACGGTTCTCTGTAATCCAAAATCTGAACTGATCCCCTCGGGCTTCGCGCGCAATTCGTGCGTGCTCTAACCCGCGATTTGCTTCGCCCGGTCGCGCAGCACGAATTTCTGGATCTTGCCCGTGGAGGTTTTAGGCAGCGGGCCGAAGACGATGTGCTTCGGCACCTTGAAGCGCGCCATGTTGTCGCGGCAGAAGGCGATGATCTCGGCCTCGGTCGCGTTCTTGCCTTCCTTCAGCGTGACGAAGGCGCAGGGCGTCTCGCCCCATTTCTCGTCGGGCCGCGCGACCACGGCGGCCTCCAGCACGGACGGGTGGCGATAGAGCGTCTGCTCCACCTCGATGGTCGAGATGTTCTCGCCGCCCGAGATGATGATGTCCTTCGAACGGTCCTTTAACTCGATATAGCCGTCCGGGTGCATGACACCGAGATCGCCCGTGTGGAACCAGCCGCCGGCGAAGGCCTCGTCGGTCGCTTTCTGGTTCTTCAGGTAGCCCTTCATCACGATGTTGCCGCGCATCAGCACTTCGCCCATGGTCTTGCCGTCGCGAGGGACAGGCGCGAGCGTTTTCGGATCGGCGACCGTCAGCCCTTCCATCACCGGATAGCGCACGCCCTGGCGCGATTTCAGCGCGGCGCGTTCGGGCGCGGGCAGCGCGTCCCATTCGGGATGCCAGGCGCAGACCGTGGCGGGTCCGTACACCTCGGTCAGGCCATAGACATGGGTGACGCGGAAACCCTGGTTCTCGATGGCCTCCAGCACGGCGGGCGGGGGCGGGGCGGCGGCCGTCATCACTTCGACCTGGCGCAGCAGTTCGCGGCGCTCGTTTGGCTTCGCGTTGATGATCATGCCCAGCACGATGGGCGCGCCGCACATGTGGGTGACGCCGTGATCCGCGATGGCGCCGTACATGCTGGCCGCATCGACGCGGCGCAGGCACACATGCGTGCCCGCCAGCGCCGTGATCGTCCAGGGAAAGCACCAGCCGTTGCAGTGGAACATCGGCAGCGTCCACAGATAGACGGGATGCTGCGGCATCGACCAGACCAGGATATTTCCGATCGCGTTCAGATACGCGCCGCGATGGTGATAGACGACGCCCTTGGGATTGCCGGTCGTGCCCGAGGTGTAGTTGAGCGCGATGGCCTGCCATTCGTCGGCCGGCGGCTTCCATGCAAACGCAGGATCGCCCTCGGCCAGGAGCGTTTCGTAATCCAATGCACCCAGCCGTTTGCCGCCTTGCGCCAACGGATCGACGATGTCGATCACCAAGGGTGGGTTCTTCATCTTGGCCAGCGCGGCTTCGATCACCGGTGCGAATTCCGTGTCGGTGATCAGGATCTTGGCCTCGCCATGCTCGAGCGTGAAGGCGATGGTGGCTGCGTCCAGCCGCGTGTTCATGGCGTTCAGCACGCCGCCGGCCATGGGTACGCCGAAATGCGCCTCGAACAGCTCGGGCACGTTGGGCGCCATGACCGCCACCGTGTCGCCGAGGCCAATGCCGCGCTTGGAGAGGGAAGAGGCCAGGCGCGTGCAACGCTCGCGCGCCTCGGCCCAGGTGTGGCGGCGTTTGCCGTGGATCACCGCGATTCGGTTCGGATAGACGCTGGCCGAACGCTCCAGGAAACCCAGCGGCGACAGCGGCACATAATTGGCCGCGTTCTTGTCCAGGTCGCGTTCGTAGGGATTGCTCGTCATATCATTCCTGTAGGCCTTGTCGGGGTCGCTTGACATGGGTTCATATTTTAGAATAATTCCAGAGTACCGTTAGAGCATGATGATATTCATATACGAATTCGGGACAACTATCGGGGAAAACCATGGCCAGCGAAAGCAAATGCCCGTTTAGCGGCGGCGCCCGCGCACCGACCAACCGTGACTGGTGGCCGAATCAGCTCAACCTCTCGGTCCTGCACCAGCATTCCGCGCTGTCCAATCCCATGGGCGAGGCCTTCGACTACGCCAAGGCGTTCAAGAGCCTCGACCTGAACGAAGTGATCAAGGATCTGCACGCCTTGATGACCGATTCGCAGGAATGGTGGCCGGCCGATTTCGGCCATTACGGGCCGTTCTTCATCCGCATGGCCTGGCATGCCGCGGGCACCTACCGCGTCGGCGACGGGCGTGGTGGCGCGGGCTCCGGCCAGCAACGCTTCGCGCCCCTCAACAGTTGGCCGGACAACGCCAACCTCGACAAGGCGCGCCGGCTTCTGTGGCCGATCAAGCAGAAATACGGCCGCAAGATTTCCTGGGCCGATCTGTTGATCTTGACCGGCAACGTCGCCCTCGAATCGATGGGCTTCAAGACCTTCGGTTTCGGCGGCGGGCGCAAGGATGTCTGGGAACCCGACCAGGACATCTATTGGGGTCCCGAAGGCAAATGGCTGGCGGACGAGCGCTACAGCGGCGACCGGGATCTCGATGATCCTCTCGGCGCCGTGCAGATGGGCCTGATCTACGTCAACCCGGAAGGGCCGAACGGCAACCCCGACCCGGTCGCCGCGGCGCGCGACATCCGCGAGACCTTCGCGCGCATGGCGATGGACGATGAGGAGACCGTGGCGCTGATCGCCGGCGGCCACACTTTCGGCAAGACGCACGGCGCGGGCGATGCGGCCCTCGTCGGGCCGGAGCCGGAGGCCGCCCCCATCGAGCAGCAGGGCTTCGGCTGGAAGAGCAGCTTCGGCACGGGCAAGGGCAAGGATGCGATCACCAGCGGCCTCGAGGTCACCTGGACCACGACGCCGACCAAGTGGAGCAACAATTTCTTCTGGAACCTGTTTGGCTATGACTGGGAGCTGACCAAGAGTCCGGCCGGCGCGCATCAGTGGCGGCCGAAGCATGGCGCGGGCGCCAACTCGGTGCCGGACGCGCACGACAAGTCGAAGCGGCACGCGCCCGCCATGCTCACCACCGACCTCGCGCTGCGCTTCGATCCGGCCTACGAAAAAATCTCGCGGCGCTTCCACGAGAATCCGGACCAGTTCGCCGATGCCTTCGCCCGCGCGTGGTTCAAGCTGACGCACCGCGACATGGGGCCGATCGTGCGCTATCTCGGCCCGCTGGTGCCGAAAGAGCATCTGTCGTGGCAGGACCCGATCCCCGCCGTCGATCATCCGCTGATCGGCGATACGGACATCGCTTCGCTCAAGGCCAAGATCCTGGCGTCCGGCCTGTCGGTTTCCGAACTGGTCTCGACGGCCTGGGCGTCGGCGTCGACGTTCCGCGGCTCCGACAAGCGCGGCGGTGCCAACGGCGCGCGCATCCGCCTGGCGCCGCAGAAGGATTGGGAGGTCAACCAGCCCGCCCAGCTGGCCAAGGTGCTGAAGGCGCTGGAGGCGATCCAGAAGGAGTTCAGCGCGGGTGGCAAGAAAGTCTCGATGGCCGACCTGATCGTTCTCGGCGGCGGCGCCGCGATCGAGAAGGCTGCCAAGGCGGGCGGTCAGGATGTGAAAGTGCCGTTCTGTCCGGGCCGCATGGATGCGTCGCAGGAGCAGACCGATGTGGCCTCCTTCGCGCCGCTTGAGCCTTTGGCCGACGGGTTCCGCAACTACCGCCGCGGCAAGCAGCGTCTCTCGGCCGAGGAACAACTGGTCGACAAGGCGCAGCTTCTGACGCTGACGGCGCCCGAAATGACGGTTCTCGTCGGCGGCCTGCGCGTACTCGGCGCCAACACGGGCAAGTCCATGCACGGCGTCTTGACCAAGAAGCCGGAGACGCTGACGAACGACTTCTTCGTCAACCTCCTCGACATGGCGACCGAGTGGAAGCCGTCAACGGGTTCCGAAGGTGTTTACGAGGGGCGGGACCGCAAGACGGGCGCGGCCAAATGGACCGGCACCCGCGCCGATCTGATCTTCGGCTCGCATTCGCAGCTGCGTGCGCTGGCCGAGGTCTATGCCTGCGCCGACTCGAAGGAAAAATTCGTGAAGGATTTCGTCGCGGCCTGGACCAAGGTGATGAACCTGGATCGCTTCGATCTGGCCTGACCCTCTGCGAATGGAAGATCGGGGCGGCGTGCGGTGCGCCGCCCCGACGTATTTCTAAACGTATCGCGCTGCGGTTCTGGCGGGCTTTTGAAGTTAGCGCGGCCCATGCTATCCCTTGCCCGGAAAAGACGCGGGGAGTGCGCATGTCCAGCCGGTATGAAGAGGTGTATCGCCGTTCGATCCAGGATCCGATGGGGTTCTGGGCCGAGGCCGCCGAGGCGATTCATTGGGACAAGCGTTGGGACTGCGTGCTCGACGATTCCAATGCGCCGTTCTACCGCTGGTATCCCGGCGCCCGGCTCAACACCTGCTACAACGCCCTCGACCGGCATGTGGAAGGCGGACGCGCCGAGCAGACGGCGCTGATCTACGACAGCCCCGTCACCGACACGGTCAAAAGCTTTACCTTCCGCGAATTGCGCGATCTGACCGCGCGCTTCGCCGGCGCGCTCGCGGCCGAAGGCGTCAAGCGCGGCGACCGCGTCATCATCTATATGCCCATGGTACCCGAGGCCGCGATCGCCATGCTGGCCTGCGCGCGGCTGGGCGCCATCCATTCCGTGGTGTTCGGTGGCTTCGCAGCGGCGGAGCTGGCCGTGCGCATCGACGATTGCAAGCCCGACGTGATCGTCTCGGCCACCTGCGGTATCGAGACGAATCGCGTCATTCCCTACAAGCCGCTGATGGATGGCGCGATCGAGATCGCGCGCCACAAGGTGAAGCGCTGCATCATCTTGGAGCGGCCGCAGGTGAAGTTCGAGCCGGTGGCGGGACGCGACAAGAGTTGGGCCGAGGTGACGGCGAACGCCAGGCCGCACGAATGCGTGCCGGTCGAAGCCACCGATCCGCTCTACATTCTCTACACCTCCGGCACGACCGGCCAGCCCAAGGGTGTCGTGCGCGACAATGGCGGCCACCTGGTCGGGCTCAACTGGACGATGAAGAATCTCTACGGCGTCGATCCGGGCGAAGTGTTCTGGGCCGCGTCGGATGTCGGCTGGGTGGTCGGCCACTCCTACATCGTCTATGGGCCGCTGACCCACGGAAACACGACCGTCCTGTTCGAGGGCAAGCCCGTGGGCACGCCGGACGCGGGCGCTTACTGGCGGCTGATTTCGCAGCACAAGGTGGCCGCGCTGTTCACCGCGCCCACGGCATTCCGCGCCATCAAGCGCGACGATCCCGACGGCAAACTGATCGCGAAATACGACATCTCGAAGTTCCGCACGCTGTTCCTGGCGGGCGAGCGCTCGGACACCGACACGGTCAAATGGGCCGAGAATCACTTGAAGGTGCCGGTGATCGACCATTGGTGGCAGACCGAGACCGGCTGGACCATCTGCGGCAACTACGCGGGCCTCGGCTTGATGCCGGTGAAATATGGCTCGCCCAGCAAGCCCGCGCCGGGCTACGTGGTCGAGGTGCTGGACGACAACCGCAAGGAAGTGAAGACGGGCGATGTGGGCAGCCTGGTGATCCGCCTGCCGTTGCCGCCGGGCTCGTTTCCCACGCTGTGGAACGCGGACCAGCGCTACAAGGACGCCTACCTGGTCGATTTCCCCGGCTACTACAAGACGGGCGACGCGGGCTATATCGACGAAGACGGTTACGTCTACGTCATGGCGCGCACGGACGACGTCATCAACGTGGCGGGCCACCGCTTGTCCACGGGGGCCATGGAGGAAGTGCTGTCCTCGCACCGCGACGTGGCCGAATGCGCCGTCATTGGCGTGAACGACGAGTTGAAGGGCCAGGTGCCACTGGGCTTCCTGGTGCTGAAGGCAGGCGTGAACCGGCCGGACGAGGAGATCGTGAAGGAAACCGTCGCGCTGGTGCGCGAGAAGATCGGCCCGGTGGCCGCGTTCAAATCGGCCACGGTGGTGGGCCGCCTGCCTAAGACCCGCTCTGGCAAGATTCTGCGCGGCACGATGCAGAAGATCGCCAACAGCGAGACCTATAAGGCTCCCGCCACCATCGACGACCCGCAAGCGCTGCCGGAGATCGCCGCCGCGCTCAAGAAGATCGGCTACGCCGGGTGAAGGGACTCGCCCGCATGTCTGCCTGAGAATCTTGTCCGATCCGTCCCGGCGCGGCGCGGCGGAGCGCGGGAGGAACCAGGCAACGACGATTTTTCGCTTTCGGGGTTCGCCATGGAGCACGCTAAGCCCGCGATTGTCCGTTTCGGCGACCTGGCGCCAAGACCCTGGCCCAATGGCCGCGGCGTAACACGCGACGTGGCGAATGAAACGGCGGGCGACGGTTCTCGCGATTGGCTCATCAGCATCGCGGAGCTGGTGGAGGACGCCGCGTTCTCCCACTACGAAGGATGCGATCGCATCTTCACGTTGGTCGGGAAGAACCCGGTCGATCTGAAAATTGACGACCTGCCGCCGCTCCGCTGCAATCCACTCGTGCCCGCCCATTTCCCCGGCGATAGACCAACCCATTGCACGTTGGCCGGAGGGCCGTCGCGCGCGTTCAACCTCATCTTCAATCGCGCGCGCATGGTGGGCGCGGTTACCAGCCTTACGATCGCCGGCCATCACCAAGCCGAGGTGCCGCGCCGCCCGGCGGCGGTTCATTGCGCGGCCGGCACGATCATGGTGCAATCTGAAACGCTGGAGGCCGGCGATACGTTGGTGGCGCCGCAGGAGCGCTTGTTCCGAACCGGCGAAACAGCGGCGACGCTTCTTATCGTCGATCTTTAGAAAGCGGGTTGAGCGCAAGGGGGAATGGCGTTCAGCCGCGCGCGGATCTCGCAGACATCGCGTCGGTCTATGGCTTCGCTTACAGCGGTTTCTTCCAATTCCCCATCGGCCAGCACACGCACCAGCTGCCCGACGGCACTCCGGTGAACAGTTGGCGCGTAACCGTGCTGCCGGACCCCTGAAATAAACGTGCCATAGTGCGTTGGATATCCCGAAATCGATCGCTTACATTTGCCCTGAATAGAGCAATGGAAAAAGGCGGAGCAGGTCCATGAATGCGCCTTACGTTCATCCGAAGATCGGCCCGCGCGCGGCGGAGTTCCTGGCCAGGGAACACAAGCTTCTGATCGACGGCAAATGGGTGCCCGCGCGGTCCGGGAAGACGTTCGACACCTTCGACCCCGGCACCGGGCGGGTCATCGCGAAGGTCGCGGAAGGCGATGCCGCCGACATCGATCTCGCGGTTCAGGCCGCGCGCCGGGCTTTCGAGGGCAAGGCGTGGCGGATGATGACGCCGAACGAGCGCGGCAAGCTGATCTGGCGGCTGGCGGATCTCCTGGAACAGAACGCGGAAGAACTGGGCGTCCTCGAGGCCTTGAACAACGGCAAGCCGTTCGCCACGGCGCGCGACCGCGATGTGCCCGGCTGCGCCGACCTATTCCGCTATATGGCCGGTTGGGCGACCAAGATCACCGGCGAGACGCTCAGCATTTCGACGCCGGGGCAGTTTCACGCGTTCACCGTGCGCGAGCCGGTCGGCGTGGTCGGCCAGATCATTCCATGGAACGGGCCTTTGGCCATGGCGACGTGGAAGCTGGCGCCGGCCCTGGCCACGGGTTGCACCGTTGTGTTGAAGCCGGCCGAGCAGACGCCGCTGACGGCCTTGCGCATGGGCGAGTTGATCCAGGAGGCCGGCATTCCGGACGGTGTGGTCAACATCGTCACGGGTTTCGGTGCGACGGCGGGTGCCGCGATCGCGGCGCACCCCGACATCGATAAGGTCGGTTTCACGGGCTCCAGCGAAGTCGGCCGCATCATCGTCCATGCCGCGGCGGGGAATCTGAAGAAGGTGTCGCTCGAGTTGGGCGGAAAGTCGCCCGTCATCGTCTTCCCGGATGCCGATATGTCCGTTGCGATCCCCGGAGCGACGCAGGCCATCTTCGCGAATTCGGGTCAGGTCTGCACCGCGGGTTCGCGGCTTTTCGCGCACAAGAAAGTGTTCGACAAAATGGTCGATGGGATCGTGCAGCAAGCGAGCCAGATTCGCATCGGGCACGGATTGACCGACGGCTCCCAGATGGGGCCCGTGATTTCCCAGACGCAGATGGAACGGGTGATGGGATACGTCGACCAAGGCCGGGCCGCCGGGGCCACGGTCGCGGCCGGCGGGACGCGCGTCGGCGACGAGGGCTACTTCGTCGCGCCAACGATTTTGACCGATACGAAACCCGACATGTCGGTCGTGCGCGAGGAGATCTTCGGGCCGGTTCTCTGCGCCATGAGTTTCGACGACGACGACCTGGAGCGGATCGCCAAGCAGGCCAACGATTCGATCTATGGGCTCGCCGGCAGCATCTGGACGCAGAACATCAGCATCGCCCACAAGATGGCGCAACGCATCCGGGCCGGACGCATCGGCATCAACACGCACGGCAACGTCGATGCGGCCTTGCCCACCGGCGGCTTCAAGCAATCGGGCTGGGGGCGCGAGAAAGGCCACGAAGGCCTGCACCTCTACACCGAAGTGAAGTCCGTGATCGTATCCCTCTAGAGTTCCGTCCTCATTCCGACAATCGGAGCGGCGCGTTCTGCGTCCGCGCGCCATCGCAAAGGAATCGTTATGAAGCTAAAGGATCGAGTGACCGTCATCACCGGCGGCGCGAAGGGTATCGGCCTGGCATATGGCCGCCGTTTCGTGAAGGAAGGCGCGCCGGTCGTGATCGGCGATGTGGATGACAAGGCCGGCGCGGCGGCGGTGACCGAATTGGAGAAGCAGGGCGGCAAGGCGCTCTACGTCCATTGCGACGTGACCAAGAAAGCCGAGGTCGATGCCCTGTTCGACGCGGCCGTGAAGAAATTCGGCCACGTGGATGTCTGCATCGCCAACGCGGGCATCGTGAACGACGGCGGCTTCCTGGAGCTGAAGGAAGACGATTTCGACCGCGTCATGGCGGTGAACGTGAAGGGCGTGTTCCTGACCGGCCAATCCGCGGCCAAGGCCATGATCGCGGGCAAGCGCAAGGGCGTGATCATCAACATCGCATCTACGAACGCGATCGTGGTGCAGCACGGCCAGGTGACCTATCCGGTCAGCAAGGGCGCCGTGAACCTGCTGACCAAGGTGATGGCCATCTCGCTGGCCGATAACGGCATCCGTGTCGTCGCCATCGGCCCGGGTCCGACACGCACCGAGATGCTGGACGAAGTGATCAAGAATCACCCCACCTTCATGAAGAACGTCGGCCTGCGCACGGCGCTGCGCCGCCCGGCCGAGGTCGAGGAGATCGCGGGCGTGGCGGCCTTCCTGGCCTCCGACGACGCCAGCTATATTACCGGCCAGACCATCTACGCCGAGGGCGGCCGCCTGGCGCTCAACTACATGATGCCGGAGAAGTGACGGGACCATGACGCAACCGCAGACGGCCCGACCGCGCCCGGTTCGCGATCGACGCATCTGATGGATGCGATCGACATCGTCATCATTCTGTTTCTCGTCTGGTGGATCTGCGCGAACGCACGTTCGTCCGGCAAGGAGCGCGGGCGGCTTACCGTGCTCGGTACGCTGCGCGACTATGTCTGGCCCGGCATCGATGAAATTTCGGCGCGCACGCTCGCGCGAGACATCCCGGGATATTCCTTCTTTCTGGCGCTCTACATAGCCGCCGAGCTGGTGTTGGGCTTGTATCACGGCGAGATCGAGCCGGCCGATTACGCCCTGATCGCCGAGTATCTCGTCTGTATGACTCTTTTCGGCATCATCTGCCGTTACGCGAAGGAACGGCTGTGGACGTTGCTCGCGTTTCCAGCGTCGGTTCTCGCGATGGGGGCGGGGAGGCTTTTGCGCGGCTATTTCGACGACATGCCCGTCAAGGGCACGCTGGTCGTGGCCGCCATCTTCGCGCCCCTGATCGTCAGCCAGTTTCGCGCGTGGCTATGGCTTATCCGATTCGGTCCTCGCGGTGACGCCGCGCCGGCAGGGGAGCCCTAGTTGCCCGATTCCAGCGACGTCATCGGCCGGACCATCCGCGCCGAGGACGGCCGCCTGGCGCTCAACGACATGATGTTGGAGAAGGATTGAGCGGCGTCGCCGAAGATGTGCATGCCGATTGCAGTCCATTGCGTACGATCGGCCCGCTTGCTAGAGCGAAGAGCGTAGTTTCTCACCGGCTTTCGACGAGGATTTTCATGCGGCTGAAAGACAAAGTGGCGGTCATCACGGGCGGCGCGCGCGGAATCGGCCTGGCCTATGCCACGCGCTTCGTGAAGGAGGGCGCCAAGGTCGTGATCGGCGACCTGCTCGACAAGGAGGGCGGCGAAGCGGTCAAGACGCTGGGTGCCGACAACGCCTTCTACGTCCGCTGCGACGTGACCAAGAAGGCCGAGGTCGAGGCGCTGATGGACGCGGCGGTCAAGAAATTTGGCCGGCTGGACAGTTGTATCGCCAACGCGGGCATCTCAAGCCATGCGGATTTCCTCGACGTGACCGAGGCCGATTGGGACCGCGTGATGGCGATCAATGTGAAGGGCGTGTTCCTGACCGGCCAGGCCGCGGCCAAGCGCATGATCGCCTGCGGCAACGGCGGCGTCATCATCAACATCGGTTCGGTGAACTCGGTCCTGGTGCAACACGGCTCGGTACCCTATCCGGTCAGCAAGGGCGCGGTGCTGCTTCTCACCAAGGTGATGGCGATCTCTCTGGCCGATCACGGCATCCGCGTCTGTGCCATCGGGCCCGGCCCGACCAAGACGGCGATGGAGGCCGCGGTGATGGCCGATCCCGCCAAGCGCAAGATCCGCGAATCGCGCACCGCGCTGCGCCGCATGGCCGAGCCCGAGGAGGTGGCCGCCGTGGCCGCCTTCCTGGCCTCCGACGACGCCAGCTACCTGACCGGCCAGCAGATCTACGTCGACGGCGGGCGCCTCGCGCTCAATTACATGATGCCGGAGAAGGACTAGCGTTGACGCCTGTGCGGGCCGCTTGCTAAGCACGTTCCGATTTCAAAAGCCTCCGAGGAGATTCCCATGCGTTTGAAGGACAAGGTCGCCATCGTCACGGGTGCCGCGCGCGGCATCGGCTTCGCCTGCGCGAAGGTGTTCTTCGACGAGGGTGCGAAGGTCGTCTTGGGCGACGTGATGACCGACATCGGGCCCGACGCCGCCAAGTCGCTCGATCCGTCGGGCAAGCGCGCGGTGTTCGTGAAGTGCGATGTCAGCAACCCGGCCGACGTGCAGGGGCTGGTCGATGCGGCCGTGAAGAATTTCGGCGGCCTCGATGTCTGCGTCGCCAACGCGGGTATCAACGCGGTCAAGGATTTCCTCGACATCACGCTCGAGGATTGGAGCAAGGTGATGGCGGTCAACCTGACCGGCACCTTCCTGACCGTGCAGGCGGCGGCGCGCCAGATGGCGAAGCAGGGCAAGGGCGGCTCGATCATCACCATGTCGTCGTGCAACGCGGTCATGGCGATCCCGACCATCGCGCCTTATGTGGCCTCCAAGGGCGGCATCAACCAGTTGACCCGCGCCGCCGCCATCTCGCTCGCGACCAAGGGCATCCGCGTGAACGCCATCGGCCCGGGCTCGATCGCGACCGACATGGTCAAGATGGTGGCCAAGGACCCGGCCGTGAAGCGCGCGCAGATGGCGCGTACCCCGCTGGGGCGTTACGGCGAGCCGGAGGAGGTGGGCAAGGTGGCCCTGTTCCTGGCGACCGAGGATTCCTCCTACATCACCGGCCAGACCATCTATCCGGACGGCGGGCGCCTCGCGCTCAACTACACGGTGCCGGTGAAGGACGAATAGGCCGGTTTGACGGTCCAGAAACGGCAACGGCGCCTCCTCGCGGAGGCGCCGTTCTCGTTTTAGCGGCGCGCGGCGTCAGTTCTGCTGCGGCTCGTCCGTGGCGGGCGCCGACGGCGCAGCCTCACCACCGTTGTTGTGCATCTCCGGCGCGGGCTCCTGCGTCGGCGCCTCCGTGGAGGGCTCGCTCGCGGGCTGCGGATTGGCAGCGGCGGCGGCCTCGCGCGCGGCGCGGCGTTCGGCGCGGCGCTTCCTGTCCTCGGCGCGCTGCTTCGCGCGGCGGGCCTTGATGATCTCGGCGTCCAGCTCCGTCAGGCTGCACAGGCCCAACTCCACCGGGCTGCGCGGCCGGATGTTCTGCGCGTTCCAATGGGTCCGCTCGCGCACCGCCTTGATGGTCGGCTTCGTGGTGCCGAGGATGCGGCCGATCTGCGCGTCGGCCAGTTCCGGATAGTGCTTGGACAGCCACTCGATCGCGTCGGGCTTGTCGTTGCGCTTGGCCACCGGCGTATAACGCGCCCCGCGCGTGCGGGCTTTGGGCAGCGGAATGTCGGTCTTGGCGAAAGCCAGCTTGGCGCTCGAATCGCCCTGGCAGCGCTCAATCTCGGCCTGGGTGAGTTGGCCCGAAGCGGTCGGGTCGATGCCGTGCATGCCCGGCGCCACTTCGCCGTCGGCGATGGCCTGGATCTCCAACTCGTGCAGGCCGCAATAATCGGCGATCTGCTTGAAGGTCAGCGTCGTGTTCTCGACCAGCCAGACGGCCGTGGCCTTCGGCATCAACGGTTGCGGCATGTGTCCTCCACGCATCGCACCCCTGAATGCAGCAGGTCGGGCGCGCCGAAGGCGCTTCCCAAACCCAGTACCTAGGGGAAGGGGCGTGCCCCTCTATTTAGGGGCCGCGGGAAAAGTCAGTAGGGGGGTGTTATACGCGGCCTAAGGCCTAGATCGCCAGCACGATTTTTCCGATATGGGCGCCCGATTCCAGGACCGTATGGGCCTCCGCGGCATGGGCCAGGGGCACCATGGCGTGGATCAGAGGGCGGATTTTGCCCGAATCCAGGAGGGGCCAGACATGGGCCCTGAGGGCCCCCGCGATGACGGCTTTCTGGGCCACGGTGCGGGGTCTGAGGGTCGAGCCGGTCACCGTGATGCGCTTCTGCATCAAGGGGACCAGGTTGATCTCGCTCTTGCCCCCGGCCTGGGTGGCGATCTGCACCAGCCGCCCCTCGAGCGCCAGTGCCTCGATGTTGCGGGGGAAATAGTCGCCCCCGACCATGTCCAGGATGACGTCGACGCCGCGCCCCTGGGTCGCCTCCTTCACCACGGCGACGAAGTCCTCTTTCTTGTAGTCGATGGCGAGGTCCGCGCCGAGGGACATGCAGGCCTCGCATTTCTGCGTCGAGCCGGCGGTGGCCAGGACACGCGCCTGGAAGGCGTGGGCCAACTGGATCGCCGTCGTGCCGATACCGCTCGACCCGCCGTGAACCAGGATCGTTTCGTCGCGCTTCAGCCGCCCGCGGGTGAAGACATTGTCCCACACGGTGAAGAACGTCTCCGGCGCCGCGGCGGCTTCGACCAGGCTGAAGTGATGCGGCACGGGCAGGCACAGCCATGCGGCGGCGACCGCGTATTCGGCATAACCGCCGCCCGACAAGAGCGCGCACACATGATCGCCCACGCGCACGCCCGTGGCGCCCGGCCCCAGCGCCACGATCGTGCCGGCAACCTCGAGACCCAGGATGTCGGACGCGCCCGGTGGCGGTGGATACTTGCCTTGGCGCTGCATTACGTCGGGGCGGTTGACGCCTGCGGCGGCGACCTTGATCAGAACTTCGCCCTGGCCCGGCTGTGGCACCGGTCGCGTCACCAGCTTCATGGCCGACGGCTTGCCCGGTTTCGCCACCTCGATGGCGTGCATTTCCTTGGGGATTTTCATGGGGCACCCTTCTTGGGACAGGACAAATCAGGTCTAGTATCTTGCTCGACCGGTCGCAAGACGGAGGAGACCATGGACGCCGAGGACCTGGAGCCGCGCAAGAAGAAGATCGAGAAGCGCAATCTCGAGGTGTTGGGCGTCAAGGAGCTCGAAGCATACATCGAGGAACTGGAGGAAGAGATCGCGCGCGTGCGCCAAGCCATCTCCGGTAAGACAAGCCATCGCAGCGCGGCCGAATCGTTTTTCAAGCGTTAGGCGCTTCCGCCGCTCCGGCGGATTCGCCCAGTCATTCCAATCTTGGGGGAATCAATGGATCTGAAATTGAAGGGCAAGGCCGCGCTGGTCACCGGCGCGACCAGCGGCATGGGGCTGGGCATCGCCAAGGTGCTGGCCGAAGAAGGCTGCAACGTGATGATCACCGGCTTCGGCGAGGCCAAGGAGATCGAGAAGCTGAAGGCCGAGATCGCGGGCAAGCACGGCGTGAAGGTGCTGCACGATCCGGTCGATCTGGCGCACGAGGACCAGGTGGTGCAGATGGTGCGCAACACCGAGAAGGCGTTCGGCGCCGTCGACATCTTGGTCAACAACGCCGGCATCCAGCACGTGGCGCTGGTCGAGGAATTCCCGGTCGAGCGCTGGGATGCGCTTCTCGCCGTTAACCTGACCGCGGCGTTCCACGCCATCCGCACGGCCATGCCGGGCATGAAGAAGCGCGGCTGGGGCCGTATCATCAACAACGCCTCGGCCAGCGGCCTGGCGGCATCGCCCAAGAAGACGGCTTATACGGCGGCCAAGTTCGGCCTGATCGGCCTGACCAAGGCGGTCGCGCTCGAGGTTGCCGAAAGCCAGATCACCTGCAACGCGATCTGCCCGGGCTGGGTTCTGACCGGCATGTCGCGCCCCCAGGTCGAGGTCATCGCCCAGCGCGAAGGCGTTTCGTTCGAGCAGGCATCGAAAATTCTTCTTTCGACCCAGCCCAACAAGCGCTTCATCACGCCTGAAGAAATCGGCCGCTTCGTGGCTTATCTCTGCAGCGAGGCCGCATCGCCCATCACCGGCGCCGCCCTGTCGATCGACGGCGGGATCATGGCGGGTTGAGCAGGAAATTCATTTCTCCGTCACGCGGGCGTAACGAAGGGTCTCTAGAAGAGCCCTCGCAGCGCCTGCTGCTTGGGTGCAAGCCATCCAATCCTTCGTTTCACGCCCCCTATCGACTGGGCCGCCCCTTCGGGCGGCCTCTTTTTTTGGTCCGGCCCGCGGTCTTGCCGGGGCCGAATGCGTGGTGTCTCATGCGCCGGGCCGCGCGTCGCGGCCACGGAGCCGCGCCATGGTCGACCCCAATTTCCTCAAATTCGGCACGTTGAGTCTGCATGCGGGCCAGCAGCCGGATCCCGTGACCGGCGCGCGGGCGGTCCCCATCTACCAGACCACGTCCTATGTCTTTCCGGACGCGGATCACGCGGCGGAATTGTTCAATCTGGAGCGCGCGGGCCACATCTACTCGCGCATCTCCAATCCCACCGTTTCGGTTTTGGAAGAACGCATCGCCGCGCTCGAAGGTGGCGTTGGCGCCGTCGCCACGGCCAGCGGCCAGGCGGCGCTGCATCTGGCCATCGCGACGCTGATGGGGGCAGGCGGACATATTGTCTCGTCGGCCTCGATCTACGGCGGCAGCCATAATCTCTTCACCCACACGCTGCCGCGCTTCGGAATCACCACGACCTTCGTGCCGCCGCGCGATACGGCGGCGTTCAAGGCTGCGATCCGGCCCGAGACGCGTCTTGTCTTCGGCGAAACGCTGGGCAACCCCGGCCTCGAAATCATGGATCTGCCGGCGGTGGCCGAGATCGCGCACGCGGCCGGCGTGCCGGTGCTGATCGACAACACCTTCGCCACGCCCTACCTGTTCCGACCCTTCGAACATGGCGTCGATCTGGTGATGCACTCGGCGACCAAGTTCCTGGGCGGCCACGGCGTCGCCATCGGCGGCGTGATCGTGGATAGCGGCCGCTTCGCGTGGGAGAAGTCCGGCAAGTTCCCGACGCTCACCGAGCCCTATGCCGGCTATCACGGCCTCGACTTCGCCGAGGAGTTCGGCCCCTTGGCTTTCATCATGCGCGCGCGCGCCGAGGGCTTGCGCGATTTCGGCGCCTGCATGAGCCCGTCCAACGCGTTCTACCTTCTGCAGGGAATCGAGACGCTTCCCGTGCGCATGGCGCGCCACGTCGAGAACACGCGGCGCGTGGTCGAGTACCTGTCCAAGGCAGCCGAGGTGGCGTGGGTCGGCTATCCGGAACTGGCTAGCCATCCCGACCATGCGCGCGCCAAGGCCTTGCTGCCGAAGGGCAGCGGCGCGGTGTTCAGCTTCGGCATTAAGGGCGGCCGCGCTGCGGGACGGAAATTCATCGAGAACCTTCGCCTGTTCTCGCATCTGGCCAATGTCGGCGACGCCAAGTCGCTGGTCATCCATCCGGCCTCCACGACGCACCAGCAGATGGATGCCGAAGCGCTGAAAGCCGCCGGCATCGGCGAGGAATTGGTGCGCCTTTCAATCGGCCTGGAAGATGCGGAAGACCTGATCGCCGATCTGTCGCGCGCCCTGCGCGCCTCGCAGAAGGGCTGAGCGATGGAGCTGAGGGTCGACGGCCGCGCGGTTTTCGCGGCGACGGGCGGACGCCCGTTCGATGCAGCGAAGCCCACGGTGGTCTTCGTTCACGGCGCGGGCATGGATCACACGGTCTGGCCGTTGCAGGCGCGCTGGTTCGCCCATCACGGTTATTCCGTCCTGGCGGTGGACCTGCCGGGCCACGGACGCTCCGAGGGTACGCCGATCGATTCGATCGAGGGGCTGGGCGCATGGCTCGGCAAGTTGATCGCCGCGTCCGGCGCGTCCCAGGCCGCGTTGGTCGGTCACAGCATGGGCGCGCTGGCCGCGTTCGAGGCGGCAGCTCAGGTGCCGGAGCGTGTTGCCAAGCTGGCGCTGCTCGGCATCTCGGCGCCCATGGCGGTGCATCCCGAACTTCTGAAAGCGGCGCAAGCGGGCGAAACGCTGGCGTCCGAACTGGTCTCGTCCTGGGGCTTCGGCCGCCGCGCGCATTTGGGCGGGCATCAGGCGCCGGGCTTATGGATGCTGGGCGGCGGCCTGAGCCTTCTGGAAACGGGACCGAAGGGTGCCTTGGGCGTCGATTTGGCCGCGTGCAACGCCTATCAGGGCGCCAGTGCCGCCGCGGGCAAGATCAAATGCCCGGCGCTGTTCCTGTGCGGTACGGCGGACATCATGACTCCGCCCAAGGCCGCGGCGGCGCTCGCGAAGCAAATCGCGGACGCGAAGACCGTGACCCTGCCCGAGGCGGGCCACATGATGATGATCGAGCAGCCCGGCGCCACGTTGGCCGCGCTCAAGAGCTTCCTGTGAGGCGGTGATGGCCGAACGCAAACTGCCCGAGACGCGCGACCGCTATGGGCATTTCCTGCTGATCCCGACGCGCTGGATGGACAACGACATCTACGGCCACGTCAACAACGTGGTCTACTATTCGTACTTCGACACGGTCATCAACGAATACCTGATCCGTGCGGGCGGGCTCGACATCACCAAGGGCGATATCGTTGGCCTGGCCGTCGAGACGTTCTGCCAGTTCCACCGTGAACTGACCTTTCCGGAGGTGGTCGAGGTGGGGTTGCGCGTCGGCAAGCTGGGCAATTCGTCCGTGCGGTACGAGATCGGCATCTTCAAAAAGGACATCGCGGAGGCCGCGGCGACGGGGCATTTCGTCCATGTCTTCGTCGAACGCACGGCGCGTAAGCCGGTGCCGATCCCGGCGCCTATCCGTGCGGCGCTGGAACGTCTGGTGATCTGAGGGAACCTGGCATGAGCGAGCAACCGATTCTGACGGAAACACGGGGCGCGGTGGGGATCATCACGATCAACCGCCCGAAGACGCTCAACGCGCTGGATATCCCGACCGTCCAGGCGCTGGACACTGCGTTCGGCGCCCTGGAGGCCGATGCGGCCGTGCGCGTGATCGTGGTGACCGGCGCGGGCGATCGCGCTTTCGTCGCCGGCGGGGATATTGGCGATCTCAATTCGCGCAAAGGCCTGGCCCATTACGAGGAGTTCGCCGAGGTCATCCATCGCGTCTTCCGCCGGATCGAGCTGTGCGACAAGCCGACCATCGGCGCGGTCAACGGTTTCGCGCTTGGCGGTGGCACCGAGCTTCTGCTGGCGCTGGACCTGCGCGTGCTGGCGGATTCAGCCGTGCTCGGGCTGCCGGAAATCACCCTGGGCTTGTTCCCGGGTGCGGGCGGCACGCAGCGGATCATCCGCCAGATCTCGCTGTGCAAGGCCAAGGAACTGATGTTCACCGGCGACCGCATCGATGCCGGGCGCGCCGTCGCCATCGGCCTCGCCAACATGGTGGTGCCGCGCGAGAACCTGATGGAAGAGACGCTGAAGCTGGCGAACCGCATCGCCGACAAGTCGCCCCTGGTGTTGAAGCTGATGAAGCGCACGCTGGCCTCGGGCGCCGACATGGCGATGCAGGCCGCACTCGACCACGAGCGGGCCATGGTCAGTCTGGTGCTCGATTCGGAAGACGCCCATGAAGGCTGCTCCGCCTTCCTGGAAAAGCGGAAGCCCAACTTCAAGGGCCGTTGATCAGCCCTTTCGCGTCCGCGGCGTACCGGACTTTCCGCCCGTCAGCCCATCGCCCAGACGGGCCTGGGCTTTTTCGATTTCGCCCCTGAGCTGCGTCATCTCGCCTTCGAGCGCTTCCAAGCGCGCGAGGGCGGGCGCCAGCGCTTCGCCGACCGAACCTGCGCGCGGCCACAGACCGCTGCCGCCCGCGCCGTCGTTGCCCAGGCCCGATGCAAGGATGAGCGCGAACTCGCTGGCGATCCGGTCCACGGGAATATCCGTCAGTCGGAACCAGTACGAGACGAAGTTGCACATGCCCAGGATGGCCAAGACGACCAGGCGCGGCGTCAAAGGCCGGAACAGGCCTTTTTCCTGTCCTTCCTCGATCACGCTTTCGAACAGCTTTTCCATCTGGCGGCTGCGGCGAAGGATCTTGAGCAAATTGTCCTTCGACAGGTTGTTCTCTTCGCGCGTCCACGTGGTCGACATCGCGGCCTTCTCAGCCATGATCTCGATATAGGCGTGGATCAGGCGGCGCAGGCGCTCGTCCGGCGGCAGGTTCGCGCGCGAGATGGGGCGCAGCCGCGCCTCGATGACGTCGAGCATCGTCTCGTAGATGTCGACCAGCAGTACTTCCTTGGAGCGGACATAGTGGTAGATCGTCGTCTTCTTGACGCCGAGCGTGTCGGCCACGTCCTCGAGGCTGGTCGCGCGATAGCCTTTGCGCGCGAACAGCTCGGCCGCGGCCTGCAGCAGCGCGTCGCGTGTGATGCCGCGCCGGCGCTTGGGCGCATCGGTGGAAGAACGCCGGGATTTGGCCATTGCGGGAAGCCTCACGGAAGGTGCGGCCGATAAATTATCAGACCGTTTGCGCCGCCGGAATGCGCGTTTGACAGAACCGAAGCCATCGCGCGTTATTGCCGCCGAACCGAGCCGGAGAGCAGTGCGTGACCGACGAATCCGAGAAATCTCTGTGGGGACCGCTGGCGCTGATCCGCCGCCTGTGGCGCGGCGAAATGCCTATGTGGCGGGCTTTCTGGCACTACTGGTTCCTGCCTCTCGTCGTCTTCTCGATCTACGCCGGAGCGCTGGAAACACCTGCCGTCCGGGAATGGCTGGTGGAGCAATTCGCCGATCCCAGCGATTCGGGCCGCTATGTCATGGCGGGCATGCGGCTTCTGGCGTTCTGCTTTTTCGCCTACATGATCTTCATCGTCGTGGCGGTCTGGAAATGCGCGGCCAATTTCAACGGTCCGCGCTTCTGGTCCTACATGGTCCGGGCTTGCATGGTGTTCTACTTGATTAGTGTCGTGGCGCGCTGCGTCGGCGTGCCGGCGGGCTAGGGGAAGCGATATGCCGACCGTCACCGTCAACGGGCGTGCCGTCGGATACCGAAAGACGGATGGCGCGAAAGGCCATACCGTGCTGCTGGTCCATGGCGCCTATGACAACGGCGATTACTGGCAGCACGTGTACCCGCATCTTGCGCGCGACCACACGCCCATCGCGATCGATCTGCCAGGGCGGCGGGAATCGGAAGGCCCGCCGATTAACGATGCGGCCGGCTATGCACGGTTCTTCCCGGCGCTGGCGGATGCGCTGAAGCTGCCGCCGTTCATCTTCTTCGGCCACTCCATGGGCGGCTCCATGGCGGTCGATTTCGCTGCGCGCAATCCGGCACGGACAAAAGCCGTGATTGCGCTGGGCTCCGCGCCGCGCTGGACCACCTCGCAAGCCGATATCGACAAATGGGACAGCGACCCTGAAGGGGCGTTTGGAGAAAATCTCGATTACCTCTTCGCCAAGGGCGCCGCGGCCTCCGTGCGCTCGGCCTATGACCGTCAGTTGCGCACGACGCCCCCCAAGACGTGTCAGGCGGACATCGCCCATTGCCGCAGCGTCGCGATGGAAGGGCGGCTGGACCAAGTCAAGGCGCCGACCTTTGTCGTCGCCGGTGACGAGGAGGCGTGGCTCGACGGCTCGCACGCGCTGCGTGACGGCATCGCGGGTGCTCGTTTTGAGCTGATCCCGAGCGCTGGCCACGCCGTGGCGCTGGAGCAGCCTGCTGCACTCAACGCGGCGGTGGATCGCTTTCTGAAAACACTGTCTGTCTGAACGGGAGATTCTTCATGGCAAGACCGGCTCCGGACCAGGTGCGCCGCGTTGGCGTCATCGGCACGGGTCTGATCGGCGGGGCCTGGGCCGCGCTGTTCCTTTCGCGCGGGCTGGAGGTTTCGGCCAGTGACCCCGGTCCGAAGGGCGAGGAATCTCTGCGCACGATGATCGCGCGCGGCTGGCCGGTGCTGGAGAAGCTGGGCCTGGCGCCGGGGGCCGACCCGGAGCGGTTCACTTTCAATGCCGATCCGGTGAAGGCGGTCGAAGGCTGCCAGTTCGTGCAGGAAAGCGCGCCGGAGAAGGAAGACGTGAAGGCCGCGCTGGTGGCGTCATTGGAGGCGGTTCTCGATCCGGACATTGTCATCGCCTCCAGCGCCTCGGCGCTGCTGCCCAGCAAGATCCAGGCGCGCTGCAGACATCCGGAGCGCGTGATCGTGGGGCATCCGTTCAATCCGCCCTATCTGATCCCGCTGGTCGAAGTGGTGGGCGGCGCCAAGACCGCGCCGGAGACGCTGGATTGGGCGGCGGACTTCTACACGCATTGCGGCAAGCGTGCGCTCAAGCTGAAGAAGGAGATCGCGGGCTTCGTCGCCAACCGGCTGCAGGGTGCGGTCTACCGCGAGATCATCAACCTGGCGCGGATGGACATCGCCAGCATGGCCGACATCGACGCGGCCATGTCGCAAGGTCCGGGCCTGCGCTGGGCGGTGATGGGGCCGAGCCTGAATTTCCACTTGGCGCGCCGGACCGGGTTCTGGGACTTCATCGATTCGTTCCCGAACGAGTTCAACACCTACGACTTGGCCGACGGCAAGACGACGGTCGATCCCGACACGCGCAAGCGCATGGTCGATGGCGTGGTGGAAGCAACAGGCGGGCGCAGCAACGATGCGCTAGCGCGCGAGCGCGACAAGGCCATCATCGACCTGATCGCCACGCTGCGCGGGCGCGACCTGCCGGAATAGAGCGCAAACAAAAAACGCCCGGGACAGTGTCCCGGGCGTTTCAAAAACGAAGATGGCGGGGCTTACTTGCCCTGCTTGAGGCCGAAGCCCTGGAAGCGCTTATTGAAGCGCGCAACCTGACCGCCCGAGTCGACCAGGCGCTGCGAGCCGCCGGTCCAAGCCGGGTGCGTCAGCGGGTCGATGTCCAGGCGCAGCGTGTCGCCGGGCTTGCCGTAGGTCGAACGCGTCTTGAACGCGGTGCCGTCGGTCATCACCACGTTGATCTCGTGGTAGTCCGGATGGGTTTCTTTCTTCATATGCCGTCGCTCCTCGCGCGCGATGGGCGCGCGGAAATCCGTCTGCCGTTGATCTGAGGCCCGGGGTTATAGCCGAGGGGGGCAGGCGCGGCAAGGGGCCGGTTGGCAGGAGAGGCCCCCCGCGATAGGGTGCCGCCGCTCCCGATTTTACCTTTCTGTCCGGGGGCTTAAAGGGCAGACGCCATGGCGGCACGAGACGAATCAAGGGGGCAAGGCCGGGCGGCGCGCTTCGCTTCGCTGCGCCGTATGGGCCGCTTTTTGGCCCCCTACCGGGGTCATGCGGTGCTGGCGGTCCTGGCTCTGGCGACGGCGGCCGCCACGGTGTTGGGCTTCGGCGCGGGCCTGCGCTGGTTGGTCGATAAAGGCCTGTCGGGCGGCGACCCGGCCCTGCTCGATCAGGCGCTTCTCGGCATGCTGGCCATCGTAGCCGTGTTGGCGGCGGCCTCGTGGGCGCGCTCCTATTTCGTTTCGTGGCTGGGCGAGCGCGTGGCGGCGGACATCCGCAAAGCGGTGTTCGATCGCGTGCTCGATCTCGGCCCCGCCTTCTTCGAGACAACGCGCACGGGCGAGGTGATCTCGCGCCTGACCACCGACACCACGCTTTTGCAGACTGTGGTGGGTACATCGGCCTCCATGGCCGTGCGCAATGTCCTGTTGCTTCTCGGCGGCGGCGCCATGATGGCGGTGACCAGCCCCAAGCTGACCGCACTTGTGTTCCTAGTCGTGCCGCTGGTGGTGGCGCCCATCGTCGTGTTCGGCCGGCGCGTGCGCCGCCTTTCGCGCCTGAGCCAGGATCGCATCGGCGATGTCGGCGCCCAGGTGGACGAGGCGTTGAATGCCATCCAGACCGTCCAGGCCTTCGGTCACGAGGATGCCGACCGGCGCGATTTTTCCCGGCGCGTGGAAGAGGCGTTCAACACGGCGCGCGGACGTATCACGGCGCGCGCGAGCATGGCCGCGGTGGTCATCCTGCTGGCCTTCGGCGCCATCGGCACGATCCTGTGGATCGGCGGCCATGACATGATGGCTGGACGGATCACGGCCGGCGATCTGTCCGCCTTCGTGTTCTATGCGGTCGTCGTGGCCGGCTCGGTCGGCGCGATCAGCGAGTTCGCTAGCGACCTTCAGCGCGCGGCGGGCGCCAGCGAACGGTTACTCGAGCTGATCGACAGCGTGCCCGAAATCGCGGTGCCGGCGAATCCCCTGCCGCTGCCGGTGCCGGCCAAAGGCGCGGTCACGTTGGAGGATGTGGTCTTCCACTATCCGTCACGCCCTGATCGCGCCGCATTGGAGGGCGTCTCCCTCTCCGTCGCGCCGGGTGAAAGCATCGCGCTGGTGGGGCCGTCCGGCGCCGGCAAATCGACGGTGTTCCAGCTTTTGCTGCGATTCCACGATCCGCAGTCGGGCCGCGTCACGCTCGACGGCGTCGATCTGCGTCAAGCCGATCCGGCTGCCGTGCGGCGACGCATCGCGTTGGTGCCGCAGGAGCCCGTGATCTTCTCGACCACCGCGCGCGAGAACATCCGTTACGGGCGGCCCACCGCCAGCGATGAAGAGGTGCGCGCAGCGGCCGAAGCGGCGGCGGCGATGGAATTCCTGCACAAGCTGCCCGAAGGGCTGGACACGTTCCTAGGCGAGCGCGGCGTGCGCTTGTCCGGCGGCCAGCGCCAGCGTATCGCCATCGCCCGCGCGATCCTGTGCGACCCCGCCGTTCTTGTGCTCGACGAGGCCACCAGCGCCTTGGATTCGGAAAGCGAACGGCTGGTGCAGACGGCGCTGGAGCGGCTGATGGCGGGGCGCACCACGCTGGTCATCGCGCACCGCCTGTCGACCGTGCAGAAGGCGGATCGCATCGTCGTCTTCGACCGGGGACGGATCGACGCGATCGGCCGCCACGACGAATTGATCGCGGCGCGTGGCCTCTATGCACGGCTCGCGGCGCTGCAGTTCGACCGGAACGAGATGGATTCAGCGGCGCGTCTGGCTGCCGGGTGATCGGCTAAGGCTTCGCGTAGATCGCGTCGACGCGATCGACCGGTTGCTCGTCGGTCGTGTTACCCAGCGCGCGCACGTCGATACGCGTGCTCTGCACGCCCTGAGCGAGAAGGTATGTGCGCACGGCAAGTGCGCGCGAGAGCGACGTGCGCCGTGCCTTGCTGGCTTGGTCCGGCGTGCCGCTGGCATAGGCCAGCAACTGCACCCGCGTGTTGGGTTGCGCCTGCAGCTTCTGCACGACGCCCGCCAGCGCTTGCTTGCTGGCGTCGTTCAGTTCGGTTTCCTCGCCCGTGAACGCGATGCGCGTGCCGTCTCCGAGCGGGACGGAAGGCGCGCGTGCTGTGGCGGTCTGGGTTGTCGGAGGGATGGCCGGTCCGGGCGGTGGCGCGGCCGGCGGCGTGGCGGCCGAAGGTGCCGTGGCGGGGGGCGTCACCGGTGTTGGTGCTCCGGCTGGCGGCGTCGGTTGCGCAGGCGGCGTCGCGGAAGCTTGCTTGGACGGGGCGGGTGCCGCCGGAAGCGCGGGCGGCGAGGTCGCGGCCGGCGCTGGAGTCGGGGGCGTGGGCGATGCGGCAGGCGCGGCCGGGGGGCTGCTGGGCGCAGGTGTCGATGCTGGAGACGATGGCAGTGGCGGGACAGGAGCGGGCTCCGGCGTGCCGGATGCCGCCGCCTTCACCTCGGGCGGCGGCGGGTTGGCCTTCACGGCATCCTTGCCGGCTTTGGTCGCCTTCGGTGCGGGCTTGGCCGGGGTCTCGACCGGGGCTGGCGGCGCGGCTTCCGCCTTGGTTTCGGCGGGCGGCGTCGCGGGCACGGGCTCGGCGACCGGCTGGGTCGCCGTGATCGTGGGCACGGACGCGGTCTCGGCGGGCACCTTCTTCTTTTTCGCGGCCACGGCCTTGCGCGGCGCCTTGCCGGACGGGCGCTTCAGATTGACGGCGCCCTTACCGGTTGGTGCGGGGGCCTGCATCTGCTGCTGTGGGGCGGGCGCGGGGCTCAGCCAAGGATTGCCCGGTGTCGAATACTGCGCGGCGTTCGGCTCCGGCCCCAGCGCATCGAGAACCGACTGGTCGACGGTGACCCCGCTGGAAGAGCGCCCGTAGTCGTAATACTGGGCCTGGGCACCGGTGGGCGCGAAGACGAGACAGGCAGCCGCGAGCATCACCGCGCCGCCAGTGCGGCGCGCCGACGGATAGATCCGGGTTTGGGCTTGGCGGCCCGTCATCGGCTCAATCTTCCCCATGGTCTCGTGACGTCAGCCGCCGGTTTCTCGTCGCCTGGCGAGGCGCGCGCTTATCGATCGCGCGGGAAAAAATCCGGCCAGGCCATGCCCGGTCACCATAGCCCAGGCCGGCCATTGCGGACAACCGCCTTGGAATCGTTCAATTTTCCGGCTGGCTGGCTGGCTTCGACCGTTTCAGCAATTCGCCCAGCGGCAAATGGAGGTGGGCGTTCGCGGCCAGCACACTGCCGCTTTCGATCATCTTATGGCCGCCGCCGATCTCGCTGACGAAGCCGCCAGCCTCGCGCACCAACAGCAGACCGGCCGCGATATCCCAGGGCGACAACCCGATCTCCCAGAACCCGTCGTAACGTCCGGCCGCGAGCCAAGCCAAATCCAGGGCGGCCGAGCCGAAGCGCCGCACCCCGGCCACCTCGGCCATCACGGTGGCCAACTGCCCGAGATACCGCGGGTGGTCGGCGTGCGCCTTGAAGGGAATGCCGGTCGCGATCACCGCCTCGTTCATGTGCTTGCGCGCCGAAACGCGCAGGCGGCGGTCGTTCACGTAGGCGCCCTTGCCCTTCTCGGCGGTGAAGGTCTCGTGCCGGATCGGGTCGTGGACCATGGCGGCCACAATCTCGCCGTCTTTCTCGAGCGCGACCGAGATGGCGAAGTGGGGAATGCCGTGCAGGAAATTGAGCGTGCCGTCGAGTGGGTCGACGATCCAGCGGTGCTGGCCATCGCCCTTGGTCTCGGCGCTTTCCTCCATCAGGAAGCCGTAGCCCGGACGCGCCTTGCCCAGTTCCTTGCGCAGCATTTCCTCGGCCTTGAGATCGGCGGAAGAAACGAAATCGGCAGGACCTTTGAGCGAAACCTGGAGCTGTTCGACTTCGCCGAAGTCGCGCACCAGACCCTTCGAGACCTTCAACGCGGTGTTGACCATCACGTTGAGGATGGGGGACCGCATGGTCATCGGCGATCAGCCCCGGGCGCGTTCGACGTAGGTCCGGTCGGCGATGTTGACGACGATCTTCTCGCCGCGGCCGACGAAGGGCGGCACCATCACGCGCACGCCGTTCTCGAGGATCGCGGGCTTGTATGACGAGGAGGCTGTCTGGCCTTTCACCACCGCATCCGCTTCCACGATTTCCATGATGCAGTTCTGCGGCAGGGTGACCGTCAGCGGCTGACCCTCGAAGGTGTGGATCGAGACATCCATATTGTCGCGCAGGAAATCGGCTTGCTCGCCGATAACCTCCTTCTGGACCGTCAGCTGTTCGAACGATTCCTTGTCCATGAAGGTGTAGGTGTCGCCTTCATGGAACAGGAACTGATACTCGCGCTCGTCCAGGCTCACGCGCTCGACGGTTTCCTGGGTACGGAAGCGCACATTGGTCTTGATGCCGGTGCGCGCGTCGCGCATCTCGACCTGGACCACCGAGGCGCCCTTGCCCGGCTGGAATATCTCGCTCTTAATGACGGCCCACAGCTTGCCCTCGTGCTCAAGAATGTGGCCCGCACGGACGGTGATCGCGGAGACTTTCATGTCGGTTTCGCCTTGCTGGACATGGCTTTGTCGTACGCCCTGGCCGGCGCGACGGGCGCGGACCCTATCAGCTTGCCCCTACCCACGCAACGCCGCGAGGCCGCGCGCGTGAGTACGGAAAACTGGTGGAAACCCCATGTTTACGCCGCTCGCCGGCCCTATCTGGAAACGCGCCAGAAGGTGCTTGGTGCCGTGCGCGGGTTCTTCGCCGGCGAGAATTTCGCCGAGGTCGAAACCCCCGCCTTGCAGGTTAGTCCGGGGCTGGAGCCGCATCTGGCCGCCTTCCGCACCGAACTCGAGGCGCCGGACCGCGCGGCGCGGCGCACGCTCTATCTGCACACGAGTCCCGAATTCACCATGAAGAAGCTCTTGGTGGCGGGCGAGAAGCGCCTCTACCAATTGTGCAAGGTCTACCGGAACGCCGAGCGCGCCGCGACGCACCACCCCGAGTTCAGCATGATCGAGTGGTACCGCGCCGACGCCTCTTATCGCGACATCATGGAGGATTGCGTCGGCCTGTTGCGCGCCGCGCTGCAGGCGGCGGGACGCACGCGCTTTTCCTGGCGCGGCCTTGAATCCGATCCGTTCGGCGCATGGGACCGGGTTTCGGTCACCGACGCGTTTCGGCGGCACACCGGCATCGATCTTTTTGCCTGCATGGGGCCGGATCCGAAGAATCCGAACGCGGCGTTGTTCGCGCCGGAAGCACGCAAGCTGGGACTGCGTCCTGTGGAGAGTGACAGTTGGGACGACATCTTCTTCCGTATTTTCCTTGAGCATATCGAGCCCAAGCTCGGACATCCCACGCCGACGATTCTCTACGACTACCCGATCTCCATGGCCGCGCTGTCGCGTCCGAAGCCGGGCGATGCGCGCCTGGCGGAGCGGTTCGAGATCTATGTCTGCGGATTGGAACTGGCCAACGCATTCGGCGAGTTGACCGATGTCCGCGTCCAGCGCGCGCGCTTCGAGGCCGACATGGACTTGAAAGAGAAGCTGTACGGCCTACGCTATCCCATCGATGAGGATTTCCTGGCGGCGCTCGAACACGGCATGCCGGAAAGTGCGGGCATCGCCTTGGGCTTCGACCGGCTGGTCATGCTGGCGGCCGGCGTGGATCGTATCGACGACATCCTGTGGGCGCCGGTCGCGCGAACGTAACGGTTTCAACGGAGGCAACCATGTCCCAACGGCTCGACTACAAGACGATCTCTCCGGAAGGATATCGCGCCATGGCGGGGCTCAGCCGCGTCGTCAGCGAGAGCGGCTTCGACAAGGCGCTGATCCATCTGGTCAAGCTCCGTGTGTCGCAGATCAACGGCTGCGCCTATTGCTGCTGGCTGCACGCGAAGGATTTGCGCGCGGTTGGCGTCAAGCAGGCGCATATCGATGTGCTGCCGGCCTGGCGCGAGGCGAACAGTTTCAGCGCCCAGGAGCGCGCGGCGCTGGCCTGGGCCGAGGCCGTCACGCTGGTCAGTCAGACCCACGCGCCGGACGACGTCTATCAGGAAGCGTTGAAGCAGTTCGGCGACAAGCTGATGGTCGCGCTGACCTATCTCATCATCGAGATCAATGCGTGGAACCGCCTGGCGATTCCCTTCCGCATGCAACCGCCCGCCGACTAAGCCCCGCCCGCGCGGACAATGGCGTCATTCAAGGCTCGCACGCCCGCCGCGGGGCCTTGAGGGTGATCCCATACGGCTGAGACGACGGCCAGGAAATCCGCGCCGGCTTCGACCAACGGCGCGCAGTTCTCGGCGTTGATTCCGCCGATGGCGACAGAGGGCACCGTCATCAGCCGGTCCCACCAGAACAGAAGATCGGGATCGGCCAGCGTTTTGGCGCCCTCTTTCGTGCGCGTCGGAAAGAAGGTGCCGAACGCCACGTAATCCGCGCCCGCCTCGCCGGCCTCCATGGCCAGATGGCGCGAGGCATGGCAGGTCACGCCGACGATCTTGTCCGGCCCCAAAAGTTGCCGTGCGTCTTCATAGCTCGCATCGGTCTGGCCGACATGCACGCCGTCCGCGCCCAGCGCTTGGGCAATGTCGGGCCGGTCGTTGACGATGAAGGCCACGTCGCGCCGGTGACACACCGGCATCAGGATTTCGCCCGCGCGGCGGATTTCTTCGTCGGGCACGTCCTTCAGGCGAAGCTGCAGGCAGGCCACGTCGCCGCCGTCGAGTGCGGCCGCGAGCGTGTCGCGGAACGCGCGCGGATCGAAGGCGGGCGGGGTAATGAGGTAGAGCCGGCAGGGCGCCGGCTCCGATTCGGTTTCCTCAGGTTCCTTCGCCGGACGCGGCTTGCGCGCCATGGGCGGGGAATCAGGCCTTGTTCTTGTAGATGTCGATGATGGTGTCGAGCATCTTCAGCGCCTCGTCGCGCGGACGCTGGAACGTGTTGCGGCCGATGATGGAGCCGGTGCCGCCACCGTCGCGGATCTCGCGGATCTCCTTGTAGATGCCGTCCAGATCCTTGGCCTCGCCACCGGAGAAGACGACGATGCGGCGGCCGTTGAAACAGCTCTGCACCACGTGGCGGATGCGGGCGGTGAGGGTGGAGACGTCGATCTTGCGGCTTTCGTAGACCTTCTTGGCGGCTTCGAGTTCAAGATGCTCGGTTGGCGGCTTCACCTTGATGATGTGGGCGCCCAGGAGCGCGGCCATGTGGGCGGCATAGGCCACGATGTCGATGGCCGTCTCGCCCTGCTTGGACAGGCTGCCGCCGCGCGGATAGGACCACATGACGACGGCTAGGCCGTGCGCCTTGGCCTCTTCGGCCATCGCGCGGATCTCTTCCATCTGGGCGTAGCCCGCGTCGGAAGCCGGATAGATGGTGAAGCCGATGGCAGAGCAGCCGAGGCGCAGCGCGTCCTTCACGCTGCCGGTCACGGCCTGGTCGGCGCCTTCCTTCACGCGCGACAGGCTATTCGCGCTGTTGACCTTGAGGATGGTCGGAATGCAGCCGGCGAAGGTGTCGGCGCCCGCTTCGATCATGCCGAGCGGCGCGGCGTATGCCGACAGGCCCGCATCGATCGCGAGCTGATAATGATAGTGCGGGTCGTAGGCGTCGGGGTTGGGCGCGAAGCTGCGCGCGGGGCCGTGTTCGAAGCCCTGGTCGACCGGCAGGATCACCAGATTGCCGGTGCCGCCCAGTCGGCCGTTCATCAGGATGCGGGCCAGGTTGGCCTTGGTGCCGGGCGTGTCGCTTTCATAGTTGGCCAGGATTTTCTTGACGCGCGCGGAGAGCTTCATCGGACCGTTTTCCTTGCAATCGTGCGGAGAGGGAATGACCGATCCTGAATAGCCGACATAGGCGCGTTTTTCAATTAGGCGCGCATCCTGCGTCCAAGCCATGCACAGCAGGCGGCATGCGGATCGACGGCATCGAGAAGATCGAGCGCCTGTGGCCGGACGGTGAAAAGCCGCGCGCCGTACACGCCGGCGATCTCGGCGATCTTCTTTCGCACGGTTGGCCGGCCGCCGAAACGCACGGCTTCCGCGCCCGCGCGCAACGCTTCCAACGCCACACCGGGCGCGTCGCCGCAATCGAGCACGGCTTCCGATTTTGCCGCCGGTACTTTCGCCCGTGCGCGCCGGACGATTGCGTTGAAGAATCCAGCGCCGCCATAGGCCGCGAAATCGCGTGGTGATAAAAGCGTGATGGGTACGCCGGCTTCTTCGGCGGCCTTGAGCGCGGTCACCGCATGGGTGAGAGAATGAATCACGATCGCGCGGGGTAACTTCCGCGGCGAGGTTTTCCGAATCCGCTTCGCTTTCGTGCGCACCGGCCCACACTGCGTTGGTCCGCGCCCGGCCGCAAGCGCCGGACGCTAGTCGCGGCGACGGGCGCTCTTGGCTGCCACGAGCGCGTCGTAGCGCGAAATACCCATGTCGGCGAGCGCGCGATCGTCGAGCTGCAGCAGTTCTTCCATGTCGCGCTCGTGTTTGCGCCAGGCGCGCCAGGAACGCGCCAAGGCGCGGAACGGCGCGATCGCGGTATGGATCAGAGACCACGCAGCTTCACGCACGGCGCGGGCGCGATCCTCGCGCGCTTCGGCCACGATCTCGTCCAGATGCTCGCGGACGAGGGGGACGGGACCCGGCCACTTTCCGCCCAGCGGCAGGGGCGCGGGGCCGCGGGGAGGTAACGTGACCAGGATTTCGCTGTAGTCTTGCATGGGCTTGGGAAGCCGGCTCACGGCACACCTCAATGTTGCGGTACAATGATTACGCTGCGGTGCGGCGTAAGCTGATTATTGGCTTTGCTAATTTTTTGAAAATGATAAAAAATAAAACATAATTTGTAATATTTTTGCACAAATAGGATTGCCGCCATGGTCACATTTGAAGGTATGCGGGTGTTCGTGAAGGTGGCTGAGGCCGGCAGCCTGTCCGGCGCGGCACGGCTTTTGGGACTGACCCCCTCGGCCATTAGCCGGCAGATTTCGACGCTCGAGGACCAGCTTGGCGCCCAGCTTTTCAACCGCACCACGCGGAAGATCGCGCTCACGGACGTGGGCCGCGGCTATCTGGAGCGGTGCCGCCGCATCCTGGCCGATATCGAGGAGGCGACCGAGGCCGTCACCAGCCTGAACGCGACGCCGCGCGGTCCCTTGCGCATCAACATGCCGGCCGTGTTCGGCCGCCTGCATATCGCGCCTTCGCTGGCTTCGTTCATGCGCCAATATCCCGACATCACGCTCGATGTGGAGATGACCGACCAGTTCATCGATCCTCTGGCCGAGGCGGTGGACGTCCTGGTGCGCATCGCCGAGTTGAAGGATTCGAGCCTGATCGCGCGCAAGCTGGCCAGCTCGCAACGCGTGATCGTGGCATCGCCGGCCTATTGGGCTGAACGGGGGACGCCCAAGGAGCCGCGCGATCTGACGCGCCACGATTGTCTTCTTTACAGCTATCTGGCCGCGGGCGAGCACTGGCGGCTGACGGGCGAGGAAGGCGTCGAGCAAGCCATCCATGTCACGGGCCGCATGCGCGTCAACAACGTCTCGACGATCCGCTGCGCGGCGCTGGACGGTTTGGGCGTGGCCATGCTGCCCACGTGGTTCGTGGGCGAGGATCTGCGCGCGGGCCGTCTGAAGGCGGTGCTCAGCGACTATGCCGCGCCCGCGCCGCCGATCTACGCCATGTATCCGCCCAGCCGGCACCTCTCGCCCAAGGTGCGCGCCTTCGTCGATTTTCTCTCGGGATTGTTTTCGCCCGTGCCGCGCTGGGAAGCGGGCGCATCGCTTGCCCCGCGTACGCCGGACGCGTCGGCGGCCTGAAACAAAAGGGCGGACCCGAAGGTCCGCCCTTTTCGATTCCGTAAAGTGTTCCGGCTTACTTCAGCTTGCCCATCCGCAGCGCGGTGTCGCACATGCGGTTGGAGAAGCCCCACTCGTTGTCGTACCAGGCCAGAACGCGGCAGAAGCGCTCCTCGATGACCTGTGTCTGGGTCAGGTCGAAGGTGGCGCTGGCCGGGTTGTGGTTGAAGTCGATGGAGACAAGCTGCTCGTCGGTGACGGCCAGAATGCCTTCCATCATGCCCTTCGACGCCTTCACCATCGCGTTGTTGATCTCCTGCGGCGAGGTTTTCCGCTTGGAGGTGAAGGTGAAGTCGATCATCGAGACGTTGGCCGTGGGCACGCGGATGGCTGTGCCGTCCAGCTTGCCCTTCAGCGCCGGCAGGACGAGCGCGACCGCGCGGGCGGCACCCGTCGAGGTCGGGATCATCGATTCGGCGGCCGCACGGCTGCGGCGCATGTCGCTGTGCATCGTGTCGACCAGGCGCTGGTCGCCCGTGTAGGCGTGGACCGTGGTCATGTAGCCGCGCTCGATGCCGATCACCTTGTGCAGCACGGACGCCACCGGCGCCAGGCAGTTGGTCGTGCACGAGGCGTTCGAGACCACCGTGTGCTTCTTGGTCAGCTTGTCGTGGTTGACGCCGTAGACGACCGTGAGGTCGACGTTGGTGGCCGGCGCCGAGATCAGCACGCGCTTGGCGCCCGCCTCGATGTGCTTGATGGCCTGCTCTTTCTTGGTGAAGCGGCCGGTGCACTCCAACACCACGTCGACGCCGAGATCGCCCCAGGGCAGCTTGCCCGGATCGCGCTCGGACAGAACCTTGACCAGGCGGTTGCCGACGACCATGCCGGAATTGCCGCTGGCGCGGACCTTGCCCGGGAAGGGGCCGTGCACCGAGTCGTACTTGAGCAGATAGGTGTTGGCCTCGACCGGGCCGAGGTCGTTGATCGCGACGACTTCCAGATCCTTCCGGTCGGCTTCGAACGCCGCGCGCATCGTCAAACGACCGATGCGGCCGAAGCCATTGATTGCAACCCGAACAGCCATTCTTCCCTCCGTTCTCTAAGTGCCCCTGGTCTTTGCTAGACCAGCTTCCGGGCGGCGTTGACCGCCGCCTCGGCCGTGATGCCGAAATGCTTGTAGAGATCCCCGGCCGGCGCCGAGGCACCGAAACTTGTCATGCCGATGAAGGCGCCCTTGGGACCGATGATGCTGTCCCAGGCCTGGCGTACGCCGGCTTCAATGGCCACGCGCGCATCGGTTTCGCCGAGCACGGCGGCGCGGTAGCTCTCCGGCTGCGCCGCGAACAGTTCCATGCTGGGCACGGAGACGACGCGGGTGGGGATGCCGTCCTTCTCCAACTGCGCGCGCGCTTCGAGGGCGAGATGCACCTCGGAGCCGGTCGCGAACAGCGAGACCTTGGCCTTGCCGGTGGCGGGCGCCAATTCGTATGCGCCGCGCGCGGAGAGATTCTCGCGCTGGTGTTCGGTGCGCACGGTGGGCACGGCTTGGCGCGTCAGAGCCAGGACGGATGGACGGTCCGCATTCTCGAGCGCGACCGCCCAGCATTCGGCGGTCTCGACACCGTCCGCGGGACGGAAGACGAGAAGATTCGGGATGGCGCGCAGCGCCGCCATGTGCTCGACCGGCTGATGGGTCGGGCCGTCCTCGCCAAGACCGATCGAGTCGTGCGTCATCACATAGACGACACGCAGGCCCATGAGGGCGGAAAGGCGGATCGCGGGGCGGGCATAGTCTGTGAAGACCAGGAACGTGCCGCCGTATGGGATCAGGCCCTTATGCAGGGCGATGCCGTTCATGGCCGCGCCCATCGCATGCTCGCGCACGCCGTAGCCGATATAGCTTCCCGAGAAATCGGCTGACGTGACGAAATTCTGCGCCTTGGCCTTGGTGTTGTTCGAACCGGTGAGGTCGGCGGAGCCGCCGACCAGTTCCGGCACGGCTTGGGTCAGCACTTCCAGCGCGTTGCCCGAACTCTGGCGGGTGGCCAGCTTGGGCTTCTCGCTCGAAACCTTTTGCTTCAGCGCGTCGACAGCTTCTTTCCAGCCCTCGGGCAGCCTGCCCGCCATGACGCGCTCGAACGTCTTGCGCTTGTCGGCAGGCAAAGCCGCGAGACGGGCTTCCCATTCCTTACGCGCGGCCTGGCCGCGGCTGCCGACCGCGCGCCACGCTTTGGCGATATCGGCCGGGATTTCGAACGGCGCGTGGCTCCAGCCGAGTTTCTCGCGCGCGCCTGCGATCTCCTGCGCGCCCAAGGGGCTGCCGTGCGCCCACTCGCTGCCGGCCTTGGTCGGCGCGCCGTAGGCGATGGTGGTGCGGCAGGCGATCAGCGAGGGCGCCTCGGTCGCGCGTGCCTTCTCGATCGCGGCGCGCACTGCGCCATGGTCGTGACCATCGACCGATTGGACGTCCCAATTGCTGGCGCGAAAGCGCGCGAGCTGGTCGTCGGAGACGGAAAAGCTGGTCTTACCGTCGATGGTGATGCCGTTGTCGTCGAACAGGACGATCAGGCGGCTGAGGCGCAGGTGCCCGGCCAGCGAGATGGCCTCGTGGCTGATGCCTTCCATTAGGCAGCCGTCGCCCGCGATGACGTAGGTGTAATGATCGACCGCCTCGCGCCCGTAACGCGCGCGCAGCATGGCCTCGGCCAGCGCCATGCCGACCGCGTTCGCCAGGCCCTGGCCCAAGGGACCGGTCGTGGTCTCGATGCCGGCGGCGTGGCCGTATTCGGGATGGCCCGCGGTGCGGCTGCCGAGCTGACGGAAACGCTTCAGGTCGTCGATCGTCATGTCGGCATAGCCGGTCAGATGCAGCAGCGAATAGAGCAGCATCGAGCCGTGACCGGCGGACAGGACGAAGCGGTCGCGGTCGGGCCACGACGGCGCGGCGGGATCGAATTTCAGGAAATCGGCGAACAGGACGGTGGCCACGTCGGCCATGCCCATCGGCATGCCGGGATGGCCGGATTTCGCGGCCTCGACGGCATCCATCGACAAAGCGCGGATCGCGTTCGCCATGGCGCGTCGGGCGGGGTCTAACAAGCTGTCAGTCGAGGGTTTTTCGGTCTGCCGTGCGGCGGTCATTGGAGCCTGTGGGGCGGGCGGGCGTTGCGCGCGCGGCATGCCCCCGTTCGGGATGGACGGCCCGACAACGGGGCCGAAACGGACGGTGCGCAACATGCTGTGCCGCCGGGATCACGTCAATCGGGTTCATGGTTTGTCCGGGGTGATTCCGACGGCCTTGCCGGCCGCTTCGTTGCGTACCTGCGCCTGAGGCAAAAAATCCCTGGGGCGCAAGGCGTTCGTTGACCTCCCTCATGTGCCGTCGTATGGTCCGAACAGTACCCATCCGCCACCATCGCGCAACCGATGACAAGCTTCGACAGCGCTTCACAGCGCTTGGAAAAATCCCTCGACCGCTTGGAGAGCGCGGTTGCCGCGCGTGTCGCCCGCGTGGAAGCCGCAGCCGTCGAAGGTCGCGATGCGGCCGACCAAAATCAGACGGCGGCCGACGCCGCTCAGGCAGCCGCCAGCGCCGCGGAGGCGCGTGCCGCCTCGCTGGCCGAGGCGAATCGCGACGTGACCCGCCGGCTAGAGGACACCATCGACCGCATCACGCGGCTGCTGGAGAGCTGAGATGGCGCAAGTCAGCGTCACCATCAACGGCCGCGCCTACCAGATCGCCTGCGACGACGGCCAGGAAGATCATCTGCGTCAGTTGGCGGGCTATATCGACCGCCGTGTGTCCGAGCTGGTTGCCGCCATGGGGCAGATCGGCGACATGCGCCTCCTGGTCATGGTCAGCCTCCTGATCGCGGACGAATTGTCCGAGGTCACGCGGCAGCTCGACGAAACCCGTAAGACCTCGGACGACGCGCGTTCCACCGCCTCGAAGGCGGATGCGCGCGCGGCCTCGGCGCTGGAAGGCGTCGCCGCGCGCATCGAGGACATTGCCGCGCGGCTGGAGCACGCCTAGATTCCCATTGGGCGGTGCTGGGCGGCGCGTTAGGCAATCGTCGTCCCGGGGGCCAATGTAAACCACTAGGGAGCTGTCTCTGCCGGGGCCCTGGCCTCGGTACATGGCGCCCACCTGCTTACGCAGGCTCCAGTGGACATGACTCGCCGACGGCCGATCTGGCTCCGCCTGTTTCCCTGCCGAGAATCCCATGCCGTCTGATGCCGCCATGACCGACGCCAAGCGCACGTTGCGCGCGGCGGCGCGCATGGCGCAGCGCGCTGCACACACGGCCGCCGGCCGCGGCGCGGGCGAGCGGCTGTGCCGAAACTTCGGGCGCGCGATCATGCCCGCCGTCGGCGCGGTCGTTTCAGGCTACTGGCCGATGGAAGGCGAGATGGATCCGCGTGTGCTGATGGCGGATTTGGCCGCGCGCGGCCACTCGCTCTGCCTGCCCGTCGTGCAGGGGCGCGGCAAACCGCTGTTGTTCCGCGCCTGGCGCAAAGGCGATGCGATGGTGCCGGGCTCGCTCGGCATTCTCGCGCCCGCGCCCGATGCCGCCGTGCTGACGCCGTCGCTTCTTCTGGTGCCGCTCCTGGCATTCGACCGGGAAGGGTTCCGTTTGGGGCACGGGGCGGGTTATTACGACATGACGCTCGCGGACTTGCGCGCGGCGGGGCGTGTGCTGGCGGTCGGGGTCGCCTATGCCGGCCAGGAAGTGGCGCAGGTGCCGCGCGAGGCCCACGATCAGCCGCTCGATTGGCTGGTTACCGAGGTCGAAGCGATCCAATTTGGAGCCAAGGCATGAAGATCCTGTTTCTCGGCGACATCGTGGGACGCAGCGGGCGTGATGCTGTCGTCGAGCAGGTGCCGGAACTGCGCAAGAAGTTGGGTCTGGATTTCGTCGTGGCCAACGGCGAGAACGCGGCGGGCGGTTTCGGCATCACCGGCAAGATCTGCCAGAGCGTCTATGGCGCGGGTGTAGATGTCATCACGACCGGCAACCACGTCTGGGACCAGCGCGAGATCATCCCCTACATCGACGGCGATCCGCGTCTTCTGCGCCCGCAGAACTTCCCCAAGGGCACGCCCGGCAAGGGCATGGGCGTCTACAAGACGCTGGATGGGCGCACCGTCGTGGTGATGCACGTCATGCTGCGCCTGTTCATGGATCCGCTGGACGATCCCTTCGCTTGCGTCGATACGATGCTGTCCAGCCATCAGCTCGGCCGAACGGCCCATGCGATCCTGCTCGACTTGCATGGCGAGGCGTCCAGCGAGAAGCAGGCCATGGCCTATCACTGCGATGGGCGGGTCTCGCTCGTGGTCGGCACCCACACCCATGTGCCGACCGCAGACGCGCGCATCCTGCCCAAGGGCACGGGTTATCTGACCGACCTCGGCATGTGCGGCGACTATCACTCGGTCATCGGCATGCAGCATGAGGGCTCGGTCTACCGCTTCACCCGCAAGCTGCCGACGGAACGGCTGGCTCCCGCCGATGGCGAAGCCACCCTGTGTGGGGTCGTGGTTGAGACCGACGACGCCACCGGCCGGGCGAAGCGGGTTTCTCCCTTGCGGCTGGGTGGCATTTTGGAGCCCGCTATGCCCGCCTAGGGGCGTTCAGCCCCGTAAATCGCGGGTTCAGAGCCGTATTCCTGCCATATTGACCCGGCAGTTTCTCGCCAACGCGCCCTGCGCGCCGCTAGGCGCGAAAACACCACATATGGTATAGAAATCCTTTCCGGCTACAGGTTTTAGCCAGTTTTTAGCTGACGTTGGACGATGGCAGGTCATTCTCAATTCAAGAACATCATGCACCGCAAAGGCGCCCAGGACGCCAAGCGGTCCCGTCTGTTTTCCAAGCTCGCGCGCGAAATCATCGTGGCGGCCCGCTCCGGATTGCCCGATCCCGCCCAGAATGCGCGTCTGCGCTTGGCCATGTTGAACGCGCGCGCGGCGAACATGCCGAAGGACAGCATCGAGCGGGCGGTCAAGCGCGCGGCCGGCAACGAGGAAAACGCCTATCAGGAAGTACGCTACGAAGGCTACGCGCCGGGCGGTGTCGCGCTGATCGTCGAAGCGCTGACGGACAACCGGAACCGCACCGCCGGTGACGTGCGCTCTGCCTTCACCAAGCACGGCGGCAACCTGGGCGAGACCGGCAGTGTCAGCCACATGTTCCAGCGCGTCGGAAACCTGTTCTTCCCGCCCGAGGCGGGCGCGACGGAGGCCGTGTTCGAGGCGGCGGTTGAGGCCGGCGCCGACGATGTGCAGTCGTCGACCGACGGGCACGAGGTGATCTGCTCGGTCGATGCCTTCAACGAGGTGCGTGAAGTCCTGGAGAAGAAGCTGGGCGCACCCAAGTCGGCTGGCTTCGTCTGGCGCGCGAGCATCGATGTCCCCGTCGCGGGCGAGACCGCCGAGGAAGTCCTGAGTCTGATCGAGACGCTCGACGAACTCGATGACGTGCAACATGTCTTCGCCAATCTCGACGTGCCGGAAGAGATTCTCCAGAAGGAGAGGGCGTGAGCCTGATGGCGGTGCGGCGTTGAAGCTGCTGGGACTTGATCCCGGCCTTAGGCGGACCGGATGGGGAATCATCCGCGTTGAGGGTCTGCGCCTGTCGCATGTCGCCAACGGCGTCATCGCGCCCGCCGATAGCCGTCCGATGGGCGAGCGTCTGGCCGCTTTGCATGAGGCGCTGGCCGCTGTGATCGCCGAACACGCGCCGGACGAAGCCGCCGTCGAAACCGTGTTCGTGAATAAGAATCCCGAATCGACCCTGAAGCTCGGCATGGCGCGCGGCGTGGTGATGCTGGCACCCGCGCGGCTCGGTTTGAGCGTGGCCGAATATGCGCCGAACCAAATCAAGAAATCTGTCGTCGGCGCAGGCCATGCGGAAAAGACGCAGATTCAGCTTATGGTCCGGACGCTGTTGCCGAGCTGCAAGATCGACAGTGCGGACGCGGCAGACGCCTTGGCTGTCGCCATCTGCCATGCCCATCACCGCTCTTCACCCGCTTACCGTCAGGCCGCGCAATTGGCCGCGGGGGCGCGGCCATGATCTCCAAGCTTACCGGCGTGATCGATTCGGTCGACGAGGATTCGGCGGTCGTCGACGTCAACGGCGTCGGTTACCAAGTGTTTTGCTCGCGGCGTACGCTCGGCAAGCTGCCGGTGCGCGGCGGTAACACCAGCGTGCTCGTGGAAACGACGGTGCGCGAAGACCGCATTGTCCTTTACGGATTCTCCGACCGTCTCGAGCGTGATTGGTATCGCTTGCTGACGACGGTGCAGGGCGTGGGCGCCAAGGTGGCGCTGTCGATCCTTTCCGCGCTGACGCCCGATGAGATCGCGCAGGCGATCGCTGCGCAAGACAAGGCCATGGTTTCGCGTGCCGACGGCGTCGGGCCGAAACTCGCGATGCGCCTGGTCAATGAACTGAAGGATCGCATCGCCGACCTGGCGTCGCCGGTTTCCGTCGCAGCGCCGGCCGGTGCCGCGGCGCGCGGTGGAGAGGCCGGCGGTACGGGCGATGCCGTGTCCGCTCTCGTCAATCTCGGCTATGGCCGCACGGAAGCATTCGGCGCGGTTGCGCGCGCCTCGGCCAAGCTGGGCGCCGATGCCAAGGTCGAGGCGCTGGTGCGCGCCGGGCTGAAGGAGCTAGCGTCGTGACGGCGGAGCGCGTGGTCAGCCCCGATTTCCAGCGCCGCACCGATAAGGACGATTCGGGCGACCCGACATTGCGTCCCCAGACGCTGAAGGATTTCGTCGGTCAGAAGCAGGCGCGCGAGAACCTCGCGGTCTTCATCGCCGCTGCGCGCAGCCGCAAGCAGGCGCTGGACCATGTCCTGTTCCACGGCCCGCCGGGCTTGGGCAAGACGACCTTGGCCCAGATCGTCGCGCGTGAGTTGGGCGTGAACTTCCGCGCGACCTCCGGCCCCGTCATCGCGCGCGCGGGCGACTTGGCCGCACTGCTGACGGCGCTCGAGCCGCGTGATGTGCTCTTCATCGACGAAATTCACCGCCTCAATCCTGCCATCGAGGAAGTGCTTTATCCCGCGATGGAGGATTTTCAGCTCGATCTGATGATCGGCGAGGGGCCGGGCGCGCGCTCGATCCGCATCGACCTGCCGCCCTTTACGTTGGTGGGCGCCACAACGCGCACGGGCCTAGTCACCACGCCCTTGCGCGAACGGTTTGGCATCCCGCTGCGCCTCGAGTTCTATGACACGGCCGAACTGCAGAGCATCGTTCTGCGCGGCGCCGGGCTTTTGGGCGTCGCCATGACCGACGACGGCGCCGACGAGGTGGCGCGCCGGTCGCGCGGCACCCCGCGCATCGCTGGCCGCCTGCTGCGCCGCGTGCGCGACTTCGCGGCCGTGGATGGCGCTGCGCGCATCGACCGCAAGGTGGCCGACGCCGCGCTGATGCGTATGGACGTGGATGCCCGCGGGCTCGACACGATGGATCGGCGCTATCTGGGCTGCATCGCCCAGCATTACGGCGGCGGGCCGGTCGGCGTAGAGACGCTTTCGGCTGCGCTGTCGGATCAGCGTGACGTGATCGAAGAGGTGATCGAGCCGTTCCTGATCCAGCAAGGCTTGATTCAGCGCACGCCGCGCGGTCGCATGCTGTCGGACCAGGGCTATCGCTATCTGGGTCTCACGGTGCCGAAGCGCGAAAGCGCGCAGCTCGATCTTCTGGCTGGGCGCGAGGAGGCGAACGATGCCTAGCGCCGCCGAAATCGCCAAGCCGGTACCGGAGCATGTCTTTCCATTCCGCGTCTATTACGAGGACACGGATGCGGCCGGCATCGTCTATTACGCGAACTACCTCAAATTCGCCGAGCGGGCGCGAACCGAGATGCTGCGTGCGCGGGGCTTTGATCATCGCCAGTTGGACGCCAAGGATGGCGTGGTCTTCGCGGTGCGCGCCTGCAGCGCGGATTATCTTTTACCCGCGCGCCTCGACGACGCGCTCGAAGTCCGCACCCGCGTGACCCATGTCGGCGGCGCCACGTTGGAGGCGGACCAGGACATCACGCGCGAGGACGCCGTGCTGACCCGCCTCAAGGTCCGTCTCGCCTGCGTCAACCGGGCGGGGCGCCCGGCCCGTATTCCGGCCGCGATCCTCGCGGCGTTCCGTTCCAACCCTTAAGCCACACGCGAGCAAGAAACCATGCAACAAACCGCAATCGATGCCACAGCGCTGGCCGGATCGGTCGGCGCTTACGATATGTCATTCTGGCATCTGTTCCTTCGCGCCGACGTCATCGTGAAACTGGTGATGATCGGCCTTCTGGCCGCGTCGTTCTGGTGCTGGACGATCATCTTCGAAAAGATGACGCGCATCCGCCGCATCAACCAACGCACCACGCAGTTCGAGGAATCGTTCTGGTCCGGCGGATCGCTCGACCAGCTCTACGACCATATCGGGCAGAGGCCGCAGGACCCCATGACAGCGGTGTTCTCCGCCGCGATGGCGGAATGGCGTCGGGCCCAGGCAAAGGGCCGTGCGCGCGACGATGTGGCCAAGCAGCTTCTGAAGGAGCGCATCGAGCGCGTCATGATGATCACAGTGACGCGCGAGATGGAGCGCCTCGAGCGCTACATGACCTTCCTGGCCTCGGTCGGTTCGACCGCGCCGTTCATCGGCCTGTTCGGCACGGTCTGGGGTATCATGAACAGTTTCCAGGCCATTGCCGTGTCGAAGAACACCAGCCTGGCGGTTGTGGCGCCCGGTATCGCGGAAGCGTTGTTCGCGACGGCGCTGGGTCTGGTCGCCGCCATTCCGGCGGTTGTGGCCTACAACAAGATTTCGGGCGATCTGGTCCGTTACACGGCGCGCCTCGAAGCCTTCGCCGGCGAGTTCAGCGCGGTGCTGTCGCGCCAACTCGAGGAGCGGAGCTAACCCATGGGAGCCAAACTCGGCGGAGGCGGCAAAGGTGGCGGCATGCGCGCACGCTATGCGCCGTCGCACGAGATCAACGTTACGCCGCTTGTGGACGTCATGCTCGTGTTGCTGGTCATCTTCATGATCACGGCGCCGCTGCTGACGGTCGGCGTTCCTGTCGATCTGCCCAAGACGGACGCCAAGCCGATCACGGAGCCCGGCGAGCCGCTGGTGGTTTCAATCAAGCAGGACGGCAAGGTGTTTTTGCAGGAAACCGAAATCTCGCTGGATTCGTTGACGCCTAAGCTTGAGGCGATCACGGCCAACAAGCATGACACCCGCGTCTTTGTGCGCGGCGACCGGGGGGTCGATTACGGGCGCGTGATGGAGGTGATGGGCACGTTGTCGTCCGCAGGCTTCAGCAAGGTCGCGCTCATCGCCGAGATGCCGCAGGGGACGGCCTCGCAGAGGCCGAAGAAGTCTCCCTAGCATGCGCAGAGCCGCCTATTACTCGGCGGGGCTCCACCTCGGCATCGTTTTCTTCGCCGCGGTGATCTGGCCGCTTTTGGATTTCGACCGGGAGATGCCCGAGCCGATCATGCCGGTCGAGATCGTGGCATCTTTGCCGCAGTCGCAGTCGGAGCCCAAGCCGGAGCCGAAGCAAGAGCCGGCGCCCGAGCCGCCCAAGGAGGCCAAGCCCGAACCGCCCACGCCGACGCCGCCCACTCCGCCGCCGCCGCAGCCGCCGGCGCCCAAGGTCGAGCAGCAGTCCGACGCCGTGCCGTTGCCAAAGCCCCAGCCGCCCAAACCCGAGCCGCCGAAAGAGACCGCGCAGCCCCAGCCGCCGGAACCCCAGGTGCGCCCGGTCGTTAAGGAAAAGCCGGAGCCGCCGACCCAGAACAAGAATCTGATGGCATCGGTTCTCAAGACGGTCGAAAAGCTGGACCAGGAACAGAAAAAGGCGAATGACAAGCCCGCGCCCAAGACAGAGACGCAAACGCCGCCGACGCCGAATGCCGCCGTTTCCAATCTGGACCGAACGCGCCGCGAGGCACAGCTCGGCGATCTGGTCCGGCAGCAGATCAAACAATGTTGGAACGTCCCCGCGGGCGCGAAGGACATCCAGAACATGGTGGTCGAGATTCGGATGCAGCTTGGTCCCGACGGCGCGGTGCAGCGCGTGGAACCGCGCGACCCTGGCCGGATGGGCAGCGATCCGTTCTATCGGACCTTGGCCGAAAGCGCGATGCGCGCCGTGCTCAACCCGCGCTGCAATCCGCTCAAGCTTCCGTCCGACAGCTACGATATCTGGCGTGACATGACGCTGACGTTCAACCCAAAGGACCTTGTTTGATCATGACCCGATCGATCCTCCGCACCCTGTTCCTCGTCGTGATCGGCGTGATGTGGGCCGCGTTGCCCGCGCGCGCGGATTTGCGCGTGGACATCACCGAGGGCTTCCGGGCCCCGATGCCGATCGCCATCACCGACTTCGCGGGCGACAATCCGCAGGAAGTCCAGATGGGCAAGGACGTGACGGGGGTCATCGCCGCCGACCTGGAGCGCTCGGGCCTGTTCAAGCCCATCGACCAGCGCGCTTTCATCCAGAATGCGGCGTCGCTGCGCGTGATGCCGAACTTTCCTGACTGGCGCGTCATCAACGCCAACGCGTTGGTCACGGGTACGGCCCAAATGCAGGGCGACGGCCAGCTTCGCGTCGAGTTCCGGCTGTGGGACGTATTCGCGGGACAGCAGCTCGTCGGCCTGGCTTATTCCACGGCGCCGATGCACTGGCGCCGCCTCGCGCACAAGATCTCGGATGCCATCTACAAGCGCCTGACCGGCGAGGATGGCTATTTCGACACGCGTGTCGTCTATATCTCCGAGCAAGGGCCGTCCACGCGGCGAACCAAGCGGCTGGCCATCATGGATCAGGACGGCGCCAATCACCGTTTCCTGACCGATGGACGGCACCTGACCCTGACGCCGCGTTTTTCGCCGACGCTGCAGGAGATCACCTACTTCGCCATCGTGGGTGATCGGCCCCGGGTATATTTACTTAGCATCGACACGGGTAAGCAGGAGGTGCTGGGCGATTTCCCCGGCATGACCTTCGCGCCGCGCTTCTCGCCCGATGGGCAGAAAGTCATCATGAGCATGGCGCAAGACGGCAATTCCGAAATCTATACGATGGACTTGCGCACACGGAAAGTGACGCGCCTGACTAACGATCTGGCGATCGATACGTCGCCATCCTATTCGCCGGACAGCAACCAGATCGTCTTCAATTCCGACCGGGGTGGCAGCCAGCAGCTCTACATCATGAACGCCGACGGTTCGGGCGTGCGCCGCTTGAGCAATGGCCCCGGCCGCTACGCGACCCCGGTTTGGTCGCCGCGTGGCGATTACATCGCGTTTACCAAGATGCACCAAGGTCAGTTCTATATCGGGATCATGCGGCCCGACGGGTCCGACGAACGCATGCTGACCAGCGCCTTCCTGGTCGAGGGGCCGACCTGGGCGCCGAACGGGCGGGTTCTCATGTATTACCGCCAGACTCCCCAAGATAAACAGGGGCGTGGCGGCGTGGCGCGGCTGTATTCGATCGACATCACGGGACACAACGAAAGGGAGGTCGTAACCCCCATGGATGGCTCGGATCCGGCATGGTCGCCCTTGATTCCATAAGGGGCGATTCGTATAGTCCCCGCGAAACCGCTTCTTTCAGGAGCAGCGGAACTTTATCTGCGTCTCGGCGTTTTCCCTTGCCGCGTCTTCGCCCGCTTCGCGTCAGTAAGCGGACCCGGTCCTTGAGAGGAAGATAAAAGATGCGTTTCAGAACAGTCCTCGTCGCGTTCGCCGCCGTGGTCATGTTGACCGCCTGCGAAAGCTCGCCCGAAACCAAGGCCACCGTGGCCAGCTCCGGTCAGTCCACCGCCGCGCCGCCCGCACCCGCGCCGGCTCCGCCGCCGCCGATGCCGGCAGGCCCGCGCCCCGGTTCGCAGGAAGATCTGGCGAAGCAGTACGGCGACCGCGTGTTCTTCGATTTCGACAAGTCGGACATTCGGACCGATGCGGCCGGAACGCTCGACGGTTGGGCTGCATGGCTCGCGAAGTATCCGAACGTGACGCTCACGATCGAAGGCAATTGCGACGAGCGCGGCACGCGTGAGTACAACTTGGCGCTGGGCGAGCGTCGCGCGAACGCGGTGAAGAACTACCTTCTCGCGCGTGGCGTGAATCCCAACCGTCTGACGACGATCAGCTTCGGCAAGGACAAGCCGTGGGTGATGGGTTCGAACGAGGACGCTTGGGCGAAAAATCGTAACGGCTACGCCCGCGTGAACTAATCCGCCCGACACTTCGTCGGACGTTTCTTCGGGGCGCCTGCCCGCCTCCGGCCGAGATGCCGGAGCGTTGGGCAGGCGCCTTAGTTTTGTCTAAAATGAACGGCACGTTCGTTCGGGTTTTCGCCCTCATCTGGGCGCCCCGACCCTGCATCAGGCAGAGAGGACAGAGAATGCGGCAGACTCATGCGTTCGTGGGCGCGGTGGCGGCCGTGGCGTCCGTCCTGTTTTCGGGCACGGTTCTCGCGCAAAGCGATTCGGCCCGCTTGGACCGGCTTGAGCGCGACATGCAGATCCTGCAACAGCAGATGGGCCGCGCCGGCCCATCTTCGGCGGCCGCTCCCTCCGCGGCGCCCGGCACCACGAGCGGCGGCTCGGCTGCGCTGGTGCAGATGGAGATGCGCATCTCCGCCATCGAATCGCAAATGCGCGAGATGAACGGACGGATCGAAGAACTCGGCCTCAAGCTGAACCAGGTCGACAAGACCATGGACAAGAAATTCAGCGACGCGGAGTTCCGCCTGAAGGCGATCGAAGACGGTCAGCGCGGCCCGGCGGAGGGCAAGGCGCCCGCAGGAGCTGCGGGAGCTGCGGCCCCCGGCGTTCCGCCCGGCACCAAGCCGATCGCGCCGATGCCGGCTCCGGGCTCGCAGCAGGCCAGCGCGCCGCCGGCCGCATCGTCCGCACCCATGCTTCTGCCGCCCGGCACGCCGGACGAGCAGTTCAAGTTCGCCTTCGATTTCCTGAAGCAGAACGATTATGTCCAGGGCGAGAAGGCCATGCGCGCCTTCGCTGACGCCCATCCGAACCACCCACTCACGGGCAATGCGCTGTTCTGGCTCGGCCAGATGTATTTCGTGAACAAGGACTACACGAAGTCGGCCGTCTCGTTCGCCCAGAGCTACGAGAAGTTCCCCGATGGCTCGAAGGCGCCCGAGAGCTTGCAGAAGCTCGGCGTGTCGCTGGCCCAGCTTAACAAGAAGGACGAGGCCTGCACCGCCTTCAAGCAGTTCCAGACCCAGTACCCGACGGCGTCCGTAGCCACCAAGCAGAGTGTCCAGGCGGAAAGCATCCGTCTCGGCTGCAAGTGATCTCTGTTCGGCTGGAGCCTCGCGGGGTGACGGTCGAACCTCTCACGCATCGGGAATTTGCGCGTGCCATCCAACGGCTGGGGCCGTTCGAAAAACATCCGCGCTTGGCCGTGGCGGTCTCGGGCGGCGCCGACAGCTTGGCATTGGCTCTGTTCGCTGCGGCATGGGTACGCAAACGCGGCGGCGGCCTGACCGCGCTCACGGTCGATCACGGTCTGCGGCCGGAGGCGGCGGCCGAAGCGCGCCGCGTGGGGCGTTGGCTGCGCGCGCGCGGCGTCGAACATCGAATCATCGCATGGCGCGGAACGAAGCCCGCGGCCAACATCCAGGCTGCCGCGCGCGCAGCGCGCTATGGGCTTCTTTCCGGCTGGTGCGCGCGCCATGGCGTTCTTCACTTGCTGCTCGCCCATCATGCCGATGACCAGGCGGAGACGTATCTGCTGCGTCTCGCGCGCGGCAGTGGCGTGGACGGCTTGGCCGCCATGGCGCCGGTGCACGAGCTTCCCTCCGTCCGCGTGCTGCGGCCGCTGCTGGACGTGCCGCGCGCCCGGCTGGAGGCCGCGTTGCGCCGTGCCCGACAGGATTGGGTCGACGATCCGACCAACCGCGATCGCGACCATGCGCGGGTGCGAATGCGTCAATTGCTTCCCTCGCTCTCGGCGGAAGGATTGTCCGGCCCGCGATTGGCACGCACGGCGAGCCGCTTGGCACGCGCGCGTGCGACGCTCGAAATGGCTGTCGCCGATATGCTCGCGGAAACCGTCATGCTGCATCCGGCCGGCTTTTGTCTGCTCGACCGCGAAAAACTCCTCGCCGCGCCGCCGGAGATCGCCTTGCGTGCCACGGCCCGCATCCTCAGGACCGTAAGTGGAGCTGCCTACCCGCCGCGGTTGGAGAATTTGGAACGTTTGCTCGGCGAGCTTTCGCGGCCGGGTGCGCAAGGACGGACCTTGGCCGGATGCCGCGTATTGTCCTGGCGCGAATCGCTTCTTGTGTGCCGTGAAGCCGGTGCGGTGGCGGGCAAGGTACCGCTTGCCGGAGGCCGTGCAGTTTGGGATGACCGTTTCGAGGTCGAGGCGCGCGTCGGGAAGGATGTATTTGTTGGCCCGGTGAACTTTGGCGCGCGCGATCAGGCACTCAAGGAGCGCCTCTCGACGTTCCCGGCCGCCGTTCGCCCTTCATTGCCGGCCCTTTGGGGCCGCAAGGGACTGGTTGCCGTTCCCCCCGCCGGGTACCTGCGAGAAACCGGCCGGAAAAAGCCGCCCATCCGATGCAAATTTAAGCCCGAAGAGTCCCTGATGGGCGCGCCCTTTGCCGTTGTTTAATGTCACGGATGCGCTATTTTCATAGGACGCCCTGGAGCGTTCCGGGAACGAGGCCGCGTGGGCGGAGCCTCCCGGAACCGGCGGAACGGATGGCAAAGTGAACAATTTCGGTAAGAATTTCGCGCTCTGGATCATCATCGCGCTGCTCCTGGTGGCGCTGTTCAGCCTGTTCCAGGGCAACTCCGGCCGTGGTCCCCAGTCCCAGCTGGCATTTTCCGACTTCCTGAACGAGGTCGAGGCCGGACGCGTCACCGAAGTGACCATCCAGGGCGCCAACATTTCCGGCCGCCTGAATGACGGCAAGGCGTTCGGCACGTATGCGCCGAACGATCCCAACCTCGTCAGCAAGCTGCAGTCCAAGGGCGTGCGCATCACCGCGCAGCCGATCGAGGAGAGCATGCATCCCTTGCTCTCCGTCCTGATCTCCTGGTTCCCGATGCTGCTCCTGATCGGCGTTTGGATCTTCTTCATGCGCCAGATGCAATCGGGGGGCGGCCGGGCCATGGGCTTCGGCAAGTCGCGCGCGCGGCTTTTGACGGAAAAGACCGGCCGCGTGACCTTCGACGACGTCGCGGGCGTCGAGGAGGCTAAGCAGGAAGTCGAAGAGATCGTTGAATTCCTCAAGGACCCGCAGAAGTTCCAGCGCCTGGGTGGCAAGATTCCCAAGGGCGTGCTTCTGGTCGGTCCGCCGGGCACCGGCAAGACGCTTCTCGCGCGCGCCATCGCGGGCGAGGCCAACGTGCCGTTCTTCACCATCTCGGGCTCGGACTTCGTCGAGATGTTCGTTGGCGTCGGCGCCAGCCGCGTGCGCGACATGTTCGAGCAGGGTAAGAAGAATGCGCCCTGTATCATCTTCATCGACGAAATCGACGCGGTCGGCCGCCATCGCGGCGCTGGGCTCGGCGGCGGCAACGACGAGCGCGAGCAGACGCTGAATCAGTTGCTGGTCGAGATGGACGGCTTCGAGACCAACGAGGGCGTCATCCTGATCGCGGCCACCAACCGGCCCGACGTGCTGGACCCGGCGCTGCTGCGGCCCGGCCGTTTCGACCGTCAGGTCGTGGTGCCAAATCCCGACATCCAGGGCCGCGAGCACATCCTGCGCGTGCACACGCGCAAGGTGCCCATGGCGCCCGACGTGGACCTCAAGGTGATCGCCCGCGGCACACCCGGCTTCTCCGGTGCCGATCTTGCGAATCTCGTGAACGAATCCGCCCTGATCGCTGCGCGCAAGGGCAAGCGCATGGTCACCATGACCGAGATGGAAGAGGCCAAGGACAAGGTCCTCATGGGTGCCGAGCGCCGCTCCATGGTCATGACGGAGGAAGAGAAGCGCCGCACGGCCTATCACGAAGGCGGCCATGCGCTTCTCATGTTGACCGTCGAGGGCCACGACCCGCTGCACAAGGTTACCATCATCCCGCGCGGCCGCGCGCTGGGCGTCACCATGTTCCTGCCCGAGCGCGACAAGTACAGCCAGACCCGGCGCGAGCTTGAGGCGTTGTTGGCCAGCCTGTTCGGCGGGCGCGTGGCGGAAGAGCTGATCTTCGGCCAGGAATCGATCACCACGGGCGCTTCCGACGATATCCGCCGTGCGACCGACCTAGCGCGTCGCATGGTCACCGAGTGGGGTATGAACGAGAAACTTGGGCCCCTGCGCTATGGCGACAACGAGGAAGAGGTTTTCCTCGGCCACTCCGTCACGACTCGCAAGAACCTCTCCGAAGAGACGGCGAAGATCATCGACGAGGAAATCCGCAAGCTCGTCCAGGCCGGCGAGACGAAGGCGCGCCAAATCCTGACCGAACGCGTCGAGGATCTGCACAAGATCGCTAAGGCGTTGCTCGAATACGAGACTCTGTCGGCCGAGGACATCCGTGCCATCCTACGCGGCGAGTCCATCTACCGGCCGACCGAACCGCCCGCGTCCCGTTCGGACAGCGGCGGCGGGCGGCGCACCTCGGTGCCCACCACGGGTTCCAAGGACAAGGGCCGGCCGAGCGGTCTCGAACCGGAGCCGCAGCCGGGTGCCTGAGCCGCGCGGCTCGGACATTTACCTTCCGTCGCTTCCCACCGGCCTGGCGCCCGCGCTCGAAGCGGGCGGCCTCCGTCTGTACCTGAAGCCCGTCGGTCTCGAGCCAGCCGGGCCCCCCGCGGCTCGCGCGCTCGCGGGCGGGCCGCTCTCATTCTCTCAGTGCGAACTTTTGTGGCGCGCCACGGCACGTCTTGGTGCGGTCTCTCGCTGCCGCGCCCCCGTCGACGCGCTGGAGGCTTGGGCACGCGGCGAGGGGGCAATCATCGCGCGTTGGTTCGATGAAGCGCTGAAACGCCTGACGCGGCCACGTCCTGGACTGGCTGGCTTGTCCTTCGACCGCCCCTTGCTAATGGGCGTCTTGAACGTGACGCCGGACAGCTTTTCCGACGGCGGTATGTTTCTCGATCCAGCCACGGCCATCGCCCACGGAAGTCGCATGCTGGAGGCTGGCGCCGGCATCGTGGACGTGGGCGGCGAATCGACCCGTCCGCGCTCCAATGGCGCGTCGGTCGTGGACGAACTGGCACGCGTCGTTCCCGTCGTCTCGGCCTTGGCCGCGGCGGGTATCCCCGTGTCCATCGATACGCGGCGGGCGCAGGTCATGGCGGCCGCGCTCGATGCCGGCGCCAAGCTCGTGAACGATGTTTCGGCTTTGACTGCCGACAAGGAAAGTCTAGCGCTGGTCGCGACGCGGAACGTGCCCGTCGTGCTAATGCATATGCGCGGCGAGCCCGCGACGATGCACCTTAAGACCGGTTACGCCCATGCGCCGCTCGACGTCTATGACGAGCTGGCCGCGCGCCTCGAAGCCTGTGCCGCCGCCGGCATCGCCGCCGAACGCATCGTGCTCGATCCCGGCCTCGGCTTCGCCAAGACGTCCGCGCAGAACGCCCAGGTAATGGCCGAGCTGGCGCTCTATCACGGCCTTGGCTGCGCGCTAGCTGTCGGCGCCTCGCGCAAGGGACTGGTCTCGGCGGTGAAGCGTGGCTCGACGCCCCAAGAACGCTTGCCCGCGTCGTTGGCCGCGGCGTTGCTCGCGCTCGATCAGGGTGCGCACGTGCTGCGCATCCACGACGTGGCGGAAACGGCTCAGGCTCTTGCCGTGTGGCGCGCCGTGCGCGGCCTTGCCGACCGTCCCGCGTCGGGCGCGGCATCGGCGGCGAGCTGAACATTTTTCTGTTATAAAACGGCGGACGGACCAGGGGGAACGCATGGCGCCTAAGCTCTTTGGCACGGACGGTATCCGGGGGTTGGCCAATGTCGAGCCGATGACGGCGGAGACCGCCTTGCGCGTGGCCATGGCGGCGGGCCGGCATTTCATCCGCGGCGACCACCGGCACGTGGTGGTGATTGGCAAAGACACGCGTCTGTCCGGCTATATGCTGGAGCCGGCGCTTGCCGCGGGCTTCATCTCCATGGGGATGGACGTGGTGATGAGTGGCCCGATCCCGACGCCGGGTGTGGCGATGCTGACCCGGTCGTTGCGCGCGGATCTGGGCGTAATGGTCTCGGCCTCGCACAATCCCTTCAACGACAACGGCATCAAGCTGTTCGGGCCGGACGGCTACAAACTGTCCGACGAGGTCGAGTGCGAGATCGAGCGGAGTGTGTCCAACGGCCTTGGCGACCATCTGGCCAAGGCCGAGAAGCTCGGGCGCGCCAAGCGCCTGGATGACGCACAGGGCCGTTATATCGAGTTCGTGAAGAACACGTTTCCGCGCGGCCTCAGGCTCGACGGCTACAAGATCGTGGTCGATTGCGCTCATGGTGCGGCCTACAAGGTGGCGCCCAGCGTGCTGTGGGAATTGGGCGCGGAGGTGGTGCCCATCGCCGTCGAGCCAAATGGCTTCAACATCAACGAGAAGTGCGGCGCGACCCACACCGAAACGATGCGCGAGGCCGTGGTGGCGCATGGCGCGGATCTCGGCATCGCCCTCGACGGCGACGCCGACCGCGTCATCATGGCGGACGAGACCGGGCGCCAGGTGGACGGCGACCAGCTCATGGCACTGGTCGGACGCTCCTGGGGCAAGTCTGGGCGCCTCAAGGGCGGCGGCATCGTCGGCACCGTGATGTCCAACCTCGGCCTCGAACGCTACCTGGGCGGACTCGGGCTTTCGCTCCAGCGCGCCAAGGTCGGCGATCGTTATGTCATCGAGATGATGCGCGATGGCGGCTTCAACGTCGGGGGCGAGCAGTCCGGTCATCTAGTCCTGAACGACTACATCACCACGGGCGATGGTTTGATCGCCGCACTGCAGGCGCTGGCCGTCATTGTCGAAACCGACCGGCCGGTCAGCGAGGTCACGCGCTGTTTCGAACCGCTGCCCCAGATCCTCAAGAATGTGCGATACACGAAGGGCCAGGCACCGTTGGAAAGCGCTTCGGTCAAGGATGCGATCAAGGCGGGCGAAGCGGAACTGAAGGGGGCCGGACGCGTGCTGATCCGCACCTCGGGGACCGAACCCGTGATCCGTGTGATGGCCGAAGGCGAGGATTCCACCAAGGTCACGCGCGTGGTCGACGGCATCGCGGACGCGATCGCTCGCGCCGCGGGTTAGCACGGTCGTGACGCAAGGGCGCGTCCTGATCGTCGCCGGCTCCGATTCCGGGGGCGGGGCGGGTATCCAGGCCGACATTAAGACGGTCACGGCTCTGGGTGGCTATGCCGCTACCGCCATCGCCGCGCTGACCGCGCAGAACACGCAGGGCGTCTTCGGCATCCTGGATGTGCCGCCTGAGTTCGTGGCCCGACAAATGGCGCTCGTGCTCGACGATATCGGCGCGGATGCGATCAAGACCGGGATGCTTCATCGCGCCGAGGTGATCGAGGCCGTTTGCGGTGAGGTCAGAACGCGTGCGCCGAATATTCCGGTCGTGGTCGACCCGGTGATGGTCGCCAAGGGTGGACAGGCGCTTCTCCAGCAGGCCGCGCAGGGGGCGCTGCGAGGTCAGTTGCTGCCCCTGGCTGCCGTGCTTACGCCCAATGTGCCGGAAGCCGAAGTTCTGACCGGTCGCGCTATTCTGTCGGATACCGACATGGAAGCCGCAGCCCGCGCGCTTCTAGCCATGGGCCCCAAAGCCGTACTGCTCAAAGGCGGCCACCGCGAAGGCCCGGTCGTCCGCGATCTGCTGGTCACACGCGAGGGCGTGGATGTCTTCGAGGCGCCGCGCATCGAGACCAAGCACACCCACGGCACGGGCTGCACCCTGGCTTCCGCCGTCGCCACCGGGTTGGCGCAAGGCCGCTCGCTCAAGGACGCAGTCGCACGCGCCCACGCCTATGTCCAAGCCGCCATTCGTGCTGCGCCGAGGCTGGGCCAGGGGAAGGGACCATTGGGCCACGGTCATACCGTCCGGCCGTTCGAGACGCCGCGATGAAGTCCGTGGCGCCGCCGGCGCAACGGCTTACTCCTGCGGTGATCGGCGCGGCGGCTTTCGCGGTCGTAATCTGGGGCGCCAGCCCATTCGCGACCAAGCTGGGCGTGGCCGACACTGATCCGCTCCTGGTGGGATTGCTCCGTACCATCGTCGCCGCGGTGGTCAGCGTTCCGTTGATCCTGGTGGGCCGCGTGTCCCGGCCGGGCAATGCGCGCGACTGGCGTTGGCTGATGGTTTCCGCCATCTGCGGCTTTGTGATCTTTCCAGTGTTCTTCAGCGTGGGTTTGCGCTTCACCACGGCGTCTCACGGCGCGCTCCTGATCGCCACGCTGCCGATTTGGACGGGCCTCATTGCGGCTGGTCTTGAGCGCCGTATGCCGGCGCGCCGTTGGCTCTACGGCTGCGCCCTGGCGCTCGCTGGTACCGCCGCCTTGATCGGCGACCGCTCCGGCTTCGAAGGCGGCAGCGATCCCGTCATCGGCGATCTGATCATCTTGGTCGGCTGCTGGGCTTGCTCATTGGGCTATGTAGCGGGCGCCCGGCTTTCGGGCACGCTGGGGAGTTGGTCGACGACCATGTGGGGCGCGACCATCGGTACGGCGGTTGGCGTGCCGGTCCTGCTGCTGACGCGTGGATGGGAGGCAGTCCTTCACATCGGGCCGGCCGGCTGGATCGCTATCGTTTATCTGGCGTTCATCGTGACGGTGATCGGCTATATCGCCTGGTACTGGGCCCTCTCCAAAGGCGGGGTTGCGCGTGTCGCGCCAGCCCAGTTCTTCCTGCCTGTGGTGGGCGTCGGCTTGGCCGTGGTGTTCTTGGGAGAACGGCTGACGGCGGTGGGCATCGGCGCGGCGATCGTCATCCTAATCGGCGTCCGCCTGACTCAGCGTTCGTAGCGCCCGTCTGCTAGACTAAGTGCTCTAAGGGAGGACCGCATGACCGACGAGCTCTTTCGCGAAGACGCCTATCTGAAATCCTGCGAAGCGCGCGTCATGTCCGTCGACGAGGCGGGCATCCGCCTTGACCGTACGGTGTTCTACCCCGAAGGCGGCGGCCAGCCGGGCGACACGGGCGTTCTGCGCCTCGCCGACGGCCGGGAATTGCAGGTGGCCGATACCCGCAAGCACCCCGCGACCGGCGAACCCGCCCATGTGCTGGAGCCGGGCGCAGCGCCACCTGCCGTCGGCGAGACGGTCACGGCCGCACTCGATTGGAAGCGACGCCACCGCCATATGCGGATGCATACGTGCCTGCATCTTCTTTGTTCGCTGGTGACCGGATCGGTCACGGGCGGTGCCCTAGGCGAGGCCAAGGGGCGGCTCGACTTCGACCTGCCCAACACTGCCATCGACAAGGAGAAGCTGACCGCCGATCTGAATCGGCTGGTGGCCGAGGACCATCCTGTGCATCCCCGCTGGATCACAGACGACGAGCTGGCGGCCAATCCCGGTCTGGTGCGTACGATGTCGGTCAAGCCGCCCACCGGTTCGGGGAAAGTGCGTCTGTTGGAAATCGATGGCGTCGACCTTCAACCGTGCGGTGGCACTCATGTGGCGCGCACGGGCGAGATCGGTCAGGTGGTCGTGGGCAAGATCGAGAACAAAGGTCGCCAGAACCGGCGCATCAATATCGCATTCGTCTAGCTGCCCCGAATAAACCGCAAGTCGGCCCTCAGACCGACACTCTCAACCGTCACTCTGGCGTCACGGTCTTCTCCTATCTTGAAGGGATCGGGGAACCATAAACGCCAACGGCGCGTTTGCCGTATGAAGGACGAGAGAGATGACCGAGAGAGATGACAGAGCGCAGCTTCTTGCACCCGATTTATTCTGCACCGCTTGATGCCAACGTGATTCAGGCTGGCGATTCGCCGCGCTCCGCCCATGCGGCGGAAATCAAACCCGATACGTTCTCGATGGACGATATCGGTTTGGCGCGCGGTGCCGTGCCTGCGGAAATCTGGGACTGGAAGCGCCGTCATTCTTAGACCGCCGCTCGACGGATAGGGCGTGACCGCGTAAGGTCGGCCCCTCGAAAAAAGGCCGGTTCCTCGAACCGGCCTTCGTTGCGCGGAGATCCCATGTCAGAGACGAAATACGGTCCGGACGCCCCGGTGCACGGGGGCAGGAAGGTTTCCGGCCTGGAATACATGCAGGCCATGGCGCGGGGCGAGAAACCGTCCTCGCCTTTCGTAGCCAGCCTGGGCTTGCGCGTCGTGGAGGCGGAGTTCGGCCGCTGCGTCTTCGAATGCGACATTGCTGAACAGCACAACAACGCTTTGGGCATCGCCCATGGCGGCTTGGCCGCGGCGCTGATCGACAGTGCGACCGGCTCGGCCGCCCTGACCACCCAGGATGCCGGCGGAGCGTCGACCACGCTGGAGTTAAAGGTCAATTTCGTGCGTCCCATGACCCCCAAGACCGGCCGGGTCCGCTGCGAAGGAAAGATCATCCATCAGGGCAAGCGCATAGCCACGGCGGAGGCCCGCCTGACCGATCTCCAGGGTAAGCTCTACGCCCACGGCAGCGCCACGCTCATGCTGTTCCAGAACCAGCCCTGATCGAAATGGAAATTCCGCTCTATCAGATCGACGCGTTCACGGGCCGCGTCTTCGGCGGCAACCCGGCCGCCGTCTGTGTGCTGACGAAATGGCTGCCGGACGAGACGATGCAGGCCATCGCGGCCGAAAACAATCTGTCCGAGACAGCGTTCTTTGTGCCCAGCGACGTTAACTACGATCTGCGCTGGTTCACACCCACGACGGAAGTGGATCTGTGCGGCCATGCCACGCTCGCGACCGGCGCGTTGGTGCTCTCAAAGCTCGATCCGTCCCGCTCGTCCGTCCGTTTTCACACCGCGAGCGGTGTGCTGGAGGTGGTGAAGGATGGCGAGTGGTTCGCCATGGATTTTCCGGTTTGGGAAGCCAAGCCGATCAAGTCCGCCGCCGTGGCAGACGCGCTGGGCCTGGCGCCTGTCGAATTGCTGAGCAATCAACGCGACTATCTGGCCGTCTTCGATCGCGAGGCGGATATCCGCGCCATGACGCCAGATTTCGAGAAATTTGGCAAGCTAGAGCGTCCCGGCATGATCGTCACCGCGCCCGGCGACGAAGTGGATTTCGTTTCCCGATTCTTCGCGCCCGGCTTGGGCATCAAGGAAGACCCGGTGACCGGCTCGGCCCACTGCGCGCTGACGCCGTACTGGTCCAAGCGACTGGACAAGACCACGCTGAATGCGCGGCAGATTTCCGCGCGGGGTGGGGAACTGGTGTGCGAACAGCGCGGCGAGCGCGTCGTCATGCGCGGCCGCGTGGCTTTCTTCCTCGAAGGTACGATCAGGATTTCGGCATCAACAACCGCGGCAGGGACGTCGACGTGACCACGCGCTATCTGGAAGATTTCAAGGTCGGCGAGAAATTCACCTCGGCGAAGCTGACCGTCAGCGAAGCCGACATCCTGGACTATGCCCACAAATACGACCCGCAGCCGTTCCATAAGGACAAGGAAGCGGCCAAGCACGGGCTCTTCGGCGAGGTCGTTGCTAGCGGTTTCCAGACCTGCGCGCTCAGCTTCAAGCTCTTCTTCGAGACGGGCGTCATCACGGCCTGCAACATGGGCGCGCCGGCGGTGGACGACGTCAGGTTTCTCAAGCCGCTGAAGGCTGGTGATACGTTGCAGGTGGAGGTCGAGGTGGCGGAGGTGCGTCCGTCGGCGACCAAGCCTGGACGGGGCATCATGGTCCTCAAGTACCGGACAACCAATCAGCGCGGCGAGACGATGTGCACGATGACCATTCCGCACATCGTCCGGCGGCGGCCCGCCTAGCGGTCAGTCGACCGGATAGCCCTTGGCCTTCCGGCCCATGCCGCCGAACAGGTCCAGCATCTTCTCGCGCCAAGCATGGACCGGATCGTCGCGCTCAAGCAATGGATACGGGCTGGTACAGCGCGCCCACTGGAACGTGCCGAACAGGATGTAGTCGGCGTAGGCGGGCTTCTCGCCCGACAGGAATGGTTGCTCTTTCAGAACTAGGCGAAAAGGGCCTAGAGCGTTGAGCCACGGCTCGCGCTGACCGTCGCGCCCGGCGGCAATCGCCTCGATGGTGGCGCCAAAGCGCGGTTCACGCGTCTTGCGGAAGTATTCGCGGTCGGCGGGATCGATGGTCGCGAAGACATCGCCGAGGATCAGGCGCGCCATGGCCGGGATCAGCTGCGTGTCCGCCGCCGCGTTCACGACCCGCGCGACCCCACGGCCGACCGCGCCGCCGAAGAGCGACGGCCGGTCAGGATACTTGTCCTCCAGATAGCAGGCGATCGCCCAGGAATCGGGCACGACCGTGTCGCCGTCCTTCAGTACCGGTACCCGTTCCTGCTTGCTGAAAGCAATTTTGTCCTTGTCCGTCAAGCGACAGGGCACGAACGTGGCCTCCAACCCTTTGTGGGCGAGCGCGAGGCGGCTGCGCCAAGCATAGGGGCTGAACCGATGGTCGTTCTGGCCGACAAGTTCGTACAATACCATTGTCATCGATGGGCCTTCGCGGTTGTTCGCAGGGGCAGGAATAAACGTGAGCGGAGGGTTAGACAATGGCGATCATTCATCTTTATAGCGCGCAAATTTGTCCCTATGCGGCCCGCACGCGTCTCGTACTCTTGGAGAAGAATATTTCGTTTGAGTTCACCGAAATTGATTTGAGTGCCAAACCCTCCTGGTTTGCCGAAGTTTCTCCCTACAGCAAAGTGCCTGTGCTCAAGCATGGCGATGATCTGGTTTGGGAATCTTCGATCATCAATGAATATGTGGAGGAAGTGTTTCCCGATCCTGCGCTGATGCCTACGGACCCGGCCGCGCGAGCCCGCGCCCGGTTTTGGGTCGACTTCGCCAACGTCAAGTTCACGCCAACTTGGTACAGGTTGCTTCTGGCCCAATCGAAGGACGATCAAGCCCGACTGTCTGCAGAGCTGCGAACCCATTTTCTGTTTATGGAAAGTGCGGGGATCGGGACCGCGAAGGGGCCATATTGGCTCGGTGAGCGGCTTTCCCTGGTCGATCTTACGTATGAGCCCTGGTTCGAGCGCCTCCCCGTGATGGAACACTACCGTGGTGTGGGGTTGCCTCCGGAATGCCGTCGCCTCAGGGCATTGGCCGATAATTTGATGGAACGTCCCTCCGTCCGGTCGATTTCGCTGCCACTCGACCGTTATATCGAAGGTGCACGCTCCTATGCCGATGGAACGGCTAGCGGCACCACGGCGCGCGATATGCGGGAAGCGTAGGCCAGCTATCTTTTCCCGAATGCACGGTTGACGGGTTTTGCTCGGGCCTATACGAAATGCTGCATCGCACAAATGAATATTTGCGATGTTTTAGCCATTTCCGAGACGTCCATGAAGCCTTCTCTCCGTCCCCGGAATCCCAATTTTTCCTCTGGCCCTTGCGCCAAGCGTCCGGGCTGGACGCCTCACGTGCTCGAAGGCGCGTTCCTGGGCCGCTCCCATCGTTCGGCAAAGGGCAAGGCACGCTTGGCCGAGGTGATCGACCGTAGTAAGTCGGTGCTGCGCATGCCAGCCGACTGGCGCTTGGCCATCGTTCCGGCGTCGGATACGGGCGCCGTCGAACTTGCGCTGTGGTCGCTGCTCGGCGCGCGGGGCGTAGACATGCTGGCGTGGGAAAGCTTCGGCAAGACCTGGGTCACCGATGTGGTGAAGGCATTGCGCCTCTCCGACGTGCGGGTGTTCGAAGCCGATTACGGCAAGCTGCCGGACCTGAAGCAGGTCGCGGCCGACCGCGACGTTGTTTTCACCTGGAACGGTACGACTTCGGGCGTGCGCGTGCCCGATGCGGCTTGGCTCGCGCCCGGGCGCGAAGGCCTGGCCATCTGCGATGCGACCTCGGCGGCGTTCGCCATGCGCTTGCCGTGGGAAAGGCTCGATGCGGTCACCTGGTCCTGGCAGAAGGTGCTAGGCGGAGAGGGGCAGCACGGCATGTTAGCGATCTCGCCTCGCGCTGCTGCGCGGTTGGAAAGCCATAAGCCGGCCTGGCCGCTACCCAAGTTGTTCCGCCTGACCAAGGACGGAAAATTGGACGAGGGCATCTTCCGCGGCGAGACGATCAACACTCCGTCCATGCTCTGCGTTGAGGATGCGCTCGACGGGCTGAAATGGGCGGAAGGCATCGGCGGGCTGGACGCGTTGATCGCGCGCTCGGAAGCCAATCTTGCCGCCGTCGCCGCGTGGGTTGAACGGAGCGATTGGGCCGCGTTCCTGGCCGATGATCCGACCACGCGCTCCTGCACCTCGATCTGCCTCAAGGTGCAGGAGCCGCTGTTCGCGAACCTGCCGAAGCCGCGCCAGGCCGAGATGCTCAAGCGCATGACCTCGCTGCTGGAGGCCGAAGGCGTGGCGCTCGATATCGGCGCCTACCGCTCGGCGCCGCCGGGCCTGCGCATCTGGGGCGGCGCCACCATCGATCGGGGCGATGTCGAAGCCCTGCTGCCGTGGCTGGACTGGGCATACGCTTCCGTCCGGGCGGAGGCGGCGTGATATGACCAAGGTTCTGATTGCCGATAAGCTGAGCGCCAAGGCGGCGCGCATCTTCACCGCGCGCGGTATCGAGGCCGATGTCCGCACGGATCTGACACCGGAGCAGTTCGCCGCCGTGATCGGCGACTATGACGGGCTGGCCGTGCGTTCGTCGACGCAAGTCACTGCCGATGTGATGGCGCACGCCAAGCGTCTCAAGATCGTCGGCCGCGCGGGTATCGGCGTCGACAATATCGACGTGCCCGCCGCGACCGCGCGGGGCGTCGTGGTGATGAACACGCCGCACGGCAATTCTGTCACGACGGCCGAGCATGCGCTGGCGCTTCTGTTTGCGCTGGCGCGGCAGATCCCATCCGCCGACCGCTCGACCCAGGCCGGAAAGTGGGAGAAGAGCCGTTTCATGGGCGTCGAGTTGACCGGCAAGACGCTCGGCGTCATCGGCTGCGGCAATATCGGCTCCATCGTGGCGGACCGCGCCCTGGGCCTGAAGATGAAGGTGATCGGCTACGATCCGTATCTGTCGCCTGAGCGTGCGGCCGTCCTGGGTATCGAGGCCGTGGCGCTGGAGGATCTGTTCAAGCGCGCCGACTTCATCACCTTGCATGTGCCGCTGACGGATTCGACGCGCGGCATCATCGGCGCTAAGTCCATCGCGCTGATGAAGCGCGGCGTACGCATCATCAATTGCGCGCGCGGCGGCCTCGTTGTCGAGGATGAGTTGAAGGCCGCGCTCGACGACGGTCACGTCGCCGGCGCGGCGCTCGACGTGTTCTCCGTCGAGCCCGCGAAAACGAATTCCCTGTTCGGTCATCCGAACGTGGTGGCGACGCCGCATCTCGGTGCGTCCACGGCTGAGGCGCAGGAGAACGTGGCGGTCCAGATTGCCGAACAGATGTCCGACTTCCTGCTGACGGGGGCGGTGACCAGCGCGGTCAATATGCCGTCGGTCAGCGCCGAGGATGCCGTCAAGCTGCGCCCGTACATGATGCTGGCCGGGCAGGTCGGCAGCCTCGTCGGCCAGCTCGTTCAGTCCGGCCTCAAATCTGCGACGGTCGAGTATGCGGGCCATGTGGCGGAGCTGAACACGCGGCCCCTCACGGCCATGTTGCTGCAGGGGCTGCTGACGCCCTTGCTTGATGCCGTGAACATGGTGAACGCACCCGTCATCGCGCGTTCGCGCGGAATCGAGGTCAAGGAAGTCGTCCGCGACCAGGACGAGAACTATCAGACCTTGGTTTCCCTGACGGTCGAGACGGCCGATGGCCGCCAGTCGGTGGCCGGCACGCTGTTCGGTGGCGGGCGTCCGCGCATCGTGCGGATCGAGGACATCCCGGTCGAGGCCGAAATCATGCCGCACATGGTCTATATCCGGAACCAGGACACGCCGGGCACGATCGGGCGCATCGGCACGCTGCTTGGCGAGAGCGGGGTCAACATCGCGACGTTCAACCTGGGCCGGCAGGCCAAGGGCGGCGGGGCGCTGGCGCTGCTGGGCGTCGACGAACGCATGTCGGACGATGCCCTAACGCGGCTGCGCGCCCTACCTGGTATCGTGCAGGCGAGGCTGCTGTCCTTCTAAGACGCCGTTCACGGTAGTGTCACAGTAAGGTTCAAGCCTTGCTCTGATCTGGTGTCGAGATTGCGACGAGCATCCGAGGCGCCCGTCATTGAACCCGCATAGCACGTCCTGATCGGAGCCCGCCGCGCTGCTTGCGAAGCTGCGCCGTGCTTTGCTGGCGTTCATGGCGGGGGTCGCGCTCCTCGTTGCGGCGCTCACGGCCTGGTCGTTTCTAGGCATGGATGCTGCGCACCTGCCAACATCAGCTACGAGCTTCGCACGTCGCAGCTGCCGCACCTCACCGAGCCGTTCTGGCAAGCCGACGATAGCCACACGCGCCCCTTTTGGGAGGCTGACCTTCTAAAAACCTAAGAACTCCGCGCCTATAAGGTTCTTGCACCTTTTTGCCCTTCAACGACAATAAGGAGGGCAACTGGGGCTTGCGCGGTGGACCGAGGAATCGAGGTTCTACCTGAGGCGAACGCGCTTCCGGCGAAGTCGTGGCGTGCTTTGCTCGACGTTTTTCGGAACCTGTTCCGATTCGGGCAGGAGGCTGGAAATCTGCGCCGGATCGAAGATGCGCTCCGGCGCGAAACCGCGCATCTGGAAGCGACCTTCGAGCACATGAGCGAGGCCATCGCCATGGTTGACGGCGATCTTCGGATGGTCGCCTGGAATCAGAAATTCGTCGACCTGTTCCGACTTCCCCCCTCACTCATGCGGCGGGGTATCCCATTCGAGGATATCGTTCGGCACGGCGCGAAGCTTGGCGAGTTCGGGACCGACAGCAACATCGAGGATCTCGTTCGTGCGCGCATGGAATCCCTCAAACGCTTGGAGCCTCGCCGGTTCGAACGCAAGCGGCCGGACGGAACGGTAATCGAGGTTCGCGACCGCCCACTGCCGGCCGGCGGGTTCGTGGCGCTCTATATCGATGTCACCGAACACAAGCGTGCTGAGGAGGCACGGCTCGATGCCATGCACCGTGAGCGTCAGGCGGAGCAGCTGTTGGTCGAAGCCATTGAAAGCAGCTCCGAAGGTATCGTGGTCTATGATGACCAGGATCGCTTCGTCGTCGCCAATAGCCGCTATCTGGAGTTCTACCCGGATATTGCGGATATGCACCGGCCGGGCGTGAAGTACGAAGACGTCCTGCGCGCCTCGGTCGAGCGGGGACAGTCGTGCCAGATTTCCCCGGGGATGGATAAGGAGGCGTTCATTCAGGATCGCCTCAAAAGCTTCCGGAATCCCGGCGAGCCCATCATCCGGCGCATGGCGGGCGGGCGATGGATGCAGTTTTCGGAGCGGCGCACTCCGGGTGGCGGGCTGATCAGTTTGCAGACGGACATCACCGCTTTGAAGAAGCGCGAGAGCGAGCTAATCCTTTCCAAGGACGCCGCCGAGGCGGCCAACCGGGCGAAGTCGGCGTTCTTGGCCAATATCAGCCACGAGCTTCGCACGCCCCTTCATGCGGTCTTGGGTCTGGCCGAAATTATGCGCGATGATCCGGGCACGGTGGCTTCTCTACAGACCTATCGGGATTACGCTAAGCTCATCCACGACAGCGGCAGCCATCTTCTCGATCTGATCAACGACGTGCTCGACATGTCGAAGATCGAGGCGGGTCGCTACGACCTCATGGAAGAGAAGACATCCTTGGCTAAGGTCGCCGAATCTTGCCTCGCGATTGTTGCATGTCGCGCGCGCGACGGCGGCGTGAATATCGTTAAGCGGTTGGATGGCACGGTGCCGGCTATCCGAGGCGACCAGCGGGCCATCAAGCAGGTCGTGCTCAATCTTCTCTCCAACGCCGTGAAATTCACAAAAGTCGGCGGCACCGTCGTCATCTCGACCGCCCGTGATCCGGGGGACGGCGTAGTATTGTCAGTGTCCGATACGGGCGTCGGTATTGCTGCTGACCAGCTAGAGCGAGTAGGCGAACCCTTTTGGCAGAGCGACGCCAGTCACGCGCGCGGCTATGAGGGGACAGGCTTAGGCTTAGCCATCAGCAAGCGCCTGATGGAACTTCATGGCGGCACCATCCGGATCGAAAGCGTGAAGGATGTGGGCACCACCGCGGAAATCTGGTTTCCCCAGACGCGGATCTTGAACTAACGGGCGCCCCTGGCGCGTGACGGACTGGAGACCTTTTTGCTAAGGTCTGGGCCGTTTTTCCATGCCTTCGGCCCAGGGGGATTTCCGGTGAAGATCAAGCGCATCCGTGGCTATCGTGTCGAGTTACCCTTGCACGAGGGACGCTACAACTGGTCCGGTGGAAAGTCGGTGTCGGTGTTCGACAGCACCGTCGTTTCCATCGAAACCGATGCGGGCGTCACGGGCTGGGGCGAAGTGTGCCCGTTGGGCCCATTCTATCTGCCGGCCTTTGCGGCCGGTGCGCGCGTGGGCATCCAGGAGTTGGGGCCGCATCTGATCGGCGCGGACCCACGCCAGATCGCAGCCATCAACCGCGCGATGGATTTGGCCCTGAAAGGCCATCCTTATGTGAAAAGCGCCCTGGACATGGCCTGCTGGGACATTCTGGGCCAGATCTCAGGGCAGCCGGTCTGCGTGCTGATGGGCGGCCGCTTTGGCGAAACGATCGACCTCTATCGCGCGATCTCGCAGGAGGCGCCGGAAAAGATGGCCGCGCGCGTGCGTCAGTATCGTGGCGAGGGCTATAGGAAGTTCCAGCTCAAGGTCGGTGGCAACCCCGATGACGATATCGAGCGCATCCGCGCGACGCGCGCCGAGCTGCAGCCGCGCGACACGCTGGTGGCCGACGCCAACACCGGCTGGCTGATGCACCAGGCCGCGCGGGTGGTGCGCGCGGTGCATGACGTGGACGTCTATATCGAGCAGCCGTGCCTGTCCTACGAGGAATCGGTGGCTATCCGCCGGCGCACCAATCACCCCTTCATCCTGGATGAGAATATCGACGGCATCGACATGCTGTTGCGTTTGCATCAGGACGGCGCGGCCGACTGCATCAATATCAAGATCTCCAAGGTCGGCGGCCTGACCAAGGCCAAGCAGATTCGCGACCTGTGCGTGCATCTGGGCATCGCCATGATCCTGGAGGACAGCTGGGGCGGCGACATCACCACGGCGGCTATCGCGCATTTTGCGCACTCCACACCGGAGGAGCTGCGCTTGGCTGCGACGGACTTCAACAGCTACGTCACCGTCTCCACGGCCGAGGGCGCCCCCAAACGTGAGCAGGGCAAGATGGCGGCTTCCACGGCACCGGGCCTGGGCATCAAGCCGCGCATGGACGTCCTGGGCAAGCCCGTCCTGGAGATCGCCTAAAGGCCTGGGGGATAAGACAAATCCGTTTGCCGGCGGGGCCGAAAACGGTTAATTAAGCGAGTTACCGCAAGGGCTCCATCATGGCCCGGTGCGGTTCCCCAGACTGTGACGACCATGGCCGAGAAAGCGACCAACGCGCTTTTGCCTGCAGGACTGCGTGATGTCCTGCCGCCGGAGGCCGCCCATGAGGCGCGCGTCGTGGAGGCGTTGTTGGCGCAGTTCGCCGCGCACGGCTACGAGCGCGTGCGTCCGCCGCTGGTCGAGTTCGAGGAAAGCCTGTTGGCTGGCTCTGGCGCGGCCATGGGCGGCCAGACCTTCCGCCTAATGGATCCGGTGTCCCAGCGCATGATGGGCGTGCGCGCGGATATCACGCTTCAGATCGCCCGTATCGCCGCCACGCGCCTAGCCGGCGCGCCGCGGCCCTTGCGTCTGTCCTATGCGGGCGAAGTCTTGCGCGTGCGTGGCAGTCAACTCGTGCCCGAGCGGCAATTGTGCCAGGTCGGCGTGGAACTGATCGGCGCGGCTTCGGCCGAGGCCGATGCAGAGGTCATTTCCATGGCCGCCGAGGCGCTGGGCGCTTTCGGTGTTAACAACCTGTCAGTCGACCTGACCTCGCCGCGCCTGGTGCCGGCGCTGGTTTCGGCGCTCGGGATGGACAAGGACGGCGGCGCAGAAGATCTGCGCGATGCGCTCGACCACAAGGACGCCGCGCGCGTGGCCGCGGCCACCGGTCCACACGCCAAGCTATTCGGCGCGCTGCTGGCCGCGGCGGGGCCGGCCGACCAGGCGCTGGCCGCGCTACAGAAGCTCGACCTGCCGCGTCCGGTAAAGGCCGAAGCCAATCATCTGTCCGAGGTGGTGCGCCTTGTCCGCGCCGAGATGCCCGTACTCGACCTGACCGTCGATCCGGTCGAGAATCGCGGCTTCGAATATCACACGGGTGTCAGCTTCTCGCTCTTCGTTCCGGGCGTGCGGGGAGAGCTGGGGCGGGGCGGGCGCTATGTCGCGGGCGCGCCCTTCGCGCGCCGCGCCAAGGGTGCCGGCGAGACGGTGGGCGCGGGCGAGCCCGCCACCGGCTTCACCCTGGCGATGGAAACGGTGCTCGAGGCGCTGCCCGATCCCGAACCGGCGCGGCGTCTGTTCGTGCCGATGGGGACGCCGCCCGAAACCGCGCGCCGGCTGCGCATCGACGGCTGGGCCGTGGTGGCCGGGCTCGCGTCCGTACAGGATGCCAAGCGGGAGGCCATCCGGGTGGGCTGCGCCCATGCCCTGGTCGACGGCAAGATCGTCGCCACGGCGAAATAGAGGAAAGCGAGAATGGCGAACGTAGCGGTCGTCGGCGCCCAGTGGGGCGACGAGGGCAAGGGAAAGATCGTGGACTGGCTGTCCGAGCGCGCCGACGTGGTGGTGCGTTACCAGGGCGGCCACAACGCCGGTCACACGCTGGTGATCGACGGCGTCACCTACAAACTATCGCTGCTTCCGTCGGGCGTGGTGCGGCCGGGCAAGCTGTCCATCGTCGGCAACGGTGTCGTGATCGACCCCTGGGCGCTGTTGAAGGAAATCGAGGGGATTGCCAGCAAAGGCGTGCAGGTCACACCGAAAGTGTTACGCATCGCCGAGAACGCCGCGCTCATCCTTCCGCTTCACGGCGAATTGGACCGTATGCGCGAAGAAATGCGCGGCTCGGCGAAGATCGGCACCACGGGCCGTGGCATTGGTCCGGCCTATGAGGACAAGGTGGCCCGCCGCGCCATCCGCGTCGGTGATTTGGCCGAGCCGGAAACCTTGGGCGAGAAGCTGCGCGATCTCCTGTTTCACCACAACGCGCTGCGCCGCGGCATGGGCGCGCCGGAGATCGATGGCAAGCTGCTGGAAGAGCAGCTCAAGGAATTGGCGCCGCGCATCCTGCCATACGCGGGAAATGTCTGGCGCACACTCGATGAGATGCGCCGCTCGGGCCGCCGCATTCTGTTCGAGGGCGCGCAGGGCACCATGCTGGATGTCGATCACGGCACGTATCCCTACGTCACCTCCTCGAACACGCTGGCGGGCCAGGCGGCGGTCGGCAGCGGCATGGGGCCGGACGCCATTGGTTTCGTGTTGGGCATTACCAAGGCCTACACCACGCGCGTCGGCTCCGGTCCGTTCCCGACCGAGCAAACCAACGAAATCGGCCAGCGCCTGGGCGAACGCGGCCACGAGTTCGGCACGGTCACCGGACGGCCGCGCCGTTGCGGCTGGTTCGATGCGGTGATGGTGCGCCAAGCCATCAAGGTTGGCGGCATCCACGGCATCGCATTGACCAAGCTCGACGTGCTGGACGGCTTCGATGAGATCAAGGTCTGCACCGGCTACCGTTACAAAGGCGGCACGATCGATTATTTCCCCGCCGGGCGCGCCGCCCAGGCCGAAGTCGAGCCGATCTACGAAACGCTGGAAGGCTGGTCCGAAACCACGCGCGGCGCGCGCAGCTGGGCCGAGTTGCCGGCGACCGCAATCAAATATGTCCGCCACATCGAGGAATTGATCGGCGCACCGGTCACGCTCCTTTCCACCAGCCCCGAGCGTAACGACACGATCCTGGTCGCCGACCCCTTCGCGGATTGAAGACGGGCCGCGCTTTTTCGACCCCTTCCCCGGTTCCCTCCACCCAATGAGGGAAGGGGAGGGGGTAATAAACGCGCTGATGGCGCGCGATTTCCGCGCCGAGGAAAACACTTTTTTCAGCCCCTGAAACCGCAAATTCCCCGCGGGTGGTTTCGCCCGCGCTCATGCTCTAGCATTTCCCCCTGACCATGCGGACGCGGCCGGAATGGCCCGTGCCGCCAACGCCACCGGGAGGGAGACCGTCACATGGAAGGCGCGCGCGAGATCATCCAGGCGACCCAGCAGCACATCGTCCACCCATTGCACTTCACCAAGGACAACGAGCAGCCCTTGGTGGTGGTCGAAGGGCGCGGCGAGATGCTGCGCGATGCGAGCGGCAAGGAATATATTGATGGCCTCTCGGGCCTGTGGAACGTCAACGCGGGCCACGGCCGCAAGGAGCTGGGCGACATCGCCGCCGAGCAGATGGCGAAGCTTGGCTTCGCCTCGGCCTATTCAGGTGCCACCAACCCACCGGCGGCGAAGCTCGCGGAAAAGCTGGTCAGCGTGGCCTACGGCAACACCACGGCCGTCTACTTCACCACGGCGGGCGCCGAATCGAACGAGTCCGCATTCAAGATGGCGCGCTTCTATTGGAAGCTGCACGGCAAGCCGAACAAGGTGAAGGTCTTCTCGCGCGTCCACGCCTATCACGGCCTGACCATGGCCGCCATGAGCGCCACGGGCATGAGCGTGTTCCACAAGATGTTCGGGCCCCTGGTGCCGAACTTCCATCAGACCGCGGCACCCTACCAGTATCGCTGGCCCGGTAACGGCGACGCGGGCATCGGCGCGGTCGAGGCGCTGGACGCTGCGATCCAAAAGGAGGGCGCCGACACGGTGGCCGCCGTCATCGCTGAGCCCGTGATGGGCGCCGGCGGCGTGATCGTTCCGCCCGCCAGCTATTTCCCCAAGCTGCGCGCACTGTGCGACAAGCACGATATCCTGCTGATCACCGACGAGGTCATAACGGGTTTCGGCCGCACGGGCCGCTGGTTCGCGGCGGGGCATTGGGGCGTCGAGCCGGACCTCACCACCTTCGCCAAGGGCGTCACCAGCGCGTACCTGCCGTTGGGCGGCGTTCTGGTCTCCAAGCGTGTTCACCAGGCGCTCAAGGACGCGCCGGCCGACCAGAAGTTCATGCACGCGGCGACCTATTCGGGCCATCCGGTCTGTTGCGCCGTGGGCCTGCGTAACGTCGAGATCATCGAGAAGGAGAAGTTGGTCGACCGCGCCGCCACGGTGGGCAAGAAGCTATTGGCCGGCCTCGAGACCCTGCGCGACATCCCGGCCGTCGGAGACGTGCGTGGCCTGGGCATGATGTGCGGCGTCGAGTTGGTCGAGAGCAAGGACACGAAGAAGCCGGCCATCGGCCTTGGCCCCAAGTTCACGAAGGAAGCGATGTCGCGCGGCCTGCTCACCCGCGTGCGCGCGGGCAGCGCCGATCCCGCTATCGGCGACACGATCTGCGTCGCGCCGCCGTTGATGACGCCGGAATCCTCGATCGACCGCATCGTCTCAATCATCCGGGATTCACTGGTCGCCGCGACGAAATAGCCGCTTAAGAAGCCCACCTCGCCTCGGCCTTCGGAGGGGTGAGAAAAAAAGAAACCCTCTCTGCTTCGGCAGAGAGGGTTTTTTTATTCGTTATGCCGGACTTGATCCGGCATCCAGTCACGCGGAGTGTGCCTAAAGGGCGTTTCTTGCCAACTATCGCTGGCCGCTGGACTCCGGATCAAGTCCGGGGTAACGAAAAAAAGAGCGTGCGCTTACGCGCCTGGCCGCGCGTTGGCCATCTTACGCATCGATTTCTGCAGCTTCTCGAAGGCGCGCACCTCGATCTGCCGCACGCGTTCGCGCGAGATGTTGAACTCGCTCGACAAATCCTCGAGCGTCGCCGGATCGTCCTTCAGCCGCCGCTCCTGCAGGATGCGCTTCTCGCGGGGGTTGAGCACCTCCATGGCCTTGGACAGCATTTTCTGCCGGTCCTTCAGCTCCTGGCTCTCACCCAGCGTGACCTCCTGGTTGTCGCGGTCATCGACCAGCCAGTCCTGCCATTCGCCAGCACCTTCGCCGTCCGAACGCAGGGGCGCGTTCAGCGAGTGGTCAGGGCCGGACAGGCGCCGGTTCATCGAGACCACCTCGTCCTCGGTGACGTTCAGCTCCCGGGCGATCTTCTTGACCGATTCGGGCTTGAGGTCGCCGTCCTCGATCGCTTTCATCTGCGCCTTGGCGCGCCGCAGGTTGAAGAACAGCTTCTTCTGCGCGGCCGTGGTGCCCAGTTTCACAAGAGACCACGAGTGCAGGATGTATTCCTGGATCGAGGCGCGGATCCACCACATGGCATAGGTCGACAGGCGGAAGCCGCGGTCGGGGTCGAAGCGCTTTACGGCCTGCATCAGGCCGACGTTGCCCTCGGAGATGATCTCGGCCAACGGTAGGCCATAGCCGCGATAGCCCATGGCGATCTTGGCCACGAGGCGCAGATGGCTGGTCACCAGGCGATGCGCGGCCTCGCTATCGCCGTGCTCGCGCCAGCGCTTGGCCAGCATGAATTCTTCCTCCGGCTCCAGAAGCGGAAACTTCCGGATTTCGCCGAGATAGCGCGAGAGATGCCCTTCGGAACCGAGGGCGGGGATCGAGAGCGCCATGGAAGCCATATCTACATTCTCCTGACGGCCCGGGTCTCCCCCCTGGGCCGGCCACCTGACCTTAGCAGCCTAGGCTACCGCGTCTGTGACTTTGGTCACGGTACATTTAGTAAAATTATCCTAATATTTCAAGTAACTCACTCATATCAGGAGGGATTTCTGATTGAAACGCCATGGGTCGGCCGCTGCCGGGATGCACGAAGCCAAGCGTGGCCGCATGCAGGGCCTGACGGGGAAACGCGGCCACGGCCTCTCTTGTTTCGGGGTTTAGGCGCTTTGCCGCGGCCGGCCGGGCCGTCCCGTAAAGCGGATCGCCCAGGATGGCATGGCCCCGGCTGGCCAGGTGGACGCGGATCTGGTGAGTCCGCCCCGTTTCCAGGCGGCATTCCAAAAGGCTGGCCGCCCCACCACCCACCGTGCGCGTGACGCGGTAGCGGGTGAGGGCGGGTTTGCCGCCGCGCGCTACCACGGCCATCTTCTTACGGTTGCGCGGGCTGCGTCCGATGGCGCCCGAAATCTCGCCTGCGCGTGGCTGGGGCACGCCCCAAGCCAAGGCGGCATAGGCGCGCTTGATCGTGCGCGCGGCGAACTGGGCTTGCAGTCCGGCATAGGCGGCATCGGTCTTGGCCGCCACCATCACGCCGCTCGTGTCCTTGTCGAGGCGATGCACGATGCCGGGCCGGCGCACGCCGCCAATGCCCGCGAGCGTTTCGCCGCAATGGGCGATCAGCGCGTTGACGAGCGTGCCCGTGGCGTTGCCCGGCGCGGGATGCACGACCAATCCGGCTGGCTTGTCGATCACGATCAAATATTCGTCTTCATGCAGGATGGCGAGCGGGATAGCCTCGCCAAGGGGCGTGGCAGGCTCACTCTCGGGAACGAAGATGGCGAAACTTTGACCTGGTTTGACCCTGTGGGAGGCGTCGGCTATCGTCCGCGCGCCTTCGGACACGTGGCCTGCCTTGATCAGCGCTTGGATGCGCGAGCGCGATAGCGCGGGCAGGCGCGCGGCCAGGAGGACGTCGAGGCGGGTCCCCGCGTCCCCGACCTCGCCAACCACCAGATGCCGCGAAGCGGCGTTTTTTTCGTCCCTGTCCATCATCCGAGACTGGACCCATACCATGGCGATGCTCAAGGGCCTCATCATCTTCATGGGCGTGCTGATCGTAATCGGCGTCGGGGTCATCGGCGTGACCATTTTCAACCGCATGAACAAGCCCAAGGTCGAGATGTCCGAAACGGCGCCCGCCGCCTCGGCACCCATCGCCGGTATGCCGCGCGCCTTCGGCGGCGCCGTGCTCAACGTGGGCGCGGGCTGCGAGATCGCTGAGATGCGCGCGGACGCCGGCCGCCTGATTGTACGCACCGACGGGCCGGGCGCCTGCCGCCGCATCCACATCCTGGACCTGGCCACGGGCGCATCGCTCGGCACGCTGGACGTGCTGCCCGCGCGTTGAATACCCCGTTGAATTAAAAGGAATGTCGTCATGAATTTCCGCAGCGACAACGTCTTCGCCGCCTCGCCCGAGATCATGGCTGCGCTGGTCGCTGCCAACCACGGTGCCGCGACCTCTTACGGCACCGATCCGCTGACCAAGGGATTGGAGAAAACCTTCGGCGATCTGTTTGGCGGCGAAGTCGCGGTGTTCCCGACCGTCACCGGCACGGCCGCCAACGCCTTGTGCCTGGCCACACTGACGCCCGCCTATGGCGCGATCTTCTGCCACGACGAGGCGCATATCTATGTGGAGGAGGCGGGCGGGCCGGAGTTCTATACCGGCGGCGCCAAGCTGATGCCGATCTCCGGCATGCACGGCCAGATGGATTTGGCCGCATTGAAGGAGATGATGCACACGGCTTGCGCGCGCAGCGTGCACTGGATGCCGCCTGCCGTGGTCAGCGTGACCCAGTCGACCGAGGCAGGCACGGTCTATTCGCTCGATGCGCTGCGCGCGATCGTCGGTGCGGCCAAGGAGAAGGGCCTGTACGTCCATATGGATGGCTCGCGCCTGGGAAATGCGCTGGCGCGGCTCGGCTGCAGCCCGCAGGAACTGACTACGAAGCTCGGCATCGACGCGCTCTCGTTCGGCGCGACCAAGAACGGCGCGCTCGGCGCCGAGGCCGTGGTGCTGTTTAACCCCACAAAGGAACATCGGCAGCGTTTGGCCTACCTGCACAAGCGCGGCGGTCACCTGGTATCGAAGATGCGCTTCGTTTCGGCCCAGCTCGAGGCTTATGTGAAGGACGGGCACTGGCTCAAGAACGCTGCCCACGCGAACACGATGGGCGCGCGCCTCGCGGCGGGTCTGAAGAAAATCCCCGGCGCTGTGCTGGAACATCCGGTCGAGGCCAACGAGGTCTTCGTGCGCCTGCCAGATGCGGTCATCAAGGCGCTGCAGGCCGACGGTGCTGGCTTCGCCCGCTGGGGCGCAGCTGACACCACGCTGGTGCGCCTGGTCTGCTCCTTCGCCACGACCGAGAAGGATGTGGACGATTTTCTCGCGGCGGCGAAGAAGCGAATGGCGGAAGTAGGTGGCAAGGCCGCCTAAATACCGTTAGCGAAAACCGTACGCCGCGCCGCCCGAGGGACTTGGACTTTCCGCCCGCCGCCGCTATAACCACGCCCGCTGTCCCCTTCGTCTAGAGGCCTAGGACACCGCCCTCTCAAGGCGGTAACGGGGGTTCGAATCCCCCAGGGGACGCCACTCTCAAAACCCGTCACGCGCAGCGCCCTGCCGTCGACCTCCGGTCGGCGGACGCCCTAGAGTGTCCTTGCCTCCAGGAGGTCATCGCGGGAGGGGGACCGGGTGAAAACCTACGACTACATCGTGATCGGTGGCGGCACGGCGGGCTGCATTGTCGCGGCCCGGTTGGCGGAGGATCCTGATGTGCGGGTCCTGCTTCTCGAGGCGGGCCCCTCCGACCGGCACTGGACGATCCGAATCCCAGGGGCCATGGGGCACAATTACGAGGGCGGGCCGTTCAACTGGGCCTTCCACACTGTGCCGCAGAAAGAGCTCAACGGCCGCTCGATCTTCCAGCCGCGCGGCCGGGTGCTCGGCGGCTCGTCCTCGATCAACGGCATGGTCTTCCTGCGCGGCCACGCGCTTGACTACGAGCGATGGGCGCGGGAAGGGGCCGAGGGCTGGGCCTATGCCGATGTGCTGCCCTATTTCCGGCGGAGCGAACGCGTGGCTGGGGCGCCGAGCGTGTATCGCGGCGACAAGGGACCGATCGTGGTGCGGCGCGGAATCGTCTCGAACCCGATCAATATCGCCTTCCTTGAGGCGGGACAGGAGGCCGGCTATCCGCTGACCGAGGATCCGAACGGTTATCAGCAGGAAGGGTTCGGACCCTGGGATATCAGCGTCGATGGCGGCGTGCGCGCGAATACGCCGCACGCCTATCTGCGCGGAACGGGGCCGAATCCGCGCATCAGGATCGAGACGCGCGCGCTCGCGACACGCATCCTTTTCGACCGCAAGCGCGCGATTGGCGTCGAGTATCTAGCCGCCGGCGCACGGACCACGGTGTTCGCATCACGCGAGGTCGTGCTTGCGGGCGGCGCCTTCCATTCCCCGCAGCTTCTCATGCTCTCGGGTGTGGGGCCGGCCGACCATCTGCGCGGCCACGGCATCGATGTGGTCGCCGATTTGCCAGGCGTCGGCGGCAATCTCCAGGATCACATGCAGCTGCGTATCCAGTACGCGTCGAAGGTGCCCTGTTCCTTGAACCCGCATGCCCGTGGCGTACGGAAAGCGCTGGCCGGAGTGCAGTGGCTGCTGACGCATGGCGGCCCGGCTTCGACCAACCATCTCGACGTCGGCGCGTTTCTACGGGGACGGGCGGGCGTCGCGCATCCGGACATGCAGATCCATTTCCGCCCGCTGCTATTTGACGGTTGGAAGCCGAGTGCGGAGCATGGCTACAACTTCGGCATCGGCACGCTGCGCGCGGCGAGCCGGGGCACGGTGCGGCTGCGCAACGCCGATCCGCGAACGGCCCCGCTTATCGACCCCAACTATTTCGGGACGGACGAGGACGTGGCCGATATGCGCAACTATTTCAAGCTTACCATGGAACTGGCGGCCCAGCGCGCCTTCGATCCCTTTCGCGGCCGCGAAGTGACGCCGGGCGCGGCGCTTCGCACGGACAGCGAGATCGATGCCTATCTCCGCGCCCACGCGGACGCCGGCCACCATCCGGCCGGCACCTGCCGGATGGGCGGTAGCGATGCTGTTCTGATGCCCGACCTCGCGGTGCGCGGCGTGGACGGGCTTCGCGTTGTCGACGCCTCGGCGTTTCCGAACGTGCCCAGCGCCAATCCTTATGCCGCTGTCGTCATGCTGGCCGAGCGCGCCTCGGATATCATCCGCGGCCGCGGCCTCCTGCCGCGCTTGACGGCGCCGTTCCACGTCGCCGACCGCCACGCGACCGCGCAGCGTTGAGACGTTGTTCGCCGTTCTCTAAGCGAAGTGGATCGGCTCGCCGAAGTGCCAGAACTCGGCGATCTTGCCGTCCTCGATGCGGAAGATTTCGATGCCGCTGACCTTGATCGTCTTGCCCGTGGGCTTGACGCCATAGAAGTCGCCGGTATGGGTGGCGTAGAGCGTGTAGCGCACGGCCACCCGGTCGCCCTCCGCGATCATGTCCTCCACTTCTTCTCGTAAGCCTCCCAGCGCGCTTTGGAACACCGCGATGTCGTGGCGGAGCGTGTCGATCGTCCGGATCTTCCCGTTGTCCAGGTGACCGATGAAGTCCGGCTTCACCATCTCGTCGACCGAGGCGGCGTTGCCATTGGCGTTCCACCATTCGGCATAGACGCGCCGGACCAGGGCCTTGTTGGCTTCCAGGCGTACCGTGTCGCAGCTTCCCATGTCGCGCCTCCCGATGCGGTGACTCTCGCGGGTTATTTTTCGGCCAAACCGATTTCGCTCAGATATTTCCGCGTGGCCTCATGTTTCCAAAGGAATGCATAGGCGATCTCCGCCAGGTATTCGTAGCCGGTCGCGTTGAAGTGCTCCGAACAGGGGCCGTGGACGCGCTCGTAGATGTCGTCGGGCGGCGCGTCGCCCAGGCGGCGCAGCAGTTCCGGGCCGACGTCCAAAACAGGATAGGCTTCGTCACGCGCGTGGGCCGCCAGAGGGGCATAGGTCCAGACGCCGGTTTCCTGGGCGTGGCGAAGCTCGCGGCAGGTTGGGATGATCGTCACCACCGGAATCTGCCCATTGGCCCGCGCCGCCGCGGCAAACTCGTCGAAGATGCGTTCGGTCACGGCCAGGGCGTGGGATGGGTGGTCGGGCGCGTAGAGGGCGGCATAGGTGGGCAAGCCGGTCAGCACAGCCTCGAACTGGCGGCTTCGCACCACCGCGTGCAGGACGCTCCACAGATAAGGGAATTTCGCTTCGGTCAAGCCGTCTGCCGTGCCCGGCAGGAAATATTCATGCGTCAGCACGGTCGACGGATCGGTCAGAAAAGCGTTGAGCCCGTCCGCAGGAATTTTGGGAACGGGGATCAACACTGGGCCGTCGCCGCTTTCGACAAAGCGCGGCTTCAGCGCCAGTTCGGGGCCTGGATAGATCAGATTACGAAATTGGCTGACGTTGTTCAGAATACTTTTCGAGAAATGATTCAAGAAAACGATGCCACCCGTCTTCGGCCGTTCGAGATAGCGCAGGTAAGCTTGGTCCGAGCCATAGCCGATAACGCCGAAATTCGCCACGCCGCATCCCAATCGTTGCGCGAGCAGGACGCCCCATGTTTCGCCATCGCCAACCGTTAGCGCCCAGGTGAAGGAATCGCCGAACAGGCTGACACAGATCGGATCGGAGCGCATGTCCGTGGGAATGGCGCGCGCGCCTTCGGCATCGATGCCCGGCATGCCCATCTGCGGTGCCCAGCCCAGCATGGGGTCGCGCCGCGAGATATAGGCGTCGAAGGATTGGGTGATCTGGCCAGGGTCGTAAAACATGCCCACGCCGCGCAATGGAATCGCGGCAAGCCAAGCCAGGCCCTCAAGCGCCACGAGGACGGCGAGGATCAGGCACAGGTACTTCGGGATGATGGCCTGACGCGACGTTGGCACGGGTCCCAAGTTCCCCCCCAAGGCGTGGACGCCGGCCCGAATTTACGCGGAACCGGCGCCTGAGTCCGGCGGTTTTCCTTGCGAATCCCCAGCCACCACGAGGACAAGCGATGACCCAGCGCAACGAAGGCGAAGGCAACAAGACGGCGGCCAAGGAATATAACAAGGCCGCTACCGAGCATGCCCAGAGCGGCCGTTCGGAAGCGGCGGCGCGTAAAGCCCGCCAGGCGATGGATACGCCCGAGGGCACGGAGATGCGCGAAGCCGAAATCGAAGGTAAGCGCCACGCGAAAGATGAGGATCCGCAGCTCTATGAGAAAAGCAAAGGCGGTTCAAAAAAGGACGCCGACTTGCATTGAGCTTTCGAGTCTCGCCACGCTGTTTGTCGCATGGCGGGACATCTCAGTTTCGAGCGCGCATTGCCAACATGGCAAGCGCGACGGTGAAGAAGGACAGGGAGGGCGCGAGATAATTCGCGCCCTCCCACACGCCGGTGTGGAAGCCGATACTCGCCAGATGCGCCAAGGCCAAAAAGGCTAAAGGGACGCCTAAGCAGATGCCGCAACGCAAAGCCGCGGGCGCCAAGCCAGGCTTCTGCCGAAGCAGCGCAATAAGCACCGCTGCTGCCGACGCAAATGCCGCGAGATATAGCCACGCTCCAGGCAAGAGAAAGCCGCCTTTTCCGAACAAATGCAGCGGCTGATAGGGGACAGAGTCGATACCGGCCATCGTGAGGTGCCAGGCAACCGCGGTTCCGAACCCGACAAGACCGAGAATCAGCGACCGGCCATCTGTTACGCGCCATAGGACGGCGGCGGCTAATAACGGAAACAACGCGAAGGGGATGCGGCCGGTTGACACTGTGCCCATCACCAACGCCACGGCTGCGAGCGACCATACGGAATCGCGTGCGATATAAGCGGCGACAAAGGTCGCGGCCAGCGCCGCCCCAAAGGCGGCAAGGTCGCCGGTGGGAGCGATCTCCAGAATCCCCAGACACATGACATGACCGATCACGGTCAGGTTGGCCGGTACCCAGGAGTGCGCCGCCACCCGCACCGCGACGCCGAGCACGCCTAGGTAAAACGGAGTGAGCAGAAAGAAGGTCGATGCGGATGCCCAGGGAAGATTAAGAACGATCCAGCCGATGCCGGGACTGATTGAATTTCCGCGATAGGTGGGCGCCGCATAAGCCGGCTGTCCCGCAAGCAGGCGTTGCGCCGCGTCGATAAGCGCGTCATCCGCGTCCGAGCCTTCTCCGGCTAGTTTCAACGACACGCGATCAAGGAGCGGGTAGAGGTACCACTCCGCGATAGCAAGGAACGCGAGCAGGAGGATCAAAAGGACCGGCGAGCCCAGAAGCCGGGCGATGGGCCGCGGCGCGTGCAGGGCGGCGGCAATATAGAGGCCGGTTGCAAGCACAAGGAAACCGGCAAGAAGCGGCTTAAACGCGTTTACGGACGCAAGGGAGAGGGAGGCCGAAGTCAGAAATCGCAGCGACAACGCAAATTGCACCGCAGCATAGGCCAGACAAATGGCGGCGATCTCTGGTCCTCCGACCCAATCGGTGTGTCGAGCCGGCACATGCTTCGATGTCATCGAAGAAGGCCTCTTGGGAGAGGTGATCCGAAGCGCCGCGGGTGTCAGGCGTCGACCTTGGCGGCCAGGCGATCTTCGTAGACGCGCCCGTAAGCCAGGTGGAAATCGGCGACGATGAACTCGGCGCCGACCACGCGCGAGACGCCCAGCTCCATCAGCGGATCCATGATGGGCGAGCCGCCCAGCGCGACGGTGGCCGCGCCTGCTGTCCGTTCGTGCAGTTTCGGCGAGGCCAGCTCGTTGTAGATGATCTGGTCCACGTCGAAACCCTCGCCATCGACGCGTGGAATGCGTTTCACCTGCAGGCGGGGCTGGAGGCTTGGTTTCTCGAAGGCCGCTTCACCGGGCGTGAACTTCGCGTCGATGAGGATCTTGCCGAGACGTTCGACGGACGCCGCGATGCGCCCGCCCGGCGCTTCATCGAACGAAACCTTGGCCAGCTTCTTGGGATAGCCCCACACCTCGCGCCCGCCGCACA
>JBFXED010000018.1:0-81831 GCA_050180485.1 Alphaproteobacteria bacterium | reverse complement strand
ACGCTGTCTTCCAGCGTCGTGTGCTCGGACTCGTTGTGGCTGATGCCGTCCTTGCAGGGCGTGAAGATCAGGGCCGTGGGCGCCACGCGGCTGACGTATTAGGCGTCGTGACCGATCTGGCTCATCATCTCGCGGGCGGGCACGCCAAGTTCGGACGCCGCATCCTTCAAGAGACCGACCAGTTCCGGATCGAAGCGCTCGTTACCGAAGCTCCAGGCCGCCACGACCTTCATCTCAACATTGGCTTTCTTAGCGGCTTCGGCGATGGCTTTGTCCAACTCCGCCGCCATCTTCTCAGCCTCGGCCGCATCCTTGTGGCGAACGTCGATAGCGACCTGGGCGAAGTCGGGAATGATACCGAACTTGTTGGGCGTGCAGACCAGGCGCGAGGCGTTGCCCTTGCCCTCGCTGGCATGGCGGCTCCAGCCGATCTCATGCGCCGCCGCTACCATCAGCGATGCGCCGTAAAGCGCGTTCCGCCGCTGGTCCATGGGCGTCGAGCCGACATGGGCGTTCTCACCGAACAGCTCCACGAGCCGCCCGTGGGACGCATAGCCCTTGGTCACGATGCCGACCGGCATGTGCTCGCGGTCGAGGATCGGCCCCTGTTCGATATGCAGCTCGAAATAGGCGTCGAGCGGGCGGCCGCCGACGGGCGCCGCGCCAAGATACCCCGTGCGCTTCAGCTCCGCGCCGAAACTGAACCCGTCGTCGTCCTTGAGCGAGTGGACATAGTCGACGGAGTAGACGCCCGCGAAGGCGCCCGACGCGGTCATGGCGGGCGTGAAGCGCGCGCCCTCCTCGTTGGTCCAGGACGCGACCTCGATGGGGCGCTTGGTTTCGATGCCGCGGTCGTTGAGGGTGCGGATCACCTCGAGCCCGGCCAGCACGCCGAGCACGCCGTCATAGCGTCCGCCGGCGATCTGGGTGTCCAGGTGGCTGCCGATGACCACCGGCGGCAGATCCTCGCGCCCCTTCCGGCGCGCAAAGATGGTGCCGACCTGATCGACAGTCACCGTGCAGCCGGCTTCTTTCGCCCAGGCCACGAACTGGTCCCGCATGACCTTGTCGGAGTCGGAGAGCGCCAGGCGGCGCATGCCGCCGCGTTTGCCCGGGCCGATCTCCGACGAACGCAGCACCGTCGACCACAGGCGCTTGCCGTCGATCTCGATGAGATTGCGCCGCTCCATGGCGGGATCAGCGGCCCTTGCGCGCGCGCTCAGCCGCAGCCGCGAGGAAAATACATTCCATCACGCAAGTGCCTGCCAGGAACGCACTCATCCCACCCACGTCATGCAGCGGCGAAAGCGTGTTGACGTCCGTCGCCACGATGTCGAGACCGGACAGGCCCTGCAGCAGCTGCAGACCCTCGCGCGCGGAGACGCCGCCCCAGGTGGGGGTGAACACGCCCGGCGCACAGGACGGATCGAAGAAATCCATGTCCCAGCAAAGATAGACGGGCTTTCCTCGCAGACGGTCGTGGATGTAATCGACCATCTTCTTGATGCCCATCTCCATCAGGTCGACGCCGGTGACCAGCTCGTAGCCCTGCTTGCGCGTGAAGTCGAATACGCCTTGGACCGAAATGGTACCGCGCGCGCCGATATGCAGCGAATTCTTCACGTCCAGCACGCCCTCCTCCGCTGCGCGGGTGAAGGTAGTGGCCGGATTGAACTCGACGATATTTGTGCCGGGAATCTGCTGGCCCGCCACGTCCGGATAGGTGTCGGTGTGGGCGTCGAAATGCAGCAGGCACAAGTCGGGATACTTGCGATGCACCGCCCGGATCTGGGGCAGGCTGACGCTACCATCGCCACCGAAGGTGATCGGCGTGCAGCCTGCGTCCACGATGTGGGAAACCGCGGCCTCGATGCGGCGGAAGGATTCGCTCGTGTCGCCCAAGACCACGCGCACGTTGCCGCAATCGACGACGTTCAGCTCCTTGAGCGGGTTGTAGTCGGCGATGGGCGGTTGGTAGGGCCGCACCAAGGTGGACTGCTCGCGCAGGGCGGCCGGGCCCGTGCGGGCACCCAGGCGCACCGGATGCAAGCCGCAGTCGAACGGGATGCCCAGGATCGCGGCCTTGCTCTTCGACAGGTCGCGCGAATAGGGCACGCCCATGAAGGTCTGCACGCCCGAGGCAAGATCGTCGTCCCAGGCGAATGCCGGCGGCGCCTGTTTCTTCGTGGCCATGCGGTCCTCCCCCTTTTGAAACCGCGCCCGCATCGCTGGGCGCGGCCGATCAGAACATGTAGCGCCCGCCGCTGGCGATCACCGTCTCGCCGGTGACGAAGCGGTTGCGCTTGGAACCCAGGAATGCCGCAATCTCGGCGATATCCTCCGGCTCCGCCGCGCGACCCAGCGGAATCTGCTTGGTATGCTCGGCCAGCCAGCTTTGCCCCTTGGCGCGATCGGTCGCGATCGGGCCCGGCGCTACGCCCGTAACCAGAATCTGGTTCGGTGCCTGCTCCAGCGCGAAGGTGCGGATCAGTGGCAGGAGAGACGCTTTCGACGCGCCATAATGGGCGATGGTCGGCTTCGGAATATAGGCATCCTCGCTGACGATCGTGACGATGCGGCCGTATTTCTGCTCGGCCATGTTGTCCACGAAGGCGCGCGAGACGAGCAGCATGCTGAGCGTGTTCACGTCGAACATGCGCTTCCACGCCTCGGGCGTGATCTCGCGCAAAGTCGCATGCGGGTAGATGCCCGCGTTGTTCATCAGGACCTGAACGTTGCCGAAATCCTTCAGCACGGCGTCTCGCGCGCGCTGGATTGAGGCCTCGTCTGTCACATCGGATTCATAAGTGCGCACCTCGGCGCCCTGCTGCGTCAGGCGCTCCTTGGCCTGGCGCAGCTTGTCCTTGTCGATATCCCACAGCGCGATCTTGGCGCCGCGCTCGGCCAGAAGCCGCGCGATGGCGAAACCCAAACCGTTAGCGCCGCCCGTGACGACCGCCGTTTGTCCTTCGAATTCTTTCTCAGCCATATGCGATTTCCTCTAAAACGACTCCGCGCCGCTTTCGAGGCGGCGCGGAGGAAACATGTCGAAAATGTTCAGAGCATCGTGAAGCCGCCGTTGGCGACCACGGTCTCGCCGACGACGAAGCGGTTGCGCTTGGAGGCCAGGAACAGCACCACCTCGGCGATGTCCTCCGGCTCCGCCGCGCGGCGCACGGGGATTAGCGGAATGCGCTGCGGAATCCAGCCCTCGCCCTTGGCGCGCTCTGTCGCGACCGCGCCCGGCGAGACGCCATTCACGATGACTTCGTGCGGGCCTAACTCGGCCGCGAAGGTCTTGGTCAACGACAGCACTGCGGCCTTGGACGCGGCGTAGTGCGGCGTAGTCGGCTTCGCGATATAGGCGTCGTTGGTGATGATGCTGACGATGCGTCCGTATTTCTGGGCGATCATCTGGTCCATGAAGGTGCGCGTGGTCAGGAACATGCCCAGCGCGTTGACGTCGAACATCTTGTTCCAGCCCTCGATGGTGATTTCCTTAAGGGTGGCCTTGGGATAGATGCCGGCGTTGTTGACCAGGACATCGGTGCGCTTGAATTCCTTGAGGATGGCGTCACGCGCCTTCTGCAGCGTGTCTTCCTTGGTGACGTCGGCCACATACCCCTTGGCCTTGCCGCCGTTCTTGGTCAGCTTTTCGACCGCGGCGTCCATGGCCTTCTGGTCCACGTCCAGGAGGCATACCGTCGCGCCGCGCTCCGACAGGAGCCGCGAGATGGCGAAACCGATGCCCGCCGCGCCGCCCGTGACCACGGCCACCTGGCCCCCGAATTCCGCTTCACTCATTGGGAAATCCCTCTGGTTTTCTGATCGAGGCCGCGACGGTACGAGGCGCCAACAACGCCTGTCAACGCGGGCCGGGCCAACCTTGACCCGATGCCGCGCGCGGGAGGACAATGTTTCGATGGTTTCTTGCGCCCCCTATCGCATCGCAATGGCGAGGGGCGCAAAAACACCCTTGGGGAGACGGTTTATGAACCTTCAGAGCGCGCGCAACTATGACCTGCAGGCCGCCGTGTTGGAGGCGGAGCAGCGCTTCGTCACGGCCAATCCGAAGAGCAAGGCCAACTTCGAGGCCGCCTGCAAGGCGATGCCCGGCGGCAACACGCGCACCGTGCTGTTCTACGCACCCTATCCCTTGACCATCGCGAAGGGCGAAGGCTGCTACGTCACCGATATCGACGGCCATACCTACGCCGACTTTCTGGGCGAATACACGGCGGGCCTCTATGGCCATTCCCACCCGGTGATCAAGAAGGCGATCCTGGAAGGATTGGAGCGCGGAATCGTGCTGGGCGGCCACAATGAAATCGAAGTGAAGCTGGCGACCGAGGTGTGTCGCCGTTGGGGCATGGAGCGTCTGCGCTTCACCAACTCCGGCACCGAAGGCAACCTGATGGCGCTGAATTCCGCGCGTGCCTTCACCGGCAAGAAGAAGATCATGGTGTTCGAGCACGGCTATCACGGCGGCGTGCTCTCGGCCAAGCCCGGCGGGTCGCCCACCAACGCGCCCTACGACTTCATCTACTGCAAGTTCAACGACACCGCGAACGCAAAGAAGCTGATCGCCGAGAATGCAAAGGACCTGGCCGCGGTCATCATCGAGCCGATGATGGGCGGCGCGGGCTGCCTGCCGGCGGACAAGGACTTCCTGCACGCTCTGCGCGACGAGACGAAGAAGCACGGCGTGCTCTTGATCCTGGACGAGGTAGTGACCTCGCGTCTGGCTCCGGGCGGCGCTCAGCAAATCTACGGGGTAAAGCCCGACCTGATGTCGTTCGGCAAGTATATCGGCGGCGGCCTGACCTTCGGCGGCTTCGGCGGCCGGGCGGACATCATGGACAATTTCGACCCGCGCCTGGGCGCCAAGGCATGGCCGCACGCGGGCACCTTCAACCAGAACCAGCTGACCATGTCGGCGGGTTATGCCGGCATCAGCCAGGTGTTCACCGAGGATGTCTGCGTTGCCTTCAACAAGAAGGGCGAAGGCTTCCGCGCCCGCCTGCAGGACATCGTGAAGAAGCGCAGCCTGCCCATCACGCTGACGGGCATGGGCTCGGTTACCATGATCCATTTCTGCGAGGGGCCGGTGAAGACCCCGGACGATGCCAACAAGTCGAACACGCTGGCGCGCGACCTGATGCACCTCGACATGCTGAGCCGCGGCATCTACATGACCCGCCGCGGCATGGTGAACATGTCGATCCCCATGGGCGACAAGGAGTTCGACGCGTTCGCGAACGCGTTCGACACTTTCCTGGGCGAACGCTCTGCCCTGTTGCAGAAGGCCTGAACGGCCCGACGCACCGCATGAAAGCGAAAGAGTCCCGGCGCAAAAGCGCCGGGCTCCGCTTCCGTCCCAACAGCTCCTTCGAAAAGGGCCTCCGTGTCCTGCGCGCCTTCGACGGCGCACACCGCGCCTTGCGCTTGAAGGATATCGTCGAGCTGACCGGTCTCGAGAAAAGCGCCGCCCAGCGCTTCACCTACACGCTGCTGGATTTGGGCTTCCTGCGCCGCGACGAAGCGACCAAGAGCTATACCCTTTCGCCCAAAGTCCTGGAGCTGGCCTCGGCCTATCTCAAAGGCGACCCCCTGGTCGAACGCGCTTACCCCTATCTTCTAGAGGCCGCGCGCAAGACGGGCGAGACCGTGAACCTGGTCGTGCGCGAAGACACCTCGGTCATCTATGTCGCGCGCGTGGCGGGCAGTCAGCCGATGTTCCTCGACATTGTGTTGGGCGACTGGTTTCCCGCCTGGTCGATCGCCGACGGACGCGCGATCCTGGCCTTCCTGCCTGAGACACAAGTACGCGACATTCTGGCACGGTCGGAATTGCGCGCTTACACCGACAAGACCGTGACCGATCCCAAAGCGCTGATGGACGAACTGCGCCAGGCGCGCAAGCTCGGCTACGCCTACGCCGCGGATCAATATGTGCCCGGGACGATGAGCATCGCAGCGCCGGTTTTGGGCGCAGGCGGCGTGCCAGAAGCCGCCGTCAGCATCCATGCTCCCAACGCACGCGCGAGCGCCGCCTATTCGCGCAAGACTCTCGGCCCCGTGGCGGTAGAGACGGCCCGCACCATCGCCACCGTCTTGACCGGCCGCAAGGGCCTACCGCCCCTGCCGCGCCCCCAGCGGCCCTAGCTACAGCTACTTCCGGTTCTCCAATAGAGGCGACAGCCACTTCGGAGCCGATCTCGAATGGCTCCATTTCACCGGCGGAAAACGATCCGGCTCGTCCAGACTGACCGTCGTGATGCCTAGAAGCGCGCCGTCATCGGAACGATAGAAGACGGTTCCGCCGCAGGACGGGCAAAAGCCCCGCTGGGCTTTCTCGGACGAGCGATGCCAAGCCGGCTCGCCGCCCGGACCATGGAAATGCACCGCGTGCAAAGGCACGTCGATCCACGCCACGACGGGCGCACCCGACCAGCGCTGACATTGACCGCATGAGCAGTAATGCGGGTTCGAAGGTTCTGCCGTGACGCTATAGCGCAGCCGTCCGCACAGACATCCGCCCGTTATCGCCGCCATCTACATCCTCCGTCGCAAGCACGCGATCCTGACATAAAGCAGGATCGCGCCGCAGCGGCGACCCGTGGATTGACAGGGAATGACGCTTCACCTCAATATATCGAATAATGATTTAAAATATCATTTATTGATACTATTGGAGGAGCAATGAACGGCATCAGGCGTCCCATCCCTGTCACCCAGGCACATATCGACATCTATCGCCGCGATGGCGTGGTGCATCTCCGTGATGTCTTCAGCAAAGAATGGCGCGAGGTTGCGCGGCTCGGGCTAGAACGCAACCTGCGCGAACCTGGGCGGCGCGCCCACAACTACGCGGGCGGAGAGGGCAAACCACGCTTCTTTCAGGACGCCTGCAACTGGTTCCGCATCCCGGAGTTCGCCGACTATTGTTTCAACTCGCCGGCCGCCGCCATCGCCGGGACGCTGATGGGGTCCAACCGCGTCAATCTGTTCTTCGACAACATCATGCTGAAGGAGCCTGGTGCCAACGCGCCCACACCTTGGCATCAGGACACGCCCTATTGGCCCGTGGAGGGTACGCAAGTCTGCAGCGTGTGGATGCCACTGGACCCTATCACCCAGGAAAACCGCCTGGAGTTCGTGCGCGGCTCGCACTTGTGGGGCAAGAACTTCACACCAATGGATTTCTTCAAGGGTAAGCCCGAGGAGATTGCGCGGCCGGATTTCGAAGCCATCCCCGACTTCGACGCGCGCCGTGGCGAGTTCGAATTCGTCGCCTACGACATGGAGCCGGGCGACTGCGTCGTCTTCCATGGCCACGCTGTCCATGGCGCGCCGGGCAACATGACCGCGCGGCCGCGGCGGGCGATGATCAGCCGCTGGACCGGCGACGACGTGCGCTATGCCGGCGACAAGCACGACAAGCTGGGCCCGCCCTTCCCGCGCTGCGGCCTGCAGCCCGGCGACCCCATGACCAGCGAGACCTTCCCCCTGGTCTGGCAGGCTCCCTCGCCTTGACGCGCCCCGGTGGCCGGGTGCTTACTCGGCCATCGCAAGGCGATAACAGATATCGGATCGCGATAGCGGTTCAGGGGAGAGACGTGCGCCCTTCGGCAACGAAAGCGGCGCGGAAACGGAACATGGCAACGCCGTCGGCATCATTCTGCCGGCGGCTTTTTTATGGTGAAGGGGAAAGCGATGGCGGGACAGTTCGAAGGCAAGGTGGCGTTTGTGACGGGTTCGGGCCGCGGCATGGGCCGCGCGCACGCGCTGGAGATGGCCGCGCGCGGCGCCGACATCATGATCCACGACGTGAAGAAGGCTGAAGCCGACGAGGCGGCCGACGCAGTCCGCAAGTTGGGCCGCAGGGTCCTCGTCTCCTATGCCGACGTGACCGACATCGACGCCATGGCGAAGTACGCCGCTGAAGGCGAAAAGAAGCTGGGCCGCATCGACATCCTGGTGAACAACGCTGGCATCGGCGCCGAGCGCACGGGCATCGACGAGGTGACGCCCGAGTGGTTCCAGAACATGTTCGACATCCACGTGAAGGGTACGTTCTTCACTACCAAGGCCGTTGTGCCCGGGATGAAGTCGCGCAAGCAGGGCAAGATCCTGCTGGTCTCATCCATGTGGGCAATGACGGGCAACCCCTATGGCGCGACCTACAGCGCGGCCAAGGGCGCCATCCTGGCGTTGACCAAATCCTGGGCCAAGGAATTCGCGCCCTGGAATATTTGCGTCAACGCGGTCGCTCCCGGCAGCGTCTATTCCCAGATGGTGATCGAGCGCGACGGTCTGGAAGCGGCCCAGAAGCGTTGGAATTTGATCCCGCTAAAGCGCCCGGCCCAGGTCGAGGAGATCGCTTATTCCGTGGCCTTTCTCTGCTCGCCGGAAGCCGATTTCATCACGGGCCAAGTGCTGAGCCAGAACGGCGGCATGGCCATCGTCGGCATCTGAAGGAGCAGTCCGGGTGGAATTCGCCTACTTCAACGTCCTACCCCAGGCCGACGGCAAGAAACGCCCGCGTCAGGCGGTCGGCGAAAGCCTGACGCAGATCAAGGCCGCGGAGGACGCCGGCTTCGACATCGCCTGGTTCACGGAGCATCACTACACGAACTTCTCGCTCGTCCCCTCGCCGCATCTTCTGGCGGCCTATCTGATCCCGCAGACCAAGCGCATCAAGTTCGGCGGCGCGGTACACGTTCTGGCCCTCTACAACCCCGGCCGCTTCGCGGAAGAGATCGCGTTCCTAGACGATGTGACGGATAGCCGCTTCGTGCTAGGCCTCGGCATCGGCTTTCAGAAGGCGGAGTTCGAGCGGCTGGGTTATCGCCTGGAGGACGCGCGTCCTCTGTTCCATGAGGCGTTGGATATCCTGGAACTGGCGCTGACCAACGAGGGGTTCCAGTACGATGGCCGATTCAACAAGATGCCGCAGTCCTACCTGCCCTATCGCCCCAAGGCGATGCTGCCGGTCTATATCGCGGGCGGTCCCGACGACGCCGACTTGCAGACGCGCATCGCCCGCGCGGACTACACGCCCTTCATCTCCGGCCAGTGGAAAACGGCCAAGGAGATGCTGGCCCAGCGCGAGCGCATCGCCGTGCATCGCGCCGCCGCCGGACGGCCCGAAACTGAGTTTCCGCTGGCCGTGAACCGCTTCGTCCATGTGACCGAGGATCACGGCGAGGCGCTGCATGCGGCCGAGCAGCTTCGCTACAGCTACCGCATCGCGCACAACCTGCGCACACCGCATTACCAGATCGACCGCCACGTCATCCAGGACGCGCCGGCGAAGGGCGAGCCCGACCTCGAGACCATCGCCAAGAACGCGATCATCGGCGGTTGGGAGAAATGCGCGGAACAGCTGATCGAGGAATTCCGCCTGCTGCGCCCAAGCCACCTGAGCTGCTGCATGCAGTTCGGCGGCACCACCCATGCGGCCGCGATGGCGTCGCTGGAGCGTTTTGCCGCCAAGGTCTTGCCCGCGGTCACGAAGGAATTGGGCGACCTCAAGAAATTGGGACCGGCCGCGGCGCCCCTGCGCAGCGTCGCCGAATAGCGGTCCCCGAAGGGGAAAAGCGATGGATTTAGGTCTCAAGGGCGAAACGGCGTTGTGCCTGGCCGCTTCGCAAGGCCTGGGCTTCGCCTGCGCCAAGGCGCTGGCCGAAGCCGGCGTCAAAGTCGCGATCAACGGCCGCAATCCCGAGCGCGGCAAGAAAGCGGCGGCATCCCTCGGCAACAGCGCCGTCTTCATTCCCGCCGATCTGACCAGCGATACCGACCGCGCGCGGCTGTTCGACGAGGCCAAGCGGCATCTCGGCCCTATCTCGATCCTGGTCACCAACGCCGATGGGCCCAAGACAGGGCCGTTCCTCGACCGCAACCTGGACGATTGGCGCCAAGGATTGGAGTTGACCATGCTGTCGGCCATCGACATGGCCAAGCGCTGCGTGCCCGACATGACCGCGCGCAAGTTCGGCCGCATCATCAACATCAGTTCCATTTCGGCCAAGGAACCGACGCCCAACACGCCCTTGGCGAACGGGCTGAAGCTCGGGCTGATCGGCGCCCTGGCCACCCTCGCCCGCGAGGTGGCGCGCGACGGCGTGACGGTGAACAGTATCCTGGCGGGGCCGTTCGACACCGATCTGTTGCGCCGCGTGGCGCCGTTCCTGGTCAACAAGCCCGACATGCCGCAGGAAGACGCCGTGAAGCTTTACGGCGAACGCGCACCGGTCGGACGCATCGGCCAGGTGTCGGAATTCGGCGCGCTGTGCGCCTTCATGGCCTCGCGCCACGCGGGCTACATGACGGGACAAAGCGTCGCCCTCGATGGCGGCCACGTCCACGCGATCTATTGAGGGGCGCCATGGATCTCGGCATCAAAGGGCAAGCCGCCCTCGTCCTGGCCGGCACCCGCGGCATCGGCTTCGGCTGCACCCAGGCGCTGGCGGAGGCCGGCTGCCGCGTCGTCTTCAATGGCGTCGCGCCCGAAAGCGGCCGCGTCGCGCTGTCGAAGCTCAAGGGTTACGACGTGCATTACGTGCAGGGCGACGTGATGAACCCGGGCGAGCGCGGTCGCATCTACGACGAGGCGCGGAAGTGGCTGGGCAAGGACGTCACCATCCTGGTGACCAATTCGACCGGCCCCGCCGCGGGCAGCTTCCTGTCCAAGTCGCTGGACGATTGGCGCCAGGCGTTCGAGGGCAACATGCTGAACGCCCTGGATTTCGCCTACCGGACGATCAAGGGCATGACGGCCGCGGGCTATGGCCGCATCGTCAACATCAACTCCATGTCGGCCAAGGAGCCAAGCTACAACACCCCGCTGGGCAATGGCGTGAAGGCCGCCATGGTCGGCGCCATGGCGACGCTCGCCCGCGAGGTCGCGGACAAGGGCGTGACGGTGAACAACATCCTCCCCGGCCCGATCGAGACCGATCTCCTGCGCCGCTTCACCAAGCACATGCTGAACCGGCCAGAGCTGTCGGACGAGGAGGCCACCCGCCTGTTCGGCGAGAGCGTGCCCGCCAAGCGCCTGGGCACCATCCAGGAGTGCGGCGCTCTGTGCGCCTTTCTGGCGTCGCGCCACGCGGGCTATATCACGGGCCAGAGCATTCCCATCGACGGCGGCCTGATTAGAAGCATGTATTGAAGTGCGATAGGATGCGGGCAACGCATAGGCCCCGCCCTGTCGCCCGCGTTGGAGCCCGGCGGGTCTTGCCGTATCATTAACGATATCCAGGGCATTTTTTCCGCGTGGGACTTCGGTCCCGCCGCAACAGGGACGAAAGGTTCACCCATGGCAGTCGTAGAGAAGCTTACGCCCAAGAAGGACGCGGTCTGGCAGACGCGCGTCGATCTGGCCGCCGCATACCAGCTGTCGGCGAAGATGGGCATGACCGAAGGCATCGATAACCACTTCACCGTCCGCGTGCCGGGCACGACCGACAAGTTCTTCATCAATCCGAAGGGTCTGCACTGGGCCGAGATCACGGCTTCGGACGTGCTGATGTGCGACTACCAGGGCAACGTGCTGGAAGGCGAACATGCTCCGCCGAAGTCGGGCCCCTGCATCCACTTCCCGATCCACAAGCTGCATCCCCGCGGCGGCGCGGTGTTCCACACTCACATGCCGTGGTCGACCGCCATCGCGGCGACCAAGGGCGGCCGCCTGGAGATGGTCCACCAGAACGCCATGCGCTTTTACGACGACATCGCCTATGACCATGAGTTCAACGGTCTGGCCATGACGCACGACGAAGGCGAGCGCATGGGCGCCATCATGAAGGACAAGAGCGTCCTGTTCCTCGAGAACCACGGCGTCATCACCGTGGCCGAGAGCATCGGCGAAGCGTTCGACATGATGTATTTCATCGAGCGCGCGTCCGAGGTGCAGATCCTGGCGCAGTCGACGGGCAAGCCGCTGGCCATTTGCCGCCAGCCGATGGTCGAGGAGACCCGCGAGGTCTACAAGAACTTCCGGATCAACGCGGTGCGCCACTTCGAGGCGTTGAAGCGCGTCTATCTGGACCGCGAAGGCTCCGACTACGCTTCGTGAACGGCGGCCCGCTTCGCGCGGGCTTGCCGCAAGGCCAAATACGGGGCCGGCAGCGGGCCGCATCCTGGTCCGCCCGCCGGCCCCGTTCTTTTTGAAGACGACCGCATCGCCGTGAGCATCCGCTCCACCCTCGCCGCCTACGAACGAAGCTGGCTTGCCCTGCACGGCAACACGCGCGGCGCGATCTGGATTCTGGTCGCGGGCTTCATGACCACAGTGCAAAGCCTGATGGTCAAGCAGGTGGGCCCAGACCTGCATGTGTTCGAAGTCGTCTTCCTACGCTGCCTGTTCGGCTTGACGATTCTTCTGCCGTTGGCGTTCAAGTCTGGTTTGAGCACACTCAGGACCGGCCGCGTACACCTGCACTTCATGCGCGCGAGCGTGAGCCTGGTCTCCATGGCCTGCTCCTTCTACGCCCTCGCCCACCTACCCCTGGCCGACGCTACGGCCTACGGCTTTACCATCCCCTTGTTCATGATCCCGATCGCCATGATCATGTTCCGGGAGAAGGTGCGCTGGCGCCGCTGGACGGCGACGGCCATCGGATTCCTGGGCGTCCTGATCATGGTGCGGCCGGATGGCGCGGTGCATTTGGCCGTGCCAGTGGCGCTGATCGGTGCGTTCTTCAACGCCCTCGTCATGGCCATCATCAAGCGGCTGACGGGCAGCGAGCGTATCCTCACGCTGATGACCTATTTCACCATCATCGCCACGATCATCGTCTTCATCCCGGCCATGCTAGTCTGGAAGACGCCGACCTATTGGGAGCTGTTGCTGCTATTCGGCGTTGGCGTGACCGGCACGCTGAGCCAGATGTTCGCGGCTCACGGCTGGTACGCGGCAACCGAGGCCACGGCGATCGCGCCTTTCGACTATTCGCGGCTTCTTTATGCCGTGATCCTGGGCTTCATCTTCTTTTCGGAAATTCCTGGCCTCAACACGGCTGTCGGTGCGCTCGTCATCGCGGGCTCGACGCTCTACATCGCCCGGCGCGAGGCACGCTTGCGCCGAGAGACGCGTACCGCCGCCCCGACGTTCCCACCCCCCGAGACCCAGGGATGACGCTTGCGGCCGCGAAGGCGCGCTGGATCGCCCTGCCGGGCACGACCCGCGGCATCTTATGGATGCTGGCATCCGCCTTCGCGTTCACTGCGATGCTGGGGACCGTGAAACCGGCCAGCCAAAATCTGCATCCGTTCGAGGTTACGTTTTTCCGCCACTTCTTCACGCTCCTGATCATGCTGCCGTGGATGCTCCGGTTGGGAGTCGAAAACCTGCGGACAAAGCGGTTTCCGCTCATTGCCCTGCGCGGGCTGCTCGGCTTCATCTCGACCGTACTGTGGTTCTATGCCGTACCCAACCTAGCGCTGGCGGATGCGACGGCGATCAACTTCACGGCACCTCTCTGGGCCACGGTGTTTGCCGCGCTTATTCTGCACGAGCCGATCCGCCTGCGGCGCTGGACCGCGACGGCCATCGGCTTCACGGGCGTTCTGGTCGTGCTACGGCCGGGTTTCCAGGACCTCTCGGTTTGGGCTCTGGTCATGCTGTTCGGAGCAGCCTGCTGGGGCAGCCAGCACATCGTGCTCAAAACGCTGTCCCGCACCGAGCCGACCAACGTAATCGTCTGCTACCATGCCATCCTGCTGACGCCGGCGGCATTGATCTTGTCGCTGTTCGTCTGGCGCACGCCCGGGCTGGTCGACATCCTGTGGCTGGTGGCGCTTGGCTCGCTCGGCACCGTCGGCCATCTCTGCCTGGCGCGCTCCTTCGCCGCCGCAGAGGCGTCGGTGGTGCTGCCTTTCGACTTCTCTAAGATGCCGATCGCGGCCGCGATCGGTTATGTCGCGTTCGACGAGCACCCGGATTTGTGGACTTGGGCGGGCGCGGCCCTGATCGTCGCTGCGGCGACCTATATCGCCCGGCGCGAGGCCCAGATCGCTCGGACCAACGCCGCCGCCGCGCCGGCTAGAAGCGGTCCACCCGGAACGGCGTGAGGTCCATCGACAGGGGCTTGCCCGACAGAAGTTCGGACATGACCTTGCCGGTCTGCGAGGCGCCCAGGAGGCCCTGATGACCGTGGCCAAACGCGAAGAAGACGTTCTTCCACTTGGGCGAGCCACCGATGACGGGCAGGCTGTCCGGATGGCACGGACGATGGCCCATCCATTCGGTAAACTTTTCGGTCTTGAGGCCCGGGATGAAGCGCTTGCCCATTTTCAGGAGCACCCGCGCGCGCTCGTAGTTAGGCTCGGCGTTTAGGCCGGCCAACTCAACCGTGCCGCCGATGCGTAACCCCATCTCCATCGGAGTAATCGCGAATTTGAGTTCGACGGGGAAGCACATGATCCGAGGAATGACACCAGGATCTTCCACCGTCACATGGTAGCCGCGATGGCTTTCCAGCGGCACGTTGTGGCCTAGTTGCTTGGTCAGGACGTTCGACCAGGCGCCGCCCGCGATGACGACGTCTTCGACCGGCAAATCGCCCTGGTTGGTGCGCAGCTTGGTCGGACCGTTCGGTCCCATCTCGAAGCCACGCACCTCGCGGTTCAGATACGTGCCGCCGTTGCGAGTGAAGCTCTGGGCCAGGGCTTGAACCAGGCCAAACGGATTCTTGCAGTGACCGTGGTCGGGCATGAGGATGGCGGACTCGAAGACCGGCGCCAACGCGGGCTCTAGCTGGCGGATCTCGTCCTGGTTCAGGATGTCACAGCGCTGCCCGGTCAGCTTGCGAAGTTCCACGCCGAGCGCGTCCTTCTCGAGGCTTTTCGCTGACTGATAGAGGAAGAGCTGACCCGTGCGGTGGAACAAATGCTCCACGCCGGCATCATTCAGCAGCGGCTGATAGGCGTCGAAGGTCGGACCGTTGAGCGAGGACAGCGCCTTCGAGATGCCGTAGACGCGGTCGCGCTGGCCAGCCAGCAGGAACTTGATCAGCCAAGGCATGACCTGGGGCAGATAATGCCAGCGCACGAACAGCGGCCCTTCGGGATCCAGCAGCCATTTCGGGATCTGTTTCAGCATGCCGGGTGTGGCCACGGGAACGACCGAACCCGGACTGATACCACCTAGATTGCCGAACGAAGTCGCCTTTCCCGGCTCGTCGCGCTCGATCAAGGTGACCTTGTGGCCTTCGCGCAGCAGATAGTTCGCGGTGGCCGTGCCTACGACGCCCGCGCCGATGATGGTGACGTTGCGGGGACTGGTATTCGCCATGGCTGGACCTCATTGCCTTAAAAGGAAGCGGGGGGCCGAAGCCCCCCGCTCTTGTTGCCGTTAAGACTTAGACGCCTTCCTGCGCAGGAATTCCGCCAGGAAGATCATGCTGGTCACGAAGATCAAGATCAGCGTCGAAGCGGCCGCGAGGCCGGGGCTGACCTTGAGCAGCGCGTCGTCCCACATCTGCTTCGGCAGGGTCGTGGCGAGGCCACCGCTGACGAATAGCGCGATGGTGAGTTCGTCGAACGACGTGACGAAGGCGAACAGGAACGCAGCCAACAGACCCGCGCGGATCAGCGGGAAGGTGATGTGCCACAGCGTACGCGCCTTGTTGGCGCCCAAGCTCCACGCGGCCTGGTCCAGGCGGTAGTCATAGTTCTTCAAGACCGCCATGACCGTGACCACGACATAGGGCACCGCCAGCATCGCATGGCCAAGCACGAGGCCTAGCGAGGAGCCGATCAAGCCGATCTTCAGGAACTTGTCGACATAGGCGTAGCTGTAGAACAAGGCTACCGCAATCAGGATACGCGGGATGATCAGTGGCGAGAGCAGGAGGGACATATAGAGCGTCCGCCCTTTGAGCTTTTGCCGCGTCAGCACGAAGGCCGCCGGCACCGAGATCACCATGGCCAACAGCGCCGAGATCACTCCGACGCTGAAGGAGCGGATGCCCGCAGCCTGCCACGTCGCCGAGTCGAACACGAGATCGTACCAGCGCGTGGAGAAGCCCTCGGGCGGCCATTCCAGGAACCCACCGGCGGTGAACGACACGGGGATGACGAAGAAGGACGGCGCCGAAAGGAACACCAGCATGGTGATGCCGGTGATCCACATGACCGTGCGCGACATCGTCTTGCGTGGACGGTCAGGCCGGACCGGACGCACCACCTCGATCGCCTCGCCGAAGCGGTCGCAAACCCAGCCGATGGCATGGATGAAGATGCCGCCAAGCCAGGCTCCGCCCTTCCCGATCAGGCCGCCGCTACCGCCGGCAGCGCTTCGGTCGGCGGACCCACTGCCCGACAACGTCGACATGCCGAGCAAGCGATCATAGAGATAGAAAACTACCAGTGCCGTCAGAAGCAAGAGAAGCGCGATGGCGCCCGCAAAGCCCCAGTTCAGCAACTGTTCGACCTGCTCGATGATCAACTGGGCGATCATCATGATACGCCCGCCGCCCAGGATGGTGGGCGTGATGAAGAAACCAAGCGCGGTGATGAAGACCAGAAGGCCGCCAGCAGCGAGGCCCGGCAGCGAGAGCGGGAAATAGATGCGCCAGAAGGCCTGACCGCCGCGGGCGCCGAGCGTAGTGGCCGCCTTGGGAAGGTTGGCGTCGATCGTCTCCATGACCGATAGCATGGTCATGACCGCTAGCGGCATAAGCGCATGCACCATGCCGATCATGGTGCCGACCATGTTGAAGAACTCTAGCGGCTGGTCGAGAAGACCGAGCGCCTCCAGGTATTTGTTGACCGGGCCATTGCGCCCGAGCAGCACTAACCAAGCGAAGGTGCGAACCAGGAAGCTGGTCCAGAACGGCATCAACACCCACAGGATGAGCGAATTACGCGTCTGGCCTGACGCCGTCGCCAGCATATAGGCCAAGGGATAGGCCGCCACCACGCAGATCAGGGTCGTGTAAAACGCGACCTTCAGCGTGATAAGCAGCGAGCGAACATAGACGTCTGATTCGAACAGGCGAAGATAGTGGACTCCCGACAGCTCGCCCTTAGCCTGGACCGACAGAGTCAGAAGCTGAATTACGGGAAAGAAGAAGAGAAGAGCCAAGAAGACAAAGACTGGAATGAGCGGAAGCCCCGCATGCCAATCGGGGCGCGCCTTGTAGACCTTGTCGCCGTGAACCGCACGCATCTGATTGATGGTCGTCACGCTGCTACTCCCGGGCGCTTGTCGGCGACCAGCACAGTGGCATCGACGGACCAGCCGAAGCGGACTTCTTCGCCGGACTTCGGCATCTTGGCGCCGACGCGCGTCAATTGGGTGGAAGAAAGCGTCGTATCGCCGCCCAGCTTGGCATAGGCCTTGGTGACCTGGCCGACGAGAACGACATCGTCCAGCTTCACGGACACCTCGTTGTCGGTCTTGTCGCCAGAGTTAAGGAGATGGACGTTCTCGGGCCGGACCATGAAGGTGACCTGCTGGCCGGGACGGACCTCGAACCGGGACGGCGCGGCGCGCACGGTGGCGCCACCAGGCGCCTTCAAAGTGACGGCGCTACCATCGACCGCGGAAACCGTCGCTTTGATCAGGTTCGATTCGCCGAGGAAGTCGGCCGCGAATACGGAGGTGGGACGGAAATAGAGCTCGTCCGGCGTACCCAACTGCTCGATCTCGCCCTCGTTCATGAGGCAGATGCGGTCGGACATGACCAGAGCTTCTTCCTGGTCGTGCGTGACGTAGAGCACGGTGATGCCAAGCTGCACGGCCAAGTGCTTGATCTCGAGCTGCATCTGATCGCGCAATTTCTTGTCCAACGCACCCAGCGGCTCGTCCATCAAGATGATCGACGGCTTGTAGACGATGCAGCGGGCCAGCGCGATGCGCTGCTGCTGGCCGCCCGAAAGCTGGCGCGGCAAACGCTCGGCAACCTGCGGCAAACGCACGACATCGAGAACGCGCGTGACCTCCTTTTTGATCGTGGCCTCGTCCACCTTACGCATACGCAACGGAAAGGCGATGTTCTCGGCCACCGTCAGGTGGGGGAACAGGGCATAGTTCTGGAACACCATGCCAATGTCGCGTTTGTTGGGCGGCATGTAGGTGGCCAAGCGGCCATCGATCCAGACCTCGCCGCCATCCGGCTGCAGAAGGCCGGCGACGGCCATCAGCAGGGTGGTTTTGCCCGAACCCGAAGGTCCGAGAAGCGTGAGGAACTCGCCCTCGCGCATGTCGACATTGGCGCCCGCCAAGGCGATGACGGGACCATACGTCTTGCGCAGGTTCCTGATCTTAAGTTTGTAAGCTGGTTCGGACACGGTACGAGATCCCCCTTTAAGCGGATACGCGGGTGCATCACGCGCACCCGCGTATCCTTACTCCACGGTTTGGTTAGACCGGATACCCGAGCGCTAGCCCTTGAGCATCCAGGCGTTGAACATGTCGATCGCCTTGTCCTTCTCCTTGCCCCAAAAAGCATTGTCAATCAACAACGCCTTCGACTGGTATTCGGGGAAGGTTCCCACGAGCTTGGCGCGATCGGGCGCGATGAACTTGAAGGCATTCGGGTTTGTCGGGCCGTAGCTGAGATGCTTGACCCATTCGGCCTGGTTCTTGCCTTCGGCGGCGAAGGCGATGAACTTACGAACCCATTCGATCTTCGGCGTACCCTTGAGGATGCACCACCCTTCGACGCCCGCGATGTTCTGATTCCACTCCATCGCGACCGGCCCACCCTCGTCGATCACGGCCTGAATACGGCCGTTCCAGCATGGCAGGATGTCGACCTCGTTGGTCTTCAACATCTGCGACGCCTGGGCGCCCTGATCCCACCAAACAGCGACGTCCTTCTTGATCTTGTCGAGGGACTTGAAGGCGCGGTCGAAATCACAGGGATAGACTTTGTCGGTCGGCACGCCGTCCGCCATCAGCGCCTCTTCGATCGTGTCGAAGGGGTACTTGCGCAGCGAGCGGCGGCCCGGGAAGTCCTTCACGTTCCAAAGATCGGCCCACGACTTGGGCGGCTTCTTCACTTTGTCGGTGCGGTAGCCGATCACGGCGCAGTAGACGTCGTTGCCCGAGAAGGTTGGCGACTTGTATTCCGCCTTGATCTCGTCCCACGCCGTACCTTTCAATTCCAGCGGGTCGAGATAGCCGTCGAGCGCATCGTGCGCGGCCTTGCTGAGCAGGGCGGCATCCCAAGTATATGTTTTGGTGTCGACCATCGCCTTCACCTGCGACGTCGGCTCGTGCTTGCCGGCCACGCCGATGACTTCGCACTGGCCCTTGTACTTCTCGTTGAACGGCTTGTAGAGACCTTCGCCGAAAGCCTTTTCGAACGGGCCGCCCGGATCACGCACGGTAATCGAAACCGCTGCACGGGTCTTACGCGGAACAAGCACGGTCGGGAAGGCAACAGCGGCTGCACCGACGCCTGCCCCCTTAAGAATTGAACGACGGCTGACCGTCGATTTAATGCGCATGGATGAAGCCTCCTCGTTGCGGCCCTGTTTGGCCCCCGTACTTGTGCGACGATCGCCAGTACGGTCTTTATGGGCACACCCCCCCCGATGGAAAGCATGCCTTATCATTACAATAATTTTAGCCAATTAAGACTGTACGAAGCAACGAGCACAAACCGCTATTCGATAACGGCAATCTATGCGGCTGAATAAAAAGGCGGCGGGAAATACCCCGCCGCCCACAGTCCAACTAGGGATCGATGTTTTCAGCCCTTGAGCATCCAGGCGTTGAACATATCGATCGCCTTGTCCTTCTCCTTGCCCCAGAAGGCATTGTCGATCAACAACGCCTTGGACTGGTATTCGGGGAACGTACCTACAAGCTTGGCACGTTCCGGCTTGATGAACTTGAAAGCGTTCGGATTGGTCGGGCCATAGGCCAAGTGCTCGACCCAACCCGCTTGGCTCTTACCTTCCGCAGCGAACGCGATGAACTTGCGCGCCCACTCGATCTTCGGCGTCCCTTTCAGGATGCACCAGCCTTCGTAGCCGGCGATGTTCTGATTCCACTCCATCGCCACCGGCGCGCCTTCGTCGATCACGGCCTGAATACGGCCGTTCCAACACGGCAAGATGTCGACCTCGTTGGTCTTCAGCATCTGCGACGCCTGGGCGCCCTGGTCCCACCAGATCGCGACGTCCTTCTTGATTTTGTCGAGAGACTTGAACGCGCGATCGAAATCGCAGGGATAGACCTTGCTGGTCGGCACGCCATCGGCCATCAGCGCCTCTTCGATCGTGTCGAAGGGGTACTTGCGGAGCGAACGGCGGCCCGGAAAGTCCTTGACGTTCCAAAGATCGGCCCACGACTTGGGCGGCTTCTTCACTTTGTCGGTGCGGTAGCCGATCACGGCGCAGTACACGTCGTTGCCGGAGATGGTCGGCGTCTTGTACTCGGGCGAAATTTCGTCATAGGCCGTGCCCTTAAGCTCGAGCGGCTCCAGATAACCGTCGAGCGCGTCATGGGCGGCCTTGCTGAGCAGCGCCGCGTCCCAGGTGTAGGTCTTGGTGTCGACCATCGCCTTCACCTGCGACGTCGGCTCGTGCTTGCCGGCCACGCCGACAACTTCGCACTGACCCTTGTATTTCTCGTTGAACGGCTTGTAGAGGCCTTCGCCGAAGGCTTTCTCGAACGGGCCGCCCGGATCACGGACGGTGATCTGTACCGCCGCGCGCGTCTTGCGCGGCACAAGCACCGTTGGGAACGCGAGCGCGGCTGCGCCGAGGCTCGCGGACTTCAACACGGTGCGGCGATTGAACCGCCCGCCAACCAAGTTCTTCGTCATTTCCGCATTAACTCCCATTGATGTTTCGGCCCGGCAGTTAGCGCCGGACCGCCGCCCCCGCCGCCGCCCCGGAAGGCAAGCAACGGCCACCACCGCTGGCCATCCATCCTTGTCTCGGAATGGAGGCACAGCAGTGCCGATCTCCTAAATTCTCTTGAAACGCATTGGATCGCCGAAGGCTCTTACGTCAGCATCCACTGGTTGAAGCGCTCCAGCACTTTTTCCTGGACCGTACCCCACCATGCCGCGTCGATCCGGTACATCTGCTTCAAATTGTCCGGGAACGTTGGCAGCAAAGCGGCGCGCTTCGGGTCGATGTGCTTGAACGCGCCAGGATTCGGCGGACCATACGCCAGGAACGGCGTATAAGCCGCTTGACGGTCCGCGCGAGAGCAGAAGCTGATAAACTTCCGCGCCAGATCGATTTTCGGTGCGCCCTTGGGAATGCACCAACCCTCGTAGGCCCACAGGCCTTGGTTCCACGAAATCGCGACAGGCCCTCCGTCGTCAATCGCGGCCTGGGCACGGCCGTTCCAGGTTCCGCACATGTCGACCTCACCGGTCTTCAACATCTGCGAGGTCTGGGCACCACCCGTCCACCAGATCGCCACGTCCTTCTTGATCTTTGCCAAGCTGTTGAAGGCGCGGTCTATGTCGAGCGGGTATAATTTGTCGCCCGGCACGCCATCGGCCAGAAGCGCTTCCTCCATCGTGTCGTGCGGATATTTGCGCATGCCCCGCCGGCCGGGAATGCCCTTGGTATCCCACATGTCCTTCCAGCCGCCGGTAGGCGCCTTCCCCTTCGCGGGATAAACGTCCGTGCGATAGGCAAGGATGGTCGCGTAAACGTCCGATCCAACCAAAGTTGGCGTCCGGAATTCTTTGGGGATTTCGGCGACCGCCGGGTCGCCGTCCAGCTTCAGTTCCTCGAGGAAGCCCTGCGTGCGCAGCGTCTCCTGGGTGGAATAGCCCAGGATCGTGCAATCCCACTGATAGGCTTTTGTCTCGACCATGCCCTTGATGAGCGCGACGGGCTCGTGCTGCCCGGCCACGCCCACGATCTCGATACCCGTCTCCTTGGTAAAGGGCTTGTAGAAGGCCTCTTGGAATGCCTTCTCGAACGGCCCGCCCGGATCGCGGACCACGAGCTTTTCGGCGGCCCGCGTCTTGCGCGGCGTCAACACCGCCGGGAATGCCAAAGCCGCGGCGCCGATGCCAGTGCCCTTGAGCATGTCGCGGCGCTTCACGGCACCGATAGGTTTCGCTCCATCCTTCTTCATGCTTCTCTCCCCGCTCACGATTTCATATTCCAGACGCTTTTCGTCGCCACGCCATCTTGAGACTGTCACAGCGTGTCCGGCGATTGCGCCTTTTATTTGTCGTGCTCCCCCGAGCTAGTCGGCGCGGATGTATGAGTATCTATACTCAAGCCCGCTTTTTCGCGCGATCCTCGAAGAACTTGGCCATATAGCGCTGTGGCTCGCCGGATGCGTAGGCCTCACCCTGGATACGCTTGCCGGATTTGCAGGCATCGTCGAAGGACGGCTGCGTCAGTTCGCGGAAGCGCTGTTTGTTCAGCTTCATCGCAATCCTGGGCTTGCTCGCCAGATGTCTCGCGATCTCAAGCGCCTTCGGCATGACCTGATCCTGCGGCACCAGATAGTGGAGGATGCCGATGCGGTGGCATTCGTCGGCGTTCATCATGCGGCCGGTGAGCGTCAGCTCGACCGTGCGCGAGAGGCCCAGACGGTGGTTCATCATCCACGGCCCCATGACCGAAGGGATGCCCGAATTGATCTCGGGCTGGCCCATGCGCACACCGGCATGCCCGACGCGGATGTCGCACAACAGCGTGACCTGGAAGGCCGAGCCGGCGGCAACGCCGTTCAGCGCCGCGATCATCGGCTTATCGACCTCGCGCATGGTCGTGTAGAACACGCGCCAGGAATCAAGCCACTCGCTGCCTTGTGCGCCGCCCTGGGCACCGCCCATGAACTGCTTGGTTTCCTCTAGGTCCTGGCCCGCCGAGAAGGCGCGGTCGCCTGAACCGGTCACGATCACGGCACCCACCGCGGGGTCGTTGTTCGCATCGATGAAGGCCTGGCGCAGCTCGTCGCGCATGGGCTTATGCCAAGCGTTGAGCTTTTCGGGACGGTTCAGCGTGATGACCGCGACATCGCCGTTGCGTTCGACCTTGATGAATTCAGGCATGATTTCCCCACCCGTGACGGCGCCGACCGATACGGCCAGCGCACAAGCATTTTTCCCATGCCGGCCTTGCATTGCCAGCGCTATCATCGTATTGAATGACAATACGAGATATTATAGTTTGATACAAACACGCGCCCCTTCTTCAAGTCAACGAATCGCGCCCGTTAGTGCGCGCATCCGCTCATCGCGAGAAACGGAGCCCATGCGTCACGCCAGCCCCCAGCCAGCCGTCGCCGTTCCGGCAATCCGCACGCCGCGCATTGGGCGCGATTCACCGCTGTTCGTCGGCTCGCTCGAAAAGGGGTTGCGAGTCTTTTCGGCCTTCGACGATGCGCACCGCGCTCTGCGACTGACCGAGATCGCGGCAGTTACGGGATTAGACAAGAGCGCGGCGCAGCGTTTCACCCATACGCTGCACGAGTTGGGTTATCTGCGGAAGGATCCAAAAACGAAGCATTACCGACTCGCACCCAAGGTCCTGGAGCTGGGCTTCACTTATCTGCGCACCGACAATCTGGTCGAGCGCGCGACGCCGTATCTGCTCGAAGCGCATAAGCGCACCGAAGAGACCGTCAACCTGACCGAGTTGGACGGCACCGACATCGTCTATGTCGCGCGCGTGCCCAGTCGCCACCAGATCACCTTCGACGTCGTGCTGGGCACCTCCCTGCCTGCCTATTGCACGGCCCCCGGCCGCGCCATGCTGGCGTTCATGCCGGATGAACAGTCGCGCTCCATTGCCGAGCGCTCCAACCGCATCGCCTATACGGACAAGACGATTACCGATCTGAACGCGCTGGCGGTCGCCCACACGCGCGCGCGGCGCGACGGCTACGCGCTGGTCAGCGAAGAGTTCTCGCCGGGCGAAATCTCGATCGCGGCGCCCGTGCTCGACTTCGCGCGCCAGCCGATCGCCGCCGTCAACATGGCCGTGCCAATGTCGCGCTGGACGGTGCAGATGATCGAGCGGAAGCTTGTGCCCGTGCTGATCGAGACGGCCCAGGCCATTGCCCGCAGCGAAGGCGGCCCGACCGGCCTACCGCCGCTTCGTCGCACGCGTCTGCCCCAGATCAAGCGCACCGCGCGCTGATTTCAGCCTAGAAGCGCGGCCAGCAACGGCACCAGGAACGCCGTCGCCAATCCGTTCAGCCCCATCGCGATTCCGGCGAAGGTGCCTGCCACCTCGTTGACCTGGAACGCGCGCGCCGTGCCGATGCCGTGCGCCGTCAGCCCGACCGCGAAGCCGCGTGCGGGCCAGTCGCGAATACCCAGCAGGTTCAGGACCGGTTTCGCGATCATGGCACCCGTGATGCCGGTCAAGATCACTAGCACCGCCGTCAAGGACGGCACGCCGCCGATTTGCTCGGCGATGCCCATGGCGATCGGCGCCGTGACCGACTTGGGCGCAAGCGACAGAAGTGTTTCGCGGCTCGCACCCAGCGCATAAGCAATACCGACCACCGACACCGCCGCGGTGACGGACCCGGCCAACAGCGCCGCCGCCATCGGCACAAGATTGCGCCGCACCACCGCAAAGTTGAGATGGAGCGGCACGGCGATGGCGACCGTCGCGGGCCCAAGCAGGAAATGTACGAACTGCGCGCCGTTGAAGTAGGTCTGGTAGTCCGTACCGCTCACAACCAGAACGGCGACCAAGGCCGCGACGGAGACAGCCACCGGATTGACCAACGGGTTCTGGCCCGCGCGCTGGTAAAGCCAGAAGGCGGCGACATAGGCCGCAAGCGTCGCCGTCAGCCAGAGGAGCGGCGTCGCGCTGAGATAGACCCAGACGTCGCCGAAGCGCGGCATCACGGTGCTTTCTCGCCTGCGCCACTCCAGCGCGCGACCCAGCGGAAGACCAAGGCCGTGACAGTGATGGTAAGAACGGCGCTGACCAGAAGCGCGACGAGGATTGCGACCCACTCCGATTCGATGCGCGCCGCATGGACCATGACGCCCACGCCCGCAGGCACGAACAGGAGCGAGAGATGGCGCAAAATCGTCTGCGCCGTCTCGCGCAGCGGCTCGGGCATCGATCCGCGCAACGCGCAGAAGCCGAACAACATGACCAAGCCTAGGACCGGCCCCGGCACGGGCAAACCGCACAGACGCGCGAGCAATTCGCCCGCGAGCTGGCAGAGGAGCAAAAGGGTGAGCGCCGCGATCACGGCACAATCATACAAGCAGCGCGGCTAGAGCGGCAGCAGCGTGCCCTTGCCCGATTTGAGCGCGCCTTCGTAGATGGCGCCCGCCACCGCGACGTCGCCCAACGCCAGCCCGGAAAAGATTAGGCCCGTGCGCTGCCGATCATCGGTGCGCGCCTTGATCTTGCCGGAGGCCAGATCGGCCAGTTCCGCGCCGAACGGTTTGAGATAGCCCAGCCGGCCCAGCTTCACGTTCTCTGCGCTCTGGGCATGATCGTCGGTCGCCATCAGGTCGAAGTTGTCGCCTTTGCTCCAATCGACCGTGCGGCCGATATCCAAAAGGCCGGCGTAGCAGCCGGGCGAGAACCAAGCCGGATCGATGAAGGGCTTTGGAAGCGTGGCTCCCTGCGGCGCGCTGGAGATGACGATATCCATTCCCTCCACCGCCTTGCGCGGATCGGTCACGGCCGTCGTCTCAAGCCCTTGCGCTCGGGCTTCGGCGGCGAAAATATCTGCCGTCTCTTTGCGCCGGCTATAGGCGAAAGCGCGCTTCAACGGAAAATGCTCGCGGAAGGTCAGGAGATGGCTGCGCGCCTGCACGCCGCAGGCGATGAAGCCGATCGTTTCGCTGTTCTTCTTCGCCAGATAGCGCCCACCAACCAGCGTGATGGCTGCCGTACGATGCGAGGTGATCCAGCGCCCGCTCAGGATGCACAGCGGCAAGCCTGTGACACGGTCGGACAGGATGATCATCGGACTGATCGCAGGCACGCCGCGCGCCTCGTTGCCCACCACCGTGCCGCCCCACTTCACCGCGGCATAGGCGGGCTTCTCCATCACCCCGGCCATGGCCAGGAAGAAACGGTCGGGATCGGGGAAGATGCCGGTCTTGGGCCGCGTCACCGCCCGGCCCGCCGCCTTCTCGCGCAGCATGAAGTCGACCGAATCGCCGAGCGCGCGCGGCCCCACGCCTGCGGCTTCGATGTCGGCATCGGACAGATAGAGTATGTCGCGGCCGGGCTGCATCCTCAGAGCGGCAGAACGGTGCCCTTGCCCGCCTTGAGCGCACCTTCGTAGATGGCGGCGGCCACCGCCACGTCCGCCAGCGCCATGCCCGAAAAGATCAACGCCGTGCGCTGCTTCGCGTCCGTGCGCGCCTTCTTGGCACCTGAGGCGAACTCCGCCAGCTCGGCGTGGAACTTGCCGGCGTATTTGAGCCGGCCGCTCTTGATGTGCTCAGCGCTCTGGACGTGATCGTCGGTCGCCATGACATCTGTCTGGTCCGGTTTGTCCCACATGACCGCGCGGCCAATATCGAGCAGGCCCGCATAGGAACCGGGCGAGAACCAGGCCGGGTCGATGAAGGGCTTCAGATTCGGGCCTTCCGGCACGCTCGAGATCACGATGTCGATCCCTTCGACCGCCTCGCGCGGATCGGTCACGACCTTGACCTCCAAACCCTGTTCGCGCACTTCCTTGGCGAAGGCTTCGGCCGTTTCCGTGCGGCGGCTATAAGCCACGACGCGCTTGATCGGGAAATGCGCACGGAAGGCCAGAAGATGGCTGCGTGCCTGCACGCCGCAGGCGATGAAGCTGATCGATTCGCTGTCCTTGCGCGCGAGATAGCGCCCGCCGACCAGCGTGATGGCCGCGGTGCGGTGGGTGGTGATCCACTTGCCGTCCAGAATCGACACCGGCAATCCGGTCGCGCGGTCGGACAGCACGATCATTGGACTGATACTGGGCAATCCCCTGGCGTCGTTGTCGTGGACGACACCGGTCCACTTCACCGCCGCATAGGCGGGCTTCTCCAGCACGCCGGCCATGGCCAGGAAGAACCGGCCCTGCTCGGGGAAAATGCCGACCTTGGGCGCCGTCTCCGCGCGGCCGGATGCTTTCTCACGCAGCATCGTCTCGACGGAATCGCCGAGCGTGCGCGGGCCCACATTGGCCGCCGCGATATCGGCGTCCGAAAGGAAGAGGATTTCCTGACCCATCTTCATGGTACCTCTCCCTCCTACAGCTTCAGCACGCGGCCGATGCCCTTGGCGCGGGCGGTCTCATAGACCAAACCGCCCACGGCCACGTCGGCCAAACCCACACCGCCGAACATCAGCGCCGTGCGGTCCTTGTCGGATTTACGCCCCTGCACCTTGCCAGCGACCAGATCGGCGACCTCGCCGGCATAAGGTTTCGGGTAGGTGAGCTTCTCGGTCACGGCCTGGGCCAGATCGTCGGTCACGACGCACTCGAGCGAGGTCAGCGTCTCGCCTTTCCATGGATGACCAAGATCGACGATGGCCGCATACGACCCCGGCGCGAGCCATGCGCCATCGAATGTGCGCTCCGGCTTCGGCACGACGGGCACCGATGTCACCACGATGTCCATGCCTTCCATCGCGGCCTTGGGCGAATCGACCGCCGTCGCTTCCATGCCCAGCTTGCGCGCATCGGCGGCGAAGGCTTCGGCCGTTTCCTTCCGGCGGCTATAGGCCTTGAGGCGCTTCAGCGGATAGCGCAGGCGCAGCGCGTTCAAGTTGGTGCGCGCCTGAAGACCGCAGGCGACGAAACCAATCGAGCTGGAATCCTTCTTGGCGAGATACTTGGCGCCCACGGCGGTGATCGCCGCCGTGCGCACGCCCGTGATCCACTGCGCGTCCATCACTGCGACCGGCATGCCAGTCACGAAGTCGTTGATCACGATCAGGCCGTTGATGTGGGGTTGCCCGCCATGGGTCTGCGTCGAAGTAACACCGACCCACTTCATGCCGGTAAAGCCCTTGTCCTTGATGCCGCCGATCATGGCCAGGAACCAACCGCTGTCCGAATGAAGCGCGAGCTTCGGCTTCATCATCGCCGTGCCCTTGGCCTTTGATGCGAACATGGCCTCGACCGAGGCCTCGACATCGGCTAGCGGCACATCGCAAACCGCGATGTCCGCGCGGGAGAGGTAAAGGATTTCGCTGCCCAGCTTCATCAGTATTTCCTTCTCACGCCGTCAGAGCGGCAGGACGTGGCCCACGTTCTTCTTGAGGGCCTGTTCATAGATCAAGGCACCGGCGGCTACATCGCCCAGGCCCATGCCGGAAAAGATCAAGCCATTGCGCTCTTTCGCGTTCTGACGGCCCGGCTTCCGGCCCACCACCATATCGCCAATCTCGGCGTGGAACGGGCCGGTATAATTTGTTTTCTCGGGGCTGTTCGGGCCGCTCTGCTCCTCGTCATCGCAGACCATCTTGTCCAGCTTCTTGATCGAATCGTGGTGCCAGGAGCGGCCGACATCGACCATGGTCACGAAGCTGCCCAGCGAGAGCCAGTCGCAATCGAGGAAGGACTTGAAGCCCTCCTTCTCCGGCACGCTAGAAATTACGATGTCCTGCCCTTCGACCACCTTGCGCGGATCGGTCGTGGTTTCGGCCTTGAGGCCGCGCGCCTTGGCTTCGGCCGCAAACTTTTCGGCCGTCGCCGGATTGCGGCTATAGGCCACGATGCGCTCGATGGGGAACTCCGCCGTCAGCGCGTCCAGATGCGTACGCGCCTGCAGGCCGCAGGCGACAAAACCGAGCGAATGCGAATCCTTCTTGGCCAGCTGTTTCGCGGCGACAGCGGAAAAGGATGCCGTGCGCGTGCCCGACAGCCAGTTGCCGTCCATGAAGCAGACCGGCAGCCCGGTGACGGTCTCGTTCAGCATCACCATCGGATTGAAATCGGGAAAGCCGTTGGCTGCATTGCCCTTGACGTAACCCAGCCACTTCACCGCGGCGAAGGGCTCCATCACCCCGGCTTTGGCCAGGAACATCTTGTTGCCGGGATACATGGCCAGCTTGGGGCGCATGGTCGTCTTGCCCTCGGCCTTGGCTCTAAACATGGCCTCGACCGCGTCGTTCATCTGCTTGGGTGTGATGCCCAAGGAAACGACGTCCGCCTTGGACAGATAAAGAATCTGCTTGCCGACCTGGATGTCCATTTACGCCCTCCGCACCGGGCGACAGAGTCACCACAGGGCACGGGTCACGGCAATAGTTTTGCTGCATTCGGGAATGGGAATGTCCGTTGCTTGTATTGCACTGCGCGCCGCGGCCGATGGTTTTGGCCCACCGCCTCCGCTACCATCCGCCGCGCCACTGACAGGGATACCGCATCGTGACCGACGAACGTCCGCTCGCGGGCGTCCAGGTGCTGGACGCCGCCACCTACATCGCCGCCCCCGTCGCCGCCGGCATCCTGGGCGAGTTCGGCGCCGACGTGCTGAAGATCGAGAAGCCCGGCATCGGCGATCCCCTGCGCAAGTTCGGCAGTCCCGCGCGGGCCGACGGCACTCTCAATTGGCTGAACGACGCGCGCAATCGCCGCTCGATCACCCTCGACCTGCGCAAGCCCAAGGGCGCCGAGCTATTCAAGCGTCTGGTCAAGGATGCAGACGTGGTGGTGGAGAATTTCCGCCCCGGCACCATGGAGAAATGGAACCTGGGCTGGGACACGCTGCATGCGGTCAACAAGCGCATGGTCATGCTGCGGCTGACGGCTTATGGCCAGACCGGACCGATGAGCAGCCGCGTCGGTTTCGCGCGCATGGCGCATGCGATGAGCGGCATTGGCTATCTGGCCGGCAATCCCGGCGAGCCGCCGGTCAATCCCGGTCCGCCGTCCCTCGCCGACTACATCACCGCCGTCTATGGCGCACTCGGCATCGTGCTGGCGCTACGCTCGCGCGACCAGACGGGCATCGGCCAGTATGTCGACCTGGCGCTTTATGAAGCCGTCTTCCGCTCGCTCGACGAAACCCTGCCGGCCTATGCCAAGCACGGCAAGATCCGCCAGCCGACCGGCTCGCTCACTTCGAACGCCGCGCCCAACGCCAACTATCCGACCAAGGACGGCGGCTACGCCTCAATCTCCTGCACCGACGACAAGATGTTCGGCCGCATCGTGACGGCCATGGGTCGCGCCGAGCTGATTGACGATCCGCGCTGGGCTACCAACGCCGCGCGCCTCAAGATTCGGCCCGAAGTCGAGACGCTGGTCTCCGACTGGACCAAGACTCTGACGCGCGCCGAGCTGGTGAAGATTTGCGACGAGAACGAAGTGCCTTGCGGCGCGATCCTGTCCATCGAGGACATTTATAAGGACCCGCATTATCAGGCGCGTGAGATGTTCACCCGGATGACCGATCCCGAAGCCGGCGAGATCGTCCTGCCCTCGCCCGTCCCCAAGCTGTCGCGAACGCCCGGCCGCATCACGAATGTCGGCCCCAAGTTGGGCGACGCCAACGACGATATCTATCGCGGCCGCCTCGGCCTGTCCGATGCCGACATCGCGGCGCTCAAGGCCGATAGCGTGATCTGAATTCGGGTATCGGAACCCGGCAGCGGACGCTTGCCCGATCAGGGCCCTCGCTTCATTCTGCGCCCGCACCCAACGGAACGGAGGCGATCATGGCGACCCTAAAAATCACCCGGCTCAACAAGAACGGCCTGGGCGGCAAAAAGCTACAGGACTGGGGCAATTTCGCGGAAGGGCGCCAGATCGTCGGCAAGCCGCGCGAGTCGGGCTACAACTTCTACACTGATGGCACCAAGCAGTTGATCTCCGGCGTGTGGGAATGCACGGCGGGCAAGGTCGCCATCAAGGACTTCCCGTCCGATGAGTTCTGCATCCTGCTCTCGGGCTCGGTGATCATCACCGACGCGGCGGGCAGGGCCGAGACCTTCGGTCCCGGCGATGCCTTCATGATCCCGAAGGGCTTCAACGGCACCTGGAACATGCCGGTCACGGTGCGGAAATATTATGTGATCTTCGACGACAAGATGTCGGAGAAGCTGGCCAAGGCGAAGGCCAAGCCGGCCGCGAAGAAGCCCGCGCTGCGCGTGATCGCGGGCGGCAAGAGCAAGAAACGCCGCAAGGCCGCCTGAATACCGTTCTCAGTCTTTAAGGATCGACGATGGATTTCTCCCTGACGCCCGAGCAGCGCGAGCTGCAGGAAACGGCGCGCGCCTTCGCGCGCGAGCAAATGGCCGCGGTCGCGCGCGAGTGCGAGGACACCAACGAGCCGCCCTCCCACGCCTGGCGCAAGCGTTACGCCGAGATGGGTTTCCTCGGCATCAACACGCCGGAGGAATACGGCGGGCTCGGCCTCGGCAACTTGGAGGCTGTGCTGGTACTGGAGGAGTTCGCGCAAGTTTCGGTCGCCGTGGCCTTCCCGATCTTCGAAGCCAATGTTGGACCCGTGAAAGCCATCGAGAAATTCGGCAGCGAGGAGCTGAAGCGCCGCATCCTGCCCAAGGTCTGTTCAGGCGAGATCCAGGTGGCCGTCGCGATGTCCGAACCCAACGCGGGCTCAGGGCTGACAGACCTCACCACCAAGGCGCGCATCGAGGGCGACAAGATTGTCCTCAACGGCCAGAAACGCTGGACTTCCGGCGGCGGACACGCCGAAGGCTATGTCGTCTATTGCCGCCTGTCGGACCAGCCGGGCGCGAAGGGCATCGGCGCGGTCTATGTGGAGTTGGGCACGCCGGGCCTTTCCTTCGGCAAGCGCGAAGAGCTGATGGGCTTCCGCGGCATCCCCTCGGCCGACATCCACTTCGACAACGTGACCGTGCCCAAGGCTAACCTGATTGTGCCGGCGGGCGGCTTCGGCAAGCTGATGGAAGCATTCGACCTAGAGCGCTGCGGCAACGCGACCATGGCACTGGGCGTCGCGGCCGGCGCGTTCGAATCCGCGTTGACTTACAGCCAGGAGCGCAAGCAATTCGGCAAACCGATCTGCGATTTCCAGGCCGTACAGCTCAAGCTGGCCGAGATGAAAACGAAGGTCGAGGCCTCGCGCCTCCTGCTCCACCGCGCGGTCTCCAACGCGGCGGCGGGCCTACCATCAGTCTTGGAGTCGAGTGTCGCCAAATGTTTCGCCAACGAGATGGTGCGCGAGGTGACCGGAGCGGCGCTCCAGCTCATGGGCGGCTACGGCTACGCCAAGTCCTACGGCATGGAGCAACGCATGCGCGACGGCTGGGCCTGGGGCATCGCGGGCGGCACGGTCGACATCCAGAAGATCAATATCGCCTCGGCGCTCGTCGGCCGGCGCTTCGATCAGCGGCGCTGAGCGCGCTTTCAGTTTCCTGGGGCGAGCGGACAGGTACACTCGTCCCATGGAAATCAAAGCGGGCAGCCTGCTCATGACCGCATCGCCGAACGCCGCGCGGCACGAGCCATCGTCATGACCGTCGCCCTTCGCTTCTGCGGTGCGGCCGGAACCGTCACAGGCTCGTGCTATCTGCTGGAGCATCCGCTCGGCCGCGTGCTGATCGATTGCGGCATGTTCCAGGGCCCCAAAACACTGCGCACCCTCAACTATGGCCCCCTGCCCTTCGATCCCGCGCGGATCGACGCGGTCCTAATCACCCACGCGCATCTCGACCATTCCGGCCTGCTACCCAAGTTGCGCAAGCAGGGTTACAGCGGGCCGATCATCGCGACCGCGCCGACCGTCGATCTGCTCGGTTGGCTGCTGCCCGATTCAGGCACCATTCAGGAATCGGAGGTCGAGCGACTGAATCGGCGCAACCAGCAACGCGGGCGACCAGCGGTCACGCCAATCTATGGCCGCGCCGATGGCGAGGCCTGCGCCAAGTCCCTGCGCGCGGCGCCGTTGGACCGGTGGATCGAAGTGGCGGAGGGCGTGCGCGCCCGCTTCTGGAATGCCGGCCACATTCTGGGCTCGGCATCCGTCGAGTTGGAAGTGATGACGGGCAATGCGGACAAGCGCCTTCTGCGCCTCTTGTTCTCCGGCGACCTCGGCGGCGGGCACAAGCCGTTCCACGCCGATCCCGCCTCGCCGGAAAATATCGACTACCTCGTCGTCGAGGCCACCTACGGCAACCGGGACCGCAAGACGATCCCCCAGCCCGAGCGCCAATCGGCTCTGGCCGCCGAAGTGCGGGCCGCCATGGCGGCCGGCGGTAATCTGCTGATTCCCGCCTTCGCCGTAGAACGGACGCAGGAGCTTCTGTTCGATCTGGCCGCGCTGATACGGCGGCAAGAGATACCGAACCTTCACGTCTTCCTCGATTCGCCGCTGGCCATCCACGCCACGGAGGTTTTCGAGCGCCATCTCGGCACATCCCTACGCGCGCCCAACGTTCGCTTCGTCGAGGAGGTCCAGGACAGCATGGCGCTTGTGCGCGTCACCGCCGGTGCCATCATCATCGCCGGCAGCGGCATGTGCGATGCCGGCCGCATCCGCGGCCATCTGGTCAACAACCTGTGGCGGGCCGAGGCGACCGTATTGCTCGTCGGCTACCAGGCGCCGGGCACGCTCGGACATCTGCTCGCGAACGGCGCCCAGTCGGTACGCATCCATGGCAGCGAGGTCGCGGTGCGTGCCCGCATCCGTCAGACCGACATCTATTCCGGCCATGCGGGACGGGACGATTTGCTCGAATGGGTGAAGGAGCGGCTGCCGGTCGTGGGCGGTGTGTTCGTGACGCATGGCGAGGAGCGGGCATTAGCCGCCTTCGCGGAAGCCGTCGCCGGGCTGGGCGTGCCGTCGTCGCGCGTCTTCGTACCCCAACTCGACCAGACCTACCTTCTCGATCGGGTCGGCCGACCATCGCGTATCGCCGCCGGGCCGCCCCCACGGCTGGCGCCCTACGCCATGGAAGAGGTGGCCGCCGGGCGCGACTGGCACAACGACTACGCGGCGTTCGTGCTCGACCTCCAGCATCATCTTGATGCACTGGGCGACGATGCTTTGCGCGCACGACTGCTGCAACGAGCACGCCGAATTCTCAATTGAGCATCAGTCCTTCAGGAACTTTGCAAAGCCGTCGACGGGCTCGCGCACGGTGACAAGTTTGTTTTCCGGCGCGCCCTTGTCCTCATAGCCGAGCGACATGCCGGACATCAGTACCTGGTCGTCCGGGATGTCGAGCGCGCGCCGCACGGCGGGGCCGTAGGAGCACCAGGCTTCCTGCGGACAGGTCTCGAGCCCGAAACCGCGCGCCGCCACCATCACGTTCTGCATGAACATGCCGACATCGAGCCAGGAACCATAGAGCAGCCTACGGTCCATGCTGAAGAACAGGCCGACCGGCGCACCGAAGAATTCGAAGTTGCGCAGAGCAGCCGCCGTGCGCGCGGGCATGTCTTCCTTCTTGATGCCGTAAAGCGCGTAGAGGTCGTAGCCCACCTTGCGACGGCGTGAGACATAGGGTTCGAACCACGGGTGCGGCGAATATTCATACTCCTCCTTGCGCTCGCCGGCCTTGGCCGCGGCCAGCACTTCGCGGCTGACCCGGTCGCGCGCGGCACCCATGGCGACGTGCACGAACCAAGGCTGCGAATTTGTGCCCGACGGCGCCCGCGCCGACACCTCCAGGATCTTCCGCACCGTCTCTTCCGGCACGGGATCGGGCAGGAAGCGGCGAACCGACTTGCGGCCGGCGATGGCGTCGAGGACCGGAACGGTTTTGGGATCGAGCGGGGGCATGGCGACCTTGCTGTGTGCGAACGCGCCGCATCGTGCGGCGGCGAACGATTACACCAAGGATGCGGCGAAGTCTCCGCGAATCAAGCCTTCCCGCGCACGCCTTTCTTGGCGGCCTTGGCGCGACGCTCGCCGTATTTCATGCCTTCCAGCTTGTGCCCGTCGGGGTCAAGGAAGAACACGGCGTAGTAGTCGTCGTAATACTCCTTGGCCGGATCGACGATCTTCACCTTGCGGCGATTGAGGAATACCTCCAGCGCGTCGACGTCCTTCCGGCTGCGCAGTTGGAACGCGTAATGGTGGAATCCGATATCACCATCGCGGTGCTTGCGCTTCCGCCCCTGTGCGTCGGCCGGGTAGATCCAGAAGCGCGTCTTGCCGTTGGTCCAGCCGATGGCCTCGTCGTATTCGTCCGAGACCTCGAAGCCCAGGAACTTGAACAGGGCGCCGTAGAACGATTTGGACTTTTTGTAGTTGCCGACCCGGATGACGAGATGGTCGATGCCGACGACACGGGACATAGCTGCCTTCTCCGCTTCATGACCTTCACCGGGTCAATGCGCGGCCGGGCAGGTGGTTCGGGAAATCAGAGCGCGAGCAGGCGCTTCTTCAGACCCGCGTCCCACGGCACGGCCTTGCCGGTTTTGAGGTCGACCTGCACGTTCACGGCTTCCGCGATCGCGCAAAAATTGCCGGCGGCGTCCCACATGCCCTGTCCGTAGGCGACAGAACTGTTGCCCATCTTGGTAATGCGCGTACCGATGCGCGTCGTGGTCGGATGCTCGATGGCGCGCACGATATCGACCGAGAAGCGCACCATGACCAAGCCGTTCACCGGCCCCATGATGTCATGCTCCGCCCATTTCCAGAACTGGATGCGCGCGTCCTGAAACAGCGTGACGTAGACCGACTGATCCACATGGGTCGTAAGATCCATGTCGGCGAAACGCGTCTTGTTCTCGCGCCAGAATTTGTACGAGGCCTTGTCGCCGAGATGGGCGGGGATTTCGTGCGCCATTTTGTGCCTCAGGCCGATTCGAGAATTTTGCGGAGCTTGTCCGGGATAGGCGAAGACTTGCTGCTGGCATAGTGGGCGTGGGCGCTAACCGATTCGGAAAGGGCGCAGCACTCGCCTTTGCCGTTGAACAGCGCCTGGCGCACCCGCAGAGAAGACGTGCCGATCTGCTTGATGCGCGTGCCGATCTTCACCGTGTCCGGATAGTGGAGCTGGCGCAGATAGTCGATCGCGCCGCGCACCATGATCAGGCCACTTTCCTTCGGGAACGGAAACTGCCCCAGCGCGCGCCAGAATTCGATGCGGCTGCTCTCGAACAGGCGGCTGAACACCACGTTGTTCACGTGCTGCATCAGGTCCTGGTCCTTGAAGCGAAGCGGATAGCTCTCCCAAACCTTGTAGGTCGCAGGGTCGCGCGGATCGGGTGTCTCGAGTGGTTCCCGGCTCATAGATTTCCTGTCCTTGCGGGGCGGAGATGGCGTATCGCAGTACGATGATAGGTATTGCGATATAATACATTCTAGGGTGCGCGAGTCGCACCCTCTAGGCAACTCTGCTAATGAAGGACGGAGTGCTTGTAAAGGCGGCGCGCAGGACGCGTCCCGCACAACGATATTTCGGGAGAGGATCAGATGGCGAAGCTTCGGACCGATTGGAAGGGCGTGTTTCCGGCGTGTGTTACTCCGTTCGCGAAGGACGGCTCGGTCGATGAGGCGGCCACGCGCAAAATGATCGACATGTTCATCGCCGATGGCGTGGACGGTTTGATCATCGCGGGCTCGACCGGCGAATGGTTCTCCCTGTCCGACAAGGAGCGCGTCGACCTGTTCGCGGTGGCGCAGGAGCATACGGCGGGCCGCGTTCCCGTCCTGGCCGGCACCTCGGCCATCGGCACGCGCGAGGCCGTTGAACTGACGAAGGCCGCGAAGAAACTGGGCATGGCGGGCTGCATGGTTCTGCCGCCGCCCTACGCCCTGCCCTCGCGCCGTGAGGTGATCGCGCATTTCGAGGAAGTCGGCAAGGTCGGCCTGCCGATCATGCTCTACAACAACCCGCCGCGGACCAGCATCAACATCGATGCCCCGCTGGCGCGCGACCTGGCGAAGATCGACACGATCGTGGCGCTCAAGGATTCGACCCGCGACCTGTACCAGAAGAGCGAGACGATCTATGCCGTCGGCAACAAGCTGGCGATGTTCGCCGGCCTCGAGCCCTACATCATGTCGAACGTGCATCGCGGCGCGGTCGGTACCGTCTCGATGATGGCCAATGTGTGCGGCCCCGACATGGTCGAATATTTCGGCCTGTGCGCGAAGGGCCGTTGGGAAGAGGCCAAGGGCCCGCAGAAGACCGTGGACCGCCTCTATCATCTCCTGTCCAACGCGGGCGCGCCCAACTACGTCTTCGTCAAGGAAGCGATGGAGATCCTGGGCCGCGCGGGCGGCGGCACGCTGCGCCGTCCGTATCTGCGCGTGGACGACGCGACGAAGAAGAAGATCGAGGCCGGTCTGGCCGAAATCCCCGTGAAGCGCTCCGGCAAGCGCCTCGCCGCCGAATAGGCGGGGCCTACCGGGACCCACGATCGACGTCATGGCGGGGAGCGTCTTCGTCGAGACGCCGCCCCGCGACGCCGAGATCGCCGTCGTGGGCGGCGGCGTCGCGGGTATGTCCACCGCGCTGTTTCTGGCGCGGGCGGGCCGCGACGTCGTGGTCCTGGAACGCGGCGTGCCCTGGGGCGACGCCTCGGGCGCCAATGCCGGCACCCTCTCCCTCCAGGTCAAACGCACCGAGGTCCTCGACCTCTGCAAGCTGAGCCTCGATGTCTGGAAGCGCTTCGGCGCCGAAATGGACATCGATGTCGGCTTCGGCCAGCCGGGCGGTTTGCGCGTAGCGACCACCGAGGCCGAGGTCGCGCATTTGCGCGAATATTCCGAAGAGCAGCGCCAGGGCGGCCTCGCCTTCGAATGGATGGAGGGCAACCAGCTACGCGACATGGCGCCTTGGCTCAGCACCAGCGTGCGCGCCGCGACCTTCTGCCCCGAGGATGCCTATTCGAGCCCGCTTCTCTCCGGCGGCGCCTTGCCGGCCGCCGTCGGCAAGGCCGGCGGCCGCATTGTCGGCCATGCCGAAGTGACCGACCTGAAACGCGAAGATGGCGGCTACCGCATCGAGACCAAGCGCGGTGCGATGCGCGTGAAGACCTTGGTCATCACCGCCGGCCCCTGGTCGGGTCAGCTCGCGCGCATGCTGGACGTGGCGCTACCCATCTATGTCGACGTCAACATGCTCTCGGTCACCGAGCCTGCGCCCAGGATCCTGGATCGCGTCATCACCCATATCGGCGGCATTCTGTCGCTGAAGCAACTGGCCAACGGCACGATCCTGATCGGTGGCGGCTGGCAGGGACGCGGCCGCTTCGCCGGCATGGAAAAATTCGCCGACCATGTGCGCCTGGGCCAGAACCTGACCACCGCGGTCAGCGTGGTGCCCGACCTGGCCAAGTTGCGCCTCGTGCGCACCTGGGCTGGCTACGAGGCCGTGGCGCCCGATGCCCTGCCCGCTTTCGGCCGCCTGCCCAACAACGACGGCGCCTATATCGCCGCCGCCGCACGCGGCGGCTTTACCTTCGGCCCGGCGCAGGGTCTTCTCATCTCCGAAATGATTTTGGGTAAACCGCCTTCCACTCCCATCGGGCGCTTCGATCCCGCCCGTCTTCTGACCGGGGCACATGCATGAGCGGCTTCCGCATCACGGACGGCATCGACCGCGGCACGGCGTTCCAATTCACTTGCAACGGCGAATCCGTCACCGCCTACCCCGGCGAATCGATCGCAGCCGCCTTGATGGCCGCGGGCAAGCGCCAGACGCGCGTGACAGCACGGCGCCAGATGCCGCGCGGTCTCTATTGCGGCATGGGCGTGTGCTGGGAATGCATCATGGTGGTGGACGGCAAACCCGCCGTGCGCGCCTGCATGACGCCGGCCGAGCCGGGCATGAAGGTCGAGACCCAACACGGCGTGGGAGACCCGGCATGAGGGAGACCGATCTCGTCGTCGTCGGCGCGGGCGCCGCGGGCCTTTCCGCCGCGCAGGAAGCCGCGAAGCATGGCCTGTCGGTCACCGTGCTGGACGATAATCTGCTGCCCGGCGGCCAGTATTTCCGTCGCCTGCCGATAGGTTACCGCCACACGCAGGAAACCGTTTTCGACAAAGAACGCGGCCGCGCCGACGCGCTCTATGCCACCACCGGCCAGAAAGGCGTCACCTATCTGAACGATGCAGTGGTGTGGGAATCGCCGGAGAACGGCGTCCTGGCCTTCGCGCGCGGCGCGGATTCGGGCCGGATTCGCGCCAAGCTGACGATCATCGCATCCGGCGCCCACGACCGCCCCGCCCCCTTCCCCGGCTGGACCCTGCCCGGCGTCGTCACCGCGGGCGGCCTGCAAAATCTTCTCAAGGGCCAGCGGGTCATCCCCGGCCGCCGCGCTGTTGTCGCGGGCAACGGCCCGCTCGTGCTGCTGGTCGGCGCGACGCTCGCGCGCGCTGGCGCCGAGTTGCATGAGGTGGTCGAGGCCGCGCCGATCCTGAAGCGGCTCGCGGGCTCCATCGCCGATCTCGTCGCCATGCCCAAGATCGTGCGGCAGGCCGTCGACTATCGCCTGGCCATCCTGAAGTCAGGCGCCAAGCTGCGCACCGGCTGGACCGTGATCGAGGCGCACGGCACGGACGAGTTGGATGAGGTCGTGCTGGCGCCCATCGACGAGACGGGCAAGGTGGACCGGTCGCGCACGCGCACCGTGAAGGCCGACCTGCTGGTGGTCGGCTTCGGCCTGATGCCGTCCATCGAACTGGCGCGCCTCCTGGACTGCAAGCTGAACTGGAAACCGCTGCGCGGCGGCTGGGTGCCCGTGCGCGGCGCGGACTTCGAGACCTCGCGGCCGGGCGTGCTGGCGGTTGGCGATGGTGCTGGCATCGGTGGCGTCGAGATGGCCCTGCGCGAGGGCAAATTGGCCGGCGTGATCGCTGCCGAGCGCCTGGGCAAGCTCTCGCGCGACCAGGCCGCGAGCCTGAAGGCGCCGATCCAAGCCGAGATCGCCAAGGTGGAGACGTTCCGCCGCGGCCTCGAACGGCTCTATGCCATGCCGCCGGCCTTCCTCGACCTGCTGACGCCCGAGACCATCGTCTGCCGCTGCGAGGACGTGACGGCGGGCGAGCTGCGCGCACGCCAGGATGCGGGCTTCGGCAGCACGGCGGCGTTGAAGGGCACGACGCGCACCACCATGGGCCGCTGCCAGGGGCGCAATTGCCTGCGCACGCTGTCCGCCATCATCGCGCAGCAGAGCGGCCAGCCCATCGAACAGGTGATGATGCCGCGCCCGCGCCTACCCGCGCGCCTCGTCACCATCGGCGACCTGCTGCAGGAAGAGCTGCCGCCGATCGAGATGCCGAAGGACCCGCATCTGCCCCGCGGCGAGCGCGTCAGCTAGCGCTTCTTCTTCGCGCCCTTCTTCGGCTTCGAGGCTTTCTTCGCCGGCGCCTTGGCCTTGGGCGCCGCGTGCTTCACGCCTACGGCAGCCTTCGGCACCACGAGCGCATCCACGGCGACGGCGCCCTTCGGTCCCACGATCACGGGATTGACGTCGAGCTCGGCGAGCAGGTCGCCGAGATCGTTCGCCAGCAGCGACAGGCGTGACGCCGCCTTCGCGAACGACGCCACGTCGGAAGGCGGCTTACCGCGCTTGCCGTCCAGCAGGGGACGCGTCTTCAGCTTGTCGACATAGCGCCGTGCGGCGGTCGCGTCGAAATTGGGCATGGCCACCGTGCGGTCTCCCAGGATCTCGATGAAGATGCCGCCCGCGCCGATCACAACCAAGGGACCGAACTGGTCGTCGGAGATCATGCCGAGCGCCATCTCGACGCCGGATGGCGCCATCGGCGCCACGAGGACGCGCGAACCGAGGCGCTTCTTGAGGTCCGCATAGGCCGCCTTCACGGCCTTGGCGTCCGAGAGGTTCAGCGTCACGCCGCCCACGTCCGACTTATGCGCGATGCCGGGCATGGCGGTCTTGAGCGCGACCGGGAAGCCGACCGCCTTAGCGGCCTTGAGCGCCGACGCCTCGTCCTCGACCACGCGCACATCGGGCACGGGGATGCCGTAATCCTTAAGGAGCTCCAGGCCTTCCGCTTCGTCGAGCATCTCGGCTTGCGTAAGCCGCGCGCGCCAGCGCGCCTTGACCTTGTCCGAGACCGGCTTGGGCGCCACGATCTTCGGCAGCTCCGCGCGGTCGCGGTGATCCAGCACCTTGCGCAGCGCGATCAGGCCGCACTTGGTGCCTTCGATGGTCGGAATCTGCGCCGCGGTCAGCGTCTTGGTCAGTTCGTTGTGGCGGGTCCAGCCGAAGTTGGTGACGACGGCCAAGGGCTTATCGAAACGCTTCGATGCCTCGATCACCACGCGCACCCAGCCTTCAGCGGTCGCTGCCTTGTCGCGGATGCTCGAGAAGACGACACCGATGGAGGTGTTGGGATCGCCCACGAGCGCGCAGAAGCTCTCGGTGAAGATATGTTCCCAGTTGATGCCCGTGCCCCAGGCGTCGAGCGGATTGACCGGCTCCAGGCCCGGATCCAGCAACGAAGCCAGCTTCTCGGTCGTCGCCGGCGTCATCTTGGGCAGCGGCACCTTGGCGTCCGACGCCAGATCGATCAGCAGCTCGCGCTCAGCGCCCGAATCGAGGATGCCAACCACGCCGCCCTTCTTGGCGCGGCGCGGCTGGTTGAACATCGAAAGCGTCGCGGCCAGCTCGTCCAACGCTTCCACGCGCATGACGCCATAGCGCTCGAACACGGCCTCGTAGGCCGCGTCGTTGCCGGCGATGGCGCCCGAGTGGCTGACGGCCAGCTTGATGCTTTCTTCCGTGCGGCCGAGCTTCAGCGCGACGACGGGGATTTCCTTTTCCTGCGCCTTCTTCAGCTTCTCGATGAAGTTCGCGGGATCGCGCACGGTCTCGAGGATCAAACCCATGGCGCGCGTGTTGGGCAGCTCCATCGCGTAGTCCATGTAGTCCGCGATGGTCGTCGTCAGCTCCAACCCCGCCGAGACGCACAGGTTGTAGCCAAGACGCTCGTCGTTGAGCGTGAGGGACGAAAAGGACGAGCCGGAGTGCGACAGGAGCGTGATGTCGCCGCGGATCGCCTTGTACGGCGGCCAGCCGAAGGACAGGAACAGGCCAACGTCCAGATTGTAGAAGCCCATGCAGTTACCGCCGCAGATGGGCACGCCCGCGTCCTTGGCCATCTTGGCCAGACGGCGTCCGAGCGGCGGGGTTGTGTCGTTGTCCAGGTGGCCGCTGGAGAAAAAGGCGACCGAGCGCGCCTTGTTGGCGATGGCATCGGCCAGCGCCGCTTCCAGCCGCTGGTTCGCGACGCACAGCACGGCCAAGTCCGTCGGTTCCGGCAGCGCGGCCAGGGAGGGATAGCACTGCAGCCCCTCGACCTCGGGATACTTCGGATTGATCGGGTAGATGCGGCCCGCATAGTCGCCGCGCTTGGCCATCTTCACGCAGGTGTTGCCGACGGAGTCGGGTGTCGTGGAGGCGCCAACGATGGCGATCGAGCGCGGCGTGAGCAGCGGCGCGAGATGGTGGGCAGTCATTTGCGGAGACTCCGGAACTGGCGGGTGCAAGAAAAAGGCCCCATCCCGCGTCGCGCGTGGGATGGGGCCTTTGTCGATGGCGGACGCGGCGTCCTTACTTCGCGAAGCGCGATTCGCGCCAAGCCAGAGCGGCCTTCAGGCCATCTTTCTTGGAGACCTCGCGAAACTTCATGCGGTCCGGCGTGTCCAGGCTGGTGATCTGCACGTCGATGTCGACCGCGTGCTGCAACGCCTGACGCATGCCCATCGCGTCGTAGGCGCGGTGGATGGCCTCCTTGGTCATCACCACGGCTTCCTTGTCCATCACGGCGATCTCGCGGGCCATCTTCTTAGCCTCGTTCACATGCTCGCCGGCCGGCACGACCTTGTTGATGATGCCGATGTCGAGCGCACGCTTTGCGGGCACGCGGTCGTTGCCGGTGAACAGCAGTTCCTTGGCCTGCTTCGGTCCGGTCATCCACGGCATGAGCATCGCGACGATGCCCGCGCCGAAGCGCAGCTCGGGTTCGCCGAAGAACGAGTCCTCGCCGGCGATGGTGATGTCGCAGGCCAGCGCGATCTCGCACGCGCCCGCCAAGCAGTAGCCATGGACGGCGGCGATGGTCGGCTTCGGCGAGTGCCAGAAGCCCATGATCATCTCGAAGTCGAGCTGGAGCAGCGCCTTGTTCTCGAGCACGCCCTTTCGCTTGTCGGACGCATCGCTCTCTTTCAGATCGAAGCCCGCGCTGAAGGCGCGGCCAGCACCGGTCACGACCATGACGCGCGCGTCATCGTCCTTGGCGAAGCGCTGCTGGGCGTCCATCAGCTCGTGGACCATCGTCCCGTTGAGCGCATTCAGCGACTTCGGACGGTTCAGAGTGAGAAGGACAACGCCCTTCTCCAGTTCGTAGGTGATCGTTTCGTAGCTCACGGTTTTCTCCCCTTGCGCGCGGCGGCGCATCCTAGGGGCGCGCTGGCGGCAGGGCAACGCGCCGAAGCCTCGTCCAATCGCATGCCAAGCCGCATGGCTCGCCCCGCTGCCATGCCGGAACTGCCGTCGTCAGCATGGGTTGGAACTGTTATAACGACCGCCTCCGAACGACAACCCGAAAGGGCCGGAAACCAACGGCTGGCGCGGCTTGACGCTTCGGGAAGGCGATGTTTGACTAAAGATCGGATAGCGATAGTTTGTATTGTATTACAATACAGCTATCCGGCACCCGGACATGGGTGACAGGGACCAAAACCGAATCTAGTTTTCGAGACGCCTTTTCGCGTGAAACGAGCCGGCCCCCGACAGAAGGGCTGCGCTGCCGTCCGCAGACGCAACCCGACCCAGGAGCGAAATATGCACTTCGGAATCTTCAATCTGATGCCGCAACGCAGCAAGGATAAGCCGGTGCGGCAGATCTATTCGGAAATGGTCGAACACGTGAAGCTGGCCGAGCAGATCGGTTTCGAGATCGCGTGGTTCGCCGAGCACCACTTCTCCAACTACTGCCTGTGCCCGTCGCCCTTGACCATGGCGACCTATATGGCGCCGCAGACCAAGCGCATCAAGCTGGGCCCCGCCGTGATCGTGGCGCCGCTGTACGAGCCGGTGCGTATGCTGGAGGACATCGCCGTTCTGGACATGCTGTCCGACGGCCGCCTGGTTCTGGGCTTCGGCTCGGGGTACCAGGAGTACGAATTCCACAAGTTCAACATCGACCTGAAGTCGGGCCGCGACCGCTTCCTCGAGATCATCGATCTGACCGAGCAGTTCTTCACCAAGCCGTCGGTCAAGCACGAGGGCAAGTACTACAACATCCCCGAGACTTACTTCAGCGTGCGCCCGATGCAGAAGCATCCGGACGTCTACGTGGCCGGTCTGTTCAACGACCCGGAGACGCAGGGCCGCATCGCGCGCCGCGGCTATGTGCCCATTACGACGACGGGCTGGATGACTCTCGAGCAGATCGCCGAGATCCGCCAGAAGAGCGCCGATGTCTATGCAAAAGGCGGCGGCAATCCCAACAACATGCCCTTCGCCATCCAACAGTACATCTACGTCACGGATGACAAGGCCGATGCGGAAAACGCGGCCGACCACGCCCGTTACGTCCGCCGCGTGGCGACCGCCATGCGCGAGAAGTACGGCCGCGTCGATGGCTCCTGGCTTCAGGAAATCGAGTCCAAGGGCGAGCCGCCGCTGTCCGAGATCGCCAACAATGCCGTCATGGGCTCGCCGGACAAGATCGCCGAGCAGCTCATCCGCGAGATCGAAGGTCTCAAGCTGTCGCACCTCTCGTGCTTCTTCGCCTTCGGCGGCCTGGAACACAAGCGGATCATGCGTTCCATCGAGCGCTTCGGCTCGGAAGTGATGCCCAAGATCGCCAAGCATTTCGGCGGCGATCTGAAGAACGCGGGCAACCCCGTGAAGCGCCTGCAAGTCGCGGCCGAGTAACCGGTCCCACTTTCATTGGAACGGCCGAGCGCCCGCCCTCACCGGCGGGCGCTCTTTTTTTGCGCCCACGCTTTCCCTATCGTAGCCGTCCCGTCTATGCCGGTAACGACACCGGTTAATCGCGTGTCGATCCACCCGCCTTGTGCGGCCCGCCGCCGTTTCGCCAAGTTGCGCCTGAGAGAATCCAACGGGGGAATTCGAAAATGAATCCGAACAGGATGCTCGCGGGCCAGCGTGTGGTTATCGTCGGCGGTACATCAGGAATCGGCTTGGCCACGGCACACCTCGCCATCGCCCAGGGCGCCAAGGTGGTAGTGGCGAGCCGAAGTGCAGAGCGCCTCAAGGCCGCGAAGGCGGAGTTGGGGCCAAACGCAGAGGCGCTGCGCCTTGACGCCACGAAGGCGAAAAACGCCGCCGCTTTCTTCAAGAAAGTCGGCAAGTTCCATCACCTGACCGTGCTCGTGCCGGCCGCGGGCGATCCACGCGTCCAGCGGAAGATCGGCCCTCTGGCACGCATGGATCTGTCCACCGCGCATCAGGTTATGGAGAACAAGTTTTGGACCTCCATGATATGCGCCCAGGCCGCCTTGCCCTATCTGGCGCGCACCGGCTCCATCACCTTCTGCTCCGGCGTCTCCCCTCGGAAGGCCCTGCCGGGCTACTGGGCGTCCACCGCCGCCATCGCGGCGCTGGAAGGCGTCTTCCGGGCGCTCGCCGTCGAGATCGCGCCCATCCGGGTCAACTGCGTCGGGCCGGGCATCATCGCCACCCCCGTGCTCAATGCCTTCGCGCCCCAGCGCCTGAAGGCGTGGAACAAGCTCATCAAACGTCAGCCCGTGGGCCGCATGGGCACGGCGGACGAAGTGGCCCAGGCCATGGTCTATTGCATGACCAACGGCTTCACCACGGGCGCGCTGATCGAAATCGATGGCGGCTACAAGTTCACCTGAGGAATCATCCGATGCCCGACCCCAATCTTGAAAAATACGTCGCTGTCATTGAAACCCGCGTGCACAGCCACTATCGCGACGACGTGGTGTCGCTTGGCGACATCACCGAGCTGTTCGGCATGGCCGGCGGCAAGCTGTCCTATATGCTGGACGGCGATGCCGGGCTCATCCGGCACTTCGAACAGTTCGAGTTCCTGGCCGCCGTTTATGACGGCGATTATCTACGCGTGACCGCCAAGCTGCTGGCCGTCGGCAACACCTCGCGCAAACGACTGTATGAAGCGCACGTCGTCGCACGCACCGTAGGTGTGGGGCCGCGGGCCACTTCCGGCCAGATCCTCGATCCGCCCATCCTAGCCGCGCGCGCCATCGGCATCACGGTGACGCCGCTGGACTGCCAGTGGCTGACGCCGCCGGAGCTCAAGGGCAAACCCAAGGCCAAGGCCTAACCATGTCGCACACGAAGCCGAAGGCCGATTTATCCGCCCTGTTCGCGCCCAAGGGCGTGGCCTTCGTGGGGGTGTCGGAAGACCAGACGAAATACGGCGGGCGCATGCTGCGCTACTGCCTCGATGGCGGCTATGCGGGTGGCATCTATCCGGTCAATCCGAAGTACCAGACGGTGATGGGGCTGCGCTGCTATCCCGAAGCGGCTGCGATCGACCAGCCGGTGGACGTGGTCGTGGCCCTGGTGGGGCCCGAGCGCCTTCCCGCGCTCTACGATGCCATGACGGGACGCGCGAAGTTCATCATCGTCGTGGGCGACATCGTGCCTGGCGGCGCACCTGACAAAGACGCGCGGCTGATGGAATTCCGCCGCAAGATCGCGGCGGGCGGCCCACGCCTGATCGGCCCGGTCTGCCTCGGCGTCGTGGCGCCGCACGCGAAGCTGGCCATGTGCGGCTCCAGCACCCTGCCTGGCGGCCTGCCGCGCGCGGGCAATGTGGCGCTGGCCTCCCAGAGCGGCGGCATCGTCTCGGGCGTGATCGACCGCGCGCGCCTTTCGGGCGTCGGCTTCTCGGCCATGGTTTCGGGCGGCGGCGACTTCGACCTCGACACCTGCGACTACCTAGAATTTTTCATCAGCGATCCCAAGACCAAGGCCATCGCGCTCTATGCCGAAGGACTCGACGAATACGACCGCTTCTTCGCGTTGGCCGAGCAGGCACGCGCGGCGGACAAGCCGATCGTGTTCATGAAGCCTGGCTTCTCCGAGGCCGGCGCCGACGCGGCCCTATCGCACACCGGCCGCGTGGCGGGAGACCGGGCCGTGCAAGCCAGCGCCTTCCGCCGCCACGGGGTCGTGCTGGCGACCGACATCGACGACCTGCACGCGACCGCGGCGCTTCTGGCCGGCAAGCGTTTCAAACCCGGCACGGGTGTCGGCGCCGCGACTCTGTCCGGCGGGTATGCGGTGGCGTTGGGCGATGCGCTGTCCGACTCGGGCTTGCCCATGGCCAAGCTGACCGACGCGACCAAGAAACGCCTGACCAAGGAAGCCGGTCAGCCTCGGCCGGCCAATCCGGTCGATCTCGCCGGCCGTCCTTCGCCCGGTTACGAACTGCACGACATGATCGCCGGCGTCGAGGCGCTGGACGCCGATCCGAACGTGGGCGCGGTCTATTACGGCGAAATGGCGTTCCTCGGCATGCATGAGGCGGCTAAACCCCTGGCCGATTTCGCCAAGCGCGCATCCAAGCCGTTTGTGGCCTGCTGGCAGGGCGGGCCGGTCGTGGGCGAGGTCCATGCGGGCCTGCGCGCAGGCGGCGTGATCGCCTTCGACACGCCCACCACGGCGATTCGCGCGCTGAAAGCCCTGCACGAATATGGCCGGATCGCAGAGCACCTACCGCCTACGGTACCCGCGCGACGCCACGGGCCGGAACGCCTTGCCCGGTTCGGTGCGGGTCTGATGCCGGAGGCCGAGGCCTATGCGCTCATGGCCGATTACGGCATCCCGACCGCCCCTCACCGCCTGACCAAGACGCCCGAAGAAGCGGCGAAAGCGGCGGAGGCGCTGGGGCGTCCCGTGGCGCTTAAGGGCCTCATCGCGGACGTGGCGCACAAGACCGAGCGCGGCCTGGTGCGCCTCAAGCTCTCCAGCGCGGACGTGGCCGAGGCGGCGCGCGAAATGAAGAGCCGCGAGCCAGGCATCGAAGGCTTCCTGGTTCAGGCCATGGCCGAGCCTGGGTTGGAGATGCTGGTGGGCGTCACCAGCGACGTTCATGTCGGGCCGGCCGTGGTGGTCGGGTTCGGCGGCATCTTCGCCGAAGCCATGGGCCCGCCCGCCGTCGAGGTGGCGCCACTGGATGCACGCCTGGCGGAAGAGATGCTGGCGCGCATCGATCCCAAGGGAATCCTGACCGGCTACCGGACCGGCAAGCGCTATGATCGCAAAAGCCTGGTTTCGCTCCTGGTCGCGCTGGCTCACCTGGCCCACGAACAGCGCGGGCGGGTGCGTGAGATCGACCTCAACCCGGTGATCGTCTCGGAAACGAGTGTTGTCGCTGTGGATGCCTTGGTGCGGCTTGCCTGAGCCTCAATACCAGAGCTTCCGGTCGACCACGTTCTTCAGCTTCTTGCCCGACAGCAGCCGGTCGAGATTCTCAAAGAACAGGTCGAGCGTCTTCGGGATATAGGCCTCCAGGTCGTCCGAGGTGCAGTGCGGCGTGACGATCAAGTTGCGTGTGCCCCACAAGGGCGATTCGGACGGCAATGGTTCGGGATTGAACACATCCAGCACGGCGCCGCCAATGCGTCCGGATTCGAGCCGCACGCGCAGGGCCTCGTAATCCACCACGGCCGCGCGACCGAAATTGACCAAGCCGGCGCCAGGCTTCATCGCGTCAAGCTCGCGCGCGCCCAGCATGTGCCGCGTGGCTGGCGTGACCGGCAGGGTGACCAAGACGAAATCGGCGCGCGGCAGTAGTTTCAAAAGCTTCACCGGCTTCGCCATCTCGTCCACCGCTGGGTGAGTCCCGCCCGAGCGGCGCACGCCCAGCACCTTCATTCCCATCTTCTTGGCCACGCGGGCGGCCGCGCCGCCCATGTTGCCGACCCCGACGATGAGGAGCGTTCGGCCCGCGATGGGCGGCGTGAACAACGGCTCCCACCGCCGCGCGCGCTGGCTGGCCAGAAGCTCAGGCATGCGGTTGTTGAGCATGAGCACGGCCATCAGCGCGGACTCGCCCGTCTTATCGCGGTGGATGCCGCGGTTGTTGGTTAGGATCGCGCGCTCGGGCAGCCATTCAAGCGGCATCAAATGCTCCACTCCGGCACCCGTGTTGTGGATCCATTTGAGGCTGCGGGCACCCGTGCGAATCATCTCCTTGGGAAAGCGAAAGCCCATGGCGATATCGACCGCGCCGATCATGGGCGCCATTTCGTCGAAGCTTTCGCCGATGGTGACATCGATGCGCTTGGCCAGTGCCTTGTGGCGCTTTGCAGCCTCGGCATAGCGCTCGGGCGTGGTCTGGAACACCGTGGGACGGTTATAAGCGCCGTCGAAGAAGACCTTGAGCTTTGCCTTGCGATTACCGGCGGCCATTTTTACGTCCCTCCCCAAGAACGCGGTTGACCCCCAGTATGGCGGGGCGGAAACTCTCCCGTCCACCCGACCCCGCGCGCCGGCTTTCGAGCGCGCACGAGTGAAGTCCCGCCCTTGGCCCGCCTTTCACACCCTGCCCTTCAATCCTGGCATCGGCTGCCGCCGAACAGCCAAGGTGCCCTGTTCATGCTGGCCAACGCGATGACCAGTGTCGCCATCATGATCCTGGTGCGGCTGTTGGGGCAGAACATTCCCGTTTTCGAACTGGTCTTCTTTCGAAACATCTTTGTGTTGAGCCTGGGCCTGCCCTTCGCCTTCCGTGGCGGGTTCAACACTCTGAAGACTCAGCATCTCAATCTGCACCTGGCGCGAGGTGGCATCAGCTTCGTGGCCATGTCGTGCTTCTACTGGGCGTTCAGCCACCTGCCCCTGGCTGAATCGACCGCACTGATGTTCACGATGCCCCTTTTCCTGATCGCGTTGACGACCCTATTCCTCGGCGAAAAGATCGGCTGGCGTCGGACATCCGCCACGATCGCGGGTTTCCTGGGCGTCGTCATCATGTTGCGCCCAGGGTACGCCGCCTTCGATCCCGCGTTTTTCGTGCCACTGACCGTCGGTCTGGCCGATGCGGTGACCGCCCTCGTAATCCGAAAACTCGCCAGGACAGACAGCCTTCTGACCATCATGCTCTACATGGCCATGACCACCATGGTGCTGACGATCGTTCCCACGTATTTGACGTGGGTGACGCCGACCGCGGAATTCTTGGTCCTCCTGTTCGTGCTTTCGCTGTTAACGATTGTGAGCCAGTTCGTCTATGTCGCTGCGTTACGCGTGGGAGAGGCGACAGCGGTCGCGCCGGTGAATTATATCCAGATCGTCTTGGCTGGCCTCGCCGGCCTCTTGCTCTTCGGCGAAAAGCCCAGCATGTGGACCGCGACGGGCGCGCTGGTGATCGTGGGTAGCACGCTTTACATTGCCCACCGCGAAGCACGGCTGAAACGACATGCAGGCACCCTGGCGCCCCCGGGTGAAGTGCCGTGATCGCGGCCGCGAAAAGAGCGCTGGACGCCTGGCAACGCCTGCCGGGCAATACCCGCGGCGCGGTCTATCTCGTCATCAACGCTCTGCTCTCGGCTGGTCTCGCCTACTTCATCCGCCTGGCGTCCAAAACCATGCCGACGGCCGAGATCATCTTCTTCCGCAACCTGTTCTCGATCTCGATCCTTCTACCCTTGGCGTTCTGGCCCGGGCGTCCGAATGCCTACCGGACCAAGCGCCTGCCGCTTCACATCGTGCGCGGATTTCTGAGCTGCGCCAGCATGGCGTGCTTTTACTGGTCCTACAGTTTCCTGCCGCTCGCGGAATCGACAGCGCTGATGTTCACCATGCCGCTGTTCATCATCGTGCTGTCGATCCTGTTCCTCGGCGAGCGTGTGGGCTGGCGGCGCACGACGGCGACGATGCTGGGCTTCGGCGGCGTTCTCCTCATGCTGCGCCCGGGCTCCGGCACGCTCGACATCGCCTTGCTCGTGCCGCTGGCCATCGGCCTGATCGACGGCACCATCACACTGGTCGTCAAGCAGCTCACTAAGACCGAACGGCTGCTGACCATCATCCTCTACATGGGAACGGTCACTTTCATCGTCTGGCTTCTACCGGCCTATTTCACCTGGAAGGACCCGACTTGGCACGAGGTCTTCCTAATGTTCATGGTGTCGTTCTTCTCGATCACCGCATTAGTCTTCGCGATCATGGGCTGGCGCGCGGGCGAGACGACGGTGATCGCGCCCGTGAACTATTGTCAGATCATCATCATCGGCGCGGTCGGGTTCCTGTTTTTCGCCGAGGTACCGGACATCTGGGCCGCGATGGGCGCAGCGGTGATCGTCGGCAGCACGCTTTACATCGTCCAGCGCGAAGCGCGGCTGAAGCACAAGCCCATGCCAGTGCGTGCCGACGAGCAGGGCCCGACGACCACATGACCGTTTCCGCGAAGCGCCTCTCCAGCACGATCGAGGGTGCGCTCTGGATGATCCTCGGCGGGTCGCTATTCGCCGGCATGAGCGCGATGATCCGCCCGGCCACGGAAACGTCTCACCCGCTGGTGGTGTCCTTCATCCGCGCGGCTGTCGGCGCGCTGGTACTTCTACCCATCCTGGTGCGCGCCGGCGCGGTCATCCCGCCCAAAGGCGTTCGCAAGGCCGTGGTGCTGCGCGCGATCAGCGATGGCACGGCCATGGCGCTGTGGTTCGTCATCATTCCCGTGATGCCGTTGGCGACCGCCATCGCACTGAACTTCACCTCGCCTTTGTTCTCGACGATCTTCGCCGTTCTGTTCCTAGGTGAAGTGGTGCGGCGGCGGCGTTGGACGGCCATCGCATTCGGCTTCGCAGGAGCCATGATCATCCTGCGTCCGGGCACCGACGCGCTGAATTGGGCTTCGATCTTCGTGCTAATCTCGGCTGCCGCAGCCGCCATGTCGCGAGTGGGGGCGCGGCATTTGACCTTTCACCTCGATGCCAAGCGCATCGTGGCCTATCACTTCCTGTTCGTGACGCCGGTCTTGCTGATCCCCGCGATTCCCGTCTGGATCTGGCCGGACACGCGCACTCTCTTGCTGACCGCGGCCCTGTCGATGCTGGGCACGCTCGGACATTTCTGCATCACCAAGGCCATGCACGTGGCCGAAGCGTCGGAGATGGCGCCGTTCGACTATGTCCAGCTGATCACCGCCGCCGTGCTGGGCTATTTCCTTTTTGGAGAGTTACCGGACCTGTGGACCTGGGCCGGCGCGGCGGTGATCGCCGGCTCAACCATCTACATCGCCCGCCGGGAGGCCACGATCCGGCGCGCCGCGGCCCAGAACGGTCGTTGAGGTTTCGCCCCCCCTCGGTTAGGTTTTCCCTTGAGGTTGCGCCTGTCTCCGGGCGCCCAATCGGGGGTTCCAGCATGAATGGATCTGGCTTTTCGCGCCGCGATTTCCTGAAGGGATCCGCCGCCGCAGCATCCACCGCGCTGGCGCCCGGCTGGGCTTTCGCCCAGACCAAGGGCCAAGCCCAGAAGTCGAGCTTCACCGCGCGGATTGAGCGCGATCTTCTCAACATCGACCCCGCCAATCGGATCAGCCCGGCCGAGGGCAATGTCTGCCGCGCCACCTATCAGACGCTGGCGCGCTTCAAGCCAGGCTCGCTCGAGTGGGAGCCCGACGCGGCCGCGACCATCAAGCAGGTCGACGCCCAGACGATCGAATTCACGCTGAAGCCGAACCAGAAGTTCGCCGGCGGCTACGGCACCATGTCGGCCGAGGACGTGCAGTTCTCGTTCATGCGCTTCATCGACCCAGCCAAGAAGCCGATCAACGCCAACGACTGGATGCAGCTCGACAAGGTCGAGGTGACGGGTCCCCTCAGCGGACGCATCCTGCTCAAGACGCCCGCGCCGGCCCTGTGGAAGACCACGATCTGCGATGCGTCCGGTTGCATCGTCTCCAAGAAAGGTTTCGAGGCGTTGGGCGACAAGATCGCGACCCAGTCCGCAGGCTCGGGCGCCTATTCGGTGCGCGAGTGGACGCCGGGCCAGCGCTTTGTCCTGGCCGCCAATCCGGACTACGCCAGTCCCAAGCCGGCGTTCGGCGAGATCGTTCTGCGCCCCATCGTGGACGACAAGGCCGCCGATACCGCATACAAGGCAGGTGAGACCGACTTCACGCGCATCTCCCTCGCCACCTTTGGCGAGGTTTCCAAGCTGCCCGATACTGCCACCACCCGCATCGACGGCATGGACACGACCTGGATCGGCATGAACGTCCAGAAGGCGCCGCTCGACAATATCAAGGTACGCCAAGCCATCCGCGTGGGCATCGACGTGAACGCGATCCTGACCGCAGCCTGGGCCGGGCAGGTTAAGCGCGCCAAGACATTAATCCCGTCTCAGATTTCGGGATCCTGGAACGGCGCGCCGCTCTATGCGCGTAGCGTCTCCTCGGCCCAGCGCCTCCTGAAAGAAGCCGGAGTCGAGGGTTTCAAAACGACCCTAACCATCCTGAACAACGACACCTACCAGGCCGTGGCCAAGGTGGTGCAGGCCAACCTCGCCGAGCTCGGTATCGAATGCACGATCCGGGCGCTGGACGGCGATGCGTTCGTGGAAGCGGGCAAGGACCCGGTCGGGAAGGGCCTGGACCTGTTCGTCCTTGGGCTGAAGGGCAAGTTCGACCCCAGCGCCTACACGCAATGGTTCACGACCTCCCAGATCGGGCAGCGGAACTGGCAGCGCTGGAGCAACGCGGAGTTCGACAAGCTCTCCACGCGCGCGGCCCAGACCAACAACCCGACCAAGCGCATGGACGCCTTCGTGCGGATGCAGCAGTTGATGGACGAATCGGCCGCCTTCGTCTGGCTGACCCACGACACGTTGACCTTCGCCTCGCGCAGTTGGTTGAGGCCGGCCCTGCTGCCCAACGGCAACGACTGGCAGCTCCCGTTCTTCCGGCAGGTCTGAGCCCCACCGAACAGGACGGACTCCCAAGAACTCAGCCGGCAGCCCTGGCCGCCATGCGGCTCGCGCATCCATCGACAAGGGGCCATGCGGCGCCCGCGCTGGTGAGCCTGGTTCAAAGCCTTTAAGACTGAGAACGGATGAGCAAGCCGGCCCAAAAGCGGGCGCCCGTGGTCGCGATCTCTGCGCCCGTCGAGGGTGCTTTATGGATGATCGCCGCGAGCACCTGTTGGGCGCTCATGAGTGCGATGATTCGCTATATTTCGATGGACCTTTCGTCCCTCGAAGTAGCGTTCTTCCGCATCCTTTTCGCCGCCGTTATCATGATTCCGCACATGGTGCGGAACAGGACCGGTTTCTTTCCGCGCAAGCACCGGGGCCTATATCTTCTGCGCGCGGCACTCCACGCAAGCGCGATGCTGTGTTGGTTTTTTGCCCTGACCATGATGCCATTGGCCCCTGCCACGGCGCTGTACTTCACGGCCCCCTTCTTCGCCACCGTCCTCGCTGTGCTGTTCTTGGGAGAAGTCGTGCATACGCGCCGGTGGGTTGCCGTCGCCGCGGGCTTCGCGGGCGCCATGCTGATCCTGCGCCCGGGGTTCGTGGCGCCCGAATGGGGCGCCATCCTGGTGCTGGGCACGGCCGTCACATCCGCCATCGGCCGCATCACCGTGCGCACGCTCACGCGCGACCAGTCGCCCAATGACATGGTCGCCTACAACTTCAACATCCTGATCCCTGTCATGCTGGTCCCCGCTCTGTTCGTGTGGCAATGGCCGACCCTGGAGATGACCGCGTGGCTGGCCGCGCTCGGCGTCATCGGAGCAGTCAGCCATCTGTTCATGACCCGCGCCTATGTGGTGGCCGAGGCATCGCAAGTGGCTCCGTTCGACTTCACCCAGCTGATCGTGGTCTCCCTGATCGGCTATCTGGCCTTCAGCGAAGTTCCCGACGAATGGACGGTGGCGGGCTCGATCCTGATCGCGGGCTCCGCCATCTACATCGCACAGCGCGAAGCCATCGCGCGGAAGCAGAAGGCCAAACAGGGAGCAGCCGCATGAACGCGCCCGCCCGGCAATCGGTGCCCTTGAAGGGCGCGCAATGGATGGTGGGCGCGGCAATCTGCTGGACCGTGATGAACTTCTTCGTCCGCATCGCGGCCGAGGAGCTACACCCGGTCCAGATCGCGTTCTTCCGTTGCGTCTTCGCGGTCGCGCTCCTGACGCCATGGATCATCAAGCACCGCACCGGCTTCATCGCGCCGACCAAGCGCAAGACGTTTCTGCTGCTGGCCCTATGCCAGACGGTCGCGACCTTGAGCTGGTTCATCGCGGTCGCCCTCATCCCGCTGGTCGAAGCCACGGCCCTTTCTTTCACGACGCCGTTCTTCGCCACCATCCTGGCAACCGTGTTCTTGGGCGAAATCGTCCGTATCCGCCGGTGGACCGCCATCATCGTCGGCTTCTCCGGCGCGATGATCGTGCTGCAACCCGGCTTTCAAGAGTTTCACTCGGCGGCGCTCCTGGTCTTCTTATGCGCGATGACGGCGGCGTCCTACGGCGTCATCGTCCGCCATCTGTCCGACGGTTTCTCGCCGATCACGATCGTCGCCTACAACTTCGTGCTGATGACGCCCATGACGCTGGTGCCGGCTCTTTTCTTTTGGGAGACGCCAACGCTTTACGCATTGGGCGCGGTGCTTGGGGTTGCGGTCATCGGAACGCTCGGCCACGTCTGCCTCGCGCGCGCCTGGGCGTCGGCTGAAATCTCGGTCGTGGCGCCCTTCGATTACGTCCAACTCGTCTTCGCGGCCGCCATCGGCTTCGCCTTCTTCAACGAACGACCCGACATCTGGACCTGGGTCGGCGCCGCCGTGATCATCAGCTCGGCGTTCTATATCGCCCGCCGCGAGGCCTATCTCCATCGCATCCATGACGTCGCGGTTGCGAAGGACGAGCCGCCACGACAGCCCGGCGCAAAGCCGTGAACGCATCCTCGGCACCTGGCGGTCTGCCGGCGCCGGTGCGTGGTGTGCTCTGGATGGTCGTTTCCGCCATCTGTTTCTCGACCATGACGGCCTCGATCCGGCCGGCCTCCGCGGATATGCACCCGCTGCAGGTTCTGTTCTTCCGCAACCTGATCGGGCTGGCCTTGATGATGCCGTGGATCCTCCGATCCGGCATCGGCGCGATGCGGAGCAAGCGGCTGCCGCTTCACATCCTCTATGCCTCGCTGGTCTACCTCTCGATGTCGACTTGGTACTACGCGATCAACAAGGTCACCTTGGTCGACGCCGTCGCGCTCAGCTTCACGATCCCCTTCTTCACTACCGGCATGGCGGCCCTGTTCTTGGGCGAGCGGGTACGTTGGCGCCGCTGGCTGGCCATCGCCACCGGCTTCGCCGGCGCCTTGCTGGTCCTGCGTCCGGGCTTCCAGACCATCGACCCCAATATGGGGCTGATCCTGCTTAACATCCTGGGCTGGGCGGCGGCCGTCATTATGATCAAGGTGCTGAACAAGGTGGACAGCACCAACGCCATCGTCAGCTACATGTTCATCCTGCTGACGCCGGTTTCCCTGCCTGCCGCACTCGACAACTGGACCGACCCCACCTGGCATTCCGCGCCCTGGATCCTCCTTCTGGGTCTGGCCGGCTGGGGCGGGCATCTCTGCGCCACGAAGGCGGTTTCCCTCGCCCCCACCTCGATCGTCATGCCGATCGAATTCATCCGCCTGCCCCTTCTCGGCTTGATCGGGTTTCTTGCCTACGGCGAGCTGCCAGACCACTGGACGCTGATCGGTTCCGCAGTCATCGTGGCAGCCGCGCTCTACGTCGGACACCGCGAAGCGCGGGTCGAGGCGGAGCGGGCCGGAAGGGACACGGCGCCGACGTGACGAGAGTGTCTATGACCTTTTCGGCGCCCGTGCGCGGGGCCTTCTGGATGACCGCGTCGGCTGCGGCCTTCGCCGTCATGGCCGCCATGATCCGTCCGGCGTCGGAAGGGCTGCACCCGTTCCAGGTCGTGTTCTTCCGCAACATCATGGGTCTGGCCATGATGGCGCCCTTTATCTACAGCGGCGGTTTCGGCGTGCTGCGGACCGCGCATCTCAAGCTCCACCTCCTGCGCGCGCTGTCCTTCTTCGGCGGCATGGTCACCTGGTTCTGGGCCTTGCCCCACATCCCGCTGGTCGACGCCATCACCCTCTACTTTTTCTCGCCGATCCTGATCACGATCCTGGCGGCCGTGATCCTGCGCGAACGCGTCCGCATCCGACGTTGGACGGCAGTGTTCGTCGGCTTCGTGGGCGCCATCATCGTCTTGCGGCCGGGCATTTCGAGCGTGGATTGGCCTCAACTCCTGATCCTGGCCAATGCCTGCTTCTGGAGCTTCAGCGCCATCATCATGCGCAGCGTCGCCCGCACCGACAGCGCCGCCACGATCGTGGCCCATATGTTCCTGTGGGTAACGCCTTTGTCGGCGATTCCAGCCCTTATCTTCTGGCAGCCGCCGCCGATGGAATCGCTGATCTGGGTCGCAGGCGTCGCCGTGATGTCGAGCTTCGGCCACTTCGCGCTCGCACGCTCGTTCACCTGCGCCGAAGCGTCGGTGATCATGCCGTTCGACTACACCCAGCTTCTGTTTGCCGCGCTGATCGGGTTCTTCATCTTCCACGAGGTGCCCGACCTCGAGACCTTCATCGGCGCGGCGCTGATCACCGGATCGGCGTTCTACATCGCCCAACGCGAAGCCGCGCAGGCGCGCGAGAAGGCGGCCGCGTCATGAGCGTGGCTTCACTGGTGCGCGCCGGCGCCGCCCTGCCCGGTCCCGTGCGCGGCGCCCTCTGGATGACGCTGGCATCGGGCTCCTTCTCCGTCATGACGGCGTTGATCCGACCCGCGGCGGAAGAGGTGCACCCGTTCGAGATCGTGTTCTTCCGCAACCTGTTCGGGTTGATCCTCCTGTCGCCCCTCATCTTCCGGCAGGGGCTGGGCGCGCTGCGCACCACGCGGCTGAGGCTTCACCTGCTGCGCGCGGCCTGTTTCCTCGGCGCCATGCTGTGCTGGTTCTCGGCGATCCCGCACGTCACGCTGGTCGACGCCATCTCGCTTAATTTTACGGCGCCCATTTTCATCACCATCCTGGCCGCGCTGGTTCTGCACGAGCAGGTCCGCGCCCGGCGGTGGACGGCCGTGGCCTTCGGCTTCGCAGGCGCGATTGTGATCCTCCGGCCAGGATTCCAGGAGTTCAACTTCTGGCTGATCCTGGTGCTGGGCGACGCCACCATCTGGAGCATTGCCGCGATTGTGATCCGCATCCTGACGCGGACCGATTCGCCGACCACCATCGTGGCGCACATGTTCATGTGGGTGACGCCGGCTTCCTTCGTTCTGGCACTGTTTGTGTGGCATACGCCGAGCTGGCACACGCTGATGGTGCTTTTCGCGCTAAGCCTGGCATCGACCATCGGCCACGTCGCGATGACCCGCGCCTTCCAAGCCGCCGAAGCCTCGGTCCTGGTGCCGTTCGATTACACAAGGCTGGTCTTCGGCGGACTGATCGGGTTCCTGGCCTTCGGCGAGATCCCGGACAAGTGGACGCTGGCCGGCGCAGCCGTCATCATCGGTTCCGCCCTCTATATCGCCCACCGCGAAGGCAAACTGTCCCGCGCGGCGCATAAGGCAGAACCGGCCGGAGCGGGAGACGCATGAACGGGCAGAAACGTTGGATGCCCGGCCTACCCGCCCCGCTGGAAGGTATCGTCTGGATGGCCGGCGCGGCCGTCTGCTGGTCACTCAACACCATCCTGATCCGTCCTATCTCGCTGGAACTGCCGCCTATCGAGCTTCTGTTCCTGCGCTGCTTCTTCGCAGCGATCCTGTTCATTCCTTTTATCGCCAAGGTTGGCTTCAAGGGCATGAAGATGGGGCGGCCGCGCCTTTATTTCATGCGCGCGTCGGTCATGTTTGTCTCAATGCTGATGTGGATCTACGCGGTCAAGTTGCTGCCGATCGCCGAGGCCGTGTCGCTGGGCTTCACCGCGCCGCTCTTCGCCACCATGCTGGCCGCGCTGCTTCTACGCGAGAAAGTCGGCATTCGGCGTTGGACGGCCGTCTTTTTCGGCTTCGTCGGCGCGCTCGTGATCATACGGCCTGGGATCGCGGTGTTCGACACTGCCGCCATCTATGTGCTGATCAATGCCGCGACCTGGGCCAGCGCCATCATCCTGTCGCGCGTCATGTCGCGCACGGAATCCCCGACCGTGATCGTCGGCTACATGTTCATCATGCTGACGCCCGCCACCTTGATTCCCACGCTGTTCGTTTGGCAGACGCCAAGCTGGACGGCACTGATTCTGGTCATTGCATTGGCCTCAACGGGGACGCTCGGGCACATCGCCGTCTCGCGCGCGCTCACGGTCGCGGAAACCTCGGTGGTCGTGCCGCTGGAGTATCTGCAACTGCCGCTGGCTGCCCTGGCCAGCTATTTTCTGTTCGCCGAGGTACCCGACATTTGGACCCCGGTGGGCGCCGCCATCATCATCGCCGCGGTTCTCTACATCGCCCATCGTGAGGCCGTCCGGGCACGCGCGGCGCACAAGCCTGTGCCCGAGCCCGCGGGGCCGCCGGAGGCCTGATTTTTTGCCGATTTTTATCGATTTTCCCTACTTTCCGGGCGTTGGCCGGCCAGGGGTGCTGTTCTAGAATAGGTTGACCGTAATAGGGGGAAAGTTCAATGGCCGACAAGCCGTCCGCAAGTAAGAACTTCGGGTATCCGTTCAGCATCGGAGAATTCAAAACCCGCTTGAAGAACGTCCGCACCAAGATGCGGGCGAAAGACATCGATATGATGCTGGTGACGGGCCCGGAAAATATCTACTACCTGACCGGCTACCGGACGACCGGCTATTACGTCTACCAAGCACTCGTGGTGCCGCAGAACGGCGAACCGCAGTTCGTCGTGCGCCGCTTGGAATTCACCAACGTGCAAAGCCTGTCTTGGATCAAGAAAGGCTATGCCGTCGCCGATACCGAAAGCTATTTCGAAGCAACCGCCGCCTGTATCGAAGGGCTGGGCGGCGCGCGGGCGCGCATTGGCTTCGACGACCAGGGTTTCTTCCTGCCCGCTTCTATTCTGGACTCCCTGCGCGCGCGGCTGAAGAACGCTACCTTCGTGCCCGCTGGCGGAGTGGTGGAATCATGCCGCCTGATCAAGTCGCCGAAGGAGATCGAGTATATCCGTGAGGCCGCCGGCACGGCGGTGAAGGGACTGGAGGCCGGCTACAAGATCATCAAGGCCGGACGCACGGAGAACGAGGTGGCCGGCGCCATCTACAACGCCATGGTCTCGGCGGGCAGCGAATATGTCGGCTCGCAGCCCTATGTCGTCACCGGTCCGCGCTCGGCGCTTGGCCACGCCACCTTCGAGCGCAACAAGATCAAGGCTAAGGACTTGGTCTTTCTGGAGATCGGCGGCTGCTGGTACCGCTATGGCGGCGCGATCATGCGCACCGTTTCCGTCGGCAAACCCTCGACCGACGTGAAGAAGGCGGCCGAGGCGGTCCAAGGGGCGCTCGAAGCGCTCCTGGCCGCGGTCAAGCCGGGCGTGACTTCGGGCGATATCGACCGCGCCGGCCGCCGTATCGTCGAGAAGGCGGGCCTGGGCAAGTATTGGATTCACCGCACCGGCTATTCCATCGGCATCGGCTTTCCGCCGGGTTGGGGCGAAGGACACATTATGGACCTGAAGCCCAATGACCCGCGCCCGTTGCAGGCCGGCATGACGTTCCACACGGTGCCCATGATCGGCATTCCTGGCGTGGGTGCGATCGGCTTCAGCGAAACCTGGGCCGTGACCAAGACCGGGGTCGAGGTCCTGACCAAGACGTCGCGCAAGATGCACATCGCCTAGCCACCGGATCATCGGAGGAAACGCGCATGGACGCCACGAGCCGCCCTACCCTGGGAATGCTGCAATTGCAAAACACGCCGATCCGCCTGCCCGGCGCGATCAGCAATCCGGCGACTTACGATTTTCCCGTGCGCTATCTGCAAGTGCCGGGAGCATGGACCAAGAACGTGGTCGGCACCGATCCCGGCGTTGTGACAGCTTATATCGAAGCGGCGCGCCAACTGGAACGCGAGGGCGTAGCCGCCATCTCTACCAATTGCGGCTTCACCGCGCGTTTCCAGAAGGACGTGGCGGCGGCGGTGAAGATTCCGGTGGCGCTGTCTAGTCTGTCGCTCGTGCCCTTCATGGCCCGCATCATCCCACCCGGGAAGAAGCTGGCCGTCGTGACCTACGACGCGAAGCAGTTGGTCGAGCTGCATTTCAACGGTGCTGGCTGGTCGATGAAGGACACGCCCGCCGTGATCGCCGGCATCGAGGGCAGCGAATCCTGGACCGAGATGGCCAAGCCCGACCCGAAGTTCAACATCGCCATGCTGGAGCGAGACGTGCTGGCCACGACACGCAAGCTTTTGTCGGAGAACCCGGACGTGGCGGCCATCGTGCTGGAATGCTCGGCCTTCCCGATCGTGGCCAACACGGTACGGCGCGAGATCGGCTTGCCGACCGTTGACTTTTCGACGCTGCAGCGGTTCCTGATGGCGTCGGTGACGGCGCGGGCTAGCGCTTCGCTCGCGGCGGCGGAGTAGCCCTCATGGCGGCCCGGTCGTCCGGCCCGCTCGCCATCCTGCGGCTCCAGCACAAGCCGGTGCCGATGAAGGGGTCGATCGCCGACCCCGCCTCGTTCGCCTACCTCGTCCGCTACCTGGCGGTGCCGGGCGCCTGGACCGAGAACGTGACCGGCGGCGACCGCGCCGTCCTGACCTCATACATCGAAAGCGCCCGCCGCATGGTGGCCGAAGGCTGCCGGGCGATCACGACCACCTGCGGTTTCACCAGCCTGTTCCAGGCCGAGGTCAGCGGCGCCGTGCCTGTTCCGGTCGCCATGTCCAGCCTGTCGCTGTTGCCCCTGCTCGAGCGGCTGATCCCGCCCGAGGGACGCATTGCCATCGTCACCTTCGACGCATCGCGGCTGACCGAAGCCCACTGCCAGGGCGCCGGCTGGTCGCTGACGACAAGCAAGGTCGCCATCGCCGGCATCGAGGGAAGCGAATCCTGGCAGGAGATGTTCAAGCCGGAGCCCGGCTTCACGCGCGAGATGCTGGCACGCGACGTGATGGCGGCGCTCGACGGGCTGCGCGCTCAGCATGCGGATATTCGCGCGGTCTTGCTGGAATGTGCCTTCTTCCCCATCGTCGCCGACGACGTACGGGCGAGAACGGGCCTGCCGGTGGTCGATTTCCTGACCGTGGGCGATCTTCTGATGGCGTCAACCGACGGCATGCCCGCCGCCGCAAAGGTCGTGGCCGAATGACGCGCCCCACGCTCGGCATCCAGATGCTGGACGTGGGGCCGATTCGCCTGCCCGGCTCCTACCACAATCCCGCGACTTTCCCCTATCCGGTGATGCATCGGCATGTGCCGGGCGCGCGCGTGGACGTGGTGACAGGCGGCGACAAGGCAATCCTCGGCGCCTATATCGACAGCGCGCGGGCGATGGAGCGCGACGGCTGCCGCGCCGTCGCCACGTCCTGCGGCTACACCAGCCATTTCCAGGCCGAGATCAGCGCGGCTGTGAAGATTCCCGTGGCAACCTCCAGCCTGCTGCTGGTGCCGTTCGTGGAACGGCTGCTGCCGCCGGGCAGCAAGATTGCGCTGCTGACCTTCGACGCCACGCGTTTCAACGAAGGCCTGGCCAACGGCGCCGGCTGGTCGCTCAAGACCAGCCCCGTGATCGTGGCGGGCGTCGAAGGCACGGAATCCTGGGATGAGATGCGCAAGCCCCAGCCCGGTATCACCCATGCCATGCTGGCGCGCGACGTGATGGCCGCCGCGCGGCGCGTGCTGGACGTCCACGCGGATGTCCGTGCCATCGTCTTCGAATGTGCTGTCTTCCCCATCGTGGCCGATCATGTGCGCGCCGCGATGGGCCTGCCAGTCTTCGACTATGTCAGTCTGGCCGACATCCTGGCCGAGGCCGTCGCCGGTCCCGCGCAAGCCCGCCGATCCGTCGCCGCCGAATAGAAGGGTTGCATGTCCGATCTGCCCCGCAACATCACGCCTGCTTTGGCTGAGGCCATGATCAAGGCGCGCCGGGCGATTCACGAGAACCCGGAACTGTCCCATGAAGAGCGCGAAACCTCAGCGCTTGTCCGGCGCACGCTGGAAAGCGCGGGCATTTCCGAGATCGAGTCGGTGTTCAATACCGGCCTCGTCGCCACTATCCGGGGCAAGGGCAACGGCCGCACCCTCGCCCTGCGCGCCGACATGGACGCCCTGCCAATCGAAGAGCGGCGACCAGACCTGCCCTTCCACTCCAAGAAGCATGGCGTGATGCACGCCTGCGGCCACGACGTTCACACGTCGGTGTTGTTGGGTGTCGCCTTAGCCCTGCAGGAAGAACGGGCGAGTTTTGCGGGCACGGTCCGCTGCGTGTTCCAGCCCGCCGAGGAGGCCGAACCGCTGGGTGCGCGCGAGATCGTCAAAGCCGGGCACATGAAAGGCGTCGAGGGCATCATTTCCCTTCATGTCGATCCGGACATCCCGGCCGGGCAGATCGGTGTGCGCGTGGGCGCGCTCATGGCCGGCGGGCAGGAATTCACCATCCGCGTGAAGGGCAAATCCAGCCATGCCGCACGGCCGCATCTGGGCATCGACGCGCTGGCGACGGCCTGTGCCATCGTGAACGAGCTGCAAAAGGTGCGCAGCCGCCGCACCGATCCATTGGAGCCGGTTGTGGTCACCATCGGCCGGATGCAGGCAGGCACGGCAAAGAACATCATCGCCGAGAGCGCCGTGATTGAAGGCACGTTTCGCGTGCTGGACGAAAATCTGCGCGCCGAAGTGGCGCGGCTGATTGAATCCATCGCCCAGAATGTGGCGCGCGCCAACGGCGCCGAGGCCTTGTTCGAAACCCTCGAGGGCGAACCCGTCCTGGTGAACGACGAACCCCTGACCGAACTGGTGCGCCTCGCCGCCGCCGACATGTTGGGGACCGAAAACGTGACGCAGATGCGCCGCCCGTCCATGGGTAGCGAGGATTTCGCCTATTACGTCCGAGTCGTGCCCGGCAGCATGTTCCGCCTGGGCATCCGCAATGAGAAGGCCGGCATGGTGCATCCGCTGCACCATCCGGAGTTCGCGGTGGACGAGCGGGCGATTCCCGTCGGCGCTTCGGTCATGCTGGCCGCCGCGCACAAATTCCTGGCCGGCGAACGCTGAAACCATGAACCGCGATCCGTTGACGCCCCTGACCGAGGCGGATGTCGAGACCTATCGGCGCGACGGCGTGGTCTGCCTGCGCGGTGTCTTCGATCACGAGTGGATCGCGCTAGCCGCGGCGGGTGCCGAGCGGAACTTGGCGGAACCCGGACCCTACGCCCACACCTATGCCAAGGATGATGCCGGCCACACGTTCTTCAACGACGTGGTGAGCTGGCGGCGCATTCCGGAATATGAGCGGTTCCTGACCGAATCACCGACGGGCCAGATCGCAGCGCGGCTAATGGGTTCCAAGACCGCCCGCGTCTTCTACGACAGCATGTTCTATCGCACGGCGGGCACGCGCGCCCGCACGCCCTGGCACCAGGACAAGCCCTATTGGAGCGTCGAAGGCCAGCATGTCTGCAGCCTTTGGGTGCCGCTCGATCCCGTCCCGCGGGAAAGCGCGCTTGAGTTCGTGCGTGGAACCCACGCGGGCGACATCGTCTATTACCGCGACAGTTTCTTTGCCGACGGCCAGGGCACCCACGCCTTCGAATCAGCACCCGGCACCCGCGACGAGCGCGAGGCCAAGCGTGAACGCATCCCGGATATCGACGCCGAGCCCGGCAATTACGAGATCCTGGCCTGGGCGATGGGCCCCGGCGACTGCCTAGCCTTCAACGGCATGGTGCTGCATGGAGGATCGGGCAATCTTCCACCCGGAAAGCGCCTGCGCGTCCTGGCCGCCCGCTACACGGGCGACGATGCCATCTATCAGCCGGACAAGCCGGGCGGCACCGACCCGAACTTGCGCCATGCAGGCCTCGAACCCGGCCAGCGCTTCCAGGGACCCCATTTTCCCCAGGTCTGGCCCCGCGCAACCGGCTAGACTGACCGGCAAGAACCTGAACGGAGATCGCCGATGACCGCGGAGACCGATCAGCTTAGGGACAAGGTTCGCGAGTCCGATATCCAGGACCTGGAGAGGGACGGCGCGATCTGCCTGCGCGGTATGTTCAGCCAGAAATGGCGCGACCTGATCGCCGACGGAATCGAGAGCGACCTGAAGAACCCCGGCCCCTATGGGCGCACGCAATCCGATCCGGACGATCCCGGTTTCTTCTTCACCGACTATTATATGTGGCGGCATGTGCCCGAGCTGAAGCGCTTCGCGGTTGAAGGCCCGGGCGGCGGCATCGCGGCCAAGCTGATGCGCTCCCGGCAAGTGAATTATTTCTTCGACGGGCTGTTCGTGAAGGACCCCGGCACGAAGAAGCCGACCAACTGGCACCAGGATCAGGTCTACTACAACGTCAACGGCAACCAGATCGTCGTGCTTTGGATTCCGCTCGATCCGGTCACGAAGGAAACCTGCCTGTCCTTCGTCCGCGGCTCGCACAAATGGGGCAAGCATTTCATCCCCGTGCTGATCAAGGGCAACAAGGTGCCCGCGGGACTGGGTCCCGAGTTCGAGCACGCGCCGGACATTGAGAACAACCGCGACCAGTACGACATCCTGTCCTGGGACATGCAGCCCGGCGACTGCATCGCCTTCCATCCCATGATGCTGCACGGCGCGGCGGGCAACACGCTGAAGATCCGCCGCCGGGCTCTGCAGTCGACCTGGCTCGGCGATGACTGCGTCTATGGCGCGCGGCAGGTCGAGGTCGAACCGCGAATCGAAGGCCGCCCCTTCAAGAACGGTGAACGCCTGACCGATCCCGCGATCTTCCCCCAAGTCTGGCCGCGGACGGGCGCCCAGGCCTGACCGGCGGATGACATTGCGATTAGTGGCAATGGCCGGGTTCCGGCCGCGCCGCTAGACTGCCGCGCCATGACCGCACGCCCGGACATCTTCTCCGCCGATTTCAAGGAAGAGCCCTATTGGTGGATGGATGCGCCGTTGCGGCGCACCGATCCCGCGCCTCTGCCCGCGCGCGTGGACGTGGCCATTGTGGGCTCGGGCTACACCGGCCTTTCGGCGGCCCTGCCGCTGGCCCGCGCGGGCCGCAATGTTCTGATCCTGGAGGCCAACACACCCGGCGAAGGCGCTTCCACGCGAAACGCCGGCAACGTCAGCCGCACGCTGAAGTGGAGCTTCGACGGGTTGGTCCACCGTTACGGCATCGACGCGGCGACGGCCTATTACCGCGAAGCAGCGCTGGCGATCGAGCATCTAGACGAGACGATCAAGTCCGAGCGCATCGACTGCCTGTTCAAGCGCACCGGCCGCTACTATGCCGCCCACAGCCCCAAGGCCTACGAGGCCCTGGCGCGGGAGGTGGACGTCCTGTTCAAGCGCGTGGGCTACAAGGCAGACATGATCCCGCGCAGCGAACAGCGCGCCCATGTGGGCAGCGACGTGTATTTTGGCGGCCAGGTCGTGCACGGGCCGGGCTATCTGCACGGTGCCCTCTATCACCGGGGCCTGATCGACCGCGCGGTCGAAGCCGGGGTGACCATCATCGGCCAGACCCGCGTGACCGGCATCCAACGCTCCAACCTGGATTTCGAGGTCGTCACCAGCCGGGGCAAGCTGCGCGCGGGCCAGGTGATCATCGCCACCAACGCCTATACGGGGCGCGATGGCCCGGTGTTCGAATATCTGCGCCGCCGTCTGATCCCCGTGAACAGCTATGCCTGCGCGACCGAGCCCGTGCCGGCGGAGCTGATCCAATCCCTCGTGCCCGGCGGGCGGCCTGTCATCACCTCGCACAAGGTGGTCTTTCATATCCAGCCCACGCCGGACGGCAAGCGTCTGATCATCGGCGGCCGGGCGGGCCGGCGCGACAAGGATCTGCGCACCACCGCCGCCTATCTGCACAACCATTTCGCCACCCGCTTCCCTCAGTTCGCGCCCGTGCGCCTGGCGCGCTGCTGGGACGGGTATTTCGCGTTCACTTTCGACTACCTGCCCCATATCGGCGTGCAGGACGGCGTGCACTACGCCGTCGGCTGCTGTGGCACCGGCATTCCCATGGGCAGCTATCTCGGGCGCAAGCTCGCCCTGCGCCTGCTGGGCAAGGCGACGGAAGCCAAGACGGCCTTCGATGGGCGCGACTTCCCGGGCGTGCGATTCTATAACGGCGAGCCGTGGTTCCTGCCCGCGGTCATGAACTACTACGACTTCCGCGACTCCCTGCCCTTCTGACCTTCCCCGAGGATCACTGGTGTCCTACGAGAGCGTGAAATCGCCGTCCGCGCACGACGTGATCGAAGCGCCGGTGCATCTCTATCACGAGAAGATCGATCCGGAATGGATCTACCCGAACGACCATGTGGGCGTCACGGGCTATGCCACGGCCATGCTGCGCGCCTCAGGCGGCGCCCTGCGCTATACGCGCCTCGGCTTCAAGGACGGGTTGCCGGAAGGGCGCAGCGTCTATGCGATCAAGTGGGCGACCACCTATTTGCGCGAGATTCGCGCGGGCGCCACGGTGGAATACAAATTCCAGCTGCTGGATTACAGCGACAAACTGATCCACTACGCCATCTTCATGCGCAACCGCGACGAAGACTATGTCGCGGCCATCGGTGAAAGCTTGGATGTCCATATCCTGACCGCGACGCGCCGAAGCGCCGTCATGCCGCCGGATCGGATGGAACTGTTGGGGCGCATCTGGGCGGTCCATAAGGACCTGCCCATGCCGGAAGAATGCGCGACCGCGATCGGCGTCCGCAAGGGCGGGCACCGTCAGTCGCGCTGACCCGCCGTCCGGCCCTTGATGCCGGGCTTCAGCATGTCGTTCTCGTCGAACTCGTCCAGCGTGTGGAACGGCATCGGCGTTTCGCCGCCGATCGCCTTCAACCGCGCCTCGAACGCGGCCAGCGACTTCGTGCGCGCCTCTGCCGATTCCGAGACCTGGTCCGCGATGAACGGCCGCAGCACGTCGAAGCCGACGAAGCGCAGGCTGGTGTGGATCGGCCACAGCATGATGTCGGAGTCGCCGTAGCGGCCGCGCGCGGTATAGGCCGAGGCCTTGGCATCGAAGGTGACCGACATCATGGCGCGCTTTCCGGCCAAGCCGCCGGTCTCGTACCACTTGCCGCGCCCATAGGTGAAACCAGGGACGAACACCCGGTCCATCCAGCCTTTCACGATGGCGGGCAGACCGAACCACCAGATCGGGCACTGGACGATGACCAGATCGGCCCAGGCGATATGGTCGATCTCGCGCTTGATCTCGTCGGCGAAGCCGCCGGTTTTCCAGGCGTTGCCCTGCTCCCGGATGATGTTGAGCATCTCGGGATCGCGTTGGGTCTTGAAATCCTCGCGGGTGACTTCGGACTTGAAGCCTTGGGCATAAAGATCGCTGATGCGGACGGCGTGGCCCTGGGCCTCGAAAACCCGCTTAGCCGTCGCGGCCAGCGCGGCGTTGAAGGATTTGGGCTCGGGATGCCCCAGGACGACGAGCACGTTCATTGGGCTCGCTCCCGGCCCTGGGGTTAAGGCTTCAGCCTTCGATCTTGCCCGTGGCCGGCAGCGGCAGCGTATCGTCCGGACGCCACGCCAGGCGCACGTCCTGGCCCGGGGTCAGCGAACGGCGGCCAGAGCGGGTCAGCTCCTGCGCGATGATGACCGTGTCGTTGGCCAGCTGGACATAGTGCTTGATGACGCCGCCCAGGATCAGCGTGTCGATGGCTTTGCCGCTGACGCGGTTCTCGAACCGGCTCTCGTCGTCGCCCTGGCGGATGACGTTGATGTTCTCCGGCCGGACCATGACCTTCAGCTTGGTGCCCGGCTTGGCGAACGCCTCGGGCTTCACCTTGACCCTGTCGCCCGACTTGATGGTGGCAGAGCCGTCATCATTGATCGTGCCGTCCCAGATATTGGAGCTGCCGAGGAAGTCGGCCGCGAAGACCGAGCGCGGCTTGAAATACATCTCTTCCGGCGGACCCATTTGCTCGATCCGCCCGTCGTTCAAAAGAACGATGCGGTCGGACATCGTGAGCGCCTCTTCCTGGTCATGCGTCACGTAGAGCATCGTGATCTTGAGCTCGGTATGGATACGCTTCAACTCAAGCTGCATCTGCTCGCGCAGCTTCTTGTCCAAGGCGCCCAGCGGCTCGTCCATCAGAATGATGGACGGGTTGTAGACGATGCAGCGGGCCAGGGCGACGCGCTGCTGCTGACCGCCCGACAGCTCGCGCGGCTTGCGATTTGCCACCTGGGGCAGGTGAACGAGGTTGAGGACGTGAGCGACTTTCTTCTTGATCTCTTCCTCCGGCGCCTTGCGGACGCGCAAGGGGAAGGCGATGTTCTCGAAGATCGTCATGTGGGGCATGAGGGCGTAGTTCTGGAACACCATGCCCAGGCCGCGCTTGTTCGGCGGCGTGTTGGTCGCATCCTTGCCCGCGATATGGATGTGCCCGGTGGTGGGCGCGATCATGCCGGCGATCAGATTCAGCATCGTCGTCTTGCCGGAGCCGCTCGGCCCCAGCAGCGTGACGAACTCGCCTTCCTGGACGGAAAGATCGACTTCGTGCAACGCGACGACGTCACCGTAGCGCTTCCCCGCCCGCTCCAGACGCACCATCGCCATCAGAACCTCCCTCCAGCCACAACCCCTTCAGGGAGCCGCATGGCCGCTACACAACGAAACATTGAAAAATCCGTCACGACTTCTTCTGCGCCGCGGCGCCGAACAAGCAGATCACCAGCGACAGCAGCGTGAGCAGCGACGAGATGGCCGCCAAGATCGGTGAAATCTCCCACTTGATGCTGCTGTACATCTTGACTGGCAAGGTCATGGTGCTGGCCTCCGTGATGAAGAAGGCCACGACGACCTCGTCGAAGGACATCAGGAAGGCGAACAAGCCACCCGCGAACATGGCCGACTTCAAGAGCGGCAAAGTGACTTTAAAGAAGGTCTGCATCACCGAGGCGCCCATGATCGTGGCCGCCGTCTCGAGATTCGGGTCGATGTGCCGTAGCCCCGCCATGCATGTGACGATCACGAAGGGCGTTGTCAGCACGCCATGGGCGATGATCAAGCCCAGATCGGTGCCCGTGGCCTTGAAGCTGGCCAGGTAGAGATACATGCCGAGCGCCAAGACGATCACCGGCACCAAAATCGGACTGAGAAGGAACAGCGTGACGATCTTCTTGCCCGGATAGGTGCCGCGCACGATGCCGTAGGAAGCCGGGACGCCGAGAAGAAGAGCCAGGATGGTCGCGCCAATCGCGACCTTGAAGCTGGTGATGGTCGTGGCGATCCAGTTGCCCGTGCTGAAGAAACGCTCGTACAGGATCGTATCGAACGTGGTCGGCGGGAACATCATCTCGAATTTGCCGCCGAACGACATCGGCACGACGATGAAGCTGGGCAGCATCAGGAAAAGCAGGATCAGCCACGCCATAACGGTGCTGAAGATGGCCCAGGGATTCGTCGAGGCGCCGACGGGCTTTTCTCCGCCAACCATGTCAGCCCGCCTCGCCCAAAACGCTCTTGCCGCCCGGCACACGCGAGAGCAAGCTGATAAATGCCAACGACAGCAGCAGCAGCAGGCAGGCGATCGCCGCAGCGACCGGCCAGTTCAGCGTCTCACGCATATAGAAGTCGACCAGGTTGGCCATCATCATGTCCTTGCGGCCGCCCATGAGGGATGGCGTGATGAAGAAACCCAGCGACAGGATGAAGGTCAGCAGGCTGCCGGCCATGACGCCCGGCATGCTGAGCGGCAGCGTGATCTTGAAGAAGATACGCATGGGCCCCGAGCCCATGAGCTGGGCCGCCTTGGGTAGATCTGGGCTCTGAGCCAAAAGGCTGGTCAGGATCGGGAAGACCATGAAAGGAATGAAATAATGCGTCATGCCGATCATTACGCCCGTCCGGTTGAACAGGAGCTTGATCGGCAGGTCGCCGCCGATGATCGAGCGCAGGCCCTGGTTGATGAAGCCGTTTTCGCCCAGCACCACCATGAAGGCAAAGCTCTTGACCAAGACGCTGGTCCAGAAGGGCAGCAGGATGAACACCATCAGATAGGCGCGCCGGCGTGGCGGCTGCTTGGCTAGGTAATAGGCCAAGGGATAGGCAAACAGGAGTGTCACCACCGTCGACATCAAGCTGATCTCGATAGTGTTCCACATCACCTTGGCAAACAGGATGCTGGTCTGCAGCTCGGCATAACCGGCCCAGGTGAAATGGCCGTCCATGGTCGTGAAGCTTTGCGAAACCACCTTCCACAGCGGAACCAGGAAGACGGCCAGCATGAAGATCATCGCCGGCGCGACGAACATAATCGCCAAGCGTTGAGCACGCCGCTCAAGCATCAGAACAGATCCCGCCTAAACAAAAAGATTGAATTGAACTTTCGCAGAAACTGCGCGAGGGCCGCCGAGGGCGGCTCCGGTGCATGAAGCGCCGGAGCCGGTTCCTGCGGCTTGACCCGACTCGCGTCAGACCATCTGCCACTCTTTGAAGCGCTTGGTCAGCTCTTCGTTCTTGTCGCCCCACCAGTCCACGTTCTCGAAGCAGCTGTTCGGATTCAGCGGATCCGGCAGCAGCTTCTTCACCTCGGGCGAAATGAACTTATCGGCGCCCTTAACAACCGGCGAGTAGGTCATCAGCTTCGCAAAATGCGCCTGGCGTTCGGGGTTCAAGAGGCTGTTCATGAACTTGAACGCCGCTTCCTTATTGCGCGCCTTCTGGACCACCGAGATCCAGTTCGGGGCGACGTAAGCCTGATCACCCGCCCAGCCCAACTTGGCGCCTTCGCGGTTCGCGAAATAGACGCGGCCGTTATAGGCATAGGTGAAGTCCGTCTCGTTGCCCTGGATCAGGGTGACGGTCTTCGGCGTCTCGGCGATCCAATGCGAAACGTTTGGCTTCAGGCGGTCCAGCGCCTTGAACGCGCGCTCGACGTCGATCGGATAGACTTTGTTGCCGGGAACGCCGTCGGCCATCAGGGCCACTTCAAGCGTTTCACCCGGACGGCTACGCAGGCCGCGGCGGCCCGGGAACTTCTTCACATCCCAGAACTCCGCCCAATTCGACGGATGCTTGTTGCCCGGGTTGCGCTCCTCGGAATAACCGATGCCGCCGGCATAGGTGTAATAGCCCTGCTGGTTGGCGCGGTTGAACTTGGGGTCAAGAACGTTGGAACGGTCCACGATCTTCGTGTTGACCGGTTCCCACAGGCCGTTCTTGTCACCAGGCACGACATAGCTGCCGGCCAGATCCGCGATGTCGGTCTCGACGTCGCCCGCCTTCACCTGGGCAGTGATCTTGGCGATGTCGGGCGCGCCCGTCACGACGACCTCGATGCCCGTCTCCTTGGTAAACGGCTTGATGTAGGCCTCGGTCAGCGATTCCTGAAGCTGGCCGCCCCAGGTCGCGAACACGACCTTCTCGGCGGCCTTGGCCTTGCCGGGCACGATAATGAGGGGGCCGCTGGTCACGGCGGCGGCGGCGATGGTGGCGCCAGAGGTGACAAGAAACGTGCGGCGGGTCGGGCCCGCGGTCTTCTTCGTGACGTCGATGAACTTGGTCTTCTTGGCCATCAAACACTCCCTGATCGGTTCCGACGAAGCGGAAATACTCCGCCCCGTGCCATTTCGACGATGTGCACGCCGACGGACTCTGCCAAGGCAGAGCCTGCGCCGTGTCCATCAATATCGCCGAACGGTAAAACGGATCGCCGACTCAGAGCCGATGCTTTGCGCAAATCGCCCTAACCGGCGTGCCTCCCCGTGACCCGCCCGTATTCCTAGCTCTTATCGTGAGCTTTAAGTCACGAGTCAATCACCGCAGCGCAACAAAAGTCAATCTGGGTGGAGCCGCAATCGCCATTCGATGCAAACAGCTTTTGTACCTGTCGGCCAGGCAAACCTATGGTGCGCCGCAGAAAAGATGAGAGGGCCCAGAGGCAGGCCCTCCCATAAATTTACTCAGACCATCTGCCATTCCTTGAAGCGTTTGGTCAGCTCTTCATTCTTATCGGCCCACCATTCCACATTCTCGATGCAGTTGTCGGGGTTGGTCGGATCGGGCAGAAGCTTCTTGATGTCGGCGGGCACCAGCTTCTCCGCGGATTTCACGACTGGCGAGTAAGTCATCAGCGACGCGAAGTGCGCCTGGCGCTGCGGGTTGAGGCAGCTGTTCATGAACTTGAACGCAGCTTCTTTGTTACGGGCGTTCTTGACCACGCAGAGCCAGCTCGGCGCGATGTAATTCTGCTTGAACGAGAAGCCGAGCTTCGCACCCTCGCGATTGGCAAAGTAGACGCGACCGTTGAAGGTGTACGTGAAGTCGCACTCGTTGCCTTGAATCAAAGTCACGGTCTTCGGCGTCTCGGCGATCCAATGCGAGACGTAAGGTTTGATCTTGTCGAGCGATTTGAAGGCGCGGTCGACGTCGATCGGATACACCTTGCTGCCAGGCACGCCGTCGCCCATCAAGGCCATCTCGAACGTTTCGCCGGGGCGCGAGCGCAGACCGCGTCGCCCGGGGAACTTCTTGGGATCCCAAAATTCCGGCCAAGTCGAGGGGTGCTTATCACCCGGGTTGCGCTCCTCGGAATAGCCGATGCCGCCCGCATAGGTGTAATAGGCCTGCGCCATGGGACGGTTGAAGAGCGGCAAGGCGATGTCGGAGCGATTTACGATCTTCGTGTCGATCGGTTCCCACAGGCCGTTCTTCTCGCCGTTGGCCAGATAACTGCCTGCCATCTCGGCGATGTCCGTCTCGGAGCTGCCCGACTTGACCTGGGCCGTGATCTTCGCGAGATCTGGCGCCCCGGTCACGACGACTTCGATGCCGGTCTCCTTCATAAACGGTTTGATGTAGGCTTCGGTAACCGACTCCTGAAGCTGCCCACCCCAGGTCGCGAACACCACGCGCTCGGCGGCCTTGGCCTTGCCGGACACAACAATAAGCGGGCCGCTGGATGCAGCGGCGGCGATCGTCGCACCGGAGGTGACGAGGAACGTCCGGCGGGACGGCCCCGCGGACTTGCCGGTGATGTCGATGAATTTGGTCTTCTTGGCCATCTTAAAAGAACTCCCCCTTACTTAGAGCTGGCCGCTCGGCTAACTCGCACCGCGGCTCGACACCATGCTGCACCGGCCGCACCCGAAGAAGCACCCCGCCCTATCGCCATACAATTACGAACGGTGACAGGAAGGCCTATGGCTCATAATATTTTCGCTCTTCCAAAAAAAAGCGGGACGTCATGACGACGCATGCAAGGGTGGCCATCATCGGCGGCGGCATCGTCGGCTGCGGCATCCTGTACCACCTGGCTAAGCGCGGCTGGACCGACCTGGTTCTCCTGGAGAAAGCCGAGTTGACCGCCGGCGCCACCTGGCATGCCGCCGGCAACCTCTCGCACTATTCCAGCAGCGCTTTCTGGACCCGGCTGCAAAAAGACACGACCGAGCTTTACAAGACACTGGCCGCCGAAATGGGCCACCCGATTGGTTTCCACGAAGCGGGCAGCATCCGGCTCGCCACTGTGCCCGATCACATGGTCGAGCATCGCCGCGCCTACGCCAAAGCCAAGGCCTTGGGCGTCGAGATGGAGCTAATTGGTCTTAAAGAGATCAAGGACCTCTTCCCCTTCATCGAACTGCACGACGTGCTGGGCGCCGCCTTCACGCCCGGCTGCGGCAGCGCCGATCCGTCCAGCGCCACCTACGCCATGGCGACGCTTGCGCGCCAGCATGGCGCCAAGATCCGCACCAACACCAAGGTCACGGCACTCGAGTCCCTTCCCACCGGCGAATGGCGAATCACGACAGACAAGGGCGAACTGACGGCCGAGATCGTCGTCAACGCCGCCGGGATGTGGGCGCCCGAAGTGGCCGCCATGGTCGGGGTGAAGCTGCCCTTCGTCATCTTCCTGCACCAGCATCTGGTGACAGAAAGCTCGCCTTTGATCGCGGCCTTGCCGCGCGAATTGCCGACGATGCGCGACCCCATCGGCGGCTTCAACGTGCGGCAGGAAGGCAAGGGCCTCCTTTCCGGCATTTACGAGCACGAGCCCGAGTTCTGGGGTGTCGACGGCGTGCCGCCCGCCTTCGGCCGTGAAGTGTTGCCGCCCAACTGGGAGCGCTCACAAGATTTTCTCGAACGCGCCATCGCCCGTGTGCCGCTGTTGGGCGAACTGGGCATCAAGATGGTCTACAACGCGCCCACCAGCCGCACGCCGGATCATGCGCCGCTGGTCGGTCCCGTACCGGGCTTGTGCAATTTCTTCATGGCCGCCGGCTTCTCCGCCGGCATCATGCAATCCGGCACCACGGGTCTGATCGCAGAATGGATCGCCGAGGGCGAAACCAGCCTGGACCCCGCGCCCATCGACGTGCGCCGCTACGGCCCCTACGCCACCAAGGAGTTCACCTATTCGGTGGTGCGCGTCGGCCACAAATTCGCGGGCGCCATCGACTATCCCCACGGCGAACGGGGCTCCGGCCGGCCTGGCAAGACCGGTCCGCTTCATGGAAGGCACAAAGCCAAGCGCGCGGCATTTGGCGCGCGTAATGGCTGGGAGACGCCGCTCTGGTTCGCCCCCGCCGGCGTTGAGCCCAAGGAAACGTCGCGCTTCGGCGAGCCGAACTGGACTCCCCATGTGGACGCCGAGACACGGCGCGTGCGCGAATCCGTCGGCCTGTTGGACCGTACCGGCCAGTCGTTCTTCGAACTGAGCGGTCCGGACGCGGCGAAGGCGTTGAGCGCCCTTTCAGCTGGCATCGCGCCCGTACACGATGGCGAAGCGCGGCTCATGCCCTTTCTGACGCCGAAAGGAAACATCGCCGCCCTGCTCACCGTAATGCGCCTGGATGCCGGACGGTTCCGGCTGACCGGCCCGGCCGAGCACGAGGTCCGGCATTTCGATCACCTCTGGCGCAATTTGCCGCGCATCATGGTCGCGCGCCTCGAGAACCAGACGGAGCGCATGGGTGCGGTGGTCGTGGCCGGGCCACAGGCGCGATCGGTGCTGGAAACCGCCGCCAAGCGCAAACTGACAGAAGATGCCTTCCCATGGGGCTCCGCCCATGCGCTCGATCTCGGCATGGCACGCGTCATGGCGTTGCACTTCGCGCCGCTCGGCCACGATGGCTGGGAGCTTCAGGTTTCCGCATCGTCCCTGCCCGCGCTCTACGACCTGCTGATGGAAGCGGGCGCCGCGCACGGGATCGGCGACGTGGGCTGGCGCGCCCAGCAAGCTTTGCAACTGGAAGCGGGCTTCCCGCGCGAAGGTTTCGATTTCGACACGACGACAACGGTGGCGGAGGCCGGCTTCGGCGCGCTGGTGTCCGGTGAAACCTCCAAGCCGGTGCGGCGCCTGGTGCGCCTGGCTGTCGAGCCGGGTGAGGCCGACCCTTATCTCAACGACGCCGTGCTGGATGGCGAGCGCACGGTGGCGCTGGTGGCATCGGGCGGACACGACCGCAACGGCAAAGGCCTCGCCTTCGCGCTCCTGCCGGTCGATTCGGCTGCGCCGGGGCGCAAGCTCACGGTCGAGATTCTGGGCAAAGCCTGCGCGGCCACGGTGGCGGGCGAGCCGTTGGACGGCGTGCGCCTGCCGGGCGACGGACGAGCGGATGCAAAAAAGGCCACCGCGGCCGAATAACGGCTAGAAATCCTTGGCCAGACGCAGCGAATCGTGGATCGCGGCGTAGATATTCCGCCCTGCGACCGCGTCGCCGACACGATAGAGCACGAACGAGCCGGACGGATTGGTCACCGTCTCCTGCGGCAGGCCGGCGGCGAAGCGATCGGGGTCGACCTCGCCCAGATTGCGCGACAGGGGCCGCAGATCCCAGTAGAGCCCGTCGCGCGGCTTGACGCCGTACTCGGCCACCACCTGGTCGACCGCGCGCTCTTCCTCGGCGTTGGAATGCTCGTCGCGCAGGACGGCGATCAGCTGGTTGCCTTCGCGGTAGACGTTGACCAGGCGCGTGTCGGTCGTGATCACCACGCCCATGCGGTGCAATTCGCGCAAGTGCACCCCAAGATTGTTGTAGCCGATGCGCGCCATCGCCATGCGGTCCGGCGTCACGAACTCGACCTTGGCGCCGCGCTGGGCCAGCACCTCGGCGGCGGAGGCAGCTTGATGGTCGCCGTTGTCGTCGAAGATCAGCACGTTCTCGCCGGGCGCCGCGCGCCCCTCCAGCACGTCCCAGGTGCTGACGGCGAGATCCAGTCCCTTGAAGCGGCCGAGGGCTGGCACCCCACCGGTCGCGACCACGACGTAATCCGGCTTCTCGGCCAAGACGCGCTCCTTGGTGGCCTCGGTACCCAGCCGCACATCGACGCCGAGCTTGCGCACCTGCTGATCGAGCCAACGCGGAATGCCTGAGAGAGCCTCGCGCCAGGTGGCCTTGCTGGCGATGTTGATCTGCCCGCCCAACCGTTCCGCCGCCTCGAATAGGACGACGCGGTGGCCGCGCTCGGCTGCCACGCGCGCGGCCTCGAGCCCGCCGGGGCCACCGCCCGCGACCACCACGGATTTGCGCGCAGGTGCCTTGGCGACCACCTGCGGCAGCACGGCTTCCTTGCCGGTCGCCGCATTCTGGATACAGACCACTTCCTTGCCCGTGGAGGAGCGGTCGTTGCAGTAGCTGGCGCCGATGCATTGGCGGATATCGTCCACCCGCCCCTCGGTCAGCTTCTTAACAATATGCGGATCGGCGAAGTGGGCGCGCGTCATGCCCACCATGTCCATGTGGCCTTCTTCGATCGCGCGCGCGGCGGTCTGCACGTCCAAGACGCGCGTGGCGTGGAAGATGGGGATGTCCACCTCGGCCTTGATCGCGCCGGCCAGATGCAAGTACGGCGCGATGGGAGCCCACATGCCGGGAATATGGCGCGTGCGGTGCTCCAGGTTGAAGGTGGTGCTGGCCACGATGTCGAGGAAGTCGAGCATCCCCGTCTTGGCGTAGGTGGTGGCGATGGTGACGCATTCCTCGGGGGTGAGACCGCCCTCGATCATCTCATCGCCGACCATGCGCAAGCCCACGATGTAGTCGTCGCCCACCTGCTTGCGCACCTCCTCGATCACTTCGAGCCCGTAGCGCATGCGGTTCTCGAGGCTGCCGCCATAGGCATCGGTACGCGCATTGCCGAGCGGGCTCCAGAATTGGTCGATCAGATGTCCGCCCGCGCCAAGCATCTGGACGCCGTCCAGATTGCCCTGCTTGCAGCGCAGGGCCGCGCGACCATAGGCCTTGATCGTGCGCTTGATGTCCCAGTCCTCCATCTCCTTGGGGAAAGTGCGATGGAGCGGCTCGTGCAGGCGCGATGGCCCCACGGGCCAGAGCCAGTGCCCATTGTCCCAGCCGATCTTCCGGCCGATATGGGTGATCTGGCACATCAGCGCCGCGCCGTGGCGGTGGATGCGCGCGGCGAAATCCTGGAAATGCGGAACGATGGCGTCGTCGCCGAGATAGAGTTGGCGCATATAGCCGGGCGAATCGACGGCGACCGAGGACGAGCCGCCGAAGATGGTCAGGCCGATGCCGCCCTTGGCCTTCTCCTCGTGATAGCGGATGTAGCGGTCGCCGGGCACGCCGTCCTGACCGAAACCGGCGGCATGGGCCGTGCTCATCACCCGGTTGCGGATCACGAGGTTGCGAAGCTTCAGCGGCTTCAGCAGCGCATCGAACTGGCCCATCGGCATTCCTCCCGGCCGGATGCGGATGGTCCTGAATCCGCTTCGGCCTTTGTGTTCGTGGTGGTGTTTTGATCAGCGAGCAGGCAGCGGAGCAACGCGGAATAAACCCTCTCCCGCGTTGGGGAGGGGAAAAAAAATTATTTCGGCCTCTGAAACGCGCATCATCGGCAAGAAAAACCCCCTCCACCGGTCCGGTGCAGGGGGTTTTTTATTCATCAACCAGCCGGCGCTTAGCGGCGGCGGGTCGGCTTCCGCTTGGCGGGCCGGCGGGCCGGGGCACGGCGCGCCACGGGGCGCTTGGCCGCGCCGCGCTTCGCAGCACCGCGCTTGGCTGCCTTCGCGGCCACCTTGCGCTTCGGAGCGGCCTTCTTCTTCGCCGGTCTCGCCTTCTTGGCGGCAGGCTTTGCCTTCTTCGCGGGCTTCGCCGCCTTTTTCGGCGCGGCCTTCTTGGCTGGCTTGGCGGCAGCCTTCTTCGCGGGCGCCGCCGACTTGCCGGCGGCCTTCTCGCGTTCGGCCTTGCGGCGTGCGCGCTCCTCGAAGAACTCTTTCATGGCCTGCTGCGGCTCGCCCGAGGCGTAGTTTTCCTTGCTGATGGCGATATTGGCCTGGGTCGTTTCGCGGAAGCCTTCCTCGGTCATCTCGCGGAAACGCTGCTTGGTCAGCTTCATCGCCAATGGCGCCTTGCTGGCCAGAACCTTGGCGATCTCCATCGATTTCGCCATCACCTGATCCTGCGGGACCAGATAATGGATCAGGCCGATCTCGTGCGCTTCGTCGCCGTTCATCATGCGGCCGCGCAGGGTCAGCTCGATGGTGCGCGAGCGGCCGATGCGGTCATACATGATCCATGGGCCGGTCGTGCTGGTGATGCCGGAGTTGATCTCGGGCTGACCCATGCGCGAGCCGGAATGGCCGACGCGCACGTCGCACATCATCGCATACTGGTAGGCGGAGCCGGCGGCGACACCGTTCAAAGCCGCGACGACGCCCTTCTCCATGCTGCGCAGCACGTCATAGAACTCGATCCAGTAATTGGCCCACTTGACGCCTTCTTCGCCGCCCTTGATGACCATGGTCTCGGCCAGATCCTGGCCGGACGACCAGGCACGGTCTCCCGCCCCGGTAATGATGATCGCGCGGACCTTGGGGTCGGCGTTGAACTTCTTCAGCGCATCGTTGACTTCCATGCGCATGGGCTGGTGCCAGCCATTAATGGTCTCGGGACGGTCGAGCGTCAGGATGCCGATCTCGTCCTCGATGCGGGTCTTGATGAATTTGTACATCGTGTTCGCCTCTGATCGCGGGAGTCGGGCCTAGCGCCGGGCGGCGCGGTCGGCGAGGAACTTGGCTTGGACCTTCTGCGGCTCGCCGCTGCGGACCGCCTCGCCCTGATAACGCTGGGCCGCACGTTCCAGCTCGTCCCAATCCTTCAGCAATACGGCGCGCATGCGCTTGATGGTTAGGCGCATCGGTGTCGGATACTTGGTCGAGAGCTCTTGGCCCAGCTCGATCGCGCGCTTCAACACGTCTTCCAGCTCGACCACCTCATGGACGAAACCGATGGCCTTGGCCTCATGCGAGGGCACGTCGCGGCCGTTCAGCACGATGTCGACCGTGCGGGACAGGAAGATCTGCTTGAAGAGCAGGAAGGAACCGATGATCGACGGCAGGCCGATATTGATCTCGGCCATCACGAAGCGCGCCGGACGCGCCATCACCTTGATATCGGCCAGGGCCGCCATCAAGAAACCGCCGCCCGCCGCCACGCCGTTGACCGCGGCGATGATTGGCTTGTGGCACTCCAGGAACGAGTGCGTGAAATCGGTCCAGGTGCGCTGCCAGCGTTCGGCCGTCTCGGCGTTCTGCTGCTTGGCCTCGTTCAAATCCTGGCCCGAGCAGAAGGCGCGGCCGTTGCCGGTGATGACGATGGCGCGCACCGCCTTGTCGTCGTGCGCCTTGCGGATTTCGCTGGCGATGGCGCCGCGCAACTCCTCGTCGAGCGCGTTCAGAACATTGGGCCGGTTCAGCGTTAGAACGCGCACCGGGCCTCGGTTCGACACCTGGAGGCTGTCGGGCATCTCGGGACTCTCCCCTCTCTTTATTGCGGTCGGCCGCTGGGTTCCGACGGTCTATCGGATTTCAATACGGCCTATTGGAATTCAATGGCGAGAGAGAAGCACCCGCCCGCCCCTCCGTCAATGCTCACGCTGTCATGGCGCGCCCAAGCTGCGCGAAAAAGCGCGGGCCGCGTGCATCATGGCGGGCGCCAGCTCACGCACCATGCGCGCCCGCGGCCAGCGCGAAAGCGGCACGAAGATGTTGACCGCGGCGACCGGCAGGCGCGTGTAGTCGAAGATCGGCACGCCGATCGAGATGGTATCCGGCACAGATTCCTGCTCGGCGATGCAGTAGCCGTCGCGACGCACCTTGGTCAGTTCGGCCAGGATCGTGTCGCGGTCGGTGATCGTGTGCTTGGTGAAGGCCGTGCGTTCGGAACGATCGATGATATCGATGGCCCGCGCCGCGGGCAGAAAGGCCAGAATCGCGCGGCCCGCCGAGGTGCAGAAAGTGGGCGAGCGCATACCCGAGAAGAAATGTGCGCCGAACATGTGACGGCTGGGCAAGCGCGTCACGATCACGATCTCCGGCCCGTCCGGCTCATTCAGCGTGATCGATTCGCCGGAGGCGTGGTTCAGTTCCGAAAAATGCTCGGTCAACAGCGGCGCCAGCTCGTCGGTCCGCATATAGGCAGCGGCGAAGTCGAGCACGCGCGGCGACAGACGGTAGCGCCGCGTCTCGGGGTCCTTGCGCAGATAGCCGAGTTTTTCCAGCGTATAGACGAAACGCTGCGCGCCGCTGCGGCCGAGCTTGGTCGATTCCGCGATGCTGGCGATGGTGAGCGACTTGCGCGAATCGTCGAAGGCGTAGAGCACGCGCAACGCCTTCTCGACCGAATTGATGAAAAGCCTCTGGTCGCTTTTCTCCGCGATCGCGCGGCCTTCGAAATGCGGATCGAACACGCCCTTGAAGCCGCGCGTCGCGCGCGTCACGGCGGCCTCGATCTTCGCGGGTTTGGCAGGCGCGGCGTCACGGCTTTGGACCATTCGAAAAAACCCCCACCAGAGATTTGAGTCGTCATGAAATTGTAATATAATTTGAATAATTACAATATAATTATTTCAACTGGGGGATCCCGCAATGAAAAGCCATGCCCGC
>JBFXED010000017.1:0-84396 GCA_050180485.1 Alphaproteobacteria bacterium | reverse complement strand
ACCGTGAGGTCGGTGCGGACGAGGTATTCGTTCTCGTGGCGCGCCGGCCGGTCCGGGCCGGTGATCCAGGCGTCATACAAATGCCAGTACCCGGATTCCAGCCGGGCCTTCGCCGCGTCGATGCGTCCAACGAACCGGTTCTGCGTGTCGTAGAGGAAGATGATGAAGTCCTGCATCTCCATGTCGCGCGGTGCCACGTTGCGCGCATGGACGACGGATTGGCCGTAAGCGTCGGCCTGCCGCAGCCAGACGCCGGCGGGGGAAACGGCCAGCAAACTGGAGCGACCCTTGAGGTATTTGTTTTCGAGTTGCTCAAACTTCGACAGCGTCACGGCGGCAATCGGATTGAAGACCGTGACCTTGAACACGCCGATCGCGAAGGCAATGGCGATGACGGGCAGCAGGAACTGCCAGACCGACACGCCGGCCGAGCGCATGACGATGACCTCGCGGCTGCGGGCCAGGCGCGCGAAGGCGATCATGCCGCCGAACAGCACCGCGAAGGGCATCAGGTGCTCCGAAATGTTCGGAAGCTTTAAGAGCGACATGCTGAGCACGACGCGAAACGTCGCGTCGGCCTTGGACGAGGAGCGCCGCAGCATCTCGACCAGGTCGATGACGAAAGCCAGGGTCGCCAACAACGCGAAGACGGACAGGCACGAAATGATGAAGTGCCGGCCGACATAGCGCGAAAGGGTGGTGGATACTCGCAACGGCGTCTCCCCCTTAGGCCGGAGCCAGGGAGGCGGCGCGAGGGCGCCGTCTATGGCGGCGCAGCAGCACGTAAAACGCGCCGGCTGCGAAGGAGAGAGGGCTCAGATACATGATGATGATCACGAAGGGCAGCTTCGCGCTCAGATTCGAAAGCCCGATCTGTGCGGTCTGCGCGATGGCCACGATGGCGACGGCGGCCGCGATGCGGCGTGTTTGGCCGCGCCGGTCGAATTGGCCCGACAGCATCGCCGCGGCCGCGATCAGCGCGTAGACGATCGGATAGAGAGGCGCGACCAGGCGCTGATGGCCTTCCGAGCGAAGGCTGTTCTGGTAGTGCCGGTTGTTCGGGTCGCTGAGATCCGGGTAGAAGAGCTCGTTCAGGAAACGCTCCGGCGGTTCGCGCCAGCGATTCTCGGACACGCGCGTGAATTGGCTCAGATCGACCGTGTAGCGGTCGAAATAGAGCAGGGACAGCCGGCCGCTTTGCCGCTCGACCTCTTGTCGGTTGCCTTCCACTAGCAGCACGCGCGGCCCGTCCTCGGTGGACAGGATGGCGCCGCGCTCCGCCATCATCGTGACCGGCTTGCCGGGAACCCGACTGTCGTGGACCAGGATGCCAAGCAATTCGCCCGAACTGTCCCGTGCCCGGATATAGACCGTGAAACCCTCGGAAACGGTGTTGAACATGCCTTCCCGCAGGAAGACGGCCGAATAGTCGTTGCGGATCGACGATTCCAGATCCTTGAACTGCCGGAACGAGGCCGGAAGGAAATAGAGGGACAGGCTGAAGCAGATCACGCTGACCGCCGTGCCCATGAGCAGGGCCGGCTCCGCCAGCCGAAACTGGTTCAGTCCGGCCGCGCGCAAGACCACCAACTCGCTGTCCATGGTCAGCTTGTTGTAGACGTAGAGAATCGCGCAAGCCAAGGCGACCGGCAGGATGATGACCAGGAAGCTGGGCAGCAAAAGTGAGGTCAAATAGAGGAACGCGCCCAGCGACAGGCCGCGATTGATGATCAGCTCGACGAAGCGCAGAGACTGCGTCAGCCAGATGGTGCAGGCCAGCACGATGGTGATGAACACCGTCGCTTCGAAGAGCTGGCGCAAGATATAGCGGCTGATCGCCGTCATGGGGTCACCGCTGGTCCCGTCCACAAGGGGCCGGATGGCCAAATTCCAAGCACGTCAAAGGTTTATCGGTATTTCCTCCGATAGACAACAGACGAAACAGGGGGCCTAAGGACCGGTCCCCAGCCAGCGCGCGAGTCTCCGGGGCAGGCGCGCGCGGTACAATAGCGTGTGAAGCGTCCAGCCTATCAGCAACATAAGGAAGGCGGCGAACAGGCAGTCGCTAACAAAGTGCCCGCCCTGGGCGACGCGGACGGCTGAAACCACCGTGCCAAAGACCGCGCCGAAGGCGAACCACGCCCGTCGCCGGCGGACAGGACCCGGCAGGAAACCCAAGGCCATGAAGGAAAAAGCGTAGGCCGCCTCGCCGCCCACGAAGGAGCAGTTCCGGCCGCATTGGTCGGTGGGCAGGAGGGGCGGATCGTGGCGCTTGGTACCGCCGAACTCGGTTACCTGGGAAGGGCGCGCCCGGCCCCAATTATCTTTGAGAACCGCGTTTACCAAAAGGCCCGGCCCCAGGCCTTGCAGCAGCAGGAAGAACACCAGGGCCGCCCGCCCGATGCCGAGCAGGCGTGGCCGGCCGAGAACGGCACTGGCCAAAAGCAAGATACCGGCGCCGATCACGAGCACCCAGGCCGAAAGCCGCCAGAGATAGCGCACGGTTTGCACCGCCCGGTCGGATTCAGCCGGAAATCCCTGCCCTGGCACATGAAAAAGCCCCGAAAGGAACAGATCCACCTCGGGAACGGCAATGAAGAGGGCGGCGCTCGCCGCCGTCACGGCCAAGCAAATCCACACCGTTAATAAGCGGCCGGCTCGTTCCACACGCTAGCTCCCCGGAAACATCGGCTTTTATAGACCCTTTTATAGGTTCTTTGCTTTATCGCGGTTCGGACCGGCACAGGCTTCCCGCTTGAAACTAAGGATTCATACTCCCATGATGCGCCCGGTGCGGTACGGGTCGGGGGCAATGGCTCGCAAACTGTTGATCCTGTTGATGGGCGCGGCAGTTGTCGCGGTGCTGCCGGCTCGCACGCCGCGTGCGGCCGATCCATCCGCGCTCGCGATTGGGGGCGTCGCTGTGCCGATGCTCCTGTGGGCGCTGTTCGAACCCGAGCCCCAGGCGCGGGGTCCCGATCTGCTGACCGTCAAGGGCGGCATGTTCGACGTGGTTGATGGCGAGAATACGGCCGCCGACTTTGGCTTGGAGTACCGCTCGAATCTTTGGCTTTGGAAATTCAAACCGTTCATTGGTATCGACGGAACGTCCGACGGCAGCATCTACACCTATCTCGGTTTGCGCCTGGATGCGTATTTCTCCAAGCGCATCCTGTTGTCGGTTAACACCGCTCCAACGCTGTATGTACCAGGTAACGACGGTAAGGACTTGGGTTCCAACGGCGTTCTGCGCTCGAGCGTCGAGTTGGCTTATATCTTCGACGGCGGTTACCAGATGGGTGCTTATTTCACACATATGTCCCACGGCAAGGTCTTCGGCAGCTACAACCCGGGCACCGAGGTTGCTGGCGCGACTTTCTCCGTGCCGATCGACAAGATCTTCAAGAAATAATCCGGCACGGCGATGAGGGCGGCGTATTCAGCCGAGTTCTACCGGGGTCTGGATCAGACCGCCGGTCCGTCGGCCGCGCATGTATTGCCGCTCGTGCTGTCCCTTCTGCCCGTGCGCAGCGCTGTCGACGTGGGATGTGGCGACGGAAGCTGGCTAGCCGCGCTCTCGGCCTTGGGCGTCGATGACATCATGGGCGTCGAGGGCCCCTGGATCTCGCCCCAACAGCTCAAGATTCCGACCGACAAGGTCCGGCGTATGCGCCTCGATCAGGCCATTCGCATCGACCGCCGCTTCGACCTCGCTCTCTCGCTCGAGGTCGCCGAGCATTTGCCGCCCGCCCGCGCGCAGTCCTTCGTTGCCGATCTCGTCTCGCTGGCGCCGGCTGTGCTTCTCTCGGCTGCCATTCCCGGGCAGGGCGGGCATCACCATGTGAATGAACAATGGCCGGAGTACTGGGCGGCCCTATTCGCACAACATGGCTATGCCGTCTTCGATTGCCTGCGTGCCCGTCTGTGGACCGATGGCGACGTTGCTTGGTGGTATCGGCAGAATCTCCTTCTCTTTTGCGACGAGGCCACGCGGGCGGCGAATCCCCGCTTGGCCGAGGCCTCGCCGCCCGGCGAAGTGAAGGCGCTGGTCCATCCGGAATGTTTCGCGCAGGCGCGCCGGCATGCCGAACCCAGTTTTGGGCGCTGGCTCAAGATGGGTCGCGCCGCCTGGGCGCGCAGCTGGGCGAGGAAGCGCGTCATTTCAAGCCTATTCCTCCTCGATATAACTGTGAACGTCATGGAGTTCATGCCGGCCGGTTCGTGCGTATTTTCCATCATCTCCGGATGTTGATGGCGGTCATCGCCATGGCAGAGATTTGGCGTGTATCGAAACATCGGCGTTTTAAAATCGGCGAAATAAAACAGCGATAAGAGCGTCGCTGCTTCGGTTACCGGCTGGCGGACGGCTAGGCGGCCGAAGTCTTTCCTTTGCCGCGTGATCGGCTAAAGTCGCCTCAGGCTTGGCCCGGACGCCCAAAGGAGCCCATTCATGGATATCACGTTTTCCGAACTGACTTTGCCCACCTCCGGCACGCTCGTGGTCGCGATCAAGGCGGGGGGCAAGCTGGGCGGGCCCGCGACGACGCTGGATAAGAAAATGGGCGGCGCGATCAAGCGCGCCATAGCGACGTCCGAGTTCAAGGGCAAGAAGGGAACGGTCAAGGAGATCCTGCTGCCGTCGAAAACACGCCTCGACCGAGTCCTGCTGCTGGGGATCGGCGAGCCGGAGAAGTTGGACGCGCTGGCCATCGAATCGCTGGGCGGGTCGATCTACGCGCACGCAGCCAAGTTGTCCGGTCCCGTCTATCTGACCGTAGGTCCCGTGGCTGAATCCAAACTGGACAGCCCAACCCGCGCTGCGCACCTGGCGCTCGGCGTCAAGCTGCGCGCCTACCGCTTCGACAAGTACCGGACCAAGGAGAAGAAGGAAGACAAGCCGCGCCTGAAGCGCGTCACCATCCTCGTCGATGGCGCCGCCGCGGCGCGCAAGGCGTTCGCGCCCATGGCGAAGGTGGCCGAGGGCGTCTTCATGACGCGCGATCTGGTCTCCGAGCCGCCTAACGTCATCTATCCCGACAGCTTCGCCGCCCAGGCCAAGACGCTGAAGGATACGGGCGTCGAGGTCGAGGTGCTGGATGAGAAGCAGATGGCGAAGTTGGGTATGGGCGCTTTGCTGGGCGTGGCCCAAGGCAGCACCTTCAAGCCGCGTCTCGTGGTCATGCGTTGGAACGGTGCCGCGAAGGGCGCGCAGCCCGTGGCCTTCATCGGCAAGGGCGTCACGTTCGACACGGGCGGCATCTCGATCAAGCCCGCGAACGGCATGTGGGACATGAAGTGGGACATGGGCGGGGCGGGCGTCGTGGTCGGACTGATGCGCGCCCTGGCCGGCCGTAAGGCCAAGGTCAATGCCGTCGGCGTCTGCGCCATGGTCGAGAACATGCCGGACGGCAATGCCCAGCGTCCGGGCGACATCGTTCGCTCGATGTCGGGCCAGACCATCGAGGTGTTGAACACCGACGCCGAGGGCCGCCTGATCCTGGCCGACGCGCTGTGGTACACACAGCAGCGTTTCAAGCCGCAATTCATGGTCAACCTGGCCACGCTCACCGGCGCCATCATCGTTTCGCTCGGCAACCTTCACGCCGGCCTGTTCAGCAACAATGACGACCTGTCGCAGCGCCTGACGGAGGCCGGCAAGAAGGTGGACGAGTTGCTCTGGCGTCTGCCGCTGGCCGACGGCTACGACCGGATGCTCGATTCCGACGCGGCCGACATGAAGAACATCGGCGATGGCGGCGCGGGCAGCATCACGGCGGCCCAGTTCCTCCAGCGCTTTGTGAACAAGGTGCCCTGGGCACACCTGGATATCGCGGGCACCACCTGGTCGAAGAAGGACGCGCCCACCGTGCCCAAGGGTGCCACGGCGTTCGGCCTGCGCTTGCTCGACCGCATGGTGGCCGACCACTACGAAACGTGACCGACGTCCGCTTCTACCATCTGCAACGGCGCTCGCTCGAGCAGACGCTGCCGCAGCTCCTCGAGAAGATCCTGGAGCGCGGCTCGCGCGCGGTGGTGATGTCGGGCTCGGACGAAAGGGTCGAAGCGCTGGCCGCCCATCTGTGGACGTACGACCAGCGCGCTTTTCTACCCCACGGCACCGCGCGCGACGGCAACGCGGCCGAGCAGCCGATCTGGTTGACGGCGTCCGAGGAGAATCCAAACAGCGCCGACGTGCTGGTGCTGACCGACGGTGCGGCGGCGCTCGACATCGGTGGATTCAAGATCTGCTGCGAACTGTTCGACGGCAACGACCCCGATCGGGTGTCCGCCGCGCGCGCGCGTTGGAAGGAATATGCCGCCGCTGGCCACGCCGTGACGTACTGGCAGCAGACCGACCGCGGCGGCTGGGAGAAAAAGGCCTAGCGGTCCGGCCTACGGGGATTTCTGCGGGATCAGCGGCGGCAGGGTGGGGCCCGGCTCCTTGCCGCCCTGGCCGGTTGGCCCGCCCAGATCGGCGGGCGGCGGCGTAAAGCGCGGGCCGCCGCCACCCGGCTTCAGGACGCGGTCGGGTGGGTTCCAAGGAATTTGGCGCCAGGCATTGGCGCGCTTCTGCCCCTCCGCCAAGTTCGCGTCTCCCAAGGTTTCCTTGAGTTGGCGCAGGGTCGTCACCGGCATGGGGTTGAAGCCCACCAGATGGCGGCGGCCGTTCGATTCGTAAATCGCGAGCCACATCGCCGCTTCCACCGGATCGCGCAGCTTGGCCGGTCCGTTCGTGTAGAAAATGGCAAGGTCGGCCTGGGCCTCGGGTTGCCCGCCGCCGGCGGCACGCCGCAGCCACAAAAGGCCGTCCAATGTCGCGTCGGAGTTGGCATCGCCGCCGCCTTGCGTCAGGCGGCATTTGCCCAGCCGGTATTGGGCGATCTCGAATCCTTGTCCCTGGTCGGCCAGGTGATAGAGATAGGGCACGGCTTGGTCGCATTTCCCCGCCGCTTGAAGCTGCGTCCCTTCCTCCAGAACCTTGGAGGAATCGGTGAGGGGTGGCGGTTCGCGTTTGGACCCGCCACCGCATGCGGCCAAGGCGAGAACGGCGGCGAAGGCGAGGACGGTCTGGATTCTCAAGGCGGCTCCGGGACGCACGGCAGCCATTATACGCGGAAACGGAGAAAAACCCCGGTGCGGATACGAAACCCACCCGTGGTTGTCGGGTCAGAACCGACCGGCTATAAGGCGCCACCGATTTGAAGAGGATTTTCCATGGCCATCACCCGCACCCTGTCGATCATCAAGCCGGACGCCACGCGCCGGAACCTGACGGGCAAGATCAACGCGAAGCTCGAGGCTGCCGGCCTCAAAATCGTGGCGCAAAAGCGCCTGCATCTGAGCCAGGCCCAGGCCGAGGCGTTCTACGCCGTCCACAAGGAGCGGCCGTTCTTCAAGAGCCTTTGCGCCTTCATGACCAGCGGCCCCGTGGTGGTGCAGGTGCTGGAAGGCGAGAGCGCAGTCGAGAAAAATCGCGAAGTGATGGGCGCGACCGATCCCGCCAAGGCGGCGCCGGGCACTATCCGCAAGGAATTCGCCGAGTCCATCGAGGCCAATTCGGCCCATGGTTCGGATTCGGCCGAGAACGCCAAGAACGAGATCGCGTTCTTCTTCAGCGGGATCGAAATCGTCGGCTGACCAGCGCGTCACCGGGACAACGAAAAAGGGCGGCGCCTTTGGGCGCCGCCCTTTGCATTCGTGAAGCCGCGACGCGGTTCAGAGCAGGAAAATAGCCATCAGGACCAGGACCATGATGACGAAGACGCTGAGATACTTCGTCGCCTTCAGGAAACCGATCCAATTCTGCTCATAGGGCGTGGGCTGTTGCTGAACTGACATTAAGATCCTCGCATGGTCCGCGTTTGGGCCGGGCTTCTATAGCGAAAGCGATGGCCGAGGGGAAGGCTCGCGGCATGGTCCGGGTCATGCTTTTTTGCCCGTTGACGGTCGCGTAGTCTCACGGGATCGAACCCCCGTCCGTGAGGCCGCCATGCCCAAGCACACCCTGCCGTTCACCCGCGCCGAGTATCTCGACCGCATCGCGCGCACACGCCGCGCCATGGAGGAGGCCAAGCTCGACCTGTTGCTGGTCTCCTCGCCGGAGAACATTCTCTGGCTCTCGGGCTATCAGGCCAAGGGCATCTTCGCGTTCCAGGTCCTGATCGTGCCGGCGGACGGTCCGGTGCGGCTGGTCACGCGCGCGATCGAGACGGGCAACGTCGTGTGCATGCCCGACGATTCGGTGATCGACGAGTTCGTCACCTACGGCGACACGTCGGTACCGACCGAGGCGGGCGCCAAGCTGGTGAAGGAGAAGTATCCGCGCGCGCGGCGCATCGGCGTCGAGAAGATCAACCAGTATCTCGGCGTCTCGCGCTTCGAAGCTTTGCGCGACGCGTTGGCCGATGCGGCGCTGGTGGACGCGAGCCACCTAGTCGACACCTGCCGTTTGATCAAGTCGCCCGCCGAGATCGAGTGTTTCCGCAAGGCGGCTGCCATTTCCGACGCGGCGGTGTTGGAAACCATCAAGGCCGTGAAAGTCGGTGTCACGGACCGCGAGATCGCGGCCGTCGCCTTGGCCAGCCTGATCCGTCACGGCAGCGAATACTGCTCGACCTGGCCCAATGTCATGGTCGGCTGGCGCGGCGGCCTGGCCCATGCGGGCTGGGATGGCACCATGGTCGCGGCGGGCGAGCCCGTGGCGATCGAATTCGCGGCCTCGGTCCAACGCTACCATTCGCCGTTGTTCCGCACCGTCATTCCAGGCGAGCCCGATAAGGAAATCCGGCGCGCGGCGGAATGCGCTGTGCGCGCCCACGACGCGGGCCTCGCGGTGCTGAGGCCGGGCATCACCATCGACACACTCGACCGCGCCATCCGCGCGGTGGTGGTCGAGATGGATTGCGCCAAATACGCCCATTCGCGCTTCGGCTACACGATCGGCGTGGCCTTCCCGCCGACCTGGGCGCAATCCATGCCGGTCAATATCGTGCCGGGCTCGCAGACCGTGTTCGCGCCCAACATGATGTTCCACGTCATGGTCTATCTGCTGAACCCGGCTCGGTTCGGCATCGGCGTCAGCGAGACGATCCTGATCACCGACACGGGCATCGAGCGTTTGACGAAGAGTCCGAAGGCACCCGTCTACGTCTAGTTCGCTTTCGGATGAAACAACGCGTCGGCCGACGGCGCCGCGCCGTCGACGCGCACCACGTCGCCCTGGATATGTACGCGCTTTTCCGCGATCAGGCGCAGGGCGAGGGGATAGCAGCGGTGCTCGGCTGTGAGGATGCGGGCTTCCAGCGTCTCGGGTGTGTCGCCCGGCATCACGGGTACGGCGGCCTGGACGATGATCGGGCCTGAATCCAATTCGGGCCGCACTATGTGGACCGTACAGCCGGATAGTCGCACGCCTGCTTCCAGCGCCTGGGCCTGCGGATGCAGCCCCTTGAAGGACGGCAGCAGCGAGGGGTGGATGTTGACGATCCGGTCCTTCCACTGGCCGATGAACCAGTCGCTTAAGAGCCGCATGAAGCCCGCGAGGCAGATGAACTCCACGCCGTGTTTACGCAAGCATGCATCCACCGCACGGTCGAAGCTCTCGCGATCCGTGTAATCCTTGTGCGGAATGGCGAAGGCCGGCACGCCCGCCCGCTTCGCGCGGTCCAGCCCGCCCGCGTCGGCCTTGTTGGAGACGACGGCGACGATCTTGGCAGGGAAATCTGGCGCGGCCGCAGCGTCGAGCAGGGCTTGCAGGTTCGAACCGCGTCCGGAAATCAGGACGCCGACTTTCAGCGCGGCCATCGCGCGCCCATGCCCTGCATGTGGACGATGGGCTCCTTGCCGCTGCCTTTCACGATCTTGCCGATGCGCTGCACCGTCTCGCCCGCGTTGGCGAACACCTCGGCGACTCGAGCCGCGTCCGCCTCGGCCACGGCGACGATCATGCCGATGCCGCAATTGAAGGTGCGCGCCATCTCGGCGGGCGCGATGCCGCCATGCGCGGCCAGCCAGGCGAACACGGGCGGTGCGATCCATGCAGTCGCGTCGATCTCGGCGTCGGTGCCTTCGGGCAGGACGCGCGGCAGGTTCTCGACGATGCCGCCGCCCGTGATGTGCGCCAGGGCTTTCACACCGCCCGCGCGGATCGCGGTCAGGCAGCTCTTCACATAGATGCGCGTCGGTTCCAGCAGCGCGTCACCCAGCGAACGCGAAGAATCGAACGGCGCGGGCTTGGCCAGATCGAGCTTCAGGTCGGACACCACTCGGCGCACCAGCGAATAACCGTTGGAATGAACGCCGGAGGAGGAGAGGCCCAACAGCACGTCTCCCTCGCGCACCGCGCTGCCATCGATGATCGAACCGCGCTCGACCGCGCCGACCGCAAAGCCGGCTAGGTCATAGTCGCCGCGCGCGTACATGCCCGGCATCTCGGCCGTCTCGCCGCCCAAAAGCGCGCAGCCCGCGTCGCGGCAGCCGCGCGCGATGCCGGATACCACGTCCTTGGCTTCGTCGACGGTCAGCTTACCGGTCGCGTAGTAGTCGAGGAAGAAAAGCGGCTCCGCGCCGCAGACGACGATGTCGTTGACGCACATGGCGACCAGGTCGATGCCGACGCCGTCATGCTTCTTGTGATCGATGGCCAATTTCAGCTTGGTGCCGACGCCGTCGGTCGAAGAGACCAGGACCGGATCACGGAAGCCGGCCGCCTTGAGGTCGAACAAGCCGCCGAAGCCGCCCAGCCCGCCCATGACGCCTTTGCGCTCCGTCGAGCGGGCCATCGGCTTGATGGCCTCGACCAGCGCGTCGCCCGCGTCGATATCGACGCCCGCGTCCCTGTAGGTGCGTCCGCTAATGGCTTCCTCGCCTTCGGCTGAACTTGTATAAGATTCCGGCGTTTATCCCGCGCCGCGAAGATACTTTACGGGGAGCCGTTTGCAATGGTCCATCGCCCCGCCCATGCGCTTTGGGCAGGCCTTATCCTCCTCGTTTTCGCGTCGCTGGCGGTAGGCTCGGCGCCCGCGCGCGCGCAGACGGCGGGGCGGGGTGGGGCATTCGATCCCTTCACCGTCTCCGGCGTGGCCGTGGACAAGACCGCGCAAAGCGCCGCCGCGGCCCGCGCCGACGCCACCGCCGAAGGCCAGCGCTTGGCGCTGCAGCTCTTGGTCAAGCGCCTGGCCGCCAAGCCTGCTTCCGATCGCATCGCGGCCACCGTCACGGCGTCGCGCGCGGCCGATTTGGTGCGTGACTTCGACATCGCGGAAGAGAAATCCTCCGGCGTTCGCTACGTGGCGAAGCTGAATGTACGATTCAAGCCCGAGGCCGTGCGCGCCATGCTGCGCGCCGAGGGCGCTTCTTTCGCCGAGGCCGCATCGCGTCCCCTGGTCGTCCTGCCGGTCTATGAAGGCGGCGCTGCGCCGGTGTTGTGGGATACTGGCAATCCTTGGCGCGACGCGTGGAATGCGAAGCTGCCGCGCGACGGCTTGGTGCCCATGATTCTGCCTACGGGCGATCCGTCGGACACCGGCACGATCAAGGCCGAGCAGGCGCGTGACGGCGATTCGGTCAAACTGAAGGCCTTGGCCGCGAAGTACAACGCGGGCGGAACGCTGGTCGCGGTGGCGAAGGTCGACAGCACCGGCGAACTGCAGGTGACCAGCACGCGCTTGGGGACCACCGGCGCGCCGCAGACGGTGGTCGAGAAATTCAAGCCGTCTCCGGGCGAAAGCCGCGAGGCGCTTCTTCAGCGCGCAGCGGATTCCGTGGCCACGCAGATCGAGGAGCGATGGAAACAGGACAACTTGCTGCGCGCTGGCGGCAGCGAGCAGGCGCTTGAGGCCGACGTGCCGTTCGGCTCTTTGCGCGAATGGGTCGAGATCCGCAACCGGCTGGGCCGCGTGGCCCAAATCCGGCGCACCGATCTGCGCGCCGTGTCGAAACGGGACGCCCATGTGGTTCTGCATTATGTCGGCGACGAGGCGCAACTTTCGCAGGCCCTGGTCCAGCTCGACCTTCGCCTCGAGACCCAAGGGGAGGCGCGAATCCTGCGGCTGGCCACGCCGCTTCCCCCGCCGCCGTCCGCGCCGCAATGACCCTGCCCAATATCATCAGTCTGGGACGGCTTCTGTGCGTTCCGCTCATGGTCTGGGTCGTGTTGAACGGGCGCCTCGATCTCGCGTTCTGGATCTTCCTGGGGGCGGGCATCTCGGACGGGATCGACGGCTTTCTTGCCAAGCGCTTCGATTGGCGCACGCCGCTCGGCAGCTTCCTCGACCCGATGGCCGACAAGGCGCTGTTGGTGTCGATCTATATCCTACTGGGAGCCAAGGGTTTCATCCCGTCCTGGCTAGTGTTCCTGGTCGTGCTGCGCGATGTCCTGATTCTGGGCGGTGCCATGTTGGTGTTCCGTCTCAACAGCCAGACGCGGATCGAGCCCATGTGGCTCAGCAAGGCCAATACGGTGGCGCAGATTGTCTTCGCGGGCTATGTGCTGGCGTTGAACGGCTTCGGCTTCCATGATCCGGGCGTGGAGATGCCTCTGACCTATTTCGTCGCGGTTACCACTTTCGCCTCCGGCTTGGGTTATGTGCTCAAGTGGGGCCGACGGGCGTCCCGCATGGGTGCGTCGCCATGACGCCGTTCCAGCGCATGCTGATCGCGCTGGGCGTGGCCGTTATCGTCGGTGCGCTGTTCAACGCACTGCGCGAGGTACTGGTACCCTTCCTGATCGGCGCGGCGGCGGCCTACTTGCTCGATCCCGTCGTTGTGTGGCTCCAGCGTTTCGGCTGGTCGCGCGCTCTTTCCACTACGGTGATCTGCATCGGCTTCGCGGGCGTGGTGGCCGGCGTCATCTTCGTGATCGCGCCGCTTCTGTACGAACAGATCGTCGCATTGATCGACGCTCTACCCGATCTGATGAGCCGCGCCGTAGCGATCACGCAGAGCGGATTGCACAAATTTACCGCACGCCTGTCGCCGGAGCAGTACCAGAAGATTCAGGAAACTGTCGGCAGCCATGCCGGCGAGGCGTTCTCCTGGCTGGCGGGCTTGTTCGGTGGGCTGTGGAGCGGCGGCTTGGCCGTCATCAACATTATCTCCCTCGTCTTTATCACGCCGCTGGTGACGTTCTATCTGATGCGGGACTGGCCTAAAGTGGTGGCCTCGATCGATCGCTGCCTGCCGCGCAACCATGCCGGCACGATCCGCGCGGTGCTGGCCGACATCGACCGCGCCCTGGCCGGCTTCATCCGCGGTCAGGCGTTCGTTTGCTTGTTCCTCGGCGTGGCCTACGCCATCGCGCTGACGATCGCGGGCCTGCAGTTCGCCCTTCTGTTGGGCATTCTGATCGGCGTGCTGGCCGTCATCCCCATCGTGGGCACGGCCATCGGCGCTGTCGCCTGCATCAGCCTGGCCATCATCCAGTTTGGCACTTGGGAAGGCGTCCTCACGATCGCGGCCATCTTCGCCGCCATCCAGGCCTTCGAGGGCAATATCCTCCAACCCAAGCTGGTCGGCGATCGGGTCGGCCTGCACCCGCTTTGGATCGTTTTCGCCCTGATGGCGGGTGGGGCGCTGATGGGCTTCATCGGGGTCCTGGTCGCCGTGCCCGCGGCGGCGGTCATCGGAGTGCTTGCGCGTTTCGGCGTTAGCCGCTATCTGGCTGGTTCCTTCTACCGGGGTGACCATCCGGTCGGCCCGCAAGGCGGAGAGAATTGATTACGCAACAACTCCCGCTGCAGTTCGAATTCCGTCCCGCGCTCGCGATGGACGATTTCGTCGTGGCGCCCAGCAACAGCGAAGCCGTGGCGTGGCTGGACCGCTGGCGGGACTGGCCGGCGCCCGCGCTGGTCATTCACGGCGAGCCCGGCTGCGGCAAGACGCACTTGGCGCACGTTTTCCGCGCCACCACGGGCGCGGTTCTGCTGACGCCCCCCATGCTCGACGAATCCGACCCGCCGCGCCTGATGGGCGATGCTCGTCATTTCGTCCTCGGCGACGCCGGTCGTGCAGCTGAGCAGCTCCCCAAGCAGTTCCTCCATCTCTTCAACTACGTGGCCGAGCAGGGCGGCAAGATGCTGCTGACCGCCCGCCGCGCACCCGCGCGTTGGGAGGTGTCGCTGCCCGACCTGCGTTCCCGCCTGTTGGCGCTGCCGGCGGTCGAGGTCAGCCAGCCCGAGGACGCCTTGATCGCGGCCGTCTTGGAAAAGATGTTCAGCGATCGGCAAATCCGCGTCGGGCCGGGCGTCATCGATTTTCTGGTCGCGCGCATCGAGCGGTCATTTGCCATGGCGCGCAAGATGGTCGCCGTGATCGACGAAGCCGCCATGTCGGCGCGGCGCAACATCACCGTGCCTTTCGTGCGCGATGTGCTGCGCTCCCACGGCATCGACGTCTGACGCCATGGATCTGGGGCTCAAGGGCCGCAAGGCTATCGTCTGCGCCGCCAGCAAGGGGCTGGGGCGGGGTTGCGCCGAATCTCTGGCCCGCGAGGGCGCGGTCATCACCCTTGTGGCGCGCAACGAGGGGCCGCTGAACGCGACGGCCGAGGAAATCCGGCGCGCCACGGGTGCGACCGTCACGGCGGTCACGGCCGACACCACCACCGATGAAGGCCGTGGGAAGATCCTCAAGGCATGCCCGGAACCCGATATCCTGGTCAACAATGCGGGCGGCCCACCGCCGGGCGATTTCCGCGACTGGGGCCGCGAGCAGTGGATGGCCGCGGCCGACGCCAACATGATCGCGCCTATCCTGTTCATCCGCGCCGTGATCGACGGCATGATCGCGCGGCGCTTCGGCCGCATCGTCAACATCACTTCGACTTCGGTGAAGGCGCCGATCCCGATCCTGGGCTTGTCGAACGGCGCGCGCGCGGGCCTTACGGGCTTCATCGCCGGCATCGCGCGCGAGACGGTGCGCCACAACGTGACGATCAACAACCTGTTGCCGGGCCCCTTCGATACCGACCGCCTGCGCGGTCTGTTCGAGGCCACGGCCAAGAAGACCGGCAAGCCGGTGGATGCGGTGCGGGCGGAGCGGATGGAGGCCAATCCAGCCAAGCGCTTCGGCACGGCGGCCGAGTTCGGCGACGCCTGCGCCTATCTGTGCAGCGCTCAGGCCGGATTCATCACCGGGCAGAACATGGTGCTCGACGGCGGCGCTTACCCGGGTACGTTCTAGGTCAGCGCCGGGCCGCCTTGGGCCGCACCGGCGCGTCCGCCACCCGCTCCACGACCTTCAACTGTCGGCCGGAGATGGCCAAAGCCAGACGCCCTTCGATCAGCGCCAAGGCGTCCGCGCCGAACACCTCGTGGCGCCAGCCATGCAGCGCTGGCAGGTCGGTCTCGCCGGCCGCCAGCCGTTCCAGTTCCGAGACGTTGGCGATCAGTTTGCTGGCCACATGTTGTTGTTCGCTCTTGAGCTTGAGCAGAACCTTGAGCAGTTCGACCGTGGGGCCGATGCCGCGCGGCAACTGAGGTTTGTCCGGCAGGAAGGGGCAATCCTTTTCCGGCAGCGCCAGCGCGCGCGCCACGCCCGCCAGAATCTCACGTCCAAACGGTCCGTCGGCGACGGCGCGGGATAAGGCGCGCACGCGCGCCAACTCGTCTGCGGTCTTCGGCCGGCCGGCCGCGATCTCGGTCAACGCCTCGTCGCGCACGATGCGGTTTCGCGGCACGTCGCGTTTCTGCGCTTCACGTTCGCGCCAGGCGGAAATCTCCTTCAACACCGCCAGGCTGCGCGGCGACATGCCGCGTGGCTTCAGCCGTTGCCACGCCTCGTCCGGTTCCAGGCGATAGGTGGCGGGGTCCGACAACGTGGCCAGTTCCTCGGCCAGCCAGGATTCGCGCTTGTTCTTCTGTAACTGGGCCCGCAGCGCCTCATAGATCTTGCGCATATGCGTGACGTCGGCCAGGGCGTAGGTGAGCTGGCGCTCCGACAGCGGGCGGTGCGACCAGTCGGTGAAGCGCGACGACTTGTCGATGCGCGCACCGGCGAAATGCGCGACCAGCGTTTCGTAGGACACCTGCTCGCCGAAGCCCGCCACCATGGCGGCGATCTGGGTGTCGAACAGCGGCGCGGGCACCTTGCCGGTCAGGTGAAAGAAGATTTCCACGTCCTGACGCGCGGCGTGGAAGACCTTGACCACCTTGGGGTCGGCCATAAGACGCAGGAAGGGCGCCAAATCCACACCCGTCGCCAACGGGTCGATCACGGCAGCCTCGTCCGGCCCCGCGACCTGAACCAGGCATAGGCGCGGCCAATAGGTCTTGTCGCGCATGAACTCGGTGTCGACGGTGACGTAAGGGGCCTTGGACAGGCGAGCGCACAGGGCTTCGAGAGTCGCGGTATCGGCGAGTGGGGTCATGCCACCGGCCTATATCGCCGCCGCGGAGCGCGCAACGTTTCCGTGCCGTTCGGGTGCCGAAGCCGCGTCCGCGGAATCAGAAAACGACTCTTTTTCAAGGACTTATCCACAAGCATTGACCTCCAAAACCTACAAGATTTTGGGTGCAAGTCAAATAGGTACACAAAATATTTGACACATGAGTCAAAGAGGATTCTCATCCTGGGGAATTATCACGACATATCCGGCCATGCCGGGCGGCTGCCAAGGGGAGGTTTCGCCAGTGCAGAGGGATTCCAGATTCGTGCGCGAGACGGTTTTTGCCGGCCTCATCGTGGCCGCCTTGGGCGGCTGCGTCGCCATTCCGGTGGGACTTACCGCCGCTTCGGCGGCTTTCGACGGGCTGAGCTATACGGCGACCGGCAAGGCGCCCCACGACCACGCCTTGTCGGCGGTCACCGGCGAGGATTGCGCGGTATGGCGGGTCGTCAAAGATAAGCCGGTCTGCGTCGAGCCGAAGGGAACGGGCGCGCGTGAAGTCGTCTATGCTCCGGGCAACGGCGCCCTGGCATTCTCCCTGCCCGCGATGACCCCGATCGGGGCTTCGCCCGCGCCCGCGCCGCAAAAAGCACCCGAGGCCGAGATCGTTACCGAAAGCGTACCCGCTCCGGCGCCCGCGCCCCAGGTCGCGGCCATCGCCCCCGCCGCGCCCCTGCCCACGCAGCCCGTTGCGGCCGCGCAGCCGCTGCGCGCCTCCAACCCGCCCAAGGCGACGGTGCCCGCCAATGCGCAGGCGGCCTCCTTGGCGCCCGCTCCGACGCCGGGCAACGGGCGGAAGATGCTGGTCGTGTTGGGCAGTTTCCAGGATGCCGAGCGCGCCGCCGCGGCCTCTGCGTCCGCCAAGGGCACGCACGTGATCGCGGCCACGGTGGGCGGGCGGAAAATGTATCGCGTGGTCGCCGGGCCGTTCGAGTCGCAACAGGCCGAGGCCATGCGCCGCAACGTCTCCGAGAAGGCGTGGTTGCTGCCGATCTGAACTAGACCAGCCGGTCGGGCGGTGTCCGGCCGGCGAAGAACGCGTCCAGGTTGTCGACGCATTTGTTGCCCATGCCGTCGCGTGTCTCGATCGTGGCACTGCCCAAATGCGGCAGCAGGAATGTGTTGGCCAAGCCCCGGTAAGCCGGCTCCAGGTCCGGCTCGCGGTCGAACACGTCCAATCCCGCCGATGCCAGCTTGCCCGCGCGCAGCGCCGCGATCAGCGCATGGTCGTCCACGATCGCCCCGCGTGCCGAATTGACCACGATGGCGCCGTCCTTCATCAGCCCAATCCGGCGCGCGTCGAGAAAACGCGTCGTCTCCGGCGTGGCGGGACAGTTGATCGACAGGATGTCGACCTGTTTCAGCATGGCTTCGGGATCGGCGTGGAACACCGCGCCCTTTTCCTGGTCGGCTGGCAGGCGTTTGCGGTTGCTGTAGTGGATCTGCATGGCGAAGCCGCGCGCGCGGTCGGCCACCGCCCGGCCGATGCGGCCCATGCCCAGGATGCCCAGTTTCTTGCCCGTCACCTGCGTGCCGAGAAGCTGCGTCGGCGCCCAGCCGTTCCATTCTCCGTTGCGCACCATACGCTCGCCCTCGCCCGCGCGCCGCGCCGCGCCCAGGATCAGAAGCATGGTGAGGTCGGCGGTGGCGTCGGTCAGCACGTCGGGTGTGTAGGTGACACAGATGCCGCGATTCTTGCAGCCCTCGATGTCGATGTGGTTGTAGCCGACGGAGAAGGTGGCGATGGCGCGCACGCTATTCGGCAGCTTCGCGATCACGGCGGGCCCCACGTTGTCGGTGGCCGCGACCAACAGCGCGTCGGCGCCCTGGGCCGCCGCGGCCAGCTTGTCCGGTGTATAGATATCGTCGCTCGGGTTCAGCCGCGCGTCATAGTCGCGTGCGAGGCGCGCCTCGACGGACGGCGTCAGTCTGCGCGTGACCAGGACAATTTTCTTGGCTGGCATGGAGGCTCCGGAGGAGGGAACAAGGCGTGAAGGCCGCGCATTCTATCGTCACCCCCGCTCGCATGCCATAATTCGAGCCCATTTCGCACCCACCTTGTGCCCCATGAAAATCTTTTCTTCGCGCCATCGCGCCGTATCGGTCGCCTTGTCCCTCGGCATGGCGTCGCTGCCGGCGTTCCCGCTTCAAGCGTCCGACCTGGCGCCCTATCGCGCGGCCTACGTGCTCAAGTACGACGGCGGTACCTCGGGCAGCGGCATCGTCGAGGCTAGCGGCGCGATGACGGCGGAATGGCGACAGACCTGCGAAGGCTGGTCGGTGGAGCAGCGCATCCGCATGGAGCTGATCAACGGCGATGGCGAGGTTCTGGTAACAGACACCGGTTACACGAGCTGGGAATCGAGCAACGGACTGACCTTCCGCTTCAACGTGCGCACGCTCCGCAATGAGGAAATGGCGGAGGAGTTCGGCGGTGACGCCAAGCTCAACGGTCGCGGCGGGACCGGCACGGCCCGTTTCACGATTCCAGACAAGCGCACCATGAAATTGCCGATGGGCACGCTGTTCCCCATGGCGCACAGCGAAGCGCTACTGCGCGCGGCGGAGGCCGGCAAGACGCGTTTATCCGCCACCGTCTTCGACGGCGCCACCAAGGAAGGCGTGGCTGAGGTTAGCGCCATCATCGGCAAGCGCGGTATCGTGCCGCAGAGCGAAAACGCCGAGGCTCTAATCACGCGGCCCTTTTGGCCGGTGCGGCTGGCCTTCTTCGACCTGGGCTCGAAAGAGGCCGCGCCGCATTACGAGCTGGGCATGCGCATGTTCGACAACGGGGTGGCGGGTGATCAGATCATGGATTTCGGCGACTTCCGCATGCGCGCGGTGCTGACCGAGATCGAGCCGCTGCCAAAGCCGAAATGCTGAGATTCTAGGCGGCCGCGAACGCGTCGCCCTTCCATCGGCGGCCCAGCGTCCAGACGCCCGCCATCCCACCCGCCGAGAACAGTGCCATCACCGCGAAGGCGCCGCCGCCGAGCGCCTCATAGAGTGGTCCCGCCACCAGCAGGGCGAGCCCCATGACGACACTGTTGCCGACGGCCGAATAGAGGCTTTGCGCCGAGGCCGACAGGCCGGGTGGCGCCGCGCGCTGGATGAAATACATGGCGCCGAGATGGGCCGCGCCGAAGGTGAAGCCGTGCAGAAGCTGGATTGCGATCAGGACCTCGAGGTCCGCGGTCGCAGCGGTGATTGCCCAGCGCACCACGCCCGCGCCGCCCGCCAACAGGAGGAGATGCAGCGGCCCCAGCTTTCTCATCACCCTGGCGCCCAGCGCGAACAGGACCACTTCGGCCAGCACGCCCTCCGCCCATAGCCAGCCGATCGTCGCATCGTCGAGACCGGACGCGCGCCAGTGCAGCGTGCCGAAGCCGTAGACCACGGCGTGGCTTGCCTGCAGCAGGCCGCAAGAAAACACGAACAACAGGAACAGCCGGTTGCTCAGAAGGCGCCGGACTGGCGTCGTGTGTGCATGCGCGCGTGGCAGGCGCGGCTCGGGCAGCAGGCAGCAAGCCATGAACATCAGCGCCATTGTGCCGATCATAAGCCACAGGATGGCGTCGGCCGCGCGTCCCTGGAGAAACCAGCCGCCACCCGCCGCGGCCAAGATGAAGGAGAACGAACCCCATAGGCGCATATGCCCGTAATCGAGGCGGGCGGCGGGGGCCATGGACATGGTGACGTTCTCGCCCAAGGGCATGACCGCCGCATGCGTCACGCCCGCGACGATGCCGACGCACAGATAACCCCAAAAGCCATCCACCAGGCCGTAGCTCGAGAAGGCCGCGAGTGCGACAGCGGAGAGAACGGCCATGGGCCGGCGCCGCTCGCCCATCCGTTCGGCCACGCCGCCGAGCCAAGGCGTCGTCACCACGCGCACCCACGAGACCACGGCCAACAGGATGCCGATCTGCGCCGCGTCCATGCCGCGGGAGGACAGCCAGACGGGAAAGAAGGGCGTATTGACGCCCACGGTCCCGAACACCGCGGCGTAGAAGAACGATAGACGCAGCGCGAGGTTCAATCGGCTGGGCGAGGGGGCTGGGACCGTCATGCGTGTTGGTACCCCTCCCCCAACCCCTCCCTCAAGGGGAGGGGAGAAGTAAAAAGCGAGACACTCTGTCTTTCCCCTCCCCAACGAGGGGTCGAGCCGCAAAGCGGATCGACACGGAGCGCGCAGCGCTCACAAAGGGGAGGGGGCGAAAGGTTGGAGGAGGTTGAGCTCTACGGCGCCGGCCAGGGTGTGGCCTCGAAGCGCGCGAAGGCGGCTTCCAGGCGCCATTGCTCGCGTGCTTTCTCGCTGCCGTCGAGGAAGGCGCGGCAGCCGGCCGAGGGCGCGCCCGCCGGTGAATCGGCGGCGCAAGGACCGGCGCGACGGTCGCCTGCCCACAGGCTCGGGCCCGGCGCGAAGGAATATTCCAACGCATTCCGCGCCAGTGCCTTGAGATCGCGATAGCCCAGGCCGTAGTCGCGGGCGATGCGCTGGTACTCATGGCTCAGGTCGATGCGCGAGACGCCGGGATCATCGGTCGAAAGCGCGACCGGCACGCCCATGCGCCGATAGACGGGGAAAGGGTGATCCTTGCCCGTGACGCCGAGGATTTGCTCGTTGCTGGTCGGATTGATCTCGACCGCGATCTTCCGCTGCGCCATTTGGTTCATCAGCCCGAGGGAGTCGTCTTCCCATGCCATGCCCGTGCCGTGGCCGATGCGCTTGGCGCCCGCCAATTCGACGGCCTGCCTTATGTGGAAGCGCAAATCCTCCGGCGGCACGAGACCGAGCGTCAGTTCGCCCGCGTGCAACGTCACGTTCGATGCCCGTCCCGTGTCGGTCAGGAAACCGATCATGCGCATCTGCTCGGTGTATTCGCGCAAGGTAACGGGATCGTCCTCCGGTGCCACCAGGTTCAAGCCCACGACGCGCGGATCGGCCTTCATCAGCAAGGTGGCGAACAGGATTTCGGCAAAGACCTGCTCGCGCGGGAACACGCGGATGACCTGCGACAGATAGCGCACCGTCACCGCGCAACCAGGGTCGGCCTGTGGCGTGCCGCAGCGCAGAAGCTCGCGCTCGCGCGACTCGGCCAAGTCGAGGCGTTCGCGCGCTCGAGCGACGATCTTGTCCATGTCGGGCGTCATCAGGCGGTCGCGCAGGGTATTCCAATCGTCGCTCCAGCCCGCTTGGGTTCCCAGCGCGCGGGCATCGCCCATGCCGGGTGAGGTCATGATCTCGACGTAGAAAGTGTTTTCGGCTGCCAAGCGCGCGGCGTACTCCGCGATCATGTCACCCAGGCGCGGACGGGTGGCGGCGTTGAATTTGGCGAAGGTGGCGAAGAAATGGTCGTGGCCGGAATCGCGCGCGTTCGAATGGTTGCGCATGGACAGACTGTCGATTAGGGCGGCGCGCAGCGTTCGATCAGTCTCGAGAATCGCGGCCGGCTCGGTTCCTTGCGCGGGGTCGCAGGGCGGCGGAGCCAGGGCCAACGCCGCGCGCTGGACGCACAGCCCGTCCTCGACGGCCCAGCGAATATAGTTCTCGGCATAGATCGCGCCGGTCAGGTGGACATGTAGTTCGCCGCCCTTGGGCATGGCGCGCAGGAACGCGGTGCGCAGCGGCGGCGAGGCCGCAATGGCGTCGAAATACTGTGCCGTGCGCGCTTCGTCGGCACGTACGCCCGAAGCGCCCGCCAGCGCGATGGCGGCGGCAAGGACGATCCGGCGGAACATGATGGTCAGGATGCCTTGAGCGCGCGTTCGAACATCGCCGGGTCGGCATTGCCGCCCGAGCAGACCACGGCCACCGTTTTGCCCTTCACGTCGATCTTGCCCGATAGGACGGCAGCCAGTGCGACCGCGCCGCCCGGCTCGACGACGAGCTTGAGGTCGAGGAAGGCGCGCTTCATGGCCGACAGGACCTCGTCGTCGCTGACCGCGATGGCGCCCTTCAGCAGCTTGCGGTTGATCTCGAAAGTGATCTCGCCGGGCATGGGCGCCATCAGCGCATCGCAAATCGTGGTGGCCTTGGGGTTGTTCGAGACGCGCTGGCCGAAGACGAGGGAGCGCGCGGTATCGTCCAGCCCTGCCGGCTCGGCGCCATAGACCGCGGCATTGGGCAGGTTTTCCTTCACGGCCAAGGCACAGCCCGCGACCAGGCCGCCGCCGCCGCAGGGCGAGACGACGATGTCGGGCGGGGCGCCCATTTCTTTCGCCTGCTCGACCAATTCCAGCCCGGCCGTGCCCTGGCCCGCGATCACATACGGATCGTCATAGGGCTTCACCAAGGTCAGGCCGCGCTCGGACGCGATGCGCTGTCCGATCTCCTCGCGGTTCTCTTTGAAGCGGTCGTAGAGCACGACCTCGCCGCCCAGCGCCTTGGTGTTGGCGACCTTGATGGCGGGGGCGTCCGACGGCATCACGATGACCGACGGCGCGCCGACCAACGTGGCGGCGGCGGCCACGCCTTGGGCATGGTTGCCGGAGGAGTAGGCGACGACGCCACGCTTGCGCTCGGCCTCGTTCAGCCGGCTGATCCGGTTGTAAGCGCCACGGAACTTGAACGACCCCGTGCGCTGCAACACCTCGGGTTTCACGAACAGGCGGCAGCCCAAGGCCGCGCCCATGACATGCGCGTCGACCAGGGGTGTGCGCACGGCCATGCCCTTCAGTTGGCGAGCTGCATCCTGGACGTCGGCGTAGGTCGGAATCTGCGTCATGGCGTGGTCCCCCGGGTCGTGTTCCGTATCCCTATGCGTAGGCCCGCGCGCCGTCAATTGAAGCCCTGCTTTCCGGGCATGTCTGCTGGCCGAAAATACCGGTCCGGGTCGTTTCCCCGGCCCCGGCCGATTTGCTATAAGCGCCCCGACCAGAGCGGCGTTCGCCGCTCTCTCGCCCATGTGCCGCGCCTCCGGAGGATTTCATGCATACCATCGAGCATTTCATCAACGGTAAGACCGTGAAGGGGCGCAGCGGCCGTTACGGCGACGTCTTCAACCCGGCGACGGGCGAGGTAGCCAAGAAGGTCAGCCTGGCGACCAAGGAAGAGGTCGGCGAGGCCGTGGCCGCCGCCGAGGCTGCTTTCCCGAAATGGGCTGCGACGCCGCCGCTCGTGCGCGCGCGCATCATGTTCAAGTTCAAGACCCTGATCGAACAGCATATGGACGAGCTGGCGGCCATCATCACCGCCGAGCACGGCAAGGTTCTCAGCGACGCCAAGGGCTCGGTGATTCGCGGTCTCGAAGTTGTCGAGTTTGTCTGCGGCATCCCGCATTTGCTTAAGGGCGAGTTCAGCGAGAATGTCGGCACCAACGTCGACAGTTGGTCGATGCGTCAGCCGCTGGGCGTTTGCGCGGGCATCACGCCCTTTAACTTCCCGGCCATGGTGCCGATGTGGATGTTCCCGGTCGCGATCGCCACGGGCAACACCTTTGTCCTGAAGCCGTCCGAGCGTGATCCCAGCTGCAGCGTGCGCCTCGCGGAATTGGCGAAGGAAGCCGGTTTGCCGGACGGCGTGTTGAACGTGGTTCATGGCGACAAGGAGTCGGTCGATGCGATCCTGACCGACCCACGCATCCAGGCCGTCAGCTTCGTGGGCTCCACGCCGATCGCCGAGTACGTCTATCACACGGGCGCCGCGCACAATAAGCGCGTGCAGGCGCTGGGCGGCGCCAAGAACCACATGGTCATCATGCCCGATGCGGACATGGACCAGGCCACCGACGCACTAATGGGCGCGGGTTACGGCTCGGCCGGCGAGCGCTGCATGGCGATCTCGGTCGCGGTCGCGGTCGGCAAGGCGGGCGACGCGCTGATGGAACGTTTGGTCCCGCGCGTGCGCGCGCTGAAGATCGGACCGGGCACGGACCCCGAGGTCGAGATGGGGCCATTGGTCACCAAAACGCACTTGGACAAGGTGCGCGGCTATGTCGACCTGGGCGTCAAGGAAGGCGCCAAGCTGGTCGTCGACGGGCGCGACTTCAAGATGCAGGGCTACGAGAAGGGTTTCTTCATCGGCGGCTGCCTGTTCGATGACGTGAAGCCGAACATGCGCATCTATAAGGAAGAGATCTTCGGCCCCGTCCTCTCGGTTGTGCGTGTGCCCGATTTCGACCAGGGGCTCAAGCTGGTCAACGACCACGAATACGGCAACGGCACCGCCATCTTCACCCGCGACGGCGACGCCGCGCGTGCCTTCTCCACCCAATGCAAGGTGGGCATGGTGGGCGTGAACGTGCCGATCCCCGTGCCGGTGGCCTTCCACAGCTTCGGCGGCTGGAAGCGTTCGCTGTTCGGCGACATGAACGCCTACGGTCCGGAAGGCGTGCGCTTCTACACGAAGACCAAGACGGTGACCTCGCGCTGGCCCACGGGCATCCGCGCGGGCGCCGAGTTCATTATGCCGACGATGCGATGAACGGCCGCATCGGCATCGTCCACGCCACGCGCCTGTCCATCGAGCCGCTGGAAGCCGCCTTCGGCCGTCATTGGCCGAAGGCGCCGCGCACGCACTTGCTGGACGATTCGCTCCTGCAGGATCGCCGCGCGGCGGGGAAGCTGACGCCCGCGCTCTACGCACGCATCGCGGCGCTGGCCAACCACAGCTACGATTCGGGCGCGCGCTTCATCCTGTTCTCGTGCTCGGCCTTTGGCCCGGCCATCGAGGCCGCGCGCTCGCAGATGGATGTGCCGGTCTTGAAGCCCTACGAGGCCATGGTCGAGGCCGCGCTGGACAAGGGACCGCGCATCGTGGCGCTCTCGACCTTCGCGCCGACCCTGACCGAGCTGAAGGAAGAGGTCGAGGCCGTGGCTGCCAAGCGCGGCATCAAGCTACAGCTGCGCACCCATGCGGCGGAGGCCGCGTTGCCGGCGTTGGAAGCCGGGCGTGCGGACGAGCATGACGCCATCGTCGCCAAGGCGGCCGAGCAGTTCGAGGATTGCGACGCCCTGATGCTGGCCCAATATTCGACCGCGCCCGCCGCGCGCCTCATCCGCGCCGTGCCAGGCCGCACGGTGCTGACCAGCCCCGACACGGCGGTCGAGCTTCTGAAAAAGCGCCTGGGCTAGACGCCCAGGTAGCGGTGCTGCAGCGCCTCGTCGGCGGCCAGGGCGGCGGAGTCGCCGGTCCAGACGATCCGGCCTTTCTCGATGACGTGATGGCGGCCGGCCAGGCGCAATAGCGCGTCGACGTTCTTGTCGATCACCAGGATTGACTGTCCCTCGGCCTTCAGGAGCGCAAGGCAGTCCCAGATCTCCCGGCGCACCAGCGGCGCGAGTCCCTCGGTCGCTTCGTCCAGGATCAGCAAGCGCGGGTTGGTCATCAGCGCGCGGCCGATGGCCAGCATCTGCTGCTCGCCGCCCGAGAGCAGCCCACCGAGAGATGTGTTCCGCACGGCCAACGGCGGGAACAGTTCGAGGACACGCGCAACAGTCCAGGGTTTCGCCGCGTGCCGCCGGTTGGCCGCGGTGGCGACCAGATTCTCACGCACGCTGAGGTTGGGGAAGACCTGCCGCCCCTCCGGCACCAAGCCGATACCGGCTTGTGCAATCTCATAAGGCGCGAGGCCGTGAATCGGCCTGCCCTCGAAGCGGATAGCGCCCGCGCGGATGGGTGCAAGGCCCATGATCGAGCGCACGGTCGTCGTCTTGCCCATGCCGTTGCGGCCGAGAAGCGTGGCGACCTGGCCCGCGGCCACGTCGAGACTGAGACCGAACAGAACCTGGCTGTCGCCATATGCCGTCTCGACACCTTCAAGCGAAAGCAACGCCATCACGCGGCCTCGTCGGTGCCGAGATAGGCCTCGCGCACGGCCTGGTTCGCGCGGATTTCCGCCGGCGTGCCGGTCGCGATCACGCGGCCGTAAGTCATCACGGTGATCCGGTCGGCCAGGGCGAAGACCGCGTCCATGTCGTGCTCGACCAACAGCAGCGCAGCTTCGTTCTTGAGCGTGGTCAGAAGCCGGGTCATGCGCTCGGAATCCGCGGCGCCCATTCCGGCCATCGGTTCGTCGAGCAGAAGCACGCGCGGCTTGGTGGCCAGCGCCATGGCCAGTTCCAGCTGGCGCTGCTCGCCGTGGGACAGAAGCGCGGCCGGCAAGGCGGCGCGGCCGGCGAGCCCGAGGCGGTCCAGCATGGCGCGCGCGGGCTCGATCAGCGCGGCGTCGGTGCGCGCCTTGCGCCAAAAGCGAAAGCTATGCCCGTCATGGGCTTGTACGGCCAGCGCCACATTCTGTAGCACGCTAAACTCGCGGAACACGCTGGTGATTTGGAACGAACGGCCGAGGCCGAGCACCGCGCGTTCGGGCGCGCGCAAGTGCGTGACGTCGCGCGCCCCCAGATGGATGCGGCCGGCATCGGGCGCGATTTCGCCCGCGAGCTGAGATAAAAGCGTCGTCTTGCCCGCTCCGTTGGGGCCGATCACCGCATGCGTCTCGCCCGCGCGCAGATCGACGTTCACACCGTCGCAGGCCAGGATGCCGCCATAGCGCTTGGTGATGCCTTCGGCGCGCAGCAGGATGTCGCTCATGGTGAGCCCGTCCTGGCGCGCCGTCCGCCTAGAAGCCCCAGCAAGCCGCCGCGCGCATAAAGCACGACCAGGATCAGGAGCGGCCCCATGATGATGGCCCAATGCTTGGTCAGGTCGGCGAGGAAATAGCTGAGCAGCAGATAAGCGGCCGCACCCAGCACGGGACCGGCCACGCCGCCCATCCCGCCGAGCACGACCATGACCAGGATTTCGCCCGAACGCGACCAGTGCAGCACGCTTGGCCCCACGAACTCGGCCTGGTTGGCCAGGAGCGCGCCCGCCAGGCCGCACATGGCGCCGGAGATCGTGTAGGCCGCCAGCTTGTAGCGGAAGGTCGGGAAGCCGATGGCGCGCATCCGCCGCTCGTTGGCCTTCGCACCGCGCAGGACCATGCCGAAGCGCGAATCGACCAGCCGCGCCGAGATGCCGAGACAGAGCAGAAGCAGGATGAAAACTAGGTAGTAGAAGCTCGCACCGTCGTTGAGGTCTATCAGCCCGGAAAACTCGCTGCGCGTCCAGATGGTCAGCCCGTCATCGCCGCCATATTCGGCCAGGCTGGTGAACAGAAAGAACAGCATCTGAGCGAAGGCCAGCGTGATCATGATGAAATAGGCGCCGCTGGTGCGCAGCACGACCAAGCCGGTCAGAAACGCGAATAGGGCGCAGGAACCGACGGCCAACGGCCATTGCACGAAGCCGCTTTCGATTCCTTCCTTGGCCAGGATGCCGACGGCATAGCCGCCGAGTCCCAGGAAGGCCGCGTGACCGAAGCTGACCATGCCGCCGTAACCCATCACCAGGTTCAGGCTGAGCGCGGCGATGGCATAGATCATCACGCGCCCGAACAGGTCGAGATAGAAGGGTGCGTCGAACGCGGCGGCCAGCACCGGCACGGCGGCGAGCGCGATCAAGACTGCGATGGTGGCGATGCGCGCCATTCAGCGGCCCCGCGGCGGGAACAGACCCTGGGGCCGGAAGAACAGCACGCCGGCCATCAGGAGATAGATCAGCATGGAGGCGATGGTGGGCCCCGCTGTCTGGGCTGCGGCGTGCGACATGAGAAGCCCCATGAGGTCGGCCATGAAGGCGCGACCCATCGTGTCGATCAGGCCGATGAGGAGTGCCGCGATGAAGGCGCCACGAACCGAGCCGATACCGCCGATGACGATGACGACGAAGGCCAGAATCAGGACGTTCTCACCCATGCCTGACTGGACCGAGACGATCGGCCCGGCCATGACGCCGCCCAAGCCCGCCAGCATGGCGCCCAGGCCGAAGACGGCCGTGAACAGGAGGCGCACGTTGACGCCGAGCGCCGAAAGCATGGTGCGGTTGGAGGCGCCCGCGCGGATCAGCATTCCGGTGCGCGTGCGCGTGACCAGAAGATAGAGGCCGAGGGCGACCGCGAGGCCGACGGCGATCACGACCAGGCGGTAGATGGGGTAGGGCGAGCCCGGAATGATCTCGACCTGCCCCTTGAGGAATGGCGGCAGGTCCAGGTACAGCGCCTCGGCGCCGCCGACCAGATGGACGGCCTCGTTGAAGAAGAGGATCAGGCCGAAGGTGGCCAACACCTGGTCCAGATGGTCGCGTTCGTAGAGCGTGCGCAGCACGAGGATCTCGACGACAAGGCCGACCAGGAGCGTCGCGGGCAGGGCCAAAAGCGCGGCCAGGACGAAGCTGCCCGTCCACTCCAGGAACAAGGCGGCGCAATAGGCGCCCACCATGTAGAGCGAGCCATGCGCCAGGTTGATCATGTTCATGATACCGAAGACGAGCGTAAGCCCGGCCGCCATCAGGAACAGCATCACGCCGAGCTGCAGCCCGTTCAGAGTCTGCTCGATGAGAAGAAGCGCGGTCATGCCCTACGATCGCCGCCGCGCGCGCAGGCGCGGCCGTCCCACAAACGAAAACAGGGGCGGGGTGTGGCCCGCCCCCGTCTCTCCCAGCCTGGCGGCTACTTCATTTTGCATTCCTTGGCGCCATACGCATCGGCATGGGCCAGGAGCACCGTACCCTTGATCCTTGTGTCGTAGTTGCCGTCGGCATCCTTCACCACTTCCTGGATATAGAAATTCTCGATCGGGAAGTGGTTGTTGTTGAACTTCACCTGCCCGCGCACGGAGGCGAAATCGCTGGCCTTCAGCGCCTTGCGGACGGCCTCCTTGTCCTCGATCTTGCCGTTCACGGCCTTGACCGCGCTCGCGATCAGCATGATCGAATCGTAGGCTTGCGCGGCGTAGAAGGACGGGATGTAGCCGTACTTCTTCTTGAAATCCGCGACGAAGCGCTTGTTCGCGTCGTTCTGCAGGTCGGGTCCCCAACTCATGGTCGAGAGCAGGCCAAGCGCGGCATCGCCCTGCGCCTTGAGCGTCGTGCTGTCGGTGGTGAAGACGTTATAGAGCGGGATCGTCTCCTTCAGGCCCGATTGCGCATACTGCTTCACGAAGTTCACGCCCGCGCCGCCGGGATAGAAGACGAAGACCGCGTCCGGCTTGGGTTGGGTCGCGCGGATTTTGGCGAACTCGGCCGACCAGTCGGCGTGCTGGGGCCAGGGCGTCAGGATCTCGCCGACGATCTCGCCTTTGAAGTAGCGCTTGAAGCCCGCCACCATGTCGCGGCCGGCCGGATAGTTGGGCGAGAGCACGAAGACGCGCTTGATGCCGGCATCGGTCATGTACTTGCCCATGGCCTCGGGCATCTGGTCGTTCTGCCACGAGGTCGAGAAGAACCAGGGCGAGCATTCCTTGCCAGCCAGCTCGTGCGGGCCCGCGTTGGAGCCAATCAGAAAGGTGTTCGCCTTGAAGATCGGCTGCCGCGCCTGGAGCAGCACGTTCGACCAGATGAAGCCGGAGACGAAGTCCACCTTGTCCTTCTTCACCAGTTCCTCGGAGCGCAGTTTACCGACCTCGGGATCGAACTCGTCGTCCACATAGACGACCTCGACCGGCAGGCCGCCCATCTTCTTGCCCAGGTGGTCGAGGGCCAGTTCGACCGCGTCCTGCATCTGCTTGCCGATGGCCGCGGGGCCCTTCGACAGCGTGGTGACATAGCCGATTTTGACCTTGTCGGCGGCCTGAACGGGCAGGATGGCCGCCAGCGCAAATGCGGCGGCTAGGGCGATGGTACGTGCTTTCACGGAAGTCTCCTTGGTCGGATACGCGCGCGGCTCAGGCCTTGAGGTGCCTGAGATACTGGGCCACGAAGTCGAAGTTCACGAACTCCGAATAAGCCTTGCAGAGCTTCTGGGTGATCGGGCCGGGAACCTTGCCGTCGCCCACCTTCGCGCCGTTGACGCTCGAGACCGGGCAAATGCACAGGCTGGTCGAGGTCAGGAACGCCTCGTCCGCGGTCAACATGTCGTACTGGTCGAGGTCGCGTTCCTCGAACGGGATACCCAGCTTGGCCGCCATGTCGATCACGGTCTGACGGCTGATGCCGGGCAGCACGTTCTTCGCGCGTGGCGTCATCAGGCGGCCGTCCTGGACCATGAAGTAGTTGCTGCCCATGCCCTCGGTCACGTTGCCGTCGAGGTCAAGCAACACGGCCCAGGCTTCCTTGTCCTGCGAACGGGCCTCGAGGTCGGCCATGATCAGGTTCAGGTAGTTGTGGCTCTTCGCGCGCGGGCTGAACGACTGCGCGGGCGCGCGGCGTACGGAGGGCACCACGATGCGAATGCCATCGCGGAACAGCTTGGCGCGCGCCTTCAACGGCAGCGGACGGCATTCCACGATCACGGTCGGGCCGGTGTGGGCGGTGAACTCATCGCCCGGCACGTCGACGCCGCGCGAGATGCGCTGAGTGACCCAGTAATCGTCGTCCTTGCCGATCAGGTGCAGGTTGCGCTCGCAAACCTCCTCGCTGATCTTCGCGAGCTCCGACGGCGAGATGCCCGGATCGATCTGCACATAGCGCAGCGAGCGGTAGAGCCGGTCGATATGCTCCTTCACCTTGAACATCTTGTGGGCGAAGGTGCGCGTGGTGTCGAACACGGCGTCGCCATAGGTGAAGCTGCGATCGCGGAAGGAAACCAGAGCCTGGCTCTCCGGTACGATCTTGCCGTTGATGTAGGCGACGCGTTCGTTGGAAAGCTGGGCCACGGACTATTCCCCCGCTGCTGGTGGCTGCCGAAAATCGCGCCGATCATAGGGCCGGCGGGTGGCCCGCTCAACACTAGCCGACGTGCCCGACTCCCTGGCCGCCGGCGCCGCGGCGCAGCAGGAAACACAGCGGAATCGCGGCCACAGAGATGGCCGCGATGGCATAGAAGCAGTTGTTGTAGCCCACGATGCCGGACTGCCGTGTGATCTCCAGGTTGAGCGTCGCCAGGCCCGAGGGTGAGCTGAAGCTCCACAAATTGGGCAACACGGCGCCCTTGAAGACCTGGTTGAAGCGCGTGACGTATTCGGTCAGTGAGGCGTGCATCGACACCGAGGTGCGCAGCGCCAGGTTGATCATGGTGATGATCCCGAGGCTGGCGCCCACGTTGAACATCATGTGGAAGAACGCCAAGGATTCGTCGCGCAGGCGCGGAGTGAGCGTGGCCACGGCCAAGGTGCCCATCGGCACCCAGACGAGGCCGGAACCGAAGCCCTGAAGGATGCCCGTCCAGGCCACCTGCCAGGCGCTGACCTCGGTCGTCCAGCCCGCGATCAGATAAGCCGACAAGCCGAAGGCGACGAAGCCCGCGGCCATCACGAGCCGCGGGTCCATGCGCGCGATCAGGAGACCGCCCAGGAACATCGAGGTGAAGGCGCCGAGGCCGCGCGGCGTCAGCAACAGACCGACCGTCATCACCGGATAGCCGCCCAAATCCTGGAAGAACAGCGACAGAAGCACGATGGGCGATTGCAGCACGAAGGCGAAGATGATCACGAAAAACAGCCCCAGGCTGTAGTTCCAATTGGCGAAGATGGCCGGCGGAACGAACGGTTTGCGCCCGGTGAGGATGTGGACGACGAACACGTAGAGTGCAATCACGGCCAGCACGGCCTCGAGGATGATCTCGGGCGAGGCGAACCAATCCTGCCGCTCGCCGCGGTTGAGCATAAGTTGCAGCGCTCCCATACCGACGCAGAGCGCGATGAAGCCGAACCAGTCGAGACCGTGCCCGGCGTTGCGCGCCGTGCGCGGCACGAACAGAAGGATGCCGAGCAGCGGCGGAAGCATGAACGGCACGTTGACGTAGAACGCCCAGGGCCAGCTGTATTCCTCGGTCATGTAGCCGCCGATGGTGGGACCCAGCACGGGGCCCAGCAGAATGCCCATGCCCCAGATCGAGTTGGCCGTGCCGTGCCGCTCCTTCGGGTAGAGATCGAGCATCACGGCTTGCGAGAGCGGCAGGATCGGTGCGCCGAAGAAGCCCTGCAGCGCGCGCCACGCGACCTCGGATTCGAGTGTCGTCGCCATGCCGCAGAAGATCGAGGCTGCGGTGAAGGCCGCGCAGGAGACAAAGAACACCTCCTTACGGCCGAAGCGCGTGCTGGCCCAGCCCGAGCAGCCGGTCACGATGGTGCCGCCTACGATGTAGGAGGTGACCACCCAGGAGATCTGGTCGTAGGTCGCGGAGAACGTGCCCTGCATGTGGGGGAGGGCCACGGTCACGACGGTGAGGTCCAGGACATAGACCGCGGACGGGATCATCACCGACAGGATCACCAGCCACCGCTTGAGCGGCGATGCGTAGAGCGCTTGGTGGAGCGTGTCGCTCACGTCCGCGCGCGGCGCCGTATCAACAGCGCGGCGGGCGCGGACAGAAGGGTGATCAGCATGATCATGGTGAAACAGTCGTTGTAGGCGATCATCGACGCCTGCCGCATGATCTCGAGATCGAGCGCGGCGGCGGTGGGACTCCGTTCGGGATTCCACGCGTCCGGCAGGAACCGGTACATGGGGTTGAAGATCGAAACATGTTCCGCGAGCACCGCGTGGTTGAGTTGGGTGCTGGAGGTCCAGTAGGTGATGATGCCCGCGATGCCCAGGCTGCCACCCAGATTGAGGATCAGATAGAAGACCGGGATGGCCTCCTCGCGGTAGCGCAAGGACAAGGTCGAGAAGGCGTGGGACGCCACCGGCACGAAGATGAGGGATGAGAAGAATCCCTGCATGATCCCGGTCCACGCCACGTCCCATGGGCCGACATCGAGCGTCCAGCGCGACATGAACCAGGCCGATGCCGAGACGCCGGTGAAGCCGATGACGGCCAGGTATTTCGGCTGAAAGCGCGAGGTGAGGTAGCCCGCGACAAGGTTGCCGGCCAGCACGCCAACCGCGCGCGGCGCGAGCAGAAGGCCGATCATCTCGATCGGATAGCCGCGCAGGTTCTTGAGCATCAGCGGCAGCAGGATGGTCGGCAGGAACACCTGCATGCCAAAGCCGAAGGCGACCAGGAGGCAGCCCGCATAGTTGCGGTCCCTGAACATTTCCGGCCGCAGGATCGGGTTCCGCGCGGTGAAGGCATGGACCAGGAAGATGTAGAAGAACAAAGCGGCCAGCGCGGCCTCGACAATGATCTCGGTGGCGTCGAACCAATCCAGCCGCGTGCCGCGGTTGAGCATGAGCTGGAGCGAGACGACCGAGGTGACCAGGACCGCGAAGCCCACCAGGTCGAAGCGGCGGCTGCGGTCCGGTTCGTTGTGGGGCACGAACAGGATCGCGCCTACCACGGCCAGCAAGCCGAGCGGCAGGTTGATGTAGAACACGGTCGGCCAGCCATAGAGTTCGGTCAGATAGCCGCCGATGGGCGGCGCGATGATCGGGCCGATCATGTTGCCGATACCCCAGACGCCGATGGCTCTGCCCTGCTGGTCGGCCGGATAGGCACTGACCGCGATGGCCTGGGATAGTGGAATGATCGAGGCGCCCGCCACGCCTTGGAGAAAACGCCACATTACTTCGCCTTCCAGCGTGTGGACATTGCCGCACATCAGCGACGCCAAGGTGAAAACGATTAGGGACAACGTAAACAGTCGCTTGCGGCCGAAGCGCGCGCTGAGCCAGCCCGTGCAGACGATCATCGTCGTCATGCCGACGATGAAAGCCGTGACGACCCAGGCGATCTGGTCGGGCGTCGCCGAGAATGTGCCCTGCATGTGGGGCAGGGAGATGGAGACGATGGTCAGGTTCAGCGAATAGATGCTGGCCGCGATCATGGTGACCATCATGATTGCCGAGCGATGGCGCGTGACGCCCCCGGTGCTGGCGGCGATGGCGGTCATCCCGTGCCGCCTTTCGGCGCCGGCGGCTTCTTGGCCCACGGATTGCGCATCAGGTACACGAACGGAATCGTCGCGAACGCAACGAAGGTGACAAGCTGGAAGGATATTTCGAAGCCGATCAATGACGCCTGACGGGTGATCTCCTGGTTCAACGCCGCCGCGCGCGCCGCGCGCAGTTCCCGATCACGGAGCATGAATCCGTCGCGCAGCAGTTCGTTGAAGGGCGAGATATGCTCCGTCAGAACGGCATGGTTTACCTGGGTACTTTGCACCCAATAGGTGATGAAGCCCGCGATACCGATGCTGGCCGCGATGTTGAAGGTCAAATAGAACAGCGGCACGGCCTGGGAGCGGTGCTTGGGCGGCAGATCGTAGAACGTCAGCGTATTGACGGTGACATAGATCAGCCCGTTGCCAAGGCCCTGGAACACACCGTTGACCGCGATCTCCCAAACGCTCACATCCAGCGTCCAGGTCGAAACGTGCCACGAGGAATACATCGTGCAGATCAGTCCGAGCGTGATCAGGTGGCGCGGGTCTATGAAGCGCACCAGGCGCGAGACCGTCAGGTTGCCGATCACGACGCCGAGCGCGCGTGGCACCAGCAGGATGCCAATGATCTGGACGGGGTAATCCATCAAGTTGCGCATGAACAGCGGCAGCATGACGACTGGCAAGAACGAGAAGACGCCGAACGAGGTGATCAGAATGATCCCGACCGCATAGTTCCTGTCGCGGAAGATTTCCGGGTTCAGGAACGGCTTTCGCGTCGTGAGAATATGGATGATGAAGACGTAGATCAGCGCCAGACCCGCGACCAATTCCAGGATGATCTCGGTCGATTCAAACCAGTCCTGCCGCGCGCCCCGATTGACCATGAGCTGGATCAGGCCCAAGCCGCTGACGAGTGTTACGACACCCACGATGTCCAGCTCGCGCCGCGCCGGTGGCGTCGAAGGCACGAACAGAACCGCGCCTAGCAGCGCCAGAAGGCCGGCCGGGATGTTGATGTCGAAGACGTTGTGCCAGCTATAGGCCTCGGTGATCATTCCGCCGATGGGCGGCGCGATGATCGGCCCCGCCATGTTGCCCAAGCCCCAGATGCCCAACACGCGACTGTGCTGCTCGCGCGGGTAGACATCCAGGATGATCGATTGGGACAGGGGCAGGATACCCGCGCCCGACACGCCCTGCAGGAACCGCCACAGCACCTCTTCTTCCAACGTATGGGCGTTGCCGCACATGACCGAGGCGAAGACGAAGGCGACCATGCAGGTCAGGTAGACTTTCTTGCGCCCAAGTTGGTCGGCGATCCAGCCGATACAGGCGATCATCATGGTCAGACCCAGGATGAAGCCCGTGACCACCCACGAGATTTGATCGGGGGTGGCCGAGAACGTGCCCTGCATGTGGGGCAGGGAAATCGCGACGATGGTCAAGTTCATCGAATAGATGCTGGCCGCCAGCATGCAGGTGGCCATGATCATCGTCCGCTGGAACGATTCTCCGCGTGCCGCTCCCCGGAGCTTGATGGCTTCGAGGCTCATGCTTAGTGCATCCCCGCGGCAGTCGCGCCATCGCGGGGACGCCGGAACAGCAAGACGAAGGGAATCGCCGTCGCGGAAAGGATGGCGATGAAGGTGAAGTTGTTGAGGTAGCCGATCATCGTGGCCTGGCGCGTCACCTCCGCCTCGATCGAAGCCAGGCCGCCTCGCGTGACCATGTCCCACGCGCCCGCCGCGCGCGGCTGGCTCAGCAGGTCGTTATAGCGCGAGATATGTTCGACCAGCGTGGCGTGATTAATGTTGGCACTGCGGGTTAGCACGCTGACCGCCACCGCGATGCCGCAACTGATGCCCGTGAAAAGCACCAGATTGAACATCGTGATGCCCTCGGTTCGATGCCGTCCGTCCAGCGTCGCGAACATCATGGCGAAGAGCGGAATGAAGCCCATGCCGGTCCCCGTGCCCTGCAGGAAGCCGGTCCACAGCACGTCGATTCCCTCGACATCGTTGGTCCAGCCAGACATGGCCCAGGAGGACGTGGCGATCATGCCGAAGCCGCCGGCCAGGATCAGGCGCGGGTCCATGCGCTTGAGCAGGAAATTGCCGATCACCATGCCGGCCATGACGCCGATACCGCGCGGCGACATGACCATCCCCAACGTGACGACGGGGAAGCCGCGTAACTCCTGCAGCATCAGAGAAACCAGCACGATGTTGCCGTGCAGGACGAAGCCCCAGACGAACGTGAGGGAAAGTCCGATCACGAAATTGCGGTCCCGAAACATGGCCGGTTCGAGGAAGGGGTGCCGGACCAGCGCGCTGTGGACGACGAAAACGTAGAGGGACGCGGCGGTCAGGGCCGTCGCGACGATGATTTCCGTCGATTCGAACCAATCGAGACGCTCACCGCGGTTCAGGATGAACTGGAGCATGCCCACCACGATGATCAGGGTGGCGAAGCCGAGCCAATCCATGGGCCGGTCGGCGCGATGCGGCTCCTCGCGCACCAGCAACCAGACGCCGAGCGCCGCGACCGCGCCGAATGGAACGCCGAAATAGAAGGTCCAGGGCCAAGAATGGTGTTCGACCAAGAGGCCGCCGATGGTCGGTCCCATGGCCGGGCCGATCATGGTGGCGATGCCCCAGATCGTGTTGGCCGTGCCGTGCTGTTCCTTGGGGAAGGCGTCCAGCGTCATGGCTTGGGAGATCGGCATCAAGGGCGCGCCGAAGCCGCCTTGCAGAAGGCGCCACAGAACGGCTTCCTCCACCGACGTCGCCGTGCCGCACAGAAGGGACGCCAGCGTGAAGCCGATCGTGCCGACCAGGAACACGCGCTTGCGGCCGAAGCGGTCCGCGAGCCAGCCCGAACAGGCCAGCACCATGGTCATGCCCAGCACGAACGAGGTGACAACCCAGGAGATCTGGTCGTGGGTGGCGGCGAAGGTGCCCTGCATATGCGGCAGGGCCACCGTGGCGATGGTGATGTTGATCTCGTAAACCGTGCCGGCCAGGATCACCGACACCATGACGGCGATACCGCGGAGCGAGGCGCGAGGCGCCGGGACCGCAGCCTGCGTCATCGACTTCGAAGCCCGGTGCGACGAGCGGCCATGGACGTCTTATACTTCGTTCAGCAAATGCCGCCGTTGACGTGGATCACCTGATTGGTGACGTAGGACGCGTCCGGGCTGCACAGGAACGCCACCATCGCGGCCACCTCGTCCTGCTTGCCCAGGCGCTTCAGCGGCACGTTGGCGACCAGGGGTGCCCACTGGGCATCGGTGTAGAACTGGATCGTGTCGGCGTCCTTTTCGATGATGCCGGGCGCCACGCAATTGACCGTCACCTTGTGGGGCGCCATCTGCACCGCGAAGGTGTGGGTCAACGCCTCCAACCCCGCTTTGGCCGCGGCCGAACCCGGATAGATCGGGTAGGTCGAACGGAAGACATGGGCGTTCAGCGTGCTGATGGTCACCACGCGCCCGCGCGCGCCGGCCTTCTTCAGATGCGGCATGGCGCGGGTGGCCATCTCGAATAGCCCGCCCGTGATGACCTTGAAGCAGTAGTCGAGGCCCTTGCGGTCCAGATCGCCCCATATCCGCAAGTCAGGAAAGCCCGCGTTGGCGACCAGTACGTCGAGACCGCCATATTCCTTCACGGTGGCGTCGACCAGACCGCTGGCGGCCTTCGGATCCGACAGGTCGGCCAATTTCACCACGGCTTGGGCGCCTTTCTTGCGCACCTCGGCGGCCACGCGCTCACAGCCTTTGCGGTTCTTGTAGGCGTGAATCACCATGCCCACGCCGGGTGCCGCGAGGCGCCGCGCGATGGCCGCGCCGATGCCGCTGCCCGAGCCCGTGATCAGGACGGATTTCAACTTCTGCTTGGATTTAGCCACGTTTCCCCCTCCGCCGATGGCGGCCTCTCCCTGGCGCTGGATCGACGCGCGCCGAAAGGTTACACAAGCTAAGAGGGACGCACCACGCCGAGTTTTCCTTTGGGGGAGAGGGGCATGAGCAGCAGTTTCCGGCGCACCATCCAGACGGTCGATTCGCACACCGAGGGCAATTCGACCCGCGTGATCACGGGCGGCTATCCGATCCCGCCCGGCAAGACCCTGCTCGACAAGCGCGAGTGGCTTTGGAAGTACGATGACGGGCTCAGGCGCATGCTCAACTTCGAGCCGCGCGGCCACGGCATGATGTGTTCGGTCCTTTTGATCCCGCCCTGCGTGCCGGATGCCGATTTCTCCGTCGTCATCATGGAGCAGGATGAATACGTGCCCATGTGCGGCCACTGCATCATCGGCACGGCCACCACGGTGGTTGCGACCGGCATGGTGAAGGTGGTCGAGCCCAAGACGACGGTCCGCCTGGACACACCGGCCGGCATGGTGGTGTGCGAGGTCGACGTGAAGGACGGCAAGGTCGGCGCGGCCAGCTTCGTCAACGTGGAAAGCTTCGTGTTGCACCATCGCGTGCCGATCGAGGTCGAAGGCGTGGGCAAGATGACGATCGATGTGGCCTATGGCGGCGATTTCTACGCGTTCATTGATGCCGATGCACTCGGCCTCACGCTCGGCCCCGCGCACGAGGCGCCGCTGGCAGCGATGGCCAACCGGATCATGCCCGCCGTGAACGCGCAGCTGAAGATCCAGCACCCGCAGAGGCCCGACATCAACCGCTGCTATCAGACGCTCTATACCTCGACGAAGACGACGGCGGGCGATGTGAAGCAGACCATCGTGGCGCCGCCAGGCGGCCTCGACCGTAGCCCTTGCGGCACGGGCACCAGCGCGCGCGTGGCCTTGCTCCACACCGAAGGCAAGCTGCCATTGGGAAAGACCCTCAAGTTCGAGGGCGTGCTGGGCACGTATTTCTCGGGTACGCCCGTGTCGGCGGAAAAACGCGGCGACATCACCTATGTCCGCCCGCGCGTGGCCGGCCGCGCCTACCTGACCGGCTTCCACCAGTTCATCCTGGACCCGGAGGATCCGCTGCCCCAGGGCTTCCGCCTGGGCGCGCCGCCGCGCGACGTTCCCGCACCCAGCCGTTAGACATGGCTGTCTTCACCGGCGGATGCCTCTGTCGTGCCGTGTGCTATCGGATCGAGGGCGATCCGGTGGTTGCGGCACACTGCCATTGCGGGGACTGTCAAAAACTGACCGGAACGGGTCATGCGACAGGCGCCATGTTCAAAGAGGCCAGCGTCGAGATTGTGGGCAAGCCGGCCACTTACCGCCTGACGGCGGACAGTGGTGCCCAGGTTACGCGCTTATTCTGTGCGACCTGTGGCAGTCCACTCTTCGGCAAAAACGATCGAATGCCGGGTTTCATGACCGTGGCGGTGGGGACTTTGGACAATCCCGGCGCGATCACACCTCAGATGGTCTTGTTCGTTCGCAACCGTCCGCATTGGGACGTGATGGATGCTGCGTTGCCAGCTTTTGAGACCCAGCCCGAAGGGCGGCCCGAGTAGGATGTCCTTTAAGAAAACGCCTTAAAGGTGATGAGCGTGAACGTGTCCTTCACACCGGAGAGCGCGTGGATGCTTTCGTTCACGAAATGGCCGATGTCGGTCTTGTCGTCCAGGTAGCATTTCATCAAGAGATCGTACTGGCCCGAGGTCGAATAGACCTCGGAGACCTGCTCGATCGTCTGCACCGCCTGGTCGGCGACCTGATAGGCGCGTCCCAGGTCGCACTTCACCATCACGAAGATCGTCTGCATGCCGCGATTATGGCCGGACAGGCGCACGCCTGTCCACGCGCGCTCAGCTGGTCGGCAGGCGGGGTTTGCGCATCAGAAAGGCGGGGACGTGATCGCCCAGGCCGGGGCCGGACGGACCATCGTCGTTGCCGTCATGCCGGTCGCGCCGTCGCCCATCGCGGCCACGCTCTTGATTGCCCGCGCCAGGCCTCGCCTCCCGGCGCGGCTTGTGGTCTTCCCGGCGAGGTTTGTGGTCCTCGCGATGGCGGTGCTCGTCGCGATACGGCTTCGGCGCAGGTTCGTGGTGCGCTTCCGCTGTTGGCGCAGCTTCCACCGGCTGCGGTGCGTCGACGGGATAGGGAGCTTGGGCGTCCTGACGCGGCGTTTCCTCACGCGGCGCGCGCTCTTCGCGCTGGCCCTCGTGGCGATGACCGCTGTCGCGGCGCGGACGGCGATCCCGTCCCCCGCGGCCACGGCCGCGCCGTCCACCATCGCGGCGGGAGCCTTCTCTGTCGCCATCGCCCGTGTGCGCGGCGGCGGACAGGTTTTCCAGCTCTATGCGCGGGATTTCGCGACCGATCAGGTTCTTGATAGCGCTCAGCAGCTTGGCGTCGTCGGGCGTGGCCAAGGTAAAGGCGCGGCCTGCTTTGCCGGCGCGGCCCGTGCGGCCGATGCGATGGACATAGTCCTCGGCATTGAACGGCACGTCGAAATTGAAGACGTGCGACAGGTCCCGGATGTCGAGGCCGCGCGCAGCCACGTCGCTGGCGACCAGAAGCGTGATCTTGCCGTCGCGGAAACCTTGCAGCGTTTCCTCGCGCACCGACTGCACCAAGTCGCCGTGCAGGACGCCGACGTTGAACCCGTGCTTCTTCAGGGAGCGGAACAGGATATCGGCGTCGCGCTTGCGGTTGCAGAAGATGATCGCGTTCTGCAACTGCTCCTCGCGCGCGACCAGTTGGCGAAGCGCCTCGCGCTTGTCTTCCTCGTTCACCACCACGACCGCGTCCTCGATCGTGTCGGCGGTGAGAAAGGTGGCCTGAATCTCGATTTCCTTCGGATTGGACAGGAAACGGTCCGACAGGCGGCGGATTTCGTCCGGGATGGTGGCCGAGAAAAGGAGCGTCTGCCGGGTGAAGGGCAGGAGGCTGACGATCTTCTCGACGTCCGGCATGAAACCCATGTCCATCATTCGGTCGGCTTCGTCGATGACGAGGACGCGGATTTGGGACAAGAGGACCTTGCCACGCTCGAACAAGTCGATCAGGCGGCCGGGCGTGGCGATCAGCACGTCGACGCCGCGATTGAGCGCGGCTTCCTGCTGCGCCATCGACGCACCGCCGATGACGAGCGCGGCGGACAATTTGTTGTACTTGCCGTAGACTTTGAAATTGTCTTCGACTTGCTGGGCCAACTCGCGCGTGGGCTCCAGGATCAGGGCCCGCGGCATGCGCGCCTTGGCGCGGCCGGCGGCCAGGATGTCGATCATCGGCAGGGTGAAGGCGGCAGTCTTGCCGGTGCCGGTTTGGGCACGGGCCAGGATGTCGCGGCCGGTCAGAACGTGGGGGATGGCTTCGCGCTGGATCGGGGTGGGCTCGGTGAAGCCTGCCTCGCCAATCGCGCGGAGAACCTCGGCGCTAAGGCCTAAATCGTTGAAACTCATTCCGTTTGTGTTTGTGTGAAGAGGTGCCGTCAGCCGGCATTCGCATCCGTCGACGGCGTGGCGCGGGCGCCTGGGCCGGAACGGCGGGCTATCCTTACGATAAAGGTCTGGCGCACGCCACCTTAAATATGACGGGGCTGGCCTGCGCGGGGCGCTTGGCGCGCGCCGCCGTCCGCCGCTTGGCCGGGACGGTGCCTTCGTCTAGGGTGCCGCGCATGCTGATCGACGCGAATAAATCCGCCCTTCTTGTGGTCGACGTGCAGGAAAAGCTCATGCCTGCCATGGCCGAGCCTGACCGGGTCGTCGAGAATTGCGCCGTGCTGATGAAGGCGGCGGAACGTCTGAACATCCCCGTCGTCGTCTCGGAACAGTATCCGAAAGGCCTGGGCAACACGGTGCCGCCGCTGGCTGCTTTGGCGCCGCCGGGCTCGGTGCTGCCCAAGCTCCATTTCTCCTGCGCCGCCGATCCCACCATCGTCGCCGTGCTGTCCGCCTATGAGCGCGAGCAGGTGCTGGTGGTGGGCGTGGAAAGCCATGTCTGTGTGCTGCAGACCGCGCTCGACCTGAAAGCCGCCGGCACGCGCTGCATCGTGGTGGCGGATGCCACCTCCTCGCGCGCCGCCGCGAGCAAGGACGTGGCGTTGGCGCGCCTGCGCGAAGCGGGTGTGGAGATCGCGACGACCGAGATGGTCCTGTTCGAATGGCTGCGGCAGGCCGGCACGCCGGAGTTCAAGGAGCTGTCGCGGCTCATCAAATGAGCGCGAATATCCCGCTCGTCCTCATCCCCGGGACCTTGTGCGACGCTGCGCTGTGGCGTCACCAGATCGATCATCTGGGCGACATTGCCCAAGTCTCCGTCGCCGACCACACGCGCCACGATTCCATGGCGGAGATCGCGCGCGCGATCTTGGCCGAGGCGCCGCCGCGTTTCGCGCTGGCCGGGCTGTCCATGGGCGGCTTCGTCGCGTTCGAGATCATGCGCCAGGCGCCGGAGCGGGTGGATCGGCTGGCTCTGCTCGACACCTCCGCGCGGCCCGATCCGCCGGAGATGGTCCAGCGCCGCCGCGATTTGACACGGCTGACGCATGTGGGCCAGTTCAAGGGCGTCACGCCGCGTCTTCTGCCCAGCTTCATCCATCCGTCCCAGCTCGCCGACCAGGCGTTGTCCCGCATCGTCACCGAGATGGCGGAACGGGTGGGACCGGAGGCGTTCGTGCGCCAGCAGACGGCCAACGCCGCGCGGCCCGACAGTCGGCCGGACCTCGCACGGATCGCCTGTCCGACGCTGATTGTCTGCGGTCGGCAGGACATCCTGACCCCGCTGGAGCTCAGCGGGGAAATGGCCCAAGCCATTCCCAATGCGACGCTCGTCGTGATAGAAGACTGCGCCCATCTTCCGACCCTGGAGAGGCCGCAGGCGGCAACGGCACTGCTGCGCTATTGGCTTCTGCGTCCGTGACGGTGCGGCGCGATGCCTTCGTGAGGATTTCGGAATGAAGCGTTTTGCCCTGGCGCTGGCCGCGCTCGCGATCCTGTGTGTGACGGGTGCCGCTCAAGCGGCCGGTCCGCTCGACAAGTTCGTCTTCATCGACGCGCGTCAACCCAGCGCCGAGGCGCCGCTGGTGGTCAAGCCATGGACCGACCCGGAGCGCGCCGCGGTCAAGGGCATGCTGGAGACCATGCAGAAATCATCGCCCGGGCTGATCCAGCGCGCGGTGGCCTACCGGCCGGTGCGCGTCTACCGCACCGAACGCCTGGGGCTGGACGAAACCATCGCCGGCGTGATCCGCCCAGACCACGCCATTATCGTCACCGACCGGTTCTTCAAAACGCCGGCGGCTCCCGGCGCCATCGGCATCCAAGATCCGTATTTCATGCTGGTACGCGACGTGGCCCACTTGGCCGACGCCGCAAACAAGGCATCCGCCACCAAGGAATGGGTCGATCTGGTCAAGCCGATGATCGACAAGGTGCGCGCCGCCGCCGCCCAGAAGCAGGAGCGCCTGGGCGATCTCGTGGCCAAGGGGAACGATGCGCCCGCCCGCGAGGCCGGCCTGCCCACGGCTTTCGCGGCATATAGTCCGTCCGAAGCGCTGGCCGAGTTCACCGCCGCATTGGTGGTGAAAAAAGACTACGCGATGCCGGCGCCGGTGAAGGCCTATGTCGAGAAGCGCGTGCTTTCCGCCAGCTTCACGCCGGACGAGTCGTCCCGCCGCTTCCACGAGGCGTTGACGGCGTTCGAGAACGCCAAGATCGACGACGCGCTCAAGCTCTACGACCAGGCCATTAAGCTGGATTCGAATTTCCGCGAGGCCTATCTGAACCGCGGCCTGATCTACAAATACAAAGGCGAGTGGGACAAGGCGATCGCCGACTTCGACCAGGGCGTGAAGCTGTCCTATGGCGAGGTGGCCAGCGAAATCTATTTCGAACGCGGCTTCGTCCAGATCCAGAAAAAGAACTTCGACGCAGCCATCGCCGATTTCACCTCGGCTATCGCCCGCGCGCCGACCCGCACGGCGCAGGATGTCGTGCAGTCCTACGCGCTGCGTGCCGAGGGCTATATGAACAAGCGCGAATACGCCAAGGCGGCGTCCGATCTGAACTTCGTCATCGAGCTCAATCCGCAAAGTTCCTACGCCTATCTGACGCGCGGGCGCGCCAAGTACGAGCAGCAGGACGCGGTGGGCGCGATCGCCGATTACACCAAGGCCATCTCGATCAACCCCAAGGACCCGCGCCCTTATTTCATGCGCGGTTTCGCCTATGGATCGCTGAAGCAATACAAGGAAGCCAAGGTCGATCTGGAAGAGGCCATCCGCCTCGATCCGCAGATGGAGCCGCTGGCCAAGCCGCCGCTCGATTTCGTCAACGGCGAGATCGCCAAGGGCAAGTAAGGTGTCTCAAGCGCCCGGTCCGTCCAACGCGATCGCGCCCGCGCCCAAGACCGTTCCGTAGGAGCCCGCCTGCACGATAACCGCGGCTCCTCCGCGTTCGCGCGCGGCGGCCGCGTCGATGGGTAACGCCAGGCGCGCGGCCTGGCCGTTCCAACTGCCGGCGCGGCGAATTTCGCGTACGACGTTAGCGTGGGTGATCGAGCGCCCGCCGTTCTCGCCGGCCTTCACCGCGACCGTCTGACTGCGGTCGTAAAGGACCAGCCATACGGTCGCGTTCGTCGTGACATCGCCCGCGGCGGGCAGCGTGACGTCGATGCCGCCGGCCGTGCGCGCCAGCGCGACCGGGAACACCGCGTTGGCGCGCGCGGCGCCGATCAGGGCTTCCATCTTCTCGCGCCGCGAGCCGGCTTCGTGGACGCGCCCGTCGACCACCATTTCGGGCGTGTAGACGTAGCTTTGCTTGAGCGATTCGGCATAGCCCTTCTGGCGCGCGGTCGCGGCGGCGGAGGAGAACGGATCGGTCCAGCCCAGCCGGTTCCAGTAGTCGACGTGGAAGGAAAGCGCGATCACGCCCGGCCGCCTGGCCAACTCGCCGAGGTAAGCGTCGGCCGGCGGGCAAGAACTGCAGCCCTCGGACGTGAACAATTCGACCAACACCGGTGCGCGCTCGGCGGCAGAAGCCGGCGGCAGGGCTAGGACAAGGGCAAGGCAGCCGAGGGCGAAGAGGCGGCGCATGGCGCCATTCTAACGTCGGCGCCCGGTCGGTGCGTCATCACGAAATGGTGAACGGCTAAACGTCCAGGTCCTGCACGAACTTGGCGTGTTCCTGGATATAGTCGAAACGCGCCTCGGGTTTCTTGCCCATCAGCGTCTCGACCAGCTTTGCCGTGCTGGCCGCGTCCTTCTTCTCCTCCGCCTTCTTGGCGTCGGGCATGTGGACCTTGAGCAGCGTGCGCGTCTTGGGATCCATCGTCGTTTCCTTGAGCTGCTGGGCGGGCATCTCCCCCAGGCCCTTGAAGCGGCTAATCTCGACGTTGGACTTGCCCTTGAAGGTGGTTTTCAGCAGCGCCTCTTTATGAGCGTCGTCGCGCGCATAGACGGACGTGGCACCATGGGTCATGCGGTAGAGCGGCGGCATGGCCAAATAAAGGTGGCCGCTCTCCACCAATTGCGGCATCTCGCGATAGAAGAAGGTCATCAGAAGCGCCGCGATATGCGCGCCGTCCACGTCGGCATCCGTCATGATGATGACGCGCTCGTAGCGCAGGCCTTCGGGCCGGTAGGTGTCGCCGTGACCGGCGCCCAACGCCTGGACAAGATCGGTCAACTCCTGGTTCTGGCGCAGCTTCTCGGCTGTCGCGCTGGCCACGTTCAGCACCTTGCCGCGCAGGGGCAGGATGGCCTGGGTCTCGCGGTTGCGCGCGGTCTTGGCCGAGCCGCCGGCGGAATCGCCCTCGACCAGGAAGATTTCGGTGCCTTCGCGCGAATCGCGACTGCAATCGGCCAGCTTGCCGGGTAGGCGCAGCTTACGCGTGGCCGTCTTGCGTTGCATCTCGCGTTCCTGGCGGCGGCGCAGGCGTTCATCCGCGCGCTCCAGCACGCGCTCGAGCAGTGCCCTGGCCGATGTCGTGTCGGCATGCAGCCAATGGTCGAAGCGGTCCTTCACGGCGTTCTCGACCAGGCGCACGGCCTCGGGCATGCCCAGGCGTTCCTTGGTCTGGCCTTGGAACTGTGGATTGGGGATGAACAGCGACAGCATCACGGCCGCGCCGTCCACCACGTCCTCGGCGGTGATCTCCTTGCCGCGCTTGCTGCCGACTAAATCGGCGTAGTCGCGCAGGCTGCGCCCCAACGCCGTGCGCAGGCCCTGCTCGTGGCTGCCGCCCTGGGGCGTGGGTACGGTGTTCACGTAGGAGCTGAGCATGCCGTCCTCGTCGGCCGGCCAGGCCACGGCCCATTCGATCCGTCCGCCGCTGGCGCTGCCGTTCAGAGGCGCTTCCTCGGCGAAGGGTTTCGCGGTCAGCACGGGACGGTCGCCCAAGGTCGCGCTCAGGAAATCCTGCAGGCCGTTGGGGAAGTGGAGCGTTTCTTCCTCCGGCACCTTGCCGTCCTTGCCGAGGAGGGAGGGATCGCAGGACCAGCGAATCTCGGCGCCTTTGAACAGATACGCCTTGGAGCGGACCATGCGGTAGACGCGCGCGGGCTTTAGATGCGCAGCTTCGCCGAAGATCTTCGGGTCGGGGTGGAAGTTGACGGTGGTGCCGCGCTTGTTGGGCGCGGGCCCGGTTGATTTCAACGGTCCCGTGGGCTTGCCGCGGCTGTAGGACTGACGCCACGATTTCTTGTCGCGCGCGACTTCGACGGTCAACTTGTCCGACAGCGCGTTGACGACCGAGATGCCGACGCCGTGCAAGCCGCCCGCGGTCTTATAGACGGAGTCCGAGAACTTGCCGCCCGAGTGCAGCGTGGTGAGGATGACCTCGAGGGCCGACTTGTTCTTGAACTTCGGATGCGGATCGACCGGAATGCCGCGCCCGTTGTCGGTGACGGTGACCGAGCCGTCGGCCAGCATCTCCACCTCGATGCGCGTGGCATGGCCGGCCACCACCTCGTCCATCGAGTTGTCGAGCACTTCGGCGACCAGGTGGTGGAGCGCCGGCTCGTCGGTGCCGCCGATATACATGCCCGGGCGCTTGCGGACGGGCTCCAGCCCTTCCAGCACCTCGATGTCCTTGGCGGTATAGCTGTCGCCCTTGCCGCCTTTGGCGGGGACGTCGAAAAGGTCAGCCGTCTTGGCGGCCTTTCGGGCCATGCTCGGGTGCGCTCCGTCGCGTTCGGGCCTATAATACTGCCTGAAGTAGGTAATAAATGCAAAACTCCACTAAATCTAGTGGTTTAGGACAGGAGGCCGATATGGCGGATGAAGCCGCGCACCCCCATGGCGAGATCGCCATCCGCACCCTCGCCATGCCGGCCGACGCCAATCCGGCCGGCGACATCTTCGGCGGCTGGGTGCTGGGCCAGATGGATATCGCGGGCGGCGTGGTCGCCCGTGCGCGCGCCAAGGGGCGGCTCGCGACCGTCGCGGTCGACGCCATGGTCTTCAAGCTGCCGGTCTTCGTCGGTGACATGCTGACCTGCCACGGCAAGATCGAGCGGGTCGGGCGCACCTCGATCGCCGTCTGGGTCGAGGCCTGGGCCACGCGCGGCGACGGCAGCAAGGTTCTGGTCACCGAAGGCAAGTTCACCTACGTCGCGATCGACGAGAACCGCAGGCCGCGGACAGTGCCCGTCGACGATTGACCGTCGCCACGCGCCGCTGCAACGTGGGCGGCGAGATCGAATCCTCCGGGGAGAATCCGAATGCGTTGGAAGCGCGCTTTGACCGTCGTCGGCGTCCATGCCGAGGGTGAATATGGCAAGGTCATCACGGGCGGTGTGGTGGACGTGCCCGGCAAGACCATGTTCGACAAGATGGTCCATCTGCGCGACCACGACGACGGATTGCGCAAGTTCCTGCTGTTCGAACCGCGCGGCGCCGCCGTGCACAGCGCGAATTTGGTGCTGCCTTCGAACAATCCGAAGGCCCAGGCCGGCTACATCATCATGGAGTCGACCGAATATCCGCCCATGTCGGGCTCCAACACGATCTGCACCGTCACGGCGATCCTGGAGACCGGCATCCTGCCGATGAAGGAGCCGATCACGGAACTGACGCTCGAGACGCCCGCGGGCCTGGTCTACCTGACCTGCCGCTGCGAGAAGGGCAAGGTTCTGCAGGTCAAGTTCAAGAACGTCCCGTCCTTCGTCCAGGTACTGGATGCGAACGTTGAGGTGAAGGGCGTCGGCACGGTGAAGCTGGACGTGGCCTATGGCGGCATGCACTACGCGCTGATCGACGCGGCCTCGGTCGGCTTCCGCATCACGCCGGACGAGGCGCGCGACATCTGTGTCATGGGCGAGAAGATCCGCGCGGCCTGCCAAGAGCAGCTGAAGGGAATCGTCCATCCGGAGAATTCCGGCATCCGCCACGTGACGATCACGGAATTCACGGGTCCCGTGAAGCAGAAGGGCAAGGGGCTCACGGCCAAGAACACGGTCGTCGTGGCGCCCGGCCGTCTGGATCGCAGCCCGTGCGGGACGGGCACCTCGGCGCGTCTCGCCGTCATGCACGCGCGCAAGCAGATCAAGGTAGGCCAGGCCTTCGACCACGAATCGATCATCGGCACACATTTCTACGCCGAGCTTCTGGGCACGACGAAGGTGGGCAAGAAACCGGCCGTGATCCCGACCGTGGCGGGGCGTGGCTATATCACCTCGATCGGCCAGTACGGGCTCGACCCGGACGATCCGCTGCCCGAGGGCTATACGCTCTCCGACACCTGGCAAAGCGCGGTGAAGAAACTGCAGAAGGTCCGTTAGCGCGGCGTCCGTCGCGCCAGGATGGCAAGCCCTTCCGCCGACGGCTCTTCCTTGCGGCCAAGGATCCAACCCCGGCAGTTCGCGGCGCCGCACGCACACGCGAATTGTCGGCCGAGGCGGTCTTCCGTCGTAGCGTAGTCAATGCTGAGTGCGTCGCCGGGCGCGATCGGGCGCTTGGCCACCGCTTCGAGCGTTCGAAGGTCGATTTCCAGATTTGGATCGCAACTGTGGAGAATGAAGCGGCAAAACCATTCGTCGTAAAGATGGATGCCCGGCGCGATCTGGATCGTGTTCAACCCAGGCGTCGACACGAGCACTCCCGATAGTTTGGCGACCCGCTGACCACGCACGAACGAGGCCTTCGACCGCAACCCACGGCCGCGCGCGGAATCGAGACCGACCTCGAAGACGTCGTGCGTGGGGTGCCCGCTTTCCGGCGGAATGAGCGCCGGATATATCGCTGTCCTGCCTGATTCACCCATTCGGCCCTAGCGGTCGTAGCCTTCCTTCGTGTGCTTTTCCAGCAAGGCCCAGTCGATATCGACGCCCAGGCCCGGCGCATCGGGCAGCTTGGCCGTCCCACCCTTGATGGTGATGCCGCCGGTCACGAACTTGTGCGGTCCCCAGTCGAGGAACGAGACGTGCCCTTCGCAATCCACGGGGTAGGGAGTGCGGATGGCGGCCGCCATGTGGCAGCAGGCCGTGTCGCCGATCATCGTATAGGGGTTGGTGTCGACCGAGACGCCGATATTGGCGCTTTCGCAGATGGCCACGGTCTTCATCGATTCGTGGAAGCCGCCGAGACGGTTCATCTTCAGTACGATGCGGTCGCAGGCCTGCATGCGCGCGAGCTGGAGCATCTGCTTCGCCGACCACACGGACTCATCCAGAATCACCGGCACGCCACTGGTGCGCCGCACATGCACATGGCCGTCGAGATCGGCGTAGGGCAGGGGCTGCTCAATCGATAGATTGTCGAGGCCGGCATAGCGGCGTAACGCGGTCACCGTCCACGACGCGCTTTCCCAGCCCTGGTTGGCGTCGGCATCGATATAGACATCGCGCGGTGTGGCCTCGACCGCGGCGTCCAGCTTGGCCAGTTCGGACAGCATGTTCTGGCGGTCCCAACCCTTGGCCAGCACCACGTCGCCGACCTTGATCTTGAGGCCGCGGAAGCCGCGTTTCACGAAGTCGCGGCATGCCTCGGCCATCGCCTCCGGCGTCTTGTGGTAGAGATTCGTCAGCATCTCGAATTCGGTGCGGTAGGCGCCGCCGAGAAGCGAATGGACGGGCAGGCCGCGCTTCTTGCCGACGAGATCGTAGAGCGCCATGTCCACGCCCGAGCGCGCCGAACGGCCGCCCGGCATGCCTCCGCCATAGGCCGCTTCCATCAGATGGTTGCAGAGGGCGAAGTTGCCGGGATCGACGCGCCGCAGCGCGCCGTCATAGATCTGCGCCAGCTCCAGGATCTGGTCCGAGGTCTCACCCAAATACCATTGCTGGCTCGATGCCTCGCCAATGCCGTAGGTGCCGTCCTCGGCCGTGACCTTCATCAGGACGGAAGGCGGATGGCTTGGCCAGACATACTCGTCCTCGACCCACGCTTCCTTGATGGCCTTCGGATAGAGCCGGAAGCCTTCGACCTTGGCGATCTTCATGTGCGGATATCTCCCGAAACGCGGATTGCGCGGCGGCGGATTATGACGGTGAGGTTCCGGAGAAGCCAAGCGCCCCCACCCCTAGGGAGGACCTGAGGGGTGGGGGCGAACCCGCGCACCCAACTCGTGGCGATGAACACGAGGTGGGCAGGACGCGCGCGGGGCTAGCGCGGCTCGGCCGGGACTGGCTTCTCCTCGCCGCGCGGACGCTCGGGCCTGGACAATTCCGTGCCGGACTCGGGCCGCCGATCTTTGTCGCCGTGACGCGACATCAGTTTGACCAACGGTTCGACGCCGAGATTGCGCCAGATGAACATGGGGACTGCTTTCCCCTGCTTGTGTCGTCGAAGAGGGAGTTTATGCGATTGCGAATGATTTGCAAGTAGAAAGTTTCGGCTTGTCCCCAAGGAAGAATTCCTAGGCGCGCGTGACCGTCCCGATGCGCGGCGTTAGGCTCTGCGCCTGGGTTTCCGCGGTTTCAGGCTTTGGGAGGGACGGAATGCTGGCAGGAAAAGTCGCCATCGTGACCGGTGGCGCGCAGGGCATGGGCGCGTCGGATGCCGAGGCGATGATCGCGCACGGCGCGAAAGTCGTGATCACCGATGTGAACGCGGAGAAGGGCAAGGAAACCGAGAAGCGCTTGGCCGCACGCGGCCCCTGCACATTCCTGCCGCACGATGTGACCGACGAGGGATCATGGGCGCGCGTGGTCAAAACCACGCTCGACACTTATGGCGGGCTCGACATTCTGGTGAACAACGCCGGCGTGGGCGGCCGCGCGTCGGTCGAAAAGACCTCGCTCGAGACATGGCGCAAGACCATGGAGGTCAACGGCACCGGCGTGTTCCTGGGTATGCAGGCGGTGTATCCGCACATGAAGGCCAAGATGCGCGGTTCGATCATCAACATCGCCTCGGTCAACGGCCTGATGGGCGCGCGCTATCCCGATCCCGAGACCACGGCGAACGCCGGCTATTACGCCTCCAAGGGCGCGGTCGTGATCCTGACCAAGCTGGCGGCGACGCAGTTTGGCCCGCACGGGATTCGCGTGAACGCGATCTGTCCCGGCGTCATCAAGACCGAGATGTCGTCGACGTCCTTCTCCGATCCGGAACGGATGCGCTATTTCGAGAATGTCATCCCGTACAACCGGTTCGGCGCACCCGAGGATGTCGCGGCGGCCGTCGCGTTCCTGGCCTCCGATCAGGCCGGCTTCATAAATGGCGTGGCGCTACCCGTGGACGGCGGACAAACCGCCAAGGCGTAAGCGTTCCGATACCGGCAGGAGAGCGACCGCGATGGCGCCAAAGACTTGCGACATCCTGATCAAGAACGCGTGCGTGCTGAGCATGGACGCGAAGCGCACGATCTGGCGGCCGGGCGCGGTTGCGATCCTGGGGCGCGATATCCTGATGGTCGGTCCTGAGCGCGACGTGGCGGCCAAGGTAGCCGCCAAGCGCGTGATCGACGCGGGCGGTGCGGTGGTGCACCCCGGCTTTGTCGAGGCGCACTACCACACGACCATGCATATGACGCGCGGCTCGATCTCCGACGACCCGAAGCGGCCGGCAGTGGGGACGTCCGGCGGCGGCGGGACCGGCAAGCCGATCTATGTCGAATGGGCAAACGCCCTGACGGACGAAGACGAGCATGCCTCGGCCCAGCTCGCATGCTTGGAGATGGCCAAGAACGGCTACACCTGCTTCATGGAGCCCGGCACGGTGTTCGAACCCGACGCCGCCGCCAAGGCGGCCGAAGCGGTCGGCATCCGCGGCTCGCTGGCCGATCCATACCTCTCGGACTCCCTGGCCGGTACGCAGATGGCCGCGCTGGACCGCTCGCCGCCGACGCTCGAGCGCGCACTGAAGCTCATGGGCACGGAGTGCCGGCGCAACAAGGACCCGAACGCCCTGATCGGCGGGCACGTCGCAGTCTACGGTTCAGGCTCGGCTTCGGACGAACTGCTGCGCGCGGCCAAGAAATGCGCTGACGAAAACAAGGTCGTCTTCACCCAGCACCAATCGTTCCTGCCGCAGGCGGTCGAGACCGACGACAAGCGTCTGGGCAGGCACGCGCTCGTCCACTTCGCCGAGATCGGCGTGCTTGGGCCGAACGCCAGCTTCGTGCACATGAACATCCTGCGCGACGACGAGATGGACGCGGTCGTGCAATCCGGCATGTCCGTGATCTGGCATCCGGGCAACTATCTGTTCTATGGCGTGGGGCGCGCGACGCGGCAGCGCATGCTGGAACTGCGCGCGCGCGGCACCAATCTCGGTTTCGGCAGTGACGTGTGCAAGTTGTGGAGCTTCGGCGAGCTGCCTTATCTCGCTTATCTCGCGAGCCGCGCCCAGGGTGACTACATCTCGCCGGGCGGCGTCCTGGAGATCGCCACACTCGGTGGCGCGCGCGCCATGGGTTGGCAGGACCGCGTCGGTTCCCTTGAAGCGGGCAAACGCGCCGACATCGTGATTCGGCGCAACGACCTGCCCGAAGCCTGCCCGGGTACCGACCCGGTCTTCGAAACGGTCCTGGTCGCGCGCTCGAAATCCATCGATACCGTCATCTGCGACGGCCAGGTGATCGTGAAGGGTGGCCATTCCACCCGCCTGGACGAAGGCGTGGTCTACGGCGCGGCGCGCGCGTCCGCCCGGCGCCTGATGGAAAAGACCGGTCTGAAGGGAGATTTAGACTGGCCGGTAATCGGAACTTAACCGGCTCCTCTTTTTTGCCACCCCGATTGCGCAGGTTTGCCTACTCCGGAATAATCACCGCGCAGTGGGTCCTTTTCCGGCGAGGGAACTCGAGCCGGAGTCCAAGAAAGCACAGAAACCTCATCGGGGCGCCTTCCGGCGCTCCCGGTTTGATGCAGCTTTGGAGGCTCCCATGGGTTCGTTGAGTTGTCGTGCGCTGCTTACGAGCGCGGTTGTTGCCGGCACGCTCGCGTTGGCGTCCGGAAGTGCCTGGGCGGTCAAGGTCGGGCCGGTGGAAGATCCGGTCCGCGTCGTGAAAGTCCCCAAGGGTCAACCGATCGTCATGGCTCTCTATACGGTTCTGTCCGGTCCCGACGCGGGCCAGGGTCTCGATCCCTACCGCGGTGCGCAGCTGGCGGTGGATGATTTGAAAGGCAAGCTGCTTGATCGTCCCCTGCGCCTGACGGCGGAAGACGACGCTTGCAGCGCCGAAGGCGGCCAGACCGCGGCCACCAAGATCGCCGCCAACCAGCAGGTGGTCATCGCTCTGGGCTCCAACTGCTCCAGTGCCACAATCCCCGCGGCCCCGATCCTTTGGAAAGCGGGCATCCCCGACATCGCCACGGGTGCCGCGTCCCCCAAGCTGACGGACGTGAAGGCGCGCGGTCCGGGGTATGAAGGCTTCTCCCGCGTGATTTACAACGCGGCCTTCGAGGGCGAGGCGCTAGCGGAATGGGCGCGCAACACGAAGAAGTTGGACAAAGTCGCGGCGGTCCATGACGGCACGCCCTACGTCCAGGGACTTGTGGAGGCGTTCACCAATAAGTTCAAGTCCCTCGGCGGCACGGTGGTGACGGTCGAGGCGATCAACGCCCAGGACGTCGATATGCGGCCGATGCTGACCCGCCTGGTCACGACGAAGCCGCAGATGGTGTTCTTCCCCACCTTCATCGCGGCCACCGCGCACATCGTGAAGCAGGCCAAAGAAGTCGATGGCTTCAAGGACATCATGATGATGGGCTCGGACAACGTGCTCGACAAAAACTTCATCAACCTGGCGGGCCAATCTTCCGTCGGCTTTACCATCGTCTCGCCGCCGCTCGATGCCGATTCCTATGGTGACGCTTATAAGAAGCTGTTGGAGCAATATAAGAAGAAGTTCGGCGAAGGCCCGACCACGGCGTGGACGGCGCACGGCTACGACGCCGTGATGCTCGCGGCCAAGTCGATCGAGAAGGTCGCGGTCAAGGACAAGGACGGCACGATCTACATCCCGATCTCCAAGCTGCAAGAAGCCATCCTGGCGACCAAGGACATGAAGGGCGTCTCGGGCACGATCACCTGCCGTCCGAACGGCGACTGCGCCCAGTTCCGGGCAGTCTTCTATCAATATGTCAATGCCGATCCGAATACCTTCGATATCGGCAAGAATCCGAAGAACGTGAATCCATAGAAAACGCAAGCGTTGTAACGCGAACGGGGGAGGCAAAAGCCTCCCCCGTTTTGTTTGCGCGGGGCGGGACACTGCGCCGATAATCGGCCCCTTCGCCGTCGATCCCCTTAATCGACCGAGGACGTACGACAAGGAAGCGTTGGCGTTGCCGCCGCCGCCGCTTTCCTAACAATCAATGCGGCAATGGAGGTAATGCGAATGGCTTTGTCCAAGTCTCGTGCTTTGCTGATGGGGGCCAGTTTCCTGGGCGCGCTCGCGCTCGGATCGGGCGCCGCATGGGCCGTCAAGGTCGGACCGGTGGAAGATCCGATCCGCGTCGTGAAAATCGCCAAGGGCCAGCCGGTTGTCATGGCTCTTTACACGGTCTTGTCCGGTCCCGATGCCGGCCAGGGCTTGGATCCGTATCGCGGTGCGCAGGTCGCGGTCGACGATCTGGGCGGCAAGCTGCTCGATCGTCCCTTGCGCCTGATCGCGGAAGACGACGCGTGTAGCGCCGAGGGCGGCCAGACGGCTGCCACCAAGATCGCCGCCAACCAGCAGGTGGTGATCGCGCTGGGTTCGAACTGCTCCAGCGCCACGATCCCCGCGGCGCCGATCCTGTGGAAGGCGGGCATCCCGGACATCGCCACGGGTGCCGCGTCTCCCAAGTTGACCGACGTGAAGGCGCGCGGCCCGGGGTACGAGGGTTTCTCCCGCGTGATCTATAACGCCTTGTTCGAAGGCGAGGCGTTGGCGGAGTGGGCGCGCAACACCAAGAAGCTGGACAAGGTCGCCGCCGTGCATGACGGCACGCCATACGTCCAGGGCTTGGTCGAAGCATTCGTCAACAAGTTCAAGGCGCTTGGCGGCACGGTGGTGACGGTCGAAGCCATCAACGCCCAGGACGTGGACATGCGGCCGATGCTGACCCGTCTGGTCACCACGAAGCCGCAGATGGTGTTCCTGCCGACCTTCATCGCGGCGACCGCCCATATCGTGAAGCAGTCCAAGGAAGTCGACGGCTTCAAGGACATCATGCTGATGGGCTCGGACAACGTGGCCGACAAGAACTTCATCAGCTTGGCCGGCCAGGCGTCCGTTGGATTCCCCATTGTCTCGCCGCCGCTCGATGCGGACTCTTACGGCGCGCCGTATAAGAAGCTGGTCGAGCAGTACAAGAAGAAGTTCGGCGAAGGTCCGACCACCGCATGGGCGCCCCACGGCTACGACGCTCTGATGCTGGCGGCCAAGTCGATCGAGAAGGTCGCGGTCAAGGATAAGGACGGCACGGTCTACATCCCGATCTCCAAGCTCCAGGAAACCATCCTGGCGACCAAGGATATGAAGGGGATTTCGGGCACGATCACCTGCCGTCCGAACGGCGACTGCGCCCAGTTCCGCGCCGTCTTCTACCAGTACGTCAACGCCGACCCGAACACGTTCGAGATCGGCAAGAATCCCAAGAACTACACGCCGTAAAACACGCTTCGGATTGGAACCTACGCGGGGGAGGCGAAAGCCTCCCCCGTTTTTGTGCGTGAGCGAGATTACCCGTCGTCGGTCGGCCTTATTGCCTATCCTCGGCCCATCTGCCGATAATGCCAGGTCCGGCCGGGGGGGATGGCCGGGTTCGACATCGTGAAAAAGGGAGCGTGGACGGGGGATAGGTCGCTGAGACCGCCGGCGCCGTTTTCCGAAAAACAATCGCGGTTTGGAGGAGTGTCGTCATGGCTATGTCGAGATCTCGCGCATTGCTGATAGGCGCCAGTCTATTGGGCGCCGTCGCCTTTGGGTCGAATGCGGCCTGGGCCGTTAAGGTCGGGCCGGTCGAGGATCCGGTCCGCGTGGTGAAAATCCCGAAAGGGCAGCCGATCGTGATCGGCCTCTACGAGGTTCTATCGGGACCCGATGTTGGCCAGGGCCTCGATCCTTACCGCGGCGCGCAGATCGCGGTAGCGGACATGGGAGATAAGCTGCTCGGCCATCCGGTCAAATTCATGGCCGAGGACGATGCGTGCAACGCCGAGGGCGGTCAGACCGCGGCAACGAAGATCGCAGCCAACCAGCAAGTCGTCATCGCGCTCGGTTCGAGTTGTTCGCCCGCTACCACACCTGCGGCGCCGATTCTTTGGAAGGCTGGTATTCCTAATATCGCTATCCTCGCGGCCTCCCCCAAGCTGACGGACGTCAAGACCCGTGGTCCGGGTTTCGAGGGTTTCTCGCGAGTCATCTTCAACGCCTTGTTCGAGGGCGAAGCGCTGGCCGAGTGGGCGCGAAATACGAAGAAGTTCGATAAGGCCGCCGCTATTCATGACGGCACGGCTTATGTCGAAGGCCTGGCTTCGGCGTTCGCGAACAAGTTCAAGAGCCTGGGCGGCACTATCGTCGCGGTCGAAGCCATCGCCCCAACGGACGTCGATATGCGCCCGATGCTGACGCGCCTTACGACAGCGAAGCCGCAAATGGTGTTCTTCCCGACCTACATCGCGGCCACGGCCCATATCGTCCAGCAAGCCAAACAGGTGGACGGCTTCAAGGACGTGATGCTGATGGGATCAGACAACGTGCTCGACAAGAACTTCGTCGCCGTGGGTGGCAAGGCGATCGTCGGTTTTCCGATCATCTCGCCGCCGTTGGACGCGGACTCCCAGGGCGATGGTTATAAAACGCTTCTCAAGAAGTACGAGAAGAAGTTCGGTGAAGGACCGTCCACGGCTTGGACGGCCTATGGCTACGACGCCTACATGTTGGCCGCGAAGTCGATCGAGAAGGTGGCGGTGCAGGAGAAGGACGCAACCTACATCCCGATCTCCAAGCTCCAGCAGGCCATCATCACGACCAAGGGTATGAAGGGCCTGACGGGCGAAATCACCTGCCGGCCGAACGGCGATTGCTCCCAGTTCCGCCCGGTTTTCTATGAATTCACCAGCGCCGATCCGGCAACCTTCGATGTCGGTAAAAATCCGAAAGCCGTCAAACCTTGACGGCGTGACGTGAAAAGGGGAGGTGGAAGCCTCCCCTTTTTATTTTTTTAGCTTCAGACGCCGCCGATGCTCTTGACCTTGTAGAACACGCAGGTGGGCGTCTTCGTGGTGCTGGCCTCGAAGTTGCGGCAGTTCTCGGGCCGGTCCTCGTAGGCGCCGCAGCGCCCGTCGCGCCCCAGCTTGGGGCAGTTGAGCGTCCAGGAGTTGTATTTCCTGCCGTTGATCCGGTAGCTGCGCTCGATGTCCACCGGCTGGAACGGCATGTTGTTGCGCTCGATATAGTCGTGCACCGCCCAGATGCCTTCCTCGGCGGGAAATACGAGCGTGCCGTCCTTGGCCGTCACATCGCCCTTCTTGTCGCTGGTCAGCACAAGGCCGCGGCAGCAATAACCGGGATCGGGGCAGAGGTCGCAGAGACTCATCGCGTCTCTCCTTGAATATGCGATCTGCCTCTTATGCACGAACTCGATGCAAAGAAGAAGGGCCGTTCCTCGCGGAACGGCCCTTCGCCTTGATATCCGGTCGACCGCGCGATCAGACCGAGTAGTACATCTGGAACTCGATCGGGTGCGGGGTGTGCTCGAACGCGTACACCTCTTCCCACTTCAGCTCCAGATAGGCGTCGATCAGATCGTCGGAGAACACGTCGCCCTTCTTGAGGAAGGCACGGTCGCCGTCGAGGTTCTGGATGGCCTCGCGTAGCGAGCCGCAGACGGTCGGAACGTTCTTCAACTCCTCCGGCGGCAGGTCGTAGAGGTTCTTGTCCATCGGGTCGCCCGGATGGATGCGGTTCTCGATGCCGTCGAGGCCGGCCATCAGCATGGCGGCGTAGGCCAGGTACGGATTGGCGCCCGGATCCGGGAAGCGCACCTCGACGCGCTTGCCGTTGGGGCTCGCGACGTAGGGGATGCGGCACGAGGCCGAGCGGTTGCGCGCCGAATAGGCCAGGAGGACGGGGGCCTCGAAGCCCGGGATCAGGCGCTTGTAGCTGTTGGTCAGCGGGTTGGTGAAGGCGTTCAGCGCCTTGGCGTGCTTGATGATGCCGCCGATATAGTAGAGCGCCGTGTCCGACAGGTCGGCATAGCCCGAGCCCGCGAACAGGGGCTTGCCACCCTTCCAGATCGACTGGTGCACGTGCATGCCCGAGCCGTTGTCGCCCTTGATGGGCTTCGGCATGAAGGTGGCCGACTTGCCGTAATTGTCGGCAACCATGTGGACGCAATACTTGTAGATCTGCATCGCGTCGGCGCATTTCACCAGCGTGTCGAACTTGATGCCCAGCTCGTGTTGCGCGGGCGCGACTTCGTGGTGATGTTTTTCGACCGTGACGCCCATTTCCTTGATGAAGGACAGCATCTCGGCGCGCAGGTCCGAACCGCTGTCGAGCGGCGGAACGGGGAAGTAGCCGCCCTTGACCGGCGGGCGGTGGCCCCGGTTGCCCATCTCGAGCTCGCGGCCGGTGCCCCATGGGCCTTCCTCGGAGTCGAGCTTGTAGAAGCCGGTGTTCATGCCGACCTCGTAGCGCACGTCGTCGAAGACGAAGAACTCGGCCTCGGGGCCGATATAGGCCGTGTCGCCGATGCCGCTGGATTTGAGATACGCCTCGGCGCGCTTGGCGACCGAGCGCGGGTCGCGGCTATAGCCCTGGCCGGTCGAGGGCTCGATCACGTCGCAGACGATGATCAGGCTGGGCTGGGCCGAGAACGGGTCCATCACGGCGGTCGCCGTGTCCGGCATCAGGATCATGTCGGACTCGTTGATACCCTTCCACCCGGCGATGGAGGAGCCGTCGAACATGATGCCGTCGGCGAACGCCGCCTCGTCCATCGTGCCGATTTCCTGCGCCACGTGATGCCACTTGCCGCGGGAATCGGTGAAGCGGAGATCGACGTATTTGACCTCGTTGTCCTTGATCAGCTTCATGACTTTTTCAACAGACATGCCTTGTCCTCGTGCCATAGGGTGGGAGTGTGGTCCGCGGGCGTCGCCGCCCGTCTGCTCGTTTTAGATCGCGTCCGCGCCGCGTTCGCCGGTGCGGATGCGAATCACTTCCTCGATCGGGATGACGAAAATCTTGCCGTCGCCGATTCGGCCCGTGTTGGCCGCGTTCTGGATGGCCTCCACGGCGCGGTCGACCAGTGCGTCCTCGAGGACGACCTCGATCTTCACCTTGGGCAGGAAATCGACCACGTACTCGGCGCCGCGATAGAGTTCGGTATGGCCTTTCTGGCGGCCGAAGCCCTTCACCTCGGTGACGGTCAGCCCCTTGAGGCCCAGTTCGTTGAGCGCCTCTTTAACTTCTTCCAGCTTGAACGGTTTGATGATGGCTTCGATCTTCTTCATGGGCGCTCCGCGCAAGGCTGGGCCACGCCATAGCGGGCGCGGCCATTCAACATGATGTCGCTCTTTCTATTGCACCCGCTGTGCCAGCGGCGGGTGTTCCGTAAAACCTTGATTCGGCTCGAATTGTTTATTGGCTGGGCAACGAAGTGGCGGGAGTCATGCCTAAATATTAGGCATTAGCCGAATTATTGGGCGCGGCGGCGCTTTGGTGTAAAAGCGCCCACCGTTCGCCGCCCCGGGGAGAGCTCGCGTGAAGCCCGCCAATTCCGTCCTGTCCGCTTACGAAACCTCGGTGTTCGAAGTGATGTCGCGCCTTGCGCGCGAGCACGACGCCGTCAATCTAGGGCAGGGGTTCCCGGACACGAACGGACCCGACGATGTGCGCCGCGTCGCCGTCGAGGCGACCGAGAACGGGCCGAACCAATATCCGCCGTCGCCGGGCCTGCCCGAGCTGCGCCAGGCGGTGGCCACGCACGGCAAGCGGTTCTACGGACTCGATATCGACTGGCAGAAGGAAGTGGTGGTCACGTCCGGCGCCACGCACGCGCTGGCCTCTTGCTTCCTCGGCCTGATCGAACCGGGCGACGAGGTGGTTCTGTTCGAGCCCACCTTCGACACGTATCTGCCCATGGTGCGCCGCGCGGGTGCGATCCCGAAGCTGGTGCGGCTGCAGCCGCCCGATTGGAAGCTGCCGCGCGAGGAGTTGCGCCGCGCCTTCTCGCCCAAGACCAAGCTGATCGTCGTCAACAGCCCGATGAATCCGACCGGCAAGGTGTTCAGCCGCGACGAGCTGCAATACATCGCCGATCTGATGCTGGAGTTCGACACCTATGCCGTGTGCGACGAAGTGTACGAGCATTTGGTCTTCGATGGGCTGAAGCATATTCCGCTGATGACCTTGCCCGGCATGCGCGACCGTTGCGCGCGCATCGGCTCGGCCGGCAAGACGTTCTCGCTGACCGGCTGGAAGATCGGCTACGTCACGGCACCGCCCAATCTGTGGCAGCCCATCTTCCGCGCGCACCAGGCCGTGATCTTCAGCGTGGCACCCGCGACGCAGAAGGCGGTGGCCTACGGCTTGGGCAAGGACGACGCCTATTTCGCGAGCCTGGCGTCCGAGCTTCAGGGCAAGCGCGACCGCCTGGCCGCGGGCCTGTCTCGCGCGGGCCTCGACGTGCTGCCCTGCCACGGCACCTATTTCATCACGGTCGACATCAAGAAGCTGGGCTTCAACGGCGATGATGTGGAGTTCTCCAAGCGCCTGGTGGCCGAGGCGCGCGTGGCCACCATTCCGCTGTCGGTGCTCTACGAGGGCGAAGTGCCGCGCACGCTGATCCGCTTCGCCTTCTGCAAGCAGGACGCCGTGCTGGACGAAGCCAGCCGCCGCCTGGCCAAGCATTTCGGCACGGGTTGAGATTCAGCGCGTCTTAAGCGTTCCGGCCGATCCATCACCGTTGAGGCACGTCACGGTGCTGCCGGGCGGCTCGTAAACCACAGTGGCGTGGCCGGGGAAAGATATGGCGGGCGGCCCCGGTACGCCGGTCAGCCCGCCGAAGGCCGGCGCTGGTGTGGTGGCTTGGCCGCCGTGGCACTCATACGTCGTGCTGTTGCTGCCGACCGCCGTGGCGTTGCCGCCCGCGCCTTCGAACAACCCGTCGGTACCTGCCGGGATGGGCGCCACGATCCAACGCCCACCGAAGATGGGAACCGGGCCGGGAATCCAGCCCCAACCGGGCGCGCCTGGTGCGCCCATGCTGGAGGCGCCGCCGTTGCCGCCTTCGGCTACCACCACCGCGCCAGGCGAGAAGGCGACCGCCACGGCTTCCCCGGCGCGTCCACCATCGCATCCGTTGCCGCCCACACCAATCGGCGCGCCACCGTCGCCGCCATGCCCCGACAATGCGACGACGAGACCGTCACCGCCGCCACCGAAGCAGATCGCGCCGCCGCCCCTGGTCGGGCCGGGATTGGCGGGTACGCCGCTGCCGCCGATGACGATCAGGATGCGGCCATGCAAGGCGGGTTCGACCAGACTGACCGCGATTCCATCGCCACCGGCCGCGGGGCCGTCAGCGCCCAGTACGACGATGGTCGGCACCGGTTGAATAGGGCCGCCGCCGATCGGCTTCAACTTCATGATCCCTTCGTCGCGACGGTTGAGCTGGGAAGCCGCCGCCAGGGCAGCTTGCTCGGTTCGTGCGATCCTGCGCAAAGCGACGCGGTCGACCACAAAGGGGCGTGCCAGGTTGGGATCGAAAGTGATGGCCGTGTTGGCCAGAAGGTCGATGAATGCTTGGCCGGCCGGCATGCATATCCCCCTGAACAACCGGGCCTACGGCTTGCGCCAGGCGGCCGCAGCCTCTAAATAGCGCCTTGGACGGTGTCCATAGCTCAGTTGGTTAGAGCGTCCGGTTGTGGTCCGGAAGGTCGTCGGTTCAAATCCGATTGGACACCCCACTTTTCCAAAATCTAGCGCGTCATCTCCGTCCCGGCGGTTCCGTCGCCGTTGCGGCAGTCGATCGTCACGTCGACCGTGCCATGAATGACCAGGGCACGCCCGTGCTGCCCGTATGCGCCGGGGTTGGTCACAGGACCCCAGAGAGTAAGCGGTGCCGGCGGAATGCCGGGCAGGTTCCACGTGGGCACCGGAGGCCGCCAGGCACGTCCGCCGACGGCCGTGTAGTCTGCGTGATCCTCGCCGATGGCCCAACCCACACCGCCATCGCCGTCGTCCCCATCGGTTCCGGGCGTGCCGGGCGGCCGTGGCTGGATCAAGAAGAATCCCCCGATTCCGCCCGGCGGCCAGCCGGGACTTGCGGGTAACGCGACCTGCCCGGGGCTGCCCCGGCCGCCGTTGCCGCCTTCGCCCACGATCACGCAGCCCTGGCCCTTCACGCCGGCAGCGCCGTGACCGCCGCGTCCGCCGTCGGTTCCGTTGGCGCCGTAGGGCATGGTGGGCGGATTGAGTGTGATCGCACCGTGCCCGCCGAGGCCAACCGTCAGCCCTTCTGAGCCCCCTAGGCATGCGCCGTCGCCGCCGCGGGTTGGTACCGAGACTGCGCGCGTGGCGTTGCCGCCGGCCGCGATCAAGATGTGACCGTTCGTGTTCTTCTGGTCGAGGAAGACGTCCTCGCCGTCGCCGCCGGTCGCCGGGCCGTCCGCGCCGATCATGACGATGGCAGGGACAGTCGGTGTCGGACCGGCGCCGCCGAACGGCACGGGCTTCATCTGTCCAGTGTCGGTGCGCGTTTTCTGTCCTGTCCCGGCGAGTGCTTTCTGCTCGGCGGCGATCAGCTGCCGCAGCAGCGGCAGGTTCACCACGAATGGGCGCCCCCGCGTGTTGTCGAACCAGATTGCGCGTGACAATTGATCGAGGAACGCTTGTCCGGATGGCATGTAAACCCTCCTTGCGCGTGACGTATGACGGAGTTCAAGCGTATTGCCGGTAGAGTTACCGGCTTCTGATCGCCCGGAAGATCATCAGCAGGACGATCGAGCCCAGCACCGCGATGGCGATGCTGCCGAGGTTCAGCCCGTCGACCGCGCCGAAGCCCAGCGCCGTACCGATGAAGCCGCCGATCACGGCGCCGACGATGCCGATGACGATGGTGACGATGAAGCCGCCGGGGTCGTTGCCCGGCAGGACCCATTTGGCGATCGCGCCCGCAATCAGCCCCAGCACGATCCACGCCAGAAAGTCCATGACACTCTCCCCGTGACGATGCCCGTGGAAAGTGTCGGCCGCGTGCGGGCCGGCGTCAATCGCGGCGACGTTACTGCGAAATGGCGGGCGGCCGGGCAGGTTCGGAGCCCGGTGGGGGCGGCGCGACGTTATCGACCGGCTCGGCCTTGTAATCCTTCGGCGGGCCTGGGTCGTCCGAATTCTGGGCGTCGATACCGGTCAGCGTGTAGCCCTTGGCGGCCATGCATTCTCGGATGCGGATGACCATGCGATTGCTGCCCTTGGAGGTGGCGATGTCGTCATAGGCCGACGTGCCCGCGCCGCCGGCGGCGACACCGGCCATGGCGCCCAAGGCGGCGTTGCCGCCGATGGCTCCGGCCGCTACGCCGACTGTCGCACCGAGGACCACACCCGGTGCGATGTCCTGCTGGCGCGCGTTTTCCTGACAGGTGAGGAGGTCGTAGTCGTACTGGCCTTTGGTGTGGCCGGTCATGTCGACTTGCGGCACATACGGTTTCTTGTCGCCGCACGCGGCCAGGGCGGCGGCCATCGCCAGCACCGTCAGAATCCTGCTCTTCACGTCGCTTCCCGTCTCAACGCTTGGGGCCGCTACCGTGCCAGCCCAGGGATGGAAAGGGAAGCGCGGGATGGTCTAGCGCTGCATCACTTCGATCATTGAGCGGTAGAAGGACGCGACACCTTTCTCCCAGGCTGGCGCCATGCGGGTGCCGATGCCCGCCGCGTCGCGGATCTCGTGGTTCTTGTGGACGTAGATGGCGAAGGGCACGTCCTGGGCGAAGACTTCCTTCCAGCTCACCACGTTCTCGTCGCGCGCCTGCTTGAAGGCGGGATCCGTCGCAGATTCGCCAGGGTAGTAGTGGACGAAGACGATGTTGGTCTTGTCCGGCCCGTCGGGCAGGAACAAGCCGAGAAGGGCGTGATTGGGTCGCGTCTGGATCGCGCCGATCGGCAGGATGGTGATGAAGTGGCTGCGCGGCTCGGGCGCACTCTCCTTCAGGATGCGCGGGAAGTTGAAGTGATAGCCCATGGCCGTGCCGGAATCGCGCGTGTCGCTGTAGATGCGCGCGTTGGACGTCATGACGAAGAGCCCGTCATGGTGCGCGTTCTCGTGGTTGTTATGCTTCACGCCCTGGATGAGTTGCGGGTGCGCGAAGGGGATGTGGTACTCGTCCAGCACCGTCTCGACCGCAACCTTCCAATTGCCTTCGTACACGGTCGACCAGCTTTCGGCGCGCTTCAGCGTGGACAGGTCGTAGAAGGGTTCCAGCAGATCGTTCAGCGGCTGGATGTGCTCCTCGAACGGCTTCGCCTTGCCGTCGATGTTGACGAAGATCATGTCGAGCCATTGGCCGATGCGCACCGGCTTCAGGTCGACCTCTTCCATCTTGAAGGACGGGTCGCGGTTGGCGCGATCGCCGCCGATCTTGGGGGTCGCGACCAGCTTGCCTTCCAGGTCGTAGGTGAAGGCGTGCCAGGGGCACATGAAGGTCGAGCGACCCTTGCAGGGTTCGGTGACGACCCGCATGGCGCGATGGCGGCAGACGTTCAAGAACGCGCGCACCTCTTTGTCCTTGCCGCGGACGAGAAGGATGGGCCAGCCGGCCAGCTCGACCGGCTTGGCGTCGCCCACGTCGGGGATGTCCGAGGCGAAGCCGACCGGGCTCCAGATGCGCGGGAAATAATCGCGCTGCTCCAGTGCATAGAACTCGGCGCCGAACACGCGGCCCGGCAGGCCGATGGCCTCGCCGACCGGCTTGTTCAGCTTCTCGATGTCGCTGGCGTCCAAGAAGTCCGCCAAGGTCTTACTTGTCGTCATCGCGTGCATCCCGTCATGGAAGCGCGTCCTCCGCGCCTGGTTCGGGGTGATTTTAAAGGCCTTAACCCCGTCATTGTCCATTTCAATGTTTCTATTAGAATAATAGAGAACAGCTATTTATGGACGGCGTATGAAGCTCGACCGCATCAAGCATTTTGTCGTCATGGCCGAGGAACTGCATTTCGGCCGCGCGGCAAGGCGCCTCAATTTGTCGCAGCCGTCATTGACCCTGCAGATCCAGAACCTGGAGGCCGAGGTCGGCATGACCCTGATCCGGCGCAGCAAGCGCCGGGCGGAGCTGACGCCCGCCGGGCGGCAATTCTTGGTCGAGGCGCGGCTGGCGCTGCACCATGCCGAACAGGCCGCAGCCCGCGCGCGCCTGGCGGAAGCGGGCGACACGGGCCATCTCTCGGTCGGCTTCAGCGTGGATTACACGCACGGCTTCCTGCCGGGTCTCTTGGCCGCGTTCCACCGGCAGTTCCCGAATGTGAAGGTCGAATCGCGCCTGGGCGTTTCGGCAAACCTGTCGCCGATGGTGGCCGACCGCACCATCGATCTGGCGTTCCTCAGCCCGCCGCTGTTGGCCCACCCGACCGCGCTGCGCGAACTGCGCCTGCCCGCGACACACATCGTGGCGCTGTTGCCGCCCGATCATCGCTTCGCGCGCCGCCGGACAATTCGTCTGGCCGACCTCAAATCCGATCCGTTCGTGCTCACGCCCGTCGCCGGCTGGACCGGTTTCTACCAGCAGGTCGCGCGTCTGTTCGACGAAGCCGGGTTCGTGCCCGACGTGGCGCACGAGGTGCTGGACGCCGTCATGGTCGAGAATCTGGTGGCGGAAGGGGTGGGGGTTTCGATGATCAGCGTGAACGCGGTGCCCACGAAGCCGCAGCGCATCGCCATTGTGCCGCTGGACAGCCGCCTCGCGCGCATGAACCAGGCCGTGGTGTGGCACGAGCAGAACGATTCGCCCGTGCTGCGGAATTTCCTGTCCGCCGTGCGCGCCCATGTGGGTGAGGGCGGAGTCAGTCGCGCAGCAGGTCGATGACGTTCTTCTGGAAGGCGTGGATGTTCCGTTCCCAGAACGGCGCCGCGCGTGTGGAGATGCCGGCGTCGTCGCGCCGCTGGTAGTTCTCGTGCACGTAGCGGACGAAGGGAATGTCCTGCTCGAACACCAGCTTCCACTCCGCGACCAGATCGGCGCGCACCTGGGCCAGCTTCGGGTCGTCCGCCGCGTTGCCGGGATAGTAGTGGACGAAGCGCACCTTGGTGCTTTCCGGCCCGTCGGGTGTGAATAAGCCCTGCAGCACGTGGTTGGTGCGTGTCTGGAACGCGCCGGTCGGAAACACGCTCATGAAATAGGTGCGCAGCAGCCCGTCCTTGTCGGGCGAGACGATCTGGCGCAGCCCCGCGTCTTGCGCCATGGCCGTCCCAGGGTCGGGCGTGCTGGAGAACTCGCGCGCGGATGAATTGGCGTAGAAGCAGTTGGCCGCCGAATGAAGACCGGGCACCGAGCGGCGCACGCCCTTGATCAGTTGCGGATGACCCCAGGGCAAATGGTAATCCTCGATCGCGCCTTCGACCGAGACCTTCCAGTTGCCCGGATAGGTGACCGACCATTCGTCCGAGCGGCGCAGGTCCGAGAAATCGTAATGGGAGAGAAGCTCGTTCAACGGCCGCATATGGGTGTCGAAATCCGGCGCGTTGCCGTCGATGTTGACGAACAGCATGTCGAGCCATTGCCCGATCTTGACCGGCTTCAGGTCCAGGCCGCTGGTGTCGAACTCGGGATCGTTGCCGCTTTCTCCGGCGATGCGCGGCGTGGACAAGAGTTTGCCCTGCGTGTCGTAGGTCCAAGCATGCCACGGGCAGACGAAGGAATTGCGGCCCTTGCAGGGTTCGGTCAGCACGCGCATGGCGCGGTGGCGGCAGATATTGTGGAAGGCGCGGACCGTGCCGTCCTTGCCGCGCGACAGGATCAAGGGCCAGCCCGCCAGGTTCACGGGCATGGCGTCGCCCGGATCGGGAATGTCGGAGGCGAAGCCGACCGCGCACCAGGTGCGTGGGAACAGGCGCTTCTGTTCCAGCGCGTAGAACTCGGCGCCATAGGCGCGGCCCGGCAAGCCATGGGATTGGCCGGTCGGGCGGTAGACCGCTCCGATATCGGCGGGATCAAGCAGGTCCGTAAGGTTCGTCATCGGAAACGCACCTCTCCGTCCGGACAGATCGCGTCCAGCTAAGGCTTATAGATCAGGTCGAAGGATTCGCAGACGCAGGGCGCATCCATGCGCCATTCCTTGCCCCAGGCCGCGCACTGGCGCTGGAAGAACCCGAGATGCCCGTCGTACCAATACTTGAAGCTGCCATCGCCTTCGTTCTCGACAGAGGAGAACTCTTCGCCGATCTCGTTGAACGGCCTCACCTCGACCTTGGTGATGCGCACCACGGCCAGCGGCGTGTTCTTGCTGTCGACCACGACCCAATAGTCGCCCGGATTGCGCCGCTTGACGCCGGTGACCTCGAAGTCCAGCGCCATGTGGCAGGTGCCGCGCTTCACGCCCTCCGCGGCCAGGCCGCTGATATAGTCGACCTTGGTCGAGAACTTGGGATCGGCGAAGGTCGAGGCGATGTAGTCGTTGGTCTGGATGCCCTTCGCCTTGCGCGCCTTCTGCCAAAAGGCTTCGACCTCGGGTGTCTTCTTGCCGATCATGGTTGCGCTCCCTCCCTCGTGATCCAGGGATGGTAGAGGAGGCGGGCGGGGGAATCCAACCGCCGCCGTCTTTCCCGGGCGTTGTTGTTCTGGTTAGCTGCGCGTCTCGATATCCGCAGGGGCTTTCCCATGGCTGACCAGCTTCCTACCCACGCGCGCATCGTCATCATCGGCGGCGGCGTCGCCGGCTGCAGCGTGGCCTATCACCTGGCCAAGATGGGCGTGAAGGACGTGGTGTTGCTGGAGCGCGGCACGCTGACCTGCGGCACAAGCTGGCACGCGGCCGGCCTGATCATGCAGCTTCGGACCACCGCGGTCCTGACCGAGCTGTGCAGCTATACGGCGAAGCTTTACAAGCAGCTCGAAGCCGAGACGGGCCAGGCCACCGGCTTCAAGCAGGTCGGCAGCCTGCCGGTCGCGCGCAACGAGGACCGCTGGATCGAGATCAAGCGCCTGGCCTCGCTCGGCCGCTACTTCAATGTCGATGCCCATGTCCTGTCGCCCAACGAGGTGTCGAAATATCACCCGATGGTCGATACGAGCCAGATCGTGGGCGCGCTGTTCATTCCCGGCGACGGCCAGACCGATCCCGTCGGCACGGTGATGGCCCTGGCCAAGGGTGCGCGCACCGGCGGTGTCCACATCTTCGAGAAAACGTCCGTCACCGGTGTCGAGGTGAAGAATGGCCAGGTCGCCGCGGTGAACACCGAGTCTGGCCGCATCGGCTGCGAGGCCGTCGTGCTGTGCGGCGGCATCTGGTCGCGCGACCTCGGCGCCAAGGTGGGCGTCAACGTGCCGCTCTATGCGTCCGAGCATATGTATGTGACGACGATGCCGATGGAGGGCGTGAAGACCGGCTTGCCCGTCATCCGCGACACCGACGGCTATGCCTATATCAAGGAAGACGCGGGCAAGTTCGTCGTCGGCGCCATCGAGCCCGAGGGCAAGCCGCTCCCGATGGACAAGCTGCCGGCCAAGTTCGAGTTCGGCGAACTGCCCGAGGATTGGGAGCATTTCGAACGCCCCATGTCCAACGCCATGGACCTGGTGCCGCGCCTGCGCGACGCGCAGATCCGCCATTTCATGAACGGTCCGGAAAGCTTCACGCCCGACAACCGCTTCATCGTGGGCGAGGCGCCCGAGATCCGGAAGTTCTACGTCGCCACCGGTTTCAACACCCAGGGCATCCTGTCGGGCGCCGGCGTGGGCAAGGCGCTGGCCGAATGGATCGTGGCCGACGAGCCGCAGATGGACCTGTCCGAAATGGACATCCGCCGCTTCGCGCGCTTCCAGACCAACAAGAAATTCCTGCATGAGCGGATCGGCGAAAGCCTTGGCCTGCTCTACGCGATGCATTGGCCCTACCGGCAGGTCGAATCGGCGCGGCCGGTGCGCAAGACCGTGCTGCACGACCGCCTGGCCGCGCGCAACGCCTGCTTCGGCGAGACGGCGGGGTGGGAGCGCGCCAACTGGTATGCGCCCCAGGGTGTGAAGCCGGTCTATGAATATTCCTACGGGCGGCAGAACTGGTTCCCGCATGTGGCCGAGGAACATCGCGCGGTGCGCGAGCGGGTCGGGATGTTCGACCTGTCATCCTTCGCCAAGTTCATGATCGAGGGGCCGGACGCCGCGCGCGAGCTGCAGCGCATCGCGGCCAACGACATGGAAGTGCCGGTCGGCAAGATCGTCTACACCCAGCTTCTCAACAAACGCGGCGGCATCGAATCGGACCTGACCATCACGCGCCTGGCCGAGAACCGCTTCATGGCGGTGACAGCTGCGGCCTGCCAGGTGCGCGACCTGGCCTGGATCAAGGACAATCTGTCGCCCGATGCGCGCGTCGCCGCCGTCGACGTGACCTCGGGTTTCGGCGTGCTGTCGGTCATGGGGCCGCGCTCGCGCGAATTGTTGCAGAAGGTCACGACGGCCGATCTCTCCAACGAAGCATTCCCCTTCGGCACGGCACAGGAGATCGAGATCGGCTACGGCAAGGCGCACGCCTTCCGCGTCACCTATGTGGGCGAGTTGGGGTGGGAGCTGTATGTCCCGACCGAGTTCATGCAGGACGTCTTCGACCTGATCGAGAAGGCGGGGCAGGGGCTGGGCCTTAAGCTGGCCGGTTACCACGCGCTCGATTCCCTGCGCAGCGAGAAGGGCTACCGCCACTGGGGTCACGACATCTCGCCGGGCGACACGCCGCTGGAGGCCGGTCTCGGCTTTGCGGTGTCGTGGAAGAAGAATGTCGATTTCATCGGCCGCGCGGCGGTCGAGGCCCAGCGCGGCAAGACGCTGACGCGCCGCCTGGTCCAGATCGTCATGGAGAAGCCGGAGCCGCTCCTGTTCCACAACGAGCCGATCCTGCGCGACGGCAAGGTGGTGGGGCGCATCACCTCGGGGAGCTATGGCCACACGCTCGGCCGCGCCGTCGGCATGGGTTATCTGGAGCGTAAGGAAGGCGTCGACAACGCGTTCGTCGAATCGGGACGCTACGAGATCGAGATCGCGACCGAAATCCATCCGGCGCGCGTCTCGCTGAAGCCGCTTTACGATCCGAAGGGCGAACGCATCCGGATGTGAGGGTAACTTTTCGTTCCTTCGATCCCCCTCCCCAACGAGGGAGGGGATAGGGGAGGGGGTGGCTTAAGAAATTTTTTCCCCCTCACCCGGGCGCTGACACGCCCACCCTCTCCCTCGTCGGGGAGAGGGTTACGCTCTAATTCCACGCCCGGTGCAGGAATGTGGTGGCGATGTATTTCGGACCGCTGATCGTGGGCGCGCCGCGGTGACGGTGAATCCACGTCACGGGAAAGAACACCAGCCGTCCCTCGACGGCATCGATGGCCTCGCCCTGAACCTCGAACTCCGTGCGGCCACCCTCGGCCACCGTGTTGAAGTACCACTGCGCGGCCAGCACGCGCTCGCGCGTCTGCGGGCTCGAATTGTCGATATGCCATTCGAAGCTACCGCCGGGTGGGTATTTCTTCACCCGCAGATTCTCGACGTCGATGCTCTTGTGCTCGCTGCCGGCCAGGAATTTCACGGCCTCGCGGTATTTCGGGAAATACTCCATCAGGGACTGGCGCAGGCGGTTGTCCACGTCCGCCCAGCCCGGCGTGGTGGCGATGCCGAGCTCCAGCGTGGTTTTACCCTTTTCGACCACGTTGCCGTGAAAGGCGTTCATGGTGCCGGGAAACTTGCGCTCGTCCTTCTCGAAGCGCGCGATCACGTCGCGGCAGAACTCGGGCGTCAGCGCCCGGTCGTAGATGCGGATGAAGTTTTCCATGTCATGGCCCGGTGAATTGCCTGGCGATTGTCGTGCATTGGCCTTGAAAGGCCAAGCCGCGAAGGTGGAACATGAGCGACCGGCGGCGATGGCCGGCATTAGGGGAGGGACATCATGGCGAAGAAAACGGCCCGGCCGGTCGATTCGGCCGCGATGGCGCGCGCGGCCTCGCGCACGCCGGTCATCACCCTGTCGGACACCGAAGCCCGTCTCGACATGGTCAAGATGCGTGCCTACCGCCTCCAGCGCGTGCGCGACGAGCTGAAGCGGCTGGATTACGGCGCCGCGGTCCTGTTCGACCCGATCAACATCCGCTACGCGACCGGCAGCCGAAATCACTCGGCCTTCATCTTCCATTTCCCGAGCCGGTATCTGTTCGTCCCCGTGGACGGTCCGGTCATCCTGTTCGAGGGCGACACCTACCGTCCGGTGGGCGCGGGGCTGGAGACGATCGACGAAATCCGGCCGATGATCATGACCAACTTCTTCTTCGTCGGTTCGCGCCTGGACGACATGGTGCGCAATTGGGTCACCCAGATCACCGACCTGTGCAAGAAGCACTGTAAGGGCAACAAGCGCATCGCGATCGACAAGTGCGATCCGCGCATGCCGGGCGCCCTGGCGGACAAGGGCTACAAGACCTTCATCGCGCAGGAGCCGCTGGAGCGCGCCCGCGCGATCAAGAGCGCCGAGGAAGTCCAGTGCATGAACTACGCGCTGGCGGTTGCCGAGGCCGGCATGGCCGACATGCGCGCCGCGCTGCGCCCCGGCATGACCGAGAACGAGCTGTGGTCGATCCTCTACGGCAACAACATCGCCATGGGCGGCGAATGGATCGACGCGCGCCTCATGTCGGCGGGCGACCGGGTCAATCCCTGGCAGCAGGAATCCTCGGACCGCATCATCCGCCCCAACGAGCTGGTGGCGTTCGACACCGACATGGTCGGGCCTTTGGGATATTGCGCCGATATCTCGCGCACGTTCCTGTGCCACCCCGGCAAGCCGACCAAGGCGCAGCGCGAGCTTTACCGCCTGGCCTATGAGGAAGTGCACCACAACATCGAACTGGTGAAGGCCGGCGCGTCATTCCGCGATCTCGCCAAGAAGGCCTTCAAGCCCGCCAAGAAGTATGTCGCCAATCGCTATCCCTTCATCATGCACGGCATCGGCATGTGCGACGAGTGGCCGGGCATCCCCTATCAGGTCGATTTCCCGACCTACGGCTATGACGGCGAGTTGCAGGAGAACATGACCCTCTGCGTCGAGGCTTATGTCGGCGCGGAAGGCGGCACGGAAGGCGTGAAGTTGGAACGCCAAGTGCTGGTGACCAAGGACGGCTGCATCCCGCTGGATAAATTCCCCTTCGAAGAGGAGCTTCTGGCCTGACCGGCCGGACGGAGAGTTAGGCGTATGACCATCGCTTTCATTGGGGTGGGGAACATCGGTTTCCCCATGGCCCAGCAGCTTGTCGCCAAAGGCCACCAACTCGTGATCCACGATCTGGTGCGCGAAAAGGCCGAGCCGCTCTTGGCCAAGGGTGCCACATGGGCGTCCAGCCCCAAGGAGGCGGCGCGGCAGGCCGATGTGGTGATCACCTCGCTGCCTGGCCCCGCCCATGTGCGGGCGGTGATGGAGGGGATGGACGGCGTGCTGGCGGGGTTGCGCCCCGGCGCCACCTGGTGCGAGATGAGCACGACCTTGATCAACCAGCTCAAACGCCATGCCGAGGAGGTGGCGCGTCGCGGCGGCACGGCGCTGGAATGTCCGGTCACCGGCGGGGTGAAGAATGCCTACAAGGGCAAGATCACCATCTTCGTTTCGGGCGAGAAATCGGTGTTCGAGGCGCGGCGCAAGGTGCTGGGCGACATCGGCGAGAAGTTGATCTTTCTCGGGCCGCTCGGCAGCGCCATGACGGCCAAGCTGATCACCAACATGCTGTGCTTCGTGCACGAGCAGGCGCTGGGCGAGGGTTTGATGCTGGGCAAGAAGGCCGGGCTCGATCTGCCCGCTTTGCTTGAGGCTATCCAGGCCAGTTACGGCGCCAGCTTCGTGGCCGACGCCGATTCGCCCAAGATCCTGGAAGGCGTCTACAACACGACCTTCCCGATCGCCCATGCCTGCAAGGACATGCTGCTGACGACGCAGTTGGCCGATAAGGAAAACGTGCCGCTGCCGCTGGCGAAGTTCGTGCAGGCCACAATGGAAAAGGCGCGCGAGCGCTATGGCGACGATGCCGACTGCCTATCGCCCGTCCGCATGGCCGAGGAAGACGCGGGGATTCCGCTGCGCCCATAGAAATGGCGTCAGCGAGCGGCTCCAAAATGGATGCGGAAGCGCAGCATGGAGCCCAGGAATAATACAGTGCCGATAGCGGCGAGCGCGATCAGTTTGGGCCAAAGGACGTCGAGCCCGGCGCCTCGAAATGCGACGGACACGGCGAATTCGACGTAATAGCGCACCGGCGAGATCGTCGTCAGCCAGCGAATCGAATCCGGCATGGACTCCACTGGAGTGTAAGTCCCTGACAGAAACATCAGCGGAACCAGAACCAACATGGCTAAAAGCGACAATTGCTGAATGCTTCGCGTGAACGTCGCCAACATGATTCCGATGGCGGTGATGGCGAACAAATAGATGAAGGTTCCGAAGAAAAAGAGGGGTTCGGACCCTCGAAACGGCACCCCGAAGAAACCTATGACGACGCCATGCAGAGAGAGGGCCGCGGCGATCATGACGACAAGACTCGTCGGCCAAATCTTGGACAACATGATCTCCCCGGAGCCTAATGGCATCACCAGGAGGTGTTCGATCGTGCCGTGCTCCTTTTCCCGAAGCAGTGCGGCCGCGGGCAAGAGGAACGCTATCTGCGTGACGACCAGCAGGAGGCGGATGAAAGCATTGTACCACTCGCTTGTCAGATTCTGGTTGTACAGAACGCGGACTCGAACATCGATCGGCAAGTTCGAAGCCACGTCTTCTTTTTCGTACTTCTCGTAGCGAACAAGCTCCTCCCCGACGATGTTACGAATATAACCCGCTCCGATGTATGCCTGATTGACGGCGGTGGCGTCGACATTGAGTTGGAGCTCCGACATGCGCCGGGCCGTGAAGTCGGACTGAAAATCCTCTGGGATGACGAGGACGAAGCTGTACGTGCCGTGGTCGAGCGCGCGATCGATATCCCGATAAGGGATGAGGTCGGGCGGCCGGAAATGAGGCGGCCGGAACGCCATGGCGATGCGCTTGGAGAGCGGGGACTTGTCTTCATCCACGATTGCGATGGCGGCATTGCGCAGTTCCAGAGACATTCCTTCTGCGGCATTTTTGATGTCGATCGTGAATCCATAGCCGATAAAGAGCAGGAGCGTGATGTCGCGCCCCAGCACGAGCAGTTCCTTGATGCCGAGATGGAAGACCCGACTCCAAGGGCCGGTCATGGCTCAACGATCCTGTTTGCGCAGCAGCGCTATGCTGGCGGTCATTACGATGATCGCCATACATGCGAGCACGGCGTAGTTAAGCCATAGGTCGCTAAACGATAGGTCTTTTGTGAAGCAGCCTACGGCGATGTTGAGGAAATAGGCCGCCGGGAAACCGCGGGCGACCCACGCCGCGCCACCGACGAGACTGCTTATCGGAGTCATCAACCCGGAATAGAGGAACGATGGAACGACGGTGACGATCAGCGATATGAGAAGGGCCGCAAGCTGCGTACGCGTGAATGACGACACGAGCAGGCCGATGCCAGTCGTGACGAAAACGTATAGAGCGGCGCCAAAAGCCAGGGTGAGAAGATCGCCCTTCAGCGGAACGCCGAACCCATAGATGGTCATCGCGGTCAGGATGCCGAAATTGACCATGCTGATCGCGACATAGGGAAGCTGCTTTCCGAGCAGGAACTCGATCCGGCCAGTCGGCGTGGCGTAAAGATTGGTGATTGACCCCAGTTCCTTTTCACGAACCACCGCCACCGCTGTCAGCATTGCGGGCGATAGAGCCAACACCATGGCCAAGATGCCTGGAATGAATGCGAATTTGCTTCGGAGATCCTGATTGAACCAATACCGCGTGCGAAGATCCGTTGATGAATACAGGGCGTCGACCCCGAGATTTTCCCGCGCATAGCGACGCGCCTGGTCGACATTCATGGCCTGGATGTACCCGCGGATGGTCTCCGCGCGGAACGGCATCGTCCCGTCGATCCAATACGCCACTTGCGGATTTCGCTGAGAAACGAGGTCGCGTCCGAAGTTTGGCGGCACCTCGATCGCGAAGCGCAATTCGCCCGCGGCGAATCTTCTTTCCAATTCGGCGTCGGACGACACGGAACCGACGTCCGAGAAGTAGCGGGAGTGGGCAAACCCCTCAAGATAGGTGCGGCTCGCTGGCGAGCGATCGCGGTCGAATGTGGCGTAAGTCAGGTTTTCTACATCGAGCGTGAGTCCGAGGCTGAACACGGTCATCATCACCGCCGGTACCGCGAGCGCGGAGCAAAGCCTGAAGGGATCGCGCCAGACCTCGAGCGATTCGCGACGGATAAGCGCCCAAAGCCGTCGCGGGCTCAAGCGGCGCTCCGTTCGACGCTCGCGATGTCACGCTGGATCAGCGTGATGAACGCATCCTCGATGGACTCGGTGCCCGCCGATCGCATCAGCTCGTCCGGCGAGGCAATGGCCAGCACGCGCCCCGCGTTCATCAAGGCGATGCGGTCGCACCGCCTGGCTTCCGCCAGGTAGTGCGTCGAGACGAAGATTGTCACGCCCTTTTCCCGGGAAAGCGCGACGATGGATTGCCAGAAGCGGTTGCGTGCGACCGGATCGACGCCGGAGGTCGGCTCGTCGAGCACGAGCAGTTCGGGCTCATGGATCAGGGCGACCGCCAGGGACAGGCGCTGACGCAGACCAAGGGGAAGGGATTCCGCGCGCTGCTGCAGGACGTCGCCCAGGCCGAACTCGCTCGACAGCGCGGCGACGCGTTCTCGGATCCGCTGCGCGGGCATGTCGAAGAGGCGGCCGTGCAACCACAGGTTCCGCTCGACGGAAAGCTCGCCGTAAAGCGAGAAGGCCTGCGACATATAGCCCAGGCGCCGCCGCTGGGCGATGCCGCCGTGCGCGGCGTCCGCGCCGAACAGGCTGGCCTCGCCCTCGCTGGGCGGCAGAAGGCCGGTCAACATTTTCATGGTCGTCGTCTTGCCGCACCCGTTCGGGCCGACGAAACCGAAGATCTCGCCGCGCCCGATCTGGAAGCTGGCCCGTTCCACGGCGACGAACCGGCCGAACCTGCGCGTCAGGTTCCTGGCCTCGATGGCGATGTCGTGGTTGGCATGCGGTGGCGGAAGGTTCTCGGCCGCCCATGCTTCGGGCCGCTTGGCTGGCGGCAGCAGCGCGACATAGGCGTCGTCGAGGCTGGCGGCTTTCGTGCGCGCCAGGATTCCGTCGAGCGAGCCGTCCGCCAGGATCGCCCCTTCGTCCATCATGACGATGCGGTCGAAATGGGCCGCTTCCTCCATATAGGCGGTGGCGACCAGCACCGTCATCGCGGGAGAAGCGCGCTTGAGATCGCGGATGAGGTCCCAGAATTGCCGGCGCGACAGGGGATCGATGCCGGTCGTGGGTTCGTCGAGGATGAGAAGCGCGGGATCGTGGATGAGAGCGCAGCACAGGCCCAGTTTCTGCTTCATGCCACCGGAAAGCTGCTTAGCGCGCCGATGCGCGAAGGGTGCCAGGCCGGTGGTCTTCAAAAGCCGTTCGGCGCGCGCGGCCGCTTCGGCCGGCTGAAGCCCGAACAGGCGCGCGAAGAAATCGACGTTCTCGGCGACGGACAGTTCGCCGTACAGGTTCTGTCCCAGCCCTTGCGGCATATAGGCAAGGCGCGCGCAGACGAGCCGCCGATGTCCGGCGTCGCGCATGTCGCCGCCCAGCACCTGGAGGGAGCCGCTTTGGATCCGCTTGACGCCCGCGATGAGCGCGAGAAGCGACGATTTTCCCACGCCGTCCGGGCCGACCAGTCCGACCGTCGTGGCTTCGGCGATTTCCAGGTCGATCGGCTGGAGCGCGGGAATCGTGCCGTAGCGATGGCTCAGCCCGGCGATCGCGACGAGCGGCCGGCCGTTCACGGTTTTTTGACCGGCCACGGCGCATCCGGCTCGACGCGCACGAATCCGACGCCGGGCATGCCGGGTTTGACCATGCGGTCGCGGTTGTCGAGCACCTGCAATTTCAGGCGGAAAACGAGTTTTTGGCGTTCCTCTGTCGTTTCGACCTCTTTGGGGGTGAATTCCGCTTCCGCCGAAATGTAGGAGACGTAAGCGCTGACCGGTTTGTTCGGGATGGCGTCGAGGCGAATCTGGGCTTCGTCCCGGATTCGGACACGTCCCGCGGCGCGCTCGGGCAGATAGATCGTCATGTAAAGATCGTCGAGGTCGATCATCACCACGACTTTGCCGCCCGCGGCCAGTACCTCGCCGGGCTCGGCCAGGCGATAGAGAACCCGCCCTTTGGTCGGCGCATAAAGAATCGTGTCGGACAGGTTGGCCTGGATTTCCTCGACCCGCGCGGTCAATTCGACGATTTCTGTCTTCGTGGCTTCGAGGGCGGCCCGGGCTGCGTTCAGGAATGTCAGGTTGACTTCCCGGCGAAACCGGTCGCGATCCAGGCGCTCGCGCGTGGCGTAGCCGCGTTCGTAAAGCGTCTTCGATCGGCCGAGTTCGATCTCGGCCAGTTCCAGGTCATTGCGCCTTCGGTCGATCTCCTGGGTGGCCTCTGTCACATGATGCGTCGCGCGGTTTAACTGCGCCTTGACCTGGGCAAGGCTCGCGCGGAGGGCACGCGCATCGAACCGGGCAAGTGGCTGACCCGCAACGACGTCGTCGCCTTCCTTTACGAAAATCTCGTCGATGCGACCGGGAAACTTGGTTGCGACATGGATCTCCTTACCTTCGATTCGCCCATTGCCCGAGACGATGCCGGGCGTTTCGTCGTTGTTGCCCCAACGCTGCCATACCACGAACGCACCGCCGCCCATGGCCGCGATCGCGACGAATAACACTAGCCCCCGCCAAAAATTCATATCGCTGCTCACCGGCCAAAATCAGTTGCTATCTCTTCGACTGCCCAGGCCGTCATTGATTTAGCACAAATTTGCCACCGCTCTTCCGGCGTTGCTCAAAAGGACGAGTCCTTCTCCTTCAGAAACTCGATCTCCTCGGGTGTGCTGACGCGCCCTAGAATGGCATTGCGGTGGGGGAAACGCCCAAACCGCTCAACGATCTCGGCATGGCGCTTGATGACGTAAAGCGAATCGTCGTAGCGAGGGCTTTCGTTCCGGCGCAGCACCAGCTCCAGCGAGCGGCGTTGCACCGCCATGTCTTCGCTGTGCTCGAACGGCGTATAGAAGAATGTGCGCGGCACGTGGTGAACGCGCATATCGAAGCCGTGTCCGACGGCGCGTTCGGCCACGGCCAGCGCCTTGGCGTCGGTCGCATACATGCGCGGCGTGCCGCGGAAGATGTTGCGCGGAATCTGGTCCAGGAGGATCAGGAGGCCCAGCGCACGGTACGGCGCATCGGCCACGTCGTCGTAATGGCCGGCGGCGGCTTCCTCGTGGTGGGCCAGGAACTTGGCGCGCAATTCGGCGTCGAACTCCGGCACGACCTTGAACCATTTCTCCTGCCACGGATAACGGCCGGCGCCGTCGCACGGGCCCAGCCAGTGATCCACCACCTCGTCGAGGCGCGCGTGCTTGTGCTTCATTTGCGGCGCTTCGTCTTGGCTTTCTTCGGCCCGGCCTTCTTGCGCAGGCGCGGCTTGCCGGTCGGCATCAGCTCGGGGATCGGCCGGTCGTAATAGGGCAGCGTGTCGATGCGCGGCTTCCAGGCGCCCGAGGCGATCACGCTGCGCACATGGGCGGAGATTTCTTCCAAGGTCGCGAACCAGACATGGCCGCGGCTGCGCATATGGGCGATCAGGTCTTCGATCGCCATGGCGCGCGCCAGCCGTCCGCTCACCGGCGGATGCCAGACCGAGACCCACAATCCGCCATGCGTCCAGGCCGCGTCGAACTCGGCGCGGAACACCTCGTGCGCGCGGGCGGGCGAGGAGACCGGCAGCATGTAATTGAAGTCGCGCCAGTTCATGTAGTGCGGCCAATCGTCGAGGCCGTGAGGGGTCGGGATCTCGACCAGCGTGCGGTTGCCGCTATAGGTCAGGAGATAGGGGATATCGTCGCCGAACAGCGAGGATTCGTAATCGAAGCCTTCCTCGATCAGGAAGCGGATCGTGTTGCGCGAGACGCCCCAGGACGGAGCGCGATAGCCGCGCGGCCGCTTGCCCGAGGCTTTCACCACGGCTTCGATGCCGCGTCCGATGGCGTCCTCTTCTTCCGCCGCGCTCAGCTCGACCGGGTTGTGATGCAGATAGCCGTGATGGCCGAGCTCATGCCCGCTCTTGAGGATCGTCTCGACGGCGGCGGGATAACGCTCGATCACCCAGCCGGGCACGAAGAAGGTGCCGGGCAGTTGGTGCCGGTCGAGGATGTCGACGATGCGCGGCACGCCGATCTCGGTGTCGTAGCGAAGGAGAGAGGTCGAGTGCAGCCGGTTGTCGGCGTCCTTGGGGAAACCGTGGTGGATCGTCGAATCGGCGTCCACGTCGAAGCTGAAGCAGACGGCGCAGCGCGCGCCGTTCGGCCAGGGAATCGGATTGCGGATCATGGCGCCCCCGAGGATCGATTCATTGCGCCGGCATGATAGGGGGCGGGCAGGCCGCCGTGAAACCGGATTCCGCCCTTGCCCCGTACGCGCCGGGCAGGGAGGATCGGGCCATGAAAATCCATCCGCTTGAACGCTCGCTCTGGTACGACACGGCGGCGCCCGCGCCAGAGACGCATCCGCTGGAGGGCGCCGTCGCGGCCGACGTGGCGGTGATCGGCGGCGGCTATACCGGCCTGTCGACCGCGCTTCACTTGGCCAAGCGTGGTGTGAAGGCCGTCGTGTTGGAGGCCGAGGAGGCGGGCTATGGCGCCTCGGGCCGCAACGCGAGCCATTGCTCGCCGACGTTCCTGCATCACACGCCCGAGGAAGTGGTCGCCCAATGGGGGCCGGTCTACGGCCCGCGCATGGTGCGGCTGCAGGCCGACGCGGCCAACCTGGTCTTCGGTCTTATCCGCGAATACGGCATGGAGTGCGAGGCTGTTCAGAACGGGCTGATCTATCCCGCCCACACGCGCGCCGCGTTAAAGGCTCAGGAAAGCGTCTGCGCCTCCTATGCGGCGCTCGGCAAGAACGTGCGCATGCTCGACAAGGGCGAGGCCGCCGCGCTGATCGGCTCCGACCGCTATGCCGGCGGCTGGTTCCACCCCGAGGGCGGGCATCTTAATCCGCTCGGCTATGCGCGCGGCCTGGCGCGCGCCGCGCTGAAGGAAGGTGCCGTTATCCATACCGGCACGCGCGTCGTGCGTGTGGTGCCTGATGGCGCCGAGTGGCGCGTCGAGACAGAACGCGGCTCCGTCACCGCCGGCAAGGTCGTGATCGGCACCAACGCCTTCACCGGCGATTTCTGGCCCGATCTTGGCAAGACGTTCTTCCGCCTGACCGCGTTTAACGTGGCGACCGAGCCGCTGACCGAAAATGTTCGGCGCAGCGTCCTGCCTGGCAACAACAACCTGATCGATGCGCGCAAGGACACCCAGTACTACAAGCTGGACAAGGACGGCCGCCTGGTGACGGGCAGCGTGGTCAACTGGAGCCGCGGCTTGGACAACGCGCGCACCTTCGCGCTGATCCAGCGGCGCGTGCGCGACCTGTTTCCGCAGATCGGCGAGCCCAAGTGGCGCTGGCTCTGGCACGGCTATGTCGACATGGTGCCGGAGATGATCCCGAAATTCTTCCGCCCGGCGCCCGGCGTGGTGGCGGCGCTGGGCTTCTCGGGCCGCGGCGTGCCCACCTGCACGGCGCTCGGCAAATCGCTGGCCGGCTGGGCCGCGGGCGATATCGCCGAAGCCGATCTGCCGCTGCCGTTCCTCGATCCCAAGCCGCTGTTCGGCCGGCGCATCCTGTCCTTCATGACGCCGACCGTCGCGGGGCCGCTCTACCGCTGGCAGGACCGGCACGCCTTGCGCCGCGATGGGCAGATGCCGCCGAAGCTGTAGCTCACGCCGAGACGGGTGGCTTCCTGTCCGCCCAGGGTCGCGCGGCCTCGAGCTGCGCGGCGAGGCGGTACAGCGTGGCCTCCTCGCCGTAACGCCCCTGGAAATGCACGCCGATGGGCAGGCCCTCCGCGTTCCAGGAAAGCGGTACCGACATGGCGGGCTGGCCGGTCACGTTGGCGATCGGCGTGAAGGGCACGAATTCCGCCGAGCGGCGCAGCACGGCCTCGGCATCCTCGCTGTTCACGTCGAAATGCCCGAGCGGCGGGGGCGGGTGGCCGAGCGTCGGCGTCAGCCACAGATCGACGCCTTGGAAGAAACGCCCGACCTCGCGCGCGGTGCGCTGCAGGAAGGCATTGGCGTTCATGAAGTCGATGGCGCTGGCGTGCTTGCCGTGTTCGTGCAGCGCCCAGGTGAAGGGCTCGACACCCGCGCGCGCGCGATCCGCGCCGACGCGCTTGGCCATGGTCTCGACCTGCCAGGCGCAACTGGCGCCCCAAAGCTGCACGAAGGCGTCGTAGAGCATTGGGCCGTCGATGCGCGGCGCGCCCTCGATCACCTCGTGGCCGAGGGAAGCGCAGAGCTTCGCCGCGTCTTCCGCCGCCGCGACGCAATCGGGATGGACCGGAGTGCCGGCCGGCGCCTTGGTCGAGAGCGCGATGCGTAAGCGGTCAGGATCGGCGCCGACCTCGTCCCGGAACGGGCGCGCGGGCGGCGCGGCCCAATAGGGGGCGCCCGCGTCGGGCCCGCTTGTCGCATCCAGCAAGGCGGCGCTGTCGCGCACCGACATCGTCACGGCGTGTTCGGCCACGAGACCCAGCATGTCGATCGTGTCGGGGCCGAGCGGGTTGCGCCCGCGCGTGGGCTTGAGGCCGAACAGGCCGCAGCAGGAGGCGGGAATGCGGATCGAACCGCCGCCGTCATTCGCGTGCGCCATGGGCACGAGGCGCGCGGCGACGGCGGCCGCGCTGCCCCCGCTGGAGCCGCCGGTCGAGCGCGTAAGGTCCCAAGGGTTGCGCGTGGGGCCGAACAACAGCGGCTCGGTCGTCGGCAGCAGGCCGAACTCGGGTGTGTTGGTCTTGCCCAGGATGACGAGGCCCGCGTTGCGCAGGCGGATGGTCAGCTCGCTGTCCTTCTCGTCGACAAATTCGGCCAACGCCCGCGAGCCAGCCGTGTAGCGCGCCCGCGCATGGCGCGCGACGATGTCCTTGAGCAGGAACGGCACGCCGCCGAACGGGCCCTTGCCGTTCTCGTTGCGCGCGCCGCGCCGACGGACGAGCGAACGCGCTTCGTCGTAGAGCTTGGTGACGACGGCGTTGATCTGCGGGTTCAGCCGTTCGATACGGGCGATGGCGGCTTCGGTGAGTTCGTCGGCGGTGACTTGGCCGGCGCGCACCAGTTCAGCCTGCGCCGTGGCGTCGAGGTTGCTGAAGTCGTCACTCACGGCACACTTCCCGGGTTTGGGCGCAGCGCCCCGTCCGCGCCGCCGTTTCATTTTTAGCCGTTTTATACATATCCCCTTTTCGGCATATTGGGTGAGTGCAACTTCGCGGGCGCCGCTCGCCCGCCATCGGAGACCGAAATGGCGCCGAAACTCGACCGCGCGACCGTCTTCCCCGAAGCCGAATTGCCCGATGCGGCCGCCCTTCTGGCCGAAGGCCGCAAGATGGCCGAAACCGTGCAGGTCGGCCCGTCGCCGTTTCTCAAGCATTACGGTGTCCCGTCGGAAGCCGCGTACAAGCGCCAGCAGGCCGCCGCCGGGCGGGTGATGACACACGCCCAGATCGGCTTCCGCGACCCGGCCAAGAGCCGCCGCGCCTACGGCGAGGTGTGGGAACGGATCGACAAGGCCGGTTACCGGGTCGATCGCTGCGGCGTTTGCCTGGACTGGAGCATGGGTTACCCGCGCGACCAACGGAAGAACATGCCGCGCGGCACCGGCCTGATCATGCAGGAGGTCGAGGATTGGAGCGCCATGACCGCCATGGCGCCGATGTCGCCGCACTATGGCGATTTCGTCATGGGTACGCCGGCCGGCTTCGAGAACACCATCGGCGCGCTTCTGTCCGGTTCCACCTCGATCGGCAATCTGGGCCAGTATTTCGCCTTCCGTCAGCCGCACTGGGATGACGACGTCTTCACCACCGCTGAACTGCTCAAGGCGATCGGACTGACGGCCGCGCAGCCGGTCGAGGTGCTGGTTCACTCGAACCTGGACGATGGCTTCGCCTCCATGTTCACCGACCTGGCCTGCTCGCTGGGCGCCATCATGGTCGAGACCCATATCGTCGATCATCTATGCGGCGGACACGTCTCGCACTGTTTCGGCAACACCTTCTCGCGCCCCTATACGCGCCTCGCGTTCCAGCGCGCGGCGCAGCGCGTCTCGGCCGCGCCGGGCACCATGGTCTATGGTGCGACCACCATGTACGGGCCGAGCCACGCGGGCAATTTCGCGGCGCTGGCCAGCTATCTGCGTCTCGATGCCTACGGCCAGCGCACGCGTCCCTCCGGCCACGCGGTCAATCCGGTGCCGGTGACCGAGGCCGAGCGCATCCCGGACATCGACGAGATCGTCGACGTCCACATCTTCGCCAACAAGCTGATCGAGCTGGAGGAGCCGCTTCACGCGCTCAGCGACGATACCGAGATCGAGGCCGTCGCGGACCAGATCGTGGCCGGCGGTCATGTCTTCAAGGACAATCTGCTCAACGGCTTCGCCGAGGCCGGCATCGACACCAACAATCCCTTCGAGATGTTCCTGGCCATCCGCCGCGTCGGTTCCAAGCGGCTGGAGGAGC
>JBFXED010000016.1:0-87681 GCA_050180485.1 Alphaproteobacteria bacterium | reverse complement strand
CATCGCGCCCGGCGTGAGCCGCGCGATCCGCGACTTGATCGCGCGACGGGTCCTGACGGCGACCGGCTGCATGACGGCAGGGGCGTGGTGGCCGGAAGAAGGGGCCGCGTTGCGGCCCTTGGCCGGCCTGGCGGACTGCGGGCTTCATATCACCCTCACCGATCAGCCGCCGCTGGGAGCCATGCCCCGCACCGCGCCCGCGGGCGTGTTGCCGAGACTGGGGCGGCTGACGGCGGCGGCGTACATGGGGCGCCTCGATCGCGGCGAGATTGCGGCCGAGATCGACCGTCAGATCGCCCGCTTCTCGTCCGTCTTCGGCGCGCCGCCCATGTTCCTGGACGGCCATCAGCATGTTCATCAACTGCCCATGGTGCGCGACCTGGTGGTCGCGCGCGCGCGCGGCATGGGCGCATATCTCCGCTATGCCACGGAGCCCTTGCCCGCGATCCTCCGGCGCGGCGTGGCCGTCGCGCGCGCGGCAGCCATCAGCCTGATGGGTATGGGCCTGCGAAGGCAGGGGCGGGCAGCGGGTGTGGCCGGCAACAGCGTCTTCCGCGGCGTGCGGGATTTCTCCCCCCGGGAATCGTATCCGCTCCTTTTTCCCCGCTACCTTGAACGGCCGGTCCCGGGCATGATGATCGCGTGCCACCCGGGGCTGGTCGACGATGCGCTGCGCGCGGTCGACCCGGTCACGGGGCCGCGCGAGGGGGAGTATCGGTATTTTATGGACGGCGCGTTCGCACGCGATCTCGCGGCGGCGGGCGTTCGTCTGGTCCGAGGAAGCGAAGGCAGGTAGGGGCCGTGGAACAGATCGCCATCACCATCATCGCCATCATGGTCCTTCTCGCGGCCGCCAGCATGCTGGTGCCCGTGGCCGACCGGCTGCGCATCCCGCACGCGGTGCTTCTGGCCGCCCTGGGCATGGCGGTCGGTATCGTGACCATCGTCGTTGGCTCGGGTACCGGCACGGACGAGGTAGACGACGCGTTGCGGACCTACGACCGCTTCCGTCTGGACGCGGAGGTGCTGCTTTATGTTTTCCTGCCGGCGCTCCTGTTCACCGCTGGCCTGACTGTCGACGTCCGCCGCATGCTCGACGAGGTCTGGGCGGTCCTGCTGCTGGCCGTCGTCGCGGTGCTGGTCTGCGCGGGTCTGGTCGGTTTCGCCTTGCACCAGGTGTCGGGCGTCGATCTGGCGACTTGCGTGCTGTTGGGCGCCGTGATCGCGACCACCGACCCCGCCGCCGTCATCGCCGTGTTCCGCGAATTGGGCGCGCCGCGGCGGTTGACCATCCTGGTCCAGGGCGAAAGCCTGCTGAACGACGCGGCCGCCATCGCCATCTTTGCCATCGTGGTCGGCATCCTGACCGGGCAGCAGGAGGTGGGCGGCGGCTCGGCCACCTTGAAGTTTCTGGAAGATTTCATCGGCGGCGCCGTCGTTGGCTACGTCTTCGCCCGAATCGCTTTCTGGATGATCAAACGGCTCGACGGCGAACTGGGCGCCGAGATCACCATCACCATCGCGCTGGCTTATCTGTCGTTCATATTGGGCGAGCGTTATTTGCACGTGTCAGGCGTGGTCGCTGTCGCGGTCGCCTCGCTGACCGTTGCCGCCTATGGGCCTGTGCGTCTTTCGCCCGACAATTGGAAGACACTGAAAGAGGTTTGGCATCACCTGGAATTCTGGGCGGCATCTCTCATCTTCCTGTTGGCCGCGATCGCCGCGGGTCACGAATTGTCGCATCTGCATTGGAGCGACTTGGGGCTGATCGGTGTGCTCATCGCGGGCGCGATCACGGCACGCGCCATCGTGCTCTATGGGTTGCTGCCGGGCTTGGCGGCCTTGGGCCTCGTGGAGCCCGTGGACAGCCGCTACAAGGCAGTCATCCTGTGGGGCGGTCTGCGCGGCGCGGTCACCATGGCGCTGGCCCTGGCCGTCGCGGAAAACCAGGCCTTGCCGGAGGAGACGCGGCGCTTCGTGGCCATCTTGGCTATCGGTTTCGTCCTGTTCACTCTGTTCGTGAGCGCGCCGACCTTGCGGCCGCTTCTACGCCTTCTGGGCTTGGATAAGTTGGACCCGATCGAGGCCGCGTTGCGCGAGCGCGTCGTGGCCATGTCCCATTCCAGCCTGCGTGAGCAGATCGCCGAGTTCGCCAGAAGCAGCGGCATGGACGAGAAGGCGGCCCAGCAATTCGATTTGGCCAAGCCGGAGGAGGAGCAGGACGTCCAGCTGTCCAAGGCGCAGCGGATGCAGGTGGGCTTGCTGACCTTGGCCTCGCGCGAGAAAAGCCTCTATATCGAACGCGCGATGGAGCGCGCGGCGTCGCGTCGGCTGGTGGCCATCCTGGTCAGTGCGGCCGACCGCATGAGCGACCAGATCAAGAGCGCTGGGGTCGAAGGCTACAAGAAAGCCGCCAACGACCTGATAGCCTTTCCGCGGCCGTTCCGCATCGCGCATTGGCTGCACCGCCGCTTCGGCTGGAGCCAGTCGCTGAGCCAGCAGTTGGCCGACCGCGTGGAAATGCTCCTGATGTCCCAGCTCGCGGTGCGCGAACTGATGGCGTTCAACCGCGCCGACATGCGCGCCTTGCTGGGCCAAGGCACCAGTGACCGCTTGGCGGCTATCCTGGAGGAGCGCGCGGAGAGCGTGCTCGACGCGTTGTCGGCGATCACGCTGCAGTACCCTACCTTCGCCACGGCTTTGCGCGAGCAGTATCTCGCGCGCACCGTGCTGCGGCTGGAAGCGGCGGACTATGAGCGTATGTTCGAGGACGCGTTGATCAGCCGCGAGGTCTATCGCGATCTGCAGCACGAATTGTCGCATCGTCGCGAGGCGCTGGAACGGCGCCCGGTCCTGGATTTGGGCCTCAAGCTGCAGGCCATGATGCGCAGCCTGCCCATGTTCGCCGACCTGTCGGCCGACAGCGTCGAGAAGATCGGCCGCTTGCTGCGGCCCCGCCTAGCGATCCCGGGCGAACATGTCATCCGCAAGGGCGACAAGGGCGACGCCATGTACTTCATCGCCAACGGCGAGGTCGAGGTGCGGATTCCGTCAGGCCCGATCCGTCTCAAGGATGCGGATTTCTTCGGCGAGCTGGCATTGCTTCACAACGCACCGCGCAGCGCCGATGTGGTGGCATCGGGCTTCTGTCAGCTTCTGGCATTGGATCGTGGTGACTTTCACCGCTTCCTGCGCGCGAACCCGACATTGAGGGAACAGATCGAGCGCGCCGCCGAGGCGCGCATGTCGGGCGCGTCGGCCTAAGAAGCCTGATCCGCGCTTAGTGATTCGAGCGGTGCAGGATTTTATCGGCCAAGCCGGTTTCGTAGTCCATGCCGGCCTTGGTCAGCAGCACGCCATGCTCGGGCGAGTTGCGCACGAGGCCCTTGCGGTCGAGCGCCAGCCAGACCGACTGGTTGTGCAGACCCGAGGCGTCCTGCGCCATGACGACGGCGTCGCCGACATGGAAATGATCGCCATGCGCGTGGGGCAGATGGTTGATGGCAATCTCGTTCGTTTCCGCAACCGGTGTCGACAGTCCGGAAGTGCGGGCGATCTGCTGGAGCAAGGTCAAGGTCTTGAGCTGCAGCGGATTGAGTTTCAGCGGGTTGATCTTCGACGGCATGGCGTTCTCCCCACGGCGCCGCAGGGCGCCTTTCGCCCCACCGGATAGCAAAGGGGGCGGGACGGCACAAGACGCTGCCGCTCAAGGCCGCGGATCGTTGGGCACCAGGATTTCGCGCAGATGCGGGACGGACTGCGGGCGCTCGCGCGGCAGGCACAGCATGTTCACCGCCCGCATCGATGCGAAGATATCGCCCTTGGCGTCCAGGAAGTTCCGGCGGGAGAACAGCGGCGGCGCGTGCCAGTAGGCACGGTAATCCATATCCAGAATCTGCTGGATGAGCGTGGCCGAATGTTCCGCCATGGCGTTGCCGACATAGAGGGTCGGCCGGTTGCGGCGGATGGTCTCCGCGGCGCCCGTCAGCACTTCGCCCTCGGTCGCCAGCGCGTCGACCTTGATCAGGTGGCAGGTTGGCAGGTCCAGGGAATCGACGGTCACAAGCGGTACCGGCTCCCCCGAGGTCCAGTTTCCCAGGATCAGCGAGCCGAAATCGCCATCGCGGCCATAGTCGATGCGGGGCACCAACGTCTCGCCGTCCGCAGCACCCGCCGCGGCCAGATAGGCGTGGATGTTCGGCAGCCGGTTCAGGGCCGCGTTACCGCACAGCATCTGGAACAGGATGCGCTGGGGCTCGATGGCGATCACGGACCCGGTCGTTCCCACCATGCGCGCGAGGGCGATCGTGTGGCTGCCGACATGGGCGCCGACATCCACCGCCACCTGGCCGGGCTGGATCGCGGCGCGGAAGACACCCACCTCGTCTTCCATGTACTCGCCATAGACGTCCAGCGAGCGGCCCACGATCCGGTCGGTGGTGAAATACAGCATGGGCCCGTGGCGGCAGCGCCGCAGCCGGACCGGCCCGGTCTCCAGTAAGACTTCTCCGGCCATGCTCTCCCCCGCGCCGGTTCTCTGCCGGCGTCATGCAGCCAGTATGCCAGCCGGGGCCCAGGCCCGGCCATACGGCCGCCGGTCAGCGCAGGTAATCGTGCAGGACCCGCCCGTAGGGCAGGGTGGCGTCGGCGATGAAGTGCCGTCCGCCGATCACCCGCCGGACCGGCAGGTCGGCCACCGGCGCGTTGACGTGGGGGATGAGGTGCAGCCGGGCGGGCCCGGTCCAGGAACCCTTCACCGTGATCTCGGTCATGTTGTAGGCGACCAGCTGGGCGATGGCCGGCTTGCCGTCGACGTCCGGGATCAGTTTCAGGTTCACCTGCGTCTTCGACAGGGACGCCACGGTCTTCTTGGGGTCGCGGGCGAAGATCTCGTGCTTGTAGGCCATGGTGCCCACGGCCACGGTCTGGCCGGCATAGACCAGGGTGCCGGTCAGCGTGTCCTTCACTAACTCAAGCGTGGGGTGGGCGTGCTTCTTGGGGAAGCCCCAGATCTCACGGCCGGCCGCGATGGGCGGCTCGTCATCCAGGTACATCTGGACGGTGAAATTGCATGGCTCGCCCTTGTAGGTGCAGGGGATGACGGTGCCCGTCTCGGTGTAATCGCCGAAGCCGGAACTGTCCGGCATGCGGATGAATTCATAGAAGACGATGTTGTCTTGCGTGGGCTCCAACGGCTCGGGCACCGCGGCGCGGATGGCGGCGGGATCGCTCTCGTACATCACGATGAAGTATTGGCGATCGATGAAGCGGAACGGGCCGTGCGGATAGCTGGGGCTGATCGCGGGCATGGAGGGCAGTTTGAGGATCTCTTCGCGCTTCATGGCTGATGCTCCTTTGCGGCATGGCGCCCGTCACGCATGCGTAACATGGCGGAGATAAACCGAAAACACCCCCAGGCCTGGACGATATCCAGCCGCGGGCGCAGTCTTGGACCGTTGGAGAGGGCGATGGACGCGATCGAGACGCTGTTCGGCCTGATGAACCGCATGGGCGCCATACGATATGGCTCCGAGGCCGTTTCGCAGCTCGATCATGCTCTGCAATGCGCCACGCTGGCGGAGCGGGAAGGGGCTTCCCCGCAGCTCGTTACCGCCGCGCTTTTGCACGATATCGGCCATCTCACGGCCGATGATGAAGGCGCCGCGTTACAGGGCGTCGACGCCCGCCACGAGATCGGCGGCTCGGGCTTTCTGGCCGCCTGGTTCGGCGGCGCGGTGACGCGGCCGGTGCGCCTGCATGTGGACGCCAAGCGCTATCTGTGCGCGGTCGAGCCGGCATACTTCAACGGTCTGTCGCCGGCTTCGGTGCGCAGCCTGGCGCTCCAGGGCGGTCCGTTCTCGGAGGAAGAGGCGCGGCGCTTCATCGCGCAAGCGCAGGCGCCCGAGGCCGTGCGGCTGCGCCGCTGGGACGACGGCGCGAAGGTGCCGGGCGCGGTGACCCCGCCCCTCGGCCACTACCGTCTGCATCTGGAAGAGGCGCTGGCCGCACGGCGCTAGGCCGCGCGGAGCTTAGCCTTCGGCGATCTGCTTCGCGTAGCGCTTGCGGTCGTTGATGTCGAGATAGCGCTTCCGCAGGCGGATCTTCTCCGGCGTGATCTCGATCAGCTCGTCGTCGCCGACATAGGAGATGGCGCGCTCCAGCGTCATCGTGATCGGCGGCGTCAGCACCACCGCGTCGTCCTTGCCGGCCGCGCGGATGTTGGTGAGCTGCTTGGCCTTCAGCGGATTGACGTCCAAATCCTGGCCGCGGCTGTGCTCGCCGATGACCATGCCCGGATAGACCTTGTCGCCCGGCGAGATGAAGAGCGGGCCGCGCTCCTCCAGATTCCACAGGGCGTAGGCGACAGCCACGCCGTTCTCGCGGCTGATCAAGGCGCCCGTGTGGCGCACTCCGATCGGGCCCTTGTAGGGGGCATAGCCGTGGAACAGGCGGTTGAGCACGCCCGTGCCGCGCGTGTCGGTCATGAACTCGCCATGGAAGCCGATCAGCGCGCGCGAGGGGGCGTGGAACACCAGGCGCTGCTTGCCGCCACCCGAGGGGCGCATCTCAATCAGATCGGCGCGGCGTTCCGACAGTTTCTGAACCACGACGCCGGAATGCTGCTCGTCCACGTCGACGACGACTTCCTCGATCGGTTCCTGGCGCTGGCCGGTGACGGGATCGCTTTTCATCAGCACGCGCGGGCGGCTGACGGACAGCTCGAAGCCTTCGCGGCGCATGGTCTCGATCAGGACCGCGAGCTGCAATTCGCCGCGTCCGGCGACCTCGAAGGCATCGTTGTTCTCGGACGGCGTCACGCGGATGGCCACATTGCCCTCGGCCTCGCGCAAAAGCCGGTCGCGGATCAGGCGAGAGGTGACCTTGTCGCCTTCGGTGCCGGCCAGCGGCGAATCGTTGACCGAGAAGGTCATGGCAAGCGTCGGGGGATCGACCGGCTGGCCTGCGAGCGGCTCGGTCACTTCGAGCGCGCACAGCGTGTCGGCCACGTTGGCCTTGGTGAAGCCGGCCAATGCCACGATGTCGCCCGCACTGGCTTCCTCGAGAGGCGTGCGCTCCAGGCCGCGGAAGGCCAGGATCTTGGTCACGCGCACCTGTTCGATGGTCTGGCCGTCGCGCGACAGGGCCTTGTAGTTGGCGTTGGGCTTGATGGTGCCCGAGGCGATGCGGCCGGTGAGAATGCGCCCGAGATAGGGGTCGCGCTCAAGCGTCGTGGCCAGCATGGCGAAGGGGCCGTTCGCGTCCACCTTGGGCGCGGGCACGTGCTGGCGGATCATCTCGAACAGGGGGTCGAGGCTCTCGCGCGGGCCGTCGGGCTCGAGCGCGGCCCAGCCATGCTTGGCCGAGGCGAAGACGGTCGGGAAATCGAGCTGGTCGTCGTTCGCATCCAGCAGCGCGAACAGATCGAACATCTCGCTCTGAACTTCATGCGCGCGCTGGTCGGGGCGGTCGACCTTGTTGACCACGACGATCGGGCGGAGGCCGAGGCGCAGCGCCTTGCCCAGCACGAACTTGGTCTGGGGCATCGGGCCTTCGGCCGCGTCCACCAGAACCAGGACACCGTCGACCATCGACATGATGCGCTCGACCTCGCCGCCGAAGTCGGCGTGGCCCGGCGTATCGACGATGTTGATGCGCGTGTCCTTCCACTGCACCGAGGTGCACTTGGCCAGGATGGTGATGCCGCGCTCGCGTTCCTGGTCGTTCGAATCCATGGCGCGTTCCGCGACCTGCTGGTTCGCGCGGAAGGTGCCGCTCTGGCGGAGCAATACGTCGACGAGCGTCGTCTTGCCGTGGTCGACGTGGGCGATGATGGCGATGTTGCGGAGTTCCATGGGCGCCTGAGGCCTAAAAATACAGCGCGACCGGATCGCTCCGGCCGCGCGCGGTGGGAATATCGTGTCTCGGCGGTTGTTCGGCAAGGGCAATCGCGCCGAAAACCCCGCTTTCGCCTCCCTTCGTTGCAGCTTCTATGCCAAGATCGCCGCGATTTCCGCCGCGCGGATCGCTCGTAAGGCCATGGCACAGAACCGCAAATCCCGCCGGGCTGCCGCATCCCGGGGCACGGCCCAGAAATCTGCTCCTTCCGCGCCCCAGAAGGCCGCGGGCGCGCCGCCGGATGGGAAAGCGGAGGTGATCGATCCCAAGACGGTGTTCCAGGCCGGCCTCGCGCATTACAACGCGGGCCGCCATGCCGAGGCCGAGATCGTCTTCCGCCGCCTGATCGCGGTTCTCGAAAAGGGCGCGGCACCCCCATCGCGCGACGTGAGCCTGGCCCAGGCCCTCAACGCACTGGGCGTCATGATGCGGGTCCAGCACCGCTATCCCGAGGCCATCGCCCTCTACGAGCGGGCGTTACAGTTGGATGACAAGAACCCCGGCGTGTTCAGCAACCTGGGCAATGCGCTGAAGGACGCGCACGAACTGGACGGCGCGATCGAGGCGCACCGGCGCGCACTGGCGCTCAGCCCCAACGACGCCAAGATCAACCACAATCTGGGTGTCTCGCTGGTCCAGGCCGGGCGTTTCGCGGAAGGCATCGCGGCCTACGACAAGGCGCTTTCGATCACGCCCGATTTTCCCGACGCGGCCTGGGACCGGGCGCGCGCGCTTCTTTATCTCGGCGACTTCAAGCGCGGCTGGCCGGCCTACGAGGCGCGCTGGGAACTGGCCGAGCAGAAGGGCCGCAAGAAGCCGGGCACGCAATGGCGCGGCGAGGATTTCGCGGGCAAGCGTCTGTTCATATACGGCGAGCAGGGCTTCGGCGATTCGATCCAGTGCATGCGCTATCTGCCGCTGGTGAAGGCGCGCGGTGGCACGGTGATCTTCGAATGCCAGCCGACGCTGATGCCATTGGCCGAAGGGCTGGGTGCCGACGAGCTGGTTCCGCGCGTCCCCGGCACCCCGCCGCCGCAATACGATCTCATCATTCCGCTTCTCAGCCTGCCGGAGATCTTCACCCCGGACCTCGCTTCGATTCCGGCCGAGGTGCCCTACCTGCGCACGCCGCCGGGTCGCGCGGCCAAGTTCGACGACGTATTTGCGCGCGCAGGCCAGAAGTTGAAGGTCGGCATCGTCTGGTCGGGCAGCATCACCTTCAAGGGCAACCGCGACCGCGCCCTGCGCCTGGCCACCTTCCTGCGGCATTTCACCCTGCCCAATGTGCAGCTTTACAGCCTGCAGAAAGGGCCGCCGGAGGTGGAACTGAAGCTGGCGCCGCGCGATGCGCCGATCATCGACCTGGCGCCCTTATTGGGCGACTTCGCCGACACGGCGGCGGCCCTCGATGGGCTGGATCTGGTGCTGATGACCGACAGCGCCGTGGCGCACCTGGCCGGCGCCATGAACCGGCCCGTGTGGGTTCTGATCTCCTTCGTCGCGCACTGGCTGTGGCTCGCGGACCGCGAGGACAGCCCCTGGTATCCGTCCATGCGCTTTTTCCGCCAAGTCCGGCCCGGCGAATGGGGGCCGGCCATGGACCAGGCGCGCGCCGAGCTGGAAGCCGTGGCCGCCGGCGACCGCTCGCGCCTGTTGCCCCGGCGCTAAAGCGCCTGCCGGGCGCGCGCCTCGGTCTCCCTCATGTCGCCGTCGGCGTTCACACGTGCCCAGCGCATCGCGCCGAGATCGAAACCGGTCTGACGGCGCAGCACATCGACGGTTGCATCCGATGCATCGCCGCGCCGCGCCGCGATGCGCGATTCCAGCACGCTCTGCGACCCTTCGAGCCAAAGCCCCTGAAACGGTACGTTCGCCGCGCGCGCGACGGCTTCGATGGCGGCACGCTCGGCGGGATCGGCGAAGACCGCGTCCGCCACGACCGCATGGCCCGCGGCCAAAGCCGCCGCCGCCCGCTCGCACAGGCGCGTATAAACCGAAGCGCTGGCTTCGCGCGTATAGGATTCGGCGGGCAGCCGCGCGGCGGGTTCGACGCCGGCCATCTCCTTGCGGATCAGATCGCTGCGCAGGACGACGGCACCCGGCGCCGCGCCGAAGGATGGCGCCAGGGCGCGCGCCAAAGTGGACTTGCCCGTTCCCGACAGCCCGCCCACCGCGATCAGGCGCGACGGCGGCGGCGAAAGAAGGGACAGCGCGAGATTCAGATACTGGCGCGCTTCTTCGGCTTGCTGTTCGGCCTTGGCGCCCTTGGACTGCGCGCGCGCCGCGCCCGCGACATGGGAGCGGATGGCGGCGCGGTTGGCCAGGAACACGGGCATCAGCGGCAAGCCGTCCCATTCGCCCGTGTCCGCCAGATAGCGGTTGAAGACCGTGTTGGCCTGGGGCCGCAAGGCCCGCTTCTCCAGGTCCATCAGGAGGAACGCCAGATCGTACAGCACGTCGATGCGCGCGATCGCGTCGTCGAATTCGATCCCGTCGAAGGGTGTCGGCCGGCCGTCCAGCATCACGATGTTGCGCAGATGCAGATCGCCGTGGCACTGGCGCACCTTGCCCTCCGCGCGGCGGCGTTCGAGCAGAGCTTCGTTGCGCTCCAGCGCCGCGCGCAATCCGGCGTCGAGTTGCGCGACCTTGGCCATGTCCAGGATGTCCGGCCCATAGGCGCGGAAGGCTTCCAGGTTGGTATCGAAAACCTCGCGCAAGGGTCCCGCGCCGCCCGCCTCGCGGTGGATCTCGATACCGGCATGGAAGCGCGCGATCTCGTCGGCCAGGCGTTCCATCACCGACGTATCAAGCCGGCCGTCGTCCGCCATGTGGTTGAAGACGTCTTCCTCAGGGAAGCGTTTCATCACGACGACCCAGTCGAGCGCCACGCCGTTGCCGTCGAACGAGAGGTTCCCGCCCGCTTCGCGCGTCACCGCGGCCACGCGCTCGTAGATCTCGGGCGCGGTGCGGCGATTGAGCGCCAGTTCGGATTCGCACATACGCCGGCGCTTTTCCGGCGTGGAGTAATCGAGATAGGGCAGGCGGATCGCGCGCTTCAACTTATAGGCGCGCGAACCGGCCAGAAAGACGATGGAGCAATGGGTATCGATGCGCTCGACGCCCTTCGTGCCGTCGAAGTTCGCTGGGTCGGACAGAAACGCGATGGTCTCGTCTTGCTCGGCCATGCGGCCGACCATAGCCGAGTTATGCGACGGTTCAACCGGCGGCGATCAGTCGGTCAGGATCAGCGCGTCGTCCGGGCGCCAGGACAGGAAGACCTCGCCGCCCGCGCGCCATCGCGCGCCGTTTTCGCCATCGTTGGCGACGGCGGCCGTCACCGCGCAGCCCGCGCCCAGATCGATCACGATGCGGCTCTCATCGCCGTAATAGGCGATATGCGCCACGCGTCCTCGCAGATTTGCGCCGTCCGCCGGCGGCTCGGCGGAAAGCCGCACCCGTTCCGGCCGCACCATCAGGGTGACCGCGCCGGAGACGGGACGGTTCGTGCGGCCCGCCAAGGGGCCGAGGCCCTCGCATGCCACGACGGCCACGCCGTCCGCCTGCCGCGCGACCGTGCCGCCGAAGAAATTGGCCTTGCCGATGAAGTCGGCGACGAAGCGGCAATTGGGCGTCTCGTAGAGACCGCGCGGATCGGCGATCTGGCGGATGCGGCCTTTCTCCATCACGGCGATGCGGCCCGCCATCGACAGGGCCTCGTCCTGGTCGTGCGTTACGAAGACGAAGGAGATGCCGACGGTTTCCTGCAAGCGCACCAGCTCCAGCCGCATGGTTTCGCGCAGCTTGGCGTCGAGCGCGGACAAAGGCTCGTCGAGCAGAAGCACCTTGGGCCGCTTCACCAGCGCGCGCGCCAACGCCACGCGCTGCCGCTGGCCGCCCGACAGCATGTCGGGCCTGCGCTCTTCCATCCCTTCCAGCCGCACGAGCTTCAGCGCCTCCGTGGCTTCGCGCGCGGCATCCGCGGCGTTCATGCCGCCCGCGCGCAGGCCATAGGCCACGTTCTCGGCTACCGTCATGTGCGGAAACAGGGCATAGGACTGGAACACCATGTTGACCGGCCGCCGGTTGGGCGGAACGCCGGTCATGTCCCTGCCGCCGATCGTGATGCGCCCCGCATCGGGTGTCTCGAAACCCGCCAGCATGCGCAGAAGGGTGGTTTTGCCGCAGCCTGATGGGCCGAGAAGGGCGAAGAACTCGCCCTGCGCCACCGCGAAGCTGGCCTGCTCCACGGCGGCCTCGGCGCCGAAGCGCTTACTCACGCCCTCCACGGTGATGACGGCGCTCATCGCCCGGCCTCGCGATCGAGGCGCGACTGGATCGCAATGCCGCCCAGCACCAGCGCCACGGTGATCGCGATCAGCACGCTCGCGGCGGCGTTCATCTCCGGCGGCACGCTGAAGCGGACCATGGAATAGATCTTGAGCGGCAGCGTGGTGGAGCCCGGTCCCGAGGTGAAGAAGGTGATGACGAAATCGTCGATGGAGAGGGTAAAGGCGAACAAGGCGCCGGTGACGATGCCCGGCATGGCAAAGGGCAGGACGACGCGCCGCATGGTCAGCCAGTCGCTGGCGCCCAAATCGCGCGAGGCTTCCTCCAGCGCGGGGTCGAAGCCCTGCATCCGGGCTCGCACGACCACCGCCACGAAGGGGATCGAGAAGGCGATGTGGCTCGCTGTGATCGTCATCAGCCCTAACGGCAGGTCCAAGAGCGCGAAGAAGGCCAACAGCGCGATGCCCATGCACACTTCGGGAATCACGATGGGCAGATGCAGCCAGCTTTCATAGGCCGCGCGGCCGGGAAAGCGGAAGCGGGCCAAGGCCATGCCCAGCGCCGAGCCCAGGATCGTCGAGACGAGGGTCGAGCCGCTGGCCACGATCATGCTGTTGAGGAAGGCTTCATGCAGCGCCGCGTTGTCGTAGGCCAGACCATAGTTACGGAGCGTAAAGCCTTCCCACAGCACGTTACGGCGGCTGTTGTTGAAGCTGAACGCCACCAGCATGACGATGGGGAAATAGAGGAACAGGAAATTGGCCGCGAAGACGGCCAGCATCCATGGACGCCGTCCGTATTCCAGCGGCCGGGCCGCGCGGGTACGACGGACGATCATGCCGTCGCCCACGTGCCGCTGCGCCTGTGCCCAAGCGCGCGCAGCCATAGGAACAGGAAGGTCGCGTAAAGCAGGAGGAGCGACAGGGCCGAGCCATAGGGCCAGTCGCTCGAGGCGCCGAACTGCTGGGCGATCAGGTTGCCGATCATCATGCTGTCCGAGCCGCCCAGAAGATCGGCGGCGACGAAATTGCCCAGCGCCAGGATGAAGACCAGGACCGTGCCGGTCACGAGGCCCGGCATGGACAGCGGCACGATGATCGCGCGGAAAGTACGCCAGTGTCCCGCGCCGAGATCGAGGCTGGCTTCCAGATGCGCGCGGTCGAGCTTTTCCAGCACGGCGTAAAGCGGCAGCACCATGAATGGAAGATGGATATGGACCAGCGCGATGACCACGGCCCAGTCGTTATAGAGAAGCTCCAGCGGAACGAACGGACCCAACGCATCCGGCCAGCCCAGCGCGGCAAGCACCGCGCCGGCTTGTGCGTGCATCCACTCCAGCGCGTTGTTCAGATGTCCCTTTGTGCGCAGGACGGCGATCCACGCATAGGTGCGGATCAGTAGGTTGGTCCAGAAGGGCAAGGCGACAAGCGCCAGCAGCGGCGTCTTCCACGCGCGCGGCACGAAGGCGATGCCCAGCGCCAACGGAAAACCCATGACCAGGCAGATTGCGGTGACCGCGGCGGCAATCCAGAAGGATTTCCACAAGATGCCGAGCGTGACCCAGTCGAAGGCGCGCAGATAGTTATCGAGCGTGAAGGAGAGGATCGTCTCGTCGGCGTCGCCCTGCTCGCTCACGCTGTAAAGGGCGATCAGGACCAGCGGCAGGGTGAAGAAGACGATCAGCCATAATGTTCCTGGCGCGAACAGCGCCAGGAACAATGCGCGCCGTTTACGCCAGGTTTCCATTGCGCGCCACTATCAGGCCTAGCCCAGGTTACGCAGAGCGGATTTTCGTCCAGGCCGCGTCGTAGAGCTTGGTGACTTTGGGGCCCAAATCGACCAGCGACTCGCATTTCGCCAGCGCGGTTTCCGAGGGATAGATGGCCGGATTCTTCAGGTCACTCGGATTGATCAGCTTGCGCGCGGCCAAATTGGGCGTGGCGTAGCGGATCGTGTTGGCGATCCCGGCATTGACCTTGGGGTCATTGACGAAATTGATCCAGGCCAAGGCGTTGTCGGGATTGGGCGCACCCACGGGAATGCACAGACAGTCGGTCCAGCGCATGCCGCCTTCCTTGGGCAGGCTATAGCTGAGATTCGGGTCCTGCTTCATCACCTGGACGATGTCGCCGTTCCATTCGACGACCATGTTCGCGTCGCCGGCCAGAAGCACGTCCTGTCCCGAATCGGGCGAAAAGCTCTTGATGTTCTTCTTGGCGCGGATGAACAGGTCGCGCGCTTGGGCGATCTCCGCCGGATTTGTGCTGTTCAGGCTGAACCCGAGATATTTAAGCGCGGCGCCGATCATGGTGCGCTGGTCGTCCAGCACCACGATGCTTCCCTTTAGCGCATCGGCTTCGGGTCCGAAGATGTAGGACCAGCTGTCAGGGTTGCCCTTGACCGCCGGCGTCCGGTAACCCAGCCCGACCGTGCCCCACATATAAGGAATCGAGAATTTCGAGCCCGGATCGAATTTCGGGTCGAGGAAGAACGGATCGACGTTGGCGAGGTTGGGGATCTTGCTCTTGTCGATCGGCAGCAGCTTCTTCGCCGCGATCATCTTTTGGATCATGTAATCGCTGGGGACGATGATATCGTACCCCGGATTGCGCGTCTTCAGCTTGGCGTACAGCTCTTCGTTGTTGGCGTAGGTATCGTAGCGGACCGTGATGCCGGTCGCGGCGGTGAAGTCGTCGATCGTGTTGTCGCCGACATAGGTGTCGAAGCTGTAGACGTTCAGCTTGCCGCCCTTCTTCTGGGCGAAGGCCGCGCCGGGAAGAAACGATGCGGCGGCAAGGCCCGCGCTTCCAGCCAGGAAGCGGCGGCGCGTCAAAGTCGTGGGCTTATGGCTCATGGTTCAGACTCCCCCTCGCGATCGGCAAGTCGGATCGTGCCCGGTCAGGTCAACGAGCCGACGACGCCTTCAATCAGATAGTTGGTGGTCAGAAGCTCCTTGGCGTAGGGCCCGTAGGTCTTTCCCGCCGCCAGCACTTGTTTGCCCGTGTTGTCCTTGATCGGCCCGACGAAGATCGGCTCGTTCTTCTTCATTTTCTGGATAGCGGCCTTGGCGGCGTTGATGGCCTTCTCGTTCGCACCTGCGCCGAACGGGCTCGACTGGACATAGCCCTTGTCGTAACCGCCTGTCACGAAGGGCGGCAGGGTGCCGCCTTTCTGCACCGTTTTAACGAATCCGGCAAACATGCCGTCCCAGTCATAATCGGCGCCCGTGATGTAGCCCTTGGGCGCCAGCGGCGCCTGGTTGAAGGCATGGCCGCAGGTTTTGACGCCGCGCGCTTCGGCTGTCTTGATGACGACCTCCGGCGCGTCCAGGTGGCAGGTGATGACGTCGCACCCCGCATCGACCAGCGCATTGGCCGCCGCGGCGTCGTGGACTTCGTCTTCCCATTCGCCGGTGAACTGGACCGTCACGGTCGCTTTGGGGTTGGTCGTGCGGGCGCCCAGAAGGAACGAGTTCACGTTGATCAGCACGGCGCCGAACGGCTTCCCGGCCACGAAGCCAAGCTTGTTCGTCGTCGTGCACATTCCCGCGGCGACGCCGTTCACATAGTGGCCCTGGTTGATCAGCGCGTTCTGGCCGCCGACGTTCTTCGGCATGGCGTTGTTGCCGAGCAGCGAGGCCTGCCGGAACGTGACCTTGGGATGCTTCTTGGCCACTCTTGCCAGGAACGGATCTTCGTCGAACGAGGTTGAAAAGATCAGCCCGGCGCCGTCGGCGATCAGCTTCTCCATGGCCGCGACATAGGCCAAGGTTTCGGCGTTCTCCTTGCCGCTGCCGTAATCGGTGCTCTCGGGCAGATAGCCGGCTTCGATCATCTTCACACCCGGCAGGCGGCCCAGCGCCGCGCCGGCCTCCGCGTGCGACTGGTTCCAACCCCAATCCAGGCGCGGGCCGATATAGACGAAGCCGACCGTCAGATCGCCGGCGAATGCCGAACGGGCTGGCAGAAGCGCGGACGCCAGACCGGTGGCGGCGCCCAGGGCTGCGAACTTCAAGACGTCGCGCCGGTTGGAATCGAACTTGGACATTAGTTTCCCCCGAGTGGGCCGCGCAAATTTCGGTTACTTGATGAGCGGCGGGCAGGGACGGCAGTTGATCGCGACGGTCTTCATCGATTTGCCTGCCTTTCCATCGCACCCCAGGCTGACGGTCTTCGAATGCAGCGGCGGGTCCAAGAAGTAGACGAAGTCGTCTGGGTCGTCGGCCTTGGCGATCCGGTAAAGCTTGTAGATGCCGTTGTCGCAAGACAGCTCTTGGCTATCGACGAACATCGACGCCGGAAGCACGACGACGAGTTCGGTGTTGCGGTCTGCGGCACAGAATTTCTGGGCAAGCTCCGTCGGGCTTCTCGCTTGCAGGACTCCGGCGAGAGGGGCGGATTGCGGAAAAGCCGATCCGGCGCTGGCGAGCATCAATGCCATCGCGATGGGAATGGCCTTGAATCCGCGCATTCCGAATTGCCCCCTGATGATCCGATCCATTTCGGAAGACAAAAATTATCCGCTATTTCGTGGCGAAGATACGGGCCAATTCGGCGTCATGGAAGGCGCGGGCATCGGGTCCGTCAGGGGAGCCCGCGTAAAGACCGAGCTCTTCCGCCAGCAGGAAAAAGCCGCGTCCGGGCAATCCGGCGGGCGCACGGCTGATGACCAGCGCCGCCAGCAAGGGGCGGCCCGCGGCGGCGTCCTCACGGATCAACGCTTCCAATGCCAAGGTCAGCTTGTGGATGGTGTGGGGCGGCAGCACTCGGACGCGCACGGCCAAATCCTTATAGGTTTCCGTCCGCCGCTCGGCCGCCAGTTCGGCTAGCGCATCCCGCAGGCGTGGCAGAAATTCGGTCATTGTCCGCGCGCGGCCTCCTCGCTGGCGATGCGATACGACAGCAGAAGCCCGTTGGCCACGGAAAAGAGCAAAGCTACGTCCCACGCACCGAAGGCCAGCGGCAGCAGGGCGATCTCGGCCATGACGATGATGTAGTTGGGGTGCCGCAGCCAACGGTAGGGACCGCGGCGGATTGTGGGCGCGCCGGGCGGAACGATGATCCGTGTGGTCCAATAGGGCCCCAGGCTCCAGATCACCCAAGCACGGCCGAATTGCAGCATGATGAACGGGGCGAGAAACGACCAGCGAATGGGCGCGTTCTCCGGCACCCAGACGAGAAGCGTCGCCAGCCACGCGGCATGTAGGCCGACCAGCAAGGGATAGTGCCGCGTGCCGTGCTCGACCGCGCCCGCGGCCAAAAGACGCCGCGTATTGCGCCGCGCGATCGCCAGCTCGATCAGCCGCTCCGCGGCGACCAGCGCGACCGCGATCGCGACCGGGCTCATGTATCGTCGAGTAGAAGGAATGCCGCGGTGAAGCCCGGACCCAGCGCCGACATCAGATGCCGCCCACGCATCTCCCGGGCCAGCATCCGCTTCAGCACGAACAGGACCGTGACCGCCGACATGTTGCCGTGTTCGCGCAGCACGGCCCGCGCGTCTTCCATGCTACCGGGCGCCAGACCGAAGGCGGTTTCCAGCGCATCCAGCACCTTGGCGCCGCCGGGATGGCATACCGTGCCCGCCAGATCGTCGAGGGTCAGGCCCTCGCGGCTCAGGAACCGCTCGGCCGCCGCGCGCAGATCGGTGCGGACCAGGTTGGGGATGTCGCGCGAGAAGAGAACGCCGAACCCGTCATCCTCGATGCGCCAGCCCATGACATCGAGCGAATCGGGCCAGGTATGTTCGCCCCAGGCGGCCAGGCGCAGCCCTTCGCTCCGATGAGTCAGCAGCGCGGCGGCGGCGCCATCGCCGAACAGGGCGGTGGCGATGATGTTGCTCTTGTCGTCGTCCGCGCTGCGGAAGGTCAGGCCGCACAGTTCGACCACCACGACCATCACGTTCGCGCCAGGAAGCGCGTGCGCCATCGCCGCGCCGCGCGAAAGCCCCAGCACACCGCCCGCGCAACCCAGGCCGAAGATCGGTAGGCGCTGCACGTCGCGGCGAAAGCCCATGCGCTCCGTCAACAGCGCGTCCAGGCTCGGCGTGGCGATGCCGGAGCTGGAGACGGTCACGATCGCGTCGATATCGTCCACGCCCATGCCGGTATGGCCCAGGCATTTCTCCACGGCCTCCTCGGCCAGCTTGGCCGCGTGCTCGATGTAAAGCCGGTTCTTTTCAGCCCAGCCGTGCGGCTCTCCATACCATTCCAACGGCACGCAAGAATGGCGCTGTTCGATTCCGGCGTTCTCGAAGGCAGGCAGCAGGCGCTCGATCTCCGCCCCGCGCTTGTCGCCGAACAGCGCGCGGGCGAATTGCGCCACGTCCGTCTGTCGCAGGACATGGGGCGGCGAGGCCGTGGCCAGGGCCGTCAGGCGGACAGGGGAGAGGGACGAGCGGTGCACGCTTTCTAGGTAGGGGTTTCGGCGCGGATGCGCCAGCCGGGAATCGCGATAGATGCACGGTCTGTAACTGCTTGGTAACGTCGCGCGGCGGGGAGGCATCTCATGACCGAACTGGTGCAGGTCTCACGGGCGGACGGTGTGGCCACCGTCACCCTCAACCGGCCCGACAAGCTGAACGCGCTCAACAAGGCCATGTGGCAGGGCGTGGGCGCGGCCTTCCGCGAACTCGGGCGCGACGAAGCCGTGCGCTGCGTCGTGCTGACTGGCGCGGGCGGCAAGGCGTTCAGCCCCGGCGCGGACATCGCGGAGTTCGGCACCGAGCGCGCCGACGTGGCCCAGGCCACGTCCTATGGCGGGCTGATGCACGGCGCCATGGGCGCCATCGGCGCCTGTCCCCATCCAACTTTGGCCGTGATCCATGGCATCTGCGTCGGCGGCGGGCTGGAACTGGCCGCCATGTGCGACCTGCGCATCTGCGGCGCGTCCAGCCGATTCGGCGTGCCGATCAACCGGATCGGCGTCGTGATGGCCTATCCGGAGATGGAGGCGCTGATCGGCCTGGTCGGCCGCGCCGTGGCGTTGGAGATTCTGTTCGAAGGCCGCGTCTTCGGCGCGGACGAGGCGTTGCAGAAGGGTTTGGTCAATCGCGTGGTCGCCGACGACCAGGTTGCGGCGGAGGGACAGGTGGCGGCGCGGCGCATCGCCGACGGCGCACCGCTGGTGAACCGCTGGCACAAGAAGTTCGCGCGCCGGCTGGGCGACGCCACGCCCCTGTCCGCGCAGGAGCAGGCCGAGGGCTTCGCCGCCTTCGGTACCGAGGATTACCGCGAAGGGGTGCGCGCGTTTCTCGCCAAGGAGAAACCGCGCTTCAAGGGGCGCTGACGATGGCCGGTGCGCTTCAAGGAATAAAGGTCGTCGAGCTGAGCCACATCATGGCCGGTCCCACTTGCGGCCTGATGCTGGCCGACATGGGCGCGGACGTGGTGAAGGTGGAGCGTCTGCCCAACGGCGACGACACGCGCCGCTTCGCGCCGCCGAAGATCGGCGACGAATCCGCCGCCTTCTTGATGATGAACCGCAACAAGCGCGGCATCGCGGTGGACTTGAAGAGCGAGGGCGGCCGCGCGGCGCTGAAGCGCCTGATGGTTCGCGCCGACGTGGTGATCGAGAACCAGCGCAAGGGCGCCATGGAGCGCTGGGGCCTGGGCTACGAGGAACTGCGGCGCGAGAATCCCGGCCTCATCTATTGCGCGGTCAGCGGCTATGGCCGCACGGGACCTTATGCCGAGCGCGGCGGCTTCGATCTGGTGGCCCAGGGCATGAGTGGCCTGATGAGCATCACGGGCGAGGGGCCGGGGCGTCCGCCCGTGAAGGTGGGCGCGCCCATGACCGACATCACGGCGGGCATCCTCTCCGCCATGGGCGTGCTGGCGGCCTATATCCATCGTCTGCGCACGGGCGAGGGGCAGATGGTGGACTCCTCGCTGTTCGAGGCCGGCATCATTCACACCTATTGGCAGTCGGCCATCGCGCTGGCGACCGGCGTGGCGCCGGGGCCGATGGGCTCGGCGCACCCGTTGTCGGCGCCCTATCAGGCCTTCGCCACATCGGATGGCTGGGTCACGATCGGCGCGGCCAACCAGAAGAACTGGCTGCGGCTCGTGGAGCTTCTCGGCGCGCCGCATCTCAAGGACGATCCGCGCTTCGCCGACAATCCGACGCGCATGGTCAACCGCCTGGCGCTGGAGGAGGCACTGACGCCTTACTTCAAGACGCGCAGCTCGTCCGAATGGCTGGCCACCTTTGATGCGGCGGGTCTGCCCGCCGGCCCGATCCTCGACGTGCTGCAGATGCACGCCGATCCGCAAGTCCAGGCGCGCGGCATGGTGGCCGAGACGCATCACAGCACGCTCGGCGCGGTGAAGACGCTCGGGCCTCCGGTCAAGCTGTCGGCCACGCCGCCCACGATCCGCCGGGGCGCGCCGCGCCTGGGCGAACACACGCGCGAGATCCTGGCCGAGGCCGGATATACGAACGCCGAGATCGATGCGCTGGCCGCATGCGGCGCCGTGCTCTGCGTGAGTTGACAGGCCCCGGCCCGCGTCCTTTATTGCCCGCGACTTTCAGCAGCAGGAACCCCGATCATGGCGAAGAACTCCCGCACCGGCGGCCGCATCCTCGTTGACGCGCTGCGCAGCCAGAAGGTCGACACGGTCTTCTGCGTGGCGGGCGAAAGCTATCTCGAGGTGCTCGATTCGCTCTATGACGTGCGCGACGAGATCAAGGTCATCACTTGCCGCCACGAATCGGGCGCGTCGCACATGGCCGAGGCCTACGGCAAGCTGACCGGCAAGCCGGGCGTCGTCATGGTCACGCGCGGCCCGGGCGCCTGCCACGCCAGCATCGGCATTCACACGGCGAAGCAGGATTCGACGCCCGTGGTCATGTTCGTGGGCCAGATCGACCGCGACCATTTCGAGCGCGAGGCGTTCCAGGAGGTCGACTATCGCCGCATGTTCGGCCCGCTGTCCAAATGGGTGGCGCAGATCGACCATGCCGAGCGCATTCCGGAATTCGTCAGCCGCGCCTTCAAGACGGCGGCCTCCGGCCGGCCCGGTCCGGTCGTGCTGGCCTTGCCGGAGGACATGCAGAAGGACCAGGTGGCGGTCGAGGATGTGGCGCCCTACGCGGTGATCCAGCCGCACGCGGGCGCGGACGATCTGGCCAAGATGCAAAAGCTTTTGGCCGTGGCGAAGAAGCCGGTGATGATCGTGGGCGGCGGCGTCTGGTCGCTCCAGGGCGGTGCCGACCTGGTGAAGTTCGCGGAAGCCAACGACATTCCGGTGGCCTGCTCGTTCCGCCGCCAGGACGTGTTCGACAACACGCACAAGTGCTTCGCGGGCGATCTTTCCACCGCGCCCAATCCGCCGTTGCTCAAGCGCGTGAAGGAAAGCGACCTGCTCCTGGTCGTCGGCTCGCGCCTCGACGAGATCGCGACCCAGCGCTACACGCTGATCGATCTGCCCAAGCCCAAGCAGGTGATGATCCACGTCCATCCGGACAGCGACGTGCTGGGCAGCGTCTATCAGCCGACGCTGGCCATCCAGTCGGGCCTCAACGAGTTCGCAGCCACGGCCGCCGCGATGAAGCCTGTCGCTTCGGCCGCATGGAAAGCGTGGCGGGAGGAGGCGCGCAAAGATTATGAGGCGCAGTTGACGCCCGCGCCCTACAGCGGCGACCTCGATCTCGGCGCCTGCATGCTGTGGCTGCGCGACAAGCTGCCCAAGGATGCCATCATCACGCTCGATGCCGGCAATTTCTCGGGCTGGCCCATGCGCTTCCTGCAGTGGAAGCAGCCGCGCACCCAGCTCGGTCCGCAATGCGGCGCCATGGGGCACGGCGCGCCGGCGGCCATCGCGGCCAAGCTGGTCCACCCCGAGCGGGTCGTGGTCGGCTTCTCGGGCGACGGCGGGTTCATGATGAACGGGCAGGAACTGGCCACCGCCGTGAAGCACGGCGCGAACGCCATCTTCCTGGTCTTCAACAACGGCATGTACGGGACGATCCGCATGCACCAGGAGCGCGACCATCCGGGCCGCCAGGTGGCGACGGCGCTGACCAATCCGGACTTCGTGGCGCTGGCCAAGGCCTACGGTGCCCACGGCGAGGCAGTTTCCCGCACGGCGGAGTTCGCGCCGGCCTTCGAGCGCGCGCTGGCATCGGGCAAGCCCGCGGTGATCGAGCTACGCATGGACCCGGACGTGATCACCACGCGCACGACGCTGACCAAGATGCGCGAAGCGGCCTTGGCCAAGCAGAAGTAGGTCACCAGACCAGCTTCAGGCCCTTCAGCGACCGCACGTTGTGGTTGTCGTTGTATTCGATCGGCTCCGGGCCGAGCTTCAGCACGGGCAAGCGCTTGCGTAAGGCTGCCAGCGCGATCTCCGTCTCCATCTTCGCGAGCGCGCCGCCCAGGCAGAAATGGAAGCCGTGGCCGAGCGCCACGTTGCGCGCATGGGGACGCGCGATGTCCAGCCGGTCGGGGTCGGGAAAGCGCGCCGGATCGCGGTTGGCGGCCGCCAGGATCAAGAAGACCAGATCGCCTTTCCGGATCGTCTTGCCGCCAAGGGGCATGTCGTCGAGCGCCCGGCGGCGGATGAATTGGTTGGGGGAAAGGTAGCGCAGCAACTCCTCGACTGCGTTTTCCATCAGCGCGGGCTCCTCGCCCAGGCGCTTCCATTGCTCGGGGCGGCGCGCGAATTCCAGCACCGCGCAGCCGAGCAGCGCGGTCATATTTTCATGTCCCGCGATCAGCAGCAGGATGATGGTCGCGAACAATTCATCGGCGTTCAGCCGGTCGCCACCCTCTGCCGCGCGCACCAGGGCCGAAACCAGTCCGTCCGAGGGATTTTTGCGGGCATTTTCGACCAAATCGCCCACATAGGCGCGCAAGGCCTCGCCCGATGCGCCCGCTGCGCATCGTTCCGTCCGTGACAATGCATCCGGCGCGCGCCCGAACGGCACCAGGAAGCCGTCACACCACCGTTTGATCTGCACCCGATCCTCCGTCGGGATGCCCAGAAGCGCCAGAATCACGGCGATGGGAAAGGGAAAGGCGAAGTCCCAGACGGCGTCCATGCCGCCCGCGGCCCGCTTGGCATCCAACAACTCCGTGGCCAGCGCATCGACCCTTGGCCGCAAGGCCTCGACAGCCCGCGCGGTGAAGGCCTTGGCCACCAAGGCGCGCAAACGCGTGTGATGGGGCGGGTCGGCGAACACCATGCTGTTGGCGACAAAGGTGTAGAGCGCCTGCATGTCGCGCCGCGCCGCGGCGTCCTCGGGCGCACGGATGATGTCGGTGAGCGTCGAGGACAGGCGCGGCTCGCGCAGCGCTGTATCCACGTCGTCGTAACGTGTGAGGATCCAGGCGCCGAACTTTTCGTGCCAGTGGACCGGGTCCTCCGCGCGCAGCCGCGCATAGATGGAATAGGGATCGGCCAGCATTTCCGGGCCGAACAGCGCGATATCATCCGCCATGGCTGTCTCCGCGGAGAAAGGTGCCCGCGCGCGGCGTCCCAAAGCAAGACCGGCCGGACTTGCGTCCGGCCGGTTACGTCTGTTCGTCGTGAAGGCGTGGGATCAGGAGGCGCGTCCAGCCTCGACGTCCTTCACCTTCTGCTCCAGCGTGGCCAAGAGCTTGTCGACACCGTCGCGGCGCACCACCGCGCTGTATTCGGACCGGCGCACGGCCAACTCGCTGATGCGGCTCAGATAGACGTCGGCGACTTTCCACGTCCCGTCGGTGGAGCGCAGCAGATAGTCGATCGCCACCTTGTCCCTGCCGGGATCGGTCAGCACGGTGCGGACGTAGATCGCGTCCTGTGGGGTCGCCTGCACGGCCTCGACCTTCCAGGTCTGGCCGGAATAGCCCTTGAACCGCGCGGCATATGTCGAGACCGTCATGCGGCGGAACAGCTCGACCAATTCGTCGCGCTGGGCCGGAGTCATGGTCTCCCACGCCCCGCCGACGCTGGTCTGTGCCATGTATTTAAGGTCGAACGTCTGGTTCACCGCGGGCGTCAGCTTGGCGCGCCGTCCGTCGAGACCCAGCGAGTCCGCGTTCTGCATGACGTTCAAAAGCTGGCCCTGGAATTTCTCCACGACCTGCTTGGCCGCCGCCTGCTGATCGGGCGCGGCCGCGATCTGCTGGGCCGAGGCCACAGCGGGAGAAAGGGCCACCAGGCCCGCTAACAAACCGATACGAAGAAGCCGATTCACAGCCCAATCCTCCTGTGTCAGGTTCCCCTCCCCGGAACATCCTGCTCCCCATATAGGGAGGGATTCCGGTCTGGCAACCCGTAAGCGTGTTTTTCCTAGATATTACAGAATGTTAACGGACGGCCTCGGAAGACCGCCCGTCCTTTCGAGAACTAAAATGGCCGATCGGAGCCTTCCGTGTCTGTGATCATCCGCACACCTCCTTTGCCGCCCGGCGTGGATTCTTGCCCATGACCACACTGATCACTGGGGCCTCGGGGTTCGTCGGCTCGGCCGTGCTTCGCCGTCTCTTGGCCGAAGGACATCGCATGCGCGTCCTGGTGCGCTCGGGCAGCGATAGGCGCAATTTGGCCGGGCTGGACGTGGAGCTCGCGGTCGGCGATTTGAGTAACCCCGAGACGTTGCGCGACGCCGTTGCCGGCGCGAAGGCCGTCTTCCATGTCGCGGCGGATTACCGCCTGTGGGTGCCTCGGCCCGAGGAAATCTACCGGGCCAACGTGGAGGGTACCGGCGCCTTGCTGCGCGCGGCGGCCAAGGCGGGCGTGGAGCGGGTGGTCTATACGTCGAGCGTCGCCACGCTCGGCCTTCTGCCCGACGGCACGCCCGCGGACGAGCTGACGCCATCGGCCCTCGACAACATGATCGGACACTACAAGCGTTCGAAGTTCCTGGCCGAGGAAGAGGCGCGCAAGGTCGCGGCGGAGACGGGTTTGCCGATCGTGATCGTCAACCCGTCAACGCCCATCGGCCCGCGCGACGTGAAGCCGACGCCCACGGGGCGCATGGTGGCTCAGGCGGCGGCCGGAAAGATTCCCGCATTCCTGGATACCGGGCTCAATGTCGTCCACGTCGACGACGTCGCGGAGGGGCATCTTCTAGCCTTCGTGCGTGGCAAGCCGGGCGAGCGCTACATCCTCGGTGGCGAAAATATGAGCCTCAGCCAGATCCTGGCCGAAATAGCGGCCCTGGTGGGCCGCCGCGCGCCGCGCATCCGCCTGCGCCACGGCATGGTGATGCCCATGGCCTACATCGCCGAGAGTTGGGCGCGGGTGGCCCGCCGGGGCGAGCCCATGGTGACGCGCGACGGCGTGCGCATGGCGCGTAAGTGGATGTACTTCTCGTCCGCCAAGGCTGAGCGGGAGTTGGGATACACCCACCGCCCGGCCATCGAGGCGCTGCGTGACGCGGTGGCCTGGTTCAGGGCCCACGGCTATTGCCCTTAGAGTCATGGTGTTTCCGCCACGCTGCGAAAATCCCTTGCCTCATAAGGGGTTTTGCAAGTATTGACTGTGGCCAATCGGCCGCACCCAGGTGCCAGGTCGTTGATTTTCGACTCGATACAATCCATTCTCACCGCGGATCGGAAGGCCCGCGGGAAACGGGTCTTCTTTGCCGCGTCCGCCGCGGGGACCCAACCAGTTGAGGATTAGATGCGCGTAGTGTTGGCTCAGCCGAGGGGTTTTTGCGCCGGGGTGGAGCGTGCGATCGAGATCGTCGAGCGCGCGCTAAAGCTTTATGGCCCTCCCGTCTATGTGCGGCACGAGATCGTCCATAACAAGCGCGTCGTCGAGGATCTGAAAGCCAAGGGCGCCGTGTTCGTGGAAGAGCTCGACGAGATTCCCGACGGCGCGATCTCCGTCTTCAGCGCCCATGGCGTGTCGCAGAAAGTCGAGGACAACGCGGCCTCGCGCAGCCTGCCGGTCCTGGACGCGACCTGCCCGCTGGTCGCCAAGGTCCACAAGGAAGGCCAGCGCTATTCGGCCAAGGGTTTCGACATCATCCTGATCGGCCATCACGGCCATCCGGAGGTGGAAGGCACCATGGGTCGCATTCCGGGCAACGTCTATCTGGTCTCCTCGCCCGAGGATGCCGCGACGCTTGAGGTCAAGGACCCCGAGCGCGTGGCCTACGTCACGCAGACGACGCTGTCGGTCGACGACACGCGCGAGGTGATCGAGGCGCTCAAAGTGCGCTTTCCCAAGATCGTCGGTCCGGACGTGAAGGACATCTGCTATGCGACGCAGAACCGCCAGGCCGCGGTGCGCGAGCTGGCCAAGGAAGTGAACGTCATCCTGGTGGTCGGCGCCAAGAACAGCTCGAACTCGAACCGTCTGCGCGAGATCGGCGAGGAGATGGGTGTGCCCAGCTACCTGATCGACGATGCGCGCGCGCTTGACCCGAAATGGCTGACGGACGCGAAGTCCATCGGCGTGACCGCCGGCGCTTCGGCCCCCGAGGAACTGGTGCAGGAGCTGATCGCGCGGCTGCGCGACTTCGGCGACCTGGAGCTGGAGCTTCTCGATGGCATCAAGGAGAACGTCTACTTCAAGCTGCCCGAGCAGCTTCGCGAAGTCGCGGCTTCCTAATCCCCGACGTCCATTGACCCTGATCCACCAAGGACGGTGACAAAGTGGCCATTCCTCTGATCCAGCAGGCGCGTGTCGGCGCCTATGTGCTCAAGCACCGCATCAAAGGCACCAAGCGCTATCCGCTCGTGCTGATGCTGGAGCCGCTGTTCCGCTGCAACCTGGCCTGCGCCGGCTGCGGCAAGATCGACTATCCCGACGACATCCTGAATCAGCGCTTGTCCGTCGCGGACTGTCTGGCCGCTGTCGACGAGTGTGGCGCGCCGGTCGTCGCCATCCCGGGCGGCGAGCCGCTCCTGCACAAGGAGATGGATCAGATCGTCGCGGGTATCGTCGCACGCAAGAAGTTCGTCATCATGTGCACGAACGCGCTTCTGCTCGAGAAGAAGCTACATCTGTTCACGCCGAGCCCCTATTTGACCTTCTCTATCCATCTGGACGGCTTGAAGGAAGAGCACGACAAGTCCGTCTGCCAGCATGGCGTGTTCGACCGCGCTGTCTCGGCCGTTCGCAAGGCGCGCGAGATGGGCTTCCGCGTCATCCTGAACTGCACGCTGTTCGACAATGCCAATCCGGAGCGCGTTGCCCAGTTCATGGACTTCGCCATGAACGACATGAAGGTCGAGCACGTCACCATGTCGCCGGGCTATGCCTACGAGCGCGCGCCCGACCAGCAGCACTTCCTCTCGCGCAAAAAAACCAAGGTTTTGTTCCGCGAGATCCTGAAGCGCGGTAAGGGCAAGAAGTGGCGCTTCAGCCAGTCAACCAATTTCCTCGACTTCCTGGCCGGCAACCGCGAATACCACTGCACGCCGTGGGGCATGCCCACGCGCAATGTGTTCGGTTGGCAGCGCCCCTGCTATCTGCTGGGCGAAGGTTATGCCGACAGCTTCCGTGAGCTGATGGACGAGACCGAGTGGGATAAATACGGCACGGGCAACTACGAGAAGTGCTCCAACTGCATGGTGCACTGCGGCTATGAGCCTAGCTCCGTCACCGACACGCTCCAGCATCCGCTGAAGGCACTGAAGACCACGCTGTTCGGCATCAAGACCGAGGGCGAGATGGCGCCTGAGATCGATCTGTCGAAGGCACGGCCGGCGGAATGGGTCCACGACCGCAACGTGGCGAAGTTCCTGACCGATCTGCACGCCAAGCGCCAAGCCGCCAAGGCCCGCGAGAGCAACGCAGCGTAAGGTTTCGAATTCCGCGCGGCCATCGGCCGCAAGGCGCAAAAGGCCCGGCTAATCGCCGGGCCTTTTCGTTTAGGAGTGTCTGGCTGCCAATCCCGCTACACTGACACCATATGCCGCGCGCCATCTCGAAGCCCATACCGCTAACCAACACGCAAGCCCGCCGGATCTGGCTCAGAGCGCAGCGGCTTGATCAGCGCGTGCCGTTCGGTTTGGGTGCGGAAGCGGTGGCGGCCGCGGTCCGGCACCTCGGCTATGTGCAGATCGACACCATCAACGTCGTCGAGCGTTGCCACCATCACATCCTGTTCTCCCGCATCCCTGCCTACCGTCGCGCCGACCTACGGCAGGCCCAGACGCACGATAAAAGCGTGTTCGAATACTGGGCGCATGCGCTTTCTTATCTGCCGACGGAAGCGTTTCGCTTCTTCGTCGCCGGCATGAAAGACCATAAGCGCAACCCCGGCCGCTGGTTCTCGTCCGTCGAGCCGAAGGATCTGCGCAAAGTGCTGCGCATGGTGAAGCAAGGCGGTGCACTGACGATCCGCGACATCGACGACGATGTGCTGGAGGACAAAAAGCATCTTTGGGCCAGCCGCAAGCCTTCGAAGCGGGCGCTGGAATACGGCTTCTATCTCGGCGCGCTGGCGATCAGCGAACGCAACAGCATGCTGAAAACCTACGAGTTGACGTCGCGCCATTTCGGCTGGGAAAAGCCGCCGAAAGCCGCATCGGCCACCGAGACCGCAGCCTATGTGCTGGACCGCGCGTTGCGTGCGCAAGGCATCGTCAGTCTCGATTCGATCTGCCATCTCGACGCGCCGCGCAAACGCCTCGTACGCAAACTGATCAACGGACGCGTGCGCCGGGGTGCGCTCGTGCCGGTGAGGCTCGATGGCGCCGGCAAGCAGGAGCATTGGGCGCCGCCGGAAGTGATCGCGGAGAACGGCGATCCGGCCGCTGCGAGTCTTGTGCACGTCCTTTCGCCATTCGATCCCCTAATCATCCAGCGCAAGCGCACGAAACTGTTTTTCGGCTACGACCACAAATTCGAGGCTTACCTGCCGAAAGAGAAGCGGCAGTTCGGCTATTTCGCATTGCCGGTTCTGGTCGGCGACCGCATCGTGGCGGCGCTCGATCTCAAGACAGATCGCGCGAACAGAAAACTGCTGATGCAGAAGTGGACCTGGGTGGGAGAGGGCATCAAAGGCGGTGTTCGCAGGGAGCTGAAGCGCGGGATCGAGGAAGAGCTTGACCGTTTCGAGCGGTTTCAGCTCGGTGATTAATCGGCGAGGGCCAATTGGCCTTGGCTGGCGGAAGCAACACGGCGCAAGGTTTCGAAGCCCGCGCGGCTGTCGGCTGCAAGGCGCAAAAGGCCCGGCAATTCGCGCGGCCTTTTCGTAAGAGCCAGAATCACCGGCAAGACCAACGTGCGTCCCTCGGCGTCTAGCCCCGCCATGGCCGCGCGCGGGATCGCGCGCGTGGCAGGATCGGCCACCGCGCGCACCACGAGGAACGGCAGCTTCGCCGCCATGGCGACCGCCGCCGCGACGTGGCTTTCCATGTCGACCGCCACCGCGCCCGTTTCACGGAACAGCTGGGCCTTGTCTCCTGCCGTTGCGACGACACTGTCGCTGCCGAGCAGCGCGTTGCAGGATTCGGCGCCGACCATGGCTTCTAGGCGGCGGCGCCAACCGGTGTCGGTTTCGTAGACGGTGCGGTCAGGTCCGATTACGCGGGCGGGCAGCAAAAGCATGCCTGGTGCCAGATGCGGGTCCAATGCTCCAGCTAGGCCGAAGCTAACGATGCCTGTGGCGCCTTGCGCCACCAGGCGCTTGGCACAGGCGCGCGTATTGTCGGGCCGCACTGCGGTAATGGCGACCAGTGGCTGGGCTTGGGCGGGGGCGGCGTGACGCAGGATATCGCCCTCGGCGACGAGGCCGCACAGGACGCCCAGTTTGCTTGGGGGCGCCGCGCTCACATTCCGTAGGCGACGGTCTTGGCGTTGCCGCGCATCAGGTTGCGGTAGCGCGCCAAGGCCCAGAGCGGGAAGTAAGCCGAATAGCCGTGGTAGATTAGGTAGAACACGCGCGGGAAGCCGACGGCGTTGTAATACTCTTCCTTCCAGCGCCCGTTCTCGCGCGGTGTGTTCAGGATGTACTCGATGCCGCGGCGCACGGCGGGATGTTCAACTTCCCCGGCGGCCATCAGGCCCAGCACCGCCCACGAGGTTTGCGATGGCGTGGAGGATTTGCACTCCGCGCGCCGCTCTTCCCAATAGGTCGCGCCGTCTTCGCCCCAGCCACCGTCCGCGCGCTGGCGCGAGATCAGCCAGTCGACCGCCTTGCGAATATAAGGCGCCTTCATGTCTTCGCCCGCCGCGTTCAGCGCGCATAGGACCGACCAGGTGCCGTAGACGTAGTTGGTGCCCCAACGCCCGAACCAGGAGCCGTCCTTCTGCTGGGTCTTCTTCAGATATTCGATACCGCGCGCGACCGTCGGGTGCGAGCGGTCATGGCCAAGTTGGGCCATCATGCTGATGCAGCGCGCGCTGACATCCTCCGTCGGCGGGTCCAGCAGCGCGCCGTGGTCGGCGAAGGGGATGTTGTTGAGCACATAGTGCGTGTTGTCGGCATCGAAGGCGCCCCAGCCGCCGTTCTTGCTCTGCATACCGATGATCCATTCCTCGGCGCGCGCGATGGATTCGCGGTACGTGGGATCGCCGGCGCGATCCAGCGCCATGGCGACCACGGCCGTGTCGTCCACGTCGGGATAGTGGTCGTTCCAGTATTGGAAGGCCCAGCCGCCGGGGCGCAGGTCGGGCCGCTGCACGGCCCAGTCGCCCTTCACGTCCAGGATCTGGCGGCTGACCAGCCAATCCATGGCGCTCTTCATGGATGCGCCATCGCCGGGTTCGCCGGCTTCCATCATCGCGTGGGCGGCCAGGCCCGTGTCCCAGATGGGCGACAGGCAAGGCTGGCAATAATCGCGCGAGCCGTTGTTGGTCAGCAGTTTCTTCACCGCTTTCTTGGCGATCACCAGGTCCGGATGGTCCTTGGGATAGCCCAGCACCTCGAACGCAAAGACAGAGTTCACGATGGCGGGGAAGATACCGCCCAGCCCGTCGTCGCCGTTCAGGCGTTCGGTCGAGAATTTGACGGCCGCGTCGATGGCACGCTTGCGCGATCCTTTCGGAAAATACGGCTCGGCCACCTGCAGGATCTTGTCGACGGTCAGGAAGAAACTTCCCCACGCGCTCTTGGTCGGATTGGTCAGGCAGTGGCGTTCCTGCTCCGGCGGCGTGACGAACAGTTCACGGATATGGATGCGCTTCGGATTCTTGGCCTTGGGCTTCAACGCCATGACGACGAGCAGCGGCGCGATCACTGTGCGCGACCAGTAGGAGATCTTCGTCATGTGGAAGGGGAACCAGCGCGGCAGCAGCATGATCTCGACCGGCATGACCGGCACGGCGCGCCACGGCACCTGCTCGAACAACGCCAGCGCGATGCGCGTGAAGACGTTGGCGCGCGCGGCGCCACCCTTGGCCAAGATGGCTTCGCGCGCGCGGCGCATGTGCGGCGCCTCGATGTCGTCACCCACAAGCTTCAGCGCGTAATAGGCCTTCACGCTAGCGCTGATATCGATGTCGCCGTCGTGGAACAGAGGCCAGCCGCCGTGCTTGCCTTGGATCGAGCGCAGATAGGTGGCGCACTTCGCTTCGTGCTCGGGATCGGGCTCGTCGAGATAGTGACAATAGAGGATGTATTCGGCCGGAATCGTCGCGTCGGCCTCCAACTCGAACACCCAATGCCCGTCCTTGGCCTGGCGCTTCAGGAGGTCCTGGCGCGCGACCTCGATGGCGGGCTCGACGGCTTCGCCGATCCAGCGACGCAGCGCGTCGGGACTGCTCGTGCTGTCGGGGGTATCAGGGCGGATTGCGGCGTCCATCTCTGGCCAGACGTCGTTTGTGACTTTCGGATTTTCCGCGTTCGGCCGGGAAACTAGTCGAGGCTTCCCGCCTTGTCCAGGAACACCTCCTCGCGAGAGCGCCGTTCAGTCCGTAAAACCCTTATTTTACGGGGGTGATCACCACTTCGGCCTCTACGTTGACCCGCACCGTCTCTTCGCCGGCCTCGGCCGCGGGCGCTTGCATGGGGGCTGCGGCCATGCGGGCTTCCATCATCTTCGGCATGGGCATCGGCGGGCGATAGCCGGAAGGTTCGCCCACGCGGATGACGCGGAAGCGGATCACGGAGGAATCGGCCGCCTTGGCCAGGGCCCGGCCGCGCGCCACGGCCTTTGCCACGGCCTCGGCCTCGAGCTCGTCCTTCAGCTTCTGATAGGCCTCGGGTGTCAGGTCGAAACCCATGCCGGACATCAATAGGCCGCTGGATTGCAGATCGCGGGCGACTGCCAGTACGGCATCGAAATCAGTCGATACGACCGAGACGAACTGCGAGCCGCGCCATTGGGTATTCTTGTTCTGGTCGACGAAGGAATAGATCGAATAGCCGCCGGTCTCGGCTTTCACGCCGGACGCCGCGCGGGCCCGTTCCAACGCCTTGTTCATGCGCTTGTTGATCTCGGCCTGGACCTTGAGCGGGTCGGCATCCGTCACCTCGGCGCGCAGGGTGGCGCGCAGCCGGTCTCGCGGTACCGCGCGTTCCGCAGCGGCGGAAAGCTGCAGCACGGTCTTGTCCTTATCGTCCTTGTTCTTGTCGTCCGCGTGGACGGCCGGGGCGAGGGAGAGCAGGCCGGCGGCGAACAACGCGAGGGCGGTGAGGCGCATGGAAACCTCCTGGGTTTGGCGCGGCGCCGGGTATCGTGGACAGGCGTGGCGAAACTATGGCGCCAGTGCGAGGTCGGCGGCGCTGAAGCCGGAGCGCAGTGTCCCTTCAATGGAAGCAGGCAGGCCGGTATTGATCCAATCGCCAGCCAGAAAAAGGTTCCGCCACTGGGTGCGCGGGCTGGGGCGCAGGGCGACCTGGGAGGGGATCTGAGCGAAGGTCGCGCGCTTCTCCTTAACGATGCGCCAAGGCGGCAAGGGCGCATCGCCGAGGGCCAGAGCCTTGGCCGTGTCCTTCCACAGGATCGCGGCAACTTCATCGTTCGGCTTTTCGGCCAGCTCGTCCGCTGCGCTGACCGTGATCGAGGCGATGTCGCGGCGCAGGAACAGCCAATGGGCGGTGCCGCCGACCAGGCCCAGGAAGGGCAGCCCTTCCTCTCCCATGGCGCGCGGCAGGCGGAAATGCGCATTCACGATCGCGCGCGTGGCCTCGGGACCCTTGATCTCGGGCAGCAGCGCCATGGTCGGCATCGGCGGAATGGCCAGGACGACGCGGTCATCCGGCCCCAGAACGACGCGCTCGCGCACGAGGTCCAGCGCGGTGACGCGGTCGCCGTCGCGTTCGATCTCGCGCAGGCGCTGGTTGAAACGCACCGTGGCGCCCGCACGGTCGAGCAGGCGCAAGGCGGGTTCGATGAAGCTCTGGCTCAGACCTTCACGCGCGATCAGCGGGCGCGAGGCCTTGGCGCCCTTGCCGAAGATCTCCGTCATCACCGGCCACAAGAGATTGGCCGACGCCTCTTCGATGCCCGCGTTCAGCACGGCGATGGTCAGCGGTTCCCAGAAATGGTGATAGGCCGGGCGCGAGACGTTCAGGCAATCCGCCACGGTGTCGTTCTTGCCTGCGCGCGAGAGGCGTAGCGCCGCCAGATAGTCGCCGGCCGATGTGCCTGGCACGCGGCGCGAGGGGGCGAAGATCCACCAGGGCAGGCGGCCCGCATTCGGGCGCACCGACCAGCGCTCGCCGTTCGCCAGGTCGATGAAGGGGATGGCCGGCTCTTCCGGCCCGATGAGGCTGTCGCGGCTGCCGACCGCATCCAGGAACTCCATCACCGTGAAGTTGCCCGACAAAAGCAGGTGGTTGCCGTTGTCGATCACCCGGTCGAGGGTTTCGTCATAGAAGGAGCGGCAACGCCCGCCCGCATGGCCCGCGCTTTCGTGCAGAGCCACGCGCACACCATGGGTCGTCAGACGCACGGCCGCGCCCAGCCCCGCGAGGCCCGCGCCAATAATATGGACGGTCTTCGTCACGTTTCGACTGCCGTTTTCAAAGGAGGCCGTAGCGGAAGGCGATCCAAAGCTTCGCCGGTTTGGAGAGACTCGCACGCTGGTCAAGCGCGCGCCAGCCGCGGCGGCGCAGCGCGACCAGGATGCCGTGATAGACGTGCATCATCACGACGGCGGGACGCATGGGGCCGCGCGCGCATCGGGCAATGGCGCGCCGCGCATTGGTGAAACGCTCTTCGGCTTTGGCCGCGATCCTGTCGCAGACGGTGCCCAGGTTCGGATGGGTCAGCACCTTGGCGGGATCGCGCTCGCGGATACCGGCCTCGTCCAGCAGTTCACTCGGCAGATAGAGGCGGCCGCGCTCGGCGTCTTCCTTCAGATCGCGCAGGATGTTGGTGAGCTGCAGCGCCTGGCCGAGATGAAGCGCCACGTCGCGCGCCTCCGGCTCGGTCGCGCCGAATGCGCGCACCGACAGGCGGCCGACGGCGCTGGCGACCCGGTCGCAATAGAGCTCCAGCTCCGTCATAGGCGGCGCGGAGAAGCCGCTGGCGTCCATCTCCATGCCGTCGATGAGCGCGATGAAGTCCTCACGCGCGAGGCCGTATTCGCGCACCGGGCCGAGCAACGCGCGCGAGGTCGGCCATTCGGGCTTGCCGGCATAAAGACGGTCGATCTCCTGCCGCCATTCGGCCAGGCGCCGCCGCTTTTCCTCGATAGGCAGGGGATCATCGGCGATGTCGTCGACCTCGCGGCAGAAGGCGTAGATCGCGAACATGGCCTCGCGCCGCGCGGCGGGTAGGAGACGCATGGCCCAAAAGAAGGATGTGCGCGAGCCGGTAACGACCTTCTGCACATGATCGCGCGAGGCCTGGTCCAGGCTGTTCGCCGTGCCGACGGCGCCGCTGTTCATGCGTAGGTCCGCCCCTTCCACGCTCCGCCCCGGCCAGCCCAGTGGGCGCGCGCCGAATCGACCGTCATCAGAACATAGAGGATCGCGGCGACGGGCAACAGCAAGGCTTCCCACATGGGCCGCCCGTAGAGGTTGAGTGTCGGCATGTAACACAGAACCATGGTCGCCCAGGCGGCCACGCCCAGAAGCGCAAGGAGCGCATGGTTGCCGAACAGGCCGTCGAGCGCGGCCAGGGGCGGCACGACATAGAGGATCAACATGCCCAGGACGCAGCCGGCCAAGAGGGCGGTGGAGTAGCGAAGCTGGTTGAAGGCCGAGCGCGCGACCATGCGCCAGACACCGCTGAGCCCGCCATAGGGGCGCAAGCTACGTGCGTCGGTGGACAGCCCCAGCCAGATCGGCCCCCCGGGCTTGATTGCGCGCGCCAGTGCGCAGTCGTCGATGATTTCGCCTTTGATGGCAGCCATCCCACCGATGCGCTCCAGCGCCGTGCGCCGCACCAGCATGCAGCCGCCGGCAGCACCCGCCATGCGGTGATTGGGGTCGTTCACCAACGGGAAGGGGTAGAGCTTCTGGAAGAAGAAGACGAAGGCGGGGATGAGAAGGCGTTCCCAGAAGTTTCGAGCCTCAAGCTTGACCATGAGCGAGGTCATGTCGAGCCGGTCGGCCTCGGCCTTGGTCACCAACCGGCGCAGATTGTTGGCCGGATGCTCGATGTCGGCGTCGGTGAACAGGACATAGCGCGCATCGGACATCCGCCGCGCGGCTTCAGTCGCACCGGCCGCCATGGCGGCGACCTTGCCGGCCCAGCCTTCGGGTAAGGGAGGTGCGGTGACAACGGTGAAGCGCGCATCATCGCCCGCATCGCGCGCGACGGCGGCGGTCGCATCGATGCTGCGGTCGTCGACCACGAAAACGTGGAAGGTGCCAGGGTAATCCTGCGCCATGTGCGAGGCCACGGCACGGCCGATCACATCGGCTTCGTTGCGCGCGGGGATGACGATGGCGATAGGCGGCCATTCGGCGGGGGCGGCGAGCGATTCGTCCAGGCGCTGGTCGCCGCGCCAGAAACGGCCATGGCGGGAGACGAGGTATATCCATGCCGCGCACGCCAGCAGCGCCAAAAGCGTCAACACGGTCAGCGACGCTTCGGCCGCGGCGAGAGCAGCACGCCGATGGCGCCCATCGCGCAGCAGCCCATGAATTGCAGCTTGGTGAGCTGCACACGGCCCGCGACAGGGTCGCGCGCCTGCAGCGCCTTGGTCAGCTTGATGGCGATGCGCACGATGGCGGCCGATTCCATGGCCAGGTGTGTGCTGCTGAGCACGCTGGGCAGCTTGCGCGCCTCGGCGTTCAGCGTTTCCGTCGCGGTCAGGCAGCGGTCGATGACGCGGCGCAAGCCTGGGCTCGATCGTGCGCCGTCCAATTCCTCGACCGTGGCACCTTCGGCACGCATCCAATCCTGCGGCAGATAGACACGGTTCAGTGCACGGTAATCGGCCTGACAGTCCTGCAGGTGGTTCAGCACCTGCAGTGCGTTGCACAGCGCGTCGGAGAAGAGATAGCCCGAACGGTCCTCGCCGTGCAGGTCGAGCAGGTAACGTCCGACGGGCGACGCCGACAGGAAGCAATAACCCATCAGATCGTTCCAGTCGTCGTAGCGCAGTTTGACCGCATCCTGTTTGAACGCGGCGATCAGATCGAGACAGTGCCGGGTGGTGACGCCGGTCTCAAGCAGGCTGGCGCGGCAGCGGTGGGCGGTGACATAGCGCGGGTCGTCGGCATGGCCGCCTTCGATCGCTTCGGCGAAACCTGTCAGGCGGGCGACCTTGTCCTGCGGTTCGAGCTTTGGATTGTCGGCGATGTCGTCGATGGCGCGGGCATAGGCATAGAAGCGCGCGACGTGCGGGCGCAGGCGCGCCGGCAGCAGGAACGACCCGACCGGAAAATTCTCGTCGCCCGAGCCCTTGCCCGACGGCGTCTCGACTGAGGCGCTGGCACCGCTGGTGGTCACGGACTCAGGTGGTGACGGCGAAGGGGTTGAAGCGCGTGTCATGATCGTAGGTGTCCACGCCCTCCTTCCGCTTCAGGTAATTGACGACCAGATAGGTCAACGGCGTGGCCGCGGTCTCGTACAGGCACTTGGCGACCCACTGCGTCGCAATGATGCCGACGATGGCCGAGACCGGAAACTTTCCGGCGAAGGCGATGGTGACGAAGATGGCGCTGTCGCACGCCTGGCCGATGACGGTAGAGCCGATCGTGCGCGTCCACAGCCAGCGGCCCTTGGTCATGATCTTCATCTTGGCCAGGACATAGGAATTGACGAACTCGCCGACCAGGAAGGCCAGGAATGAGGCAGCAAGGATGCGCGGCGCCTGGCCCAGGATCTGGTCGTAGGCGCCTTGCTGCTGCCAGAAGCCGGGCGCGGGCATGGCGCCCGCGATGGACGCCGCCACGACGAACAGGAGATTGGCGCCGAAGCCGAGCCAGATCACACGCCGCGCGGCGGAATAGCCGTAGACTTCGGTCAGCACGTCGCCGATCACATAGCTGAGCGGGAAGATCACGATGCCCGCGGGCAGGACGAAGCCGGCCACATCGACCAGCTTGGCGCTGATCACGTTGGCCGTGATCAGGCAGGCCACGAAGGTCACCGCGACGGCAACAAAAAGGCCCGAATAGCGGGCTTCGTAAGGACGAACGGTCATGGCTTTCCTCGGGTACGGACGGATCGTCTGGCCACGGGGCTTCGTGTAAGTTGCCGCCGATCATGGGTCAAGCCCGCATGCCGCACGCCGTCTCTCCAGCCGCCCAGGCCTGGGACATCGGAACCTACGATTTCGACCTGCCGTCGCATCTGATCGCGGCGCGGCCGGCCCATCCGCGCGATTCCGCGCGGCTCCTCCATATCACAAAAGATTTGAGCGATCGCAGCGTGCGCGACCTGCCCCAGTTGCTCCGCCGCGGCGACATCCTGGTCGTCAATGACACCAAGGTCATCCCGGCGCACCTCGTGGGCAAGCGTGGCGCGGCCAAGGTCGAGATCACCTTGCACCGGCAGGTGGGCGCGGGCGTCTGGCGCGGACTGGCGCGGCCAGCCAAGCGGTTGAAACCGGGTGACCGTGTCGAATTCGGCGACACTATGTCGGCAGAGGTGATTGCGCGGAACGAGGGCGAGGTCACGCTGTCGTTCGGCCTCGACGATGCCGCCATGCGCGAAGCCCTGACGCGCCACGGCGCGGTGCCGCTGCCGCCGTACATTCCGCGCGAGCAGGGGGCCGACGCCCAGGACCGCGCGGACTACCAGACGCTGTTCGCCCGCGCGGAAGGGGCGGTGGCCGCACCCACGGCGGGGTTGCATTTCACGCCCGCGCTTCTCGACGCGCTGCGGGCGACCGGCGTCGCCCGCGCTTCCGTCACACTCCATGTCGGGCCGGGTACGTTCCTGCCGATCAAGACCGACGATATCCGCTCGCACCGCATGCATGCCGAACACGCGGCATTGACGGAGGAGGCCGCAAGCGCCATCAACGCGGCGCGCGCCGCGGGCGGCCGGATCGTCGCGGTCGGTTCGACCGCGCTGCGCACGCTGGAGAGCGCGGCGGGAGATGACGGCGTCTTGCGTGCGTTCGACGGCGACACCTCCCTGTTCATCACGCCGGGTTACCGTTTCAAGTCCGTGGATGTGCTGATGACCAATTTTCACCTGCCGCGATCGACCTTGTTCGTTCTCGTGGCGGCTTTCGGCGGGCTCACGCGGTTGCGCGCAGCCTATGCGCATGCCATCCGGGCCGAGTACCGGTTCTTCTCTTATGGCGACGCCTGCCTGATCGAGCCCGAGGCGCTGGCATGACCGGCCTCGGTTTCGAGCTTCTGGCCAAAAGCGGCGCGGCGCGGCGGGGACGGTTGTCGACCGCGCACGGCACGGCCGAGACGCCGGCCTTCATGCCGGTCGGCACGGCGGCCACGGTGAAGGCCATGACGGCGGACGCGGTGCGGTCCACCGGCGCCGAGATCGTGCTGGGCAACACCTATCATCTGATGCTGCGGCCGGGAGCCGAGCGCGTCGAGCGGTTGGGCGGCCTGCACAAATTCATGGACTGGTCCGGCCCAATCCTGACCGATTCGGGCGGCTTCCAAGTCATGTCGCTGGCGCAGCTGCGCGACATCGACGAGCGCGGCGTGCGCTTCCAGTCCCATATCGACGGCGCAAAGGAGGAGCTGACGCCCGAACGCGCGATGGATATCCAGCGGCGGCTGGATGCCAACATCACGATGGTGCTGGACGAATGCACCTCCTGGCCCATCGAGGCGGGGCCGGCCGCCGAATCCATGCGCCGCTCTATGCGCTGGGCCGAGCGCTGCAAGGCCGCCTTCGTGACGCGGCCGGGCTATGGCCTGTTCGGCATCGTGCAGGGCAGCGTCTATCCGGATTTGCGCGCGGAATCGGCCGAGGCGCTGGTGAAGATCGGTTTCGACGGCTACGCCATCGGCGGCCTGGCGGTGGGCGAGGGGCGCGAGCCCATGTTGGCGACCGTGCGTCAGACCGCTTCGCTGCTGCCCGAGGAGCGGCCACGCTACTTTATGGGCATCGGCCGGCCGGAGGATATCGTGGCCTCGGTGGCGCTCGGTATCGACATGTTCGACTGCGTGATCCCCACCCGCTCGGGCCGCACGGGCCAGGCCTTCACGCGGCGCGGGCCGATCAACATCCGCAACGCGCGTCACGCCGAGGATCCGCGCCCAATCGACCAGGACTGCGCATGCTCTGCCTGCCGGACATACAGCCGCGCCTATATCCATCATCTCGTGCGGGCCGAGGAGATCCTGGGTCTCATGCTGATGAGCTGGCACAACGTGCACTATTACCAGGACCTCATGCGCGACATCCGCGCGTCCATCGAGGCGAACGAGTATGAAGCCTTCATGGCGCGCTTCGCGGTGGAGCAAGCGCGGGGCGACATCGCGCCTATCTAGCCATGCAAGGCCTTGCCGCGTAGTCTGCCGCCATGCCCAAGACCCCACGCCTGACCCAGCTCGGACACGCCGCGCGCATTCCGGCCTCGCCCGAAAAGGCGCGGCTGGAGACGGTGCCAAACCCCCATCTGGGCACAACCTATCTGGTGCGTTTCGTCTGCCCGGAGTTCACCTCGCTGTGCCCCATGACCGGCCAGCCGGACTTTGCGCATCTGGTGGTGGATTACGTGCCGCGCGCGCGACTGGTTGAAAGCAAGTCGCTGAAGCTTTACTTGGCGTCTTATCGCAACCACGGCGCGTTCCACGAGGATTGCACGGTGGCGATCGCCAAGGCGCTGGAGCGGGCGATGAAGCCGCGCTGGTTGCGCATCGGCGGCTATTGGTATCCGCGCGGAGGGATGCCCATCGATGTCTTCTACCAAAGCGGCGCCGCGCCCAAGGGCCTCTGGGTCCCCGACCAGGGCGTCCCGCCCTATCGCGGCCGCGGCTGACGCCGACCCGCGCCGATCGATCCGCGACCTGGCTCTGGCGCAGGGGTTCGATGCGGTCGGTTTCGCGCGCGCCGAAAGCTCGGACGTCGCGAAGCAAGGGCTGGCCGACTATCTGACGCAAGGTTTCCACGGCGACATGGGCTGGCTGGCGGCGAATGCCGACCGGCGCGCCGATCCCCGCGCCATGTGGCCGGAGGCGCGCACGGCCGTGGTCGTCGGCCTCAATTACGGGCCAGAACGCAATCCGCTGGAAAGCATTGCCGACCGGACGGGCGGCAATGTCTCGGTCTATGCGCGCGGACGCGACTATCACGATTTGATCAAGAAGCGCTTGAAAGCGTTGGCGCGCGAGATCGTGGCGCGGCACGGCGGCGCGGTGAAGGTGTTCGTCGACACGGCACCCCTGATGGAGAAGCCGCTGGCCATGCGCGCGGGCATCGGCTGGCAGGGCAAGCACACCAATCTTGTTTCGCGCGAACACGGCTCGTGGCTGTTTCTGGGTTCGGTTCTGACGACCTTGGAGATCGTGCCGGACGAACCGGAAGCGGATCACTGCGGGCAGTGCCGCCGCTGCCACGATGCCTGTCCGACGAATGCGTTTCCTGCGCCGTACAAACTCGATGCGCGCCGCTGCATTTCCTATCTGACGATCGAGCACAAGGGGCATATCCCGCGTGAGTTCCGCGCGCCCATCGGCAACCGCATCTATGGCTGCGACGATTGCTTGGCCGTCTGCCCGTGGAACAAGTTCGCTTCCGCAACGGACGAAGCCGCTTTTGCCGCGCGGCCGGGTCTGGAGGCGCCGCGCCTGGCCGATTTGGCGCGGCTCGACGACGCATCGTTCCGCGCGCTTTTCGCGGGTTCGCCTATCAAGCGCATTGGGCGCGACCGCTTCGTGCGCAATGTGACCATCGCGCTCGGCAATAGCGGCGATCCGTCCGCTGTCGGCATCGTCGAACGGCTTCTCGCCGACGCCTCGCCCTTGGTGCGCGCCATGGCCGTGTGGGCGCTGGCGCGTCTGGCGCCTGAAACGATTCCGGCCGCGCGGGCGAAATATGGCGCGGCGGAGGGCGATGCCGACGTGCGCGCGGAATGGAATTCGTGAGAAAAATTCAATGGCCTTGGCCGCGGAATTGGGTCACTACGGACGGCGAATGAAAAGGGGATATCAATGACGCGCACTTCCCGGCTGGTGATCCTGGGCTTGGCTTTCGCGACCCTCGTCATGGGTGCCGTGCCCGCGATGGCTGACGACCCCGGCTATGCGAAGCTGCGCGCCTTGGTCGATGGGCCGCAGCGCAGCGAGCGAAACCGCGTGCGCGATCCCTATCGCCATCCGTTCGAGACGCTGACGTTCTTTGGCGTGCGCGACGACATGCGCGTGGTCGAGATCTGGCCAGGCGCCGGCGGCTACTGGCTGGAAATCCTGGCGCCCTATCTGAAAGAACGCGGAACCTACTACGCTGCGGGGCCGGAGAAGACCACGAAGTCGGAGGAACTGCAGCACGATCTGAGCGGCTTGGCCGCGAAGCTGGCTACCGACCCGGCCAACTACGGCAAAGTGGTCGTTACGGAGTTCGCGGGCGACAAATACGACATCGCGCCGCCGGGCACGGCCGACATGGTCCTGACATTTCGCAACCTGCACAACTGGGTGAAAAACGGCGAAGCCGAGGAGGCGCTGCGCGCGTTCCATAAGGCGCTCAAACCCGGCGGCATCCTCGGCGTCGAGGGCCACCGCGGACGCAACGACCAGCCCCAGGACCCGCAAGCGAAGAGCGGCTATCTGCGCGAGGATTTCGCGGTTGCGCTGGTCGAGAAGGCCGGCTTCAAGCTGGTCGAGAAGTCCGAGGCGAACGCCAATCCCAAGGACACCAAGGATTACCCCGAAGGTGTCTGGACCTTGCCGCCGACCTATCGCCTGAAGGACCAGGACCGCGCCAAATACGCGGCCATCGGCGAGAGCGACCGCTTCACCCTCAAGTTCGTGAAGGTCGCGCCTTAGGCGCGGATTCCCGTCCGTCGCGGTGATTGCGTCGGCTGGCGGGATCGTTGAGAATCTTGCCCCTTTTCGCCGCAATTGACGGAGACGTGCATGGGCCCGCTGGCCGGTTTGAAAGTCGTCGAATTGGCGGGTATCGGCCCCGGTCCTTTCTGCGCCATGCTTCTGTCGGACATGGGCGCCGAGGTGCTGCGTGTCGACCGCACCCAGCCCTCGGGCTTGGGTGTCACGCGGCCGGCGAAGTTCGACCTCTTGAACCGCGGGCGCCGCTCCATCGCCGTCGATCTAAAGCACAAGCAAGGCGTCGAGACGATCATGCGGCTGGTCGAGAAGGCCGACGCGTTGATCGAACCGTTCCGCCCCGGCGTGGCCGAGCGGCTGGGCGTGGGACCGGAGGATTGCCTGAAGCGCAATCCCAAGCTGATCTATGCGCGCATGACCGGCTGGGGCCAGGACGGCCCCTTGGCGCACGCGGCGGGCCATGACCTCAACTACATTTCTATCTCGGGCGCGCTCAACGCCATCGGCCCGGCGGACGCGCCCGTGCCGCCTTTGAACCTGGTCGGCGACTTCGGCGGCGGCGCGCTCTACATGGCCTTCGGCATCATGTGCGGTGTGTGGGAGGCCCAGCGCTCCGGCAAGGGCCAAGTCGTCGACGTCTCCATGGTCGAAGGCGCGGCAGCCCTGGCCACCGGCTTCTACGGCATGATGGCCGCCGGCATCTGGCAGGACAAACGCGCGGTCAACATCCTGGACGGCGGCGCGCATTTCTACGGCGTCTACGAGACGAAGGACGGCCGACACATTTCGCTCGGCGCGATCGAGGGCAAGTTCTACGACCTGATGCTGGACAAGCTGGGCATTCCTAAGGATGGGCTGCCCAAGCAGTTCGACCGCGCGCAATGGCCCGCCATGCGCAAGCGCATCGCCGACGTGGTCAAGACGAAGACGCAAGAGGAATGGCGCACGATCATGGAAGGCACCGATGTGTGCTTTGCGCCTGTGCTGTCGTTCCTCGAGGCGCCCAACCATCCGCACAACAAGGCGCGCGGCTCCTTCGTCGAGGTCGAGGGCGTGGTGCAGCCGGGCCCGGCGCCCAAATTCAGCCGCACGAAGCCCGCGGTGCAACGGCCGCCTTCCACGCCCGGCCAACACACAGAGGAAGCGTTGCGCGATTGGGGATTTCCGGCGGCGGATATTGCCGCTCTGAAGAAGGAAGGCGCCATCGGCTGGCAATCCAGCGAGGCGGCAGACTGACGCGGCATCGGGCCGCGGGCGAGATTGCGGGGAGGGGAGCCATGATCACGTCCAAAGACGTCAAGATGATCCAGCACGACCGTCTGGCTTTTTCGCTGGGCGAGTACCGCCGCCGCTTCGACGCCGTGCTCCACGCGATGGGCGAGAAGGGGATCGACGTGCTGCTGGTGCGCACGCCGGAGAACATCGCCTATCTGACCGGCTACGTGACGCCGGGCTACTACGGTTATCACTGCCTGATCGTCTCGCGCGATCAGGCGCCGACCTTGGTCGTGCGCTATCTCGAGCAGACCAACGTGTTTGAGTATTCCTGGCTGTCGGACTCGGTGCCGGTCACCGACGACCGCATTCCGTATGAAGTCACCATCGACACGCTGCGCAAGCGGGGCTTGGCCGACAAGCGCGTGGGGGTGGAGAAGACCTCGTTCTTCTCGACCATCGAGGAATACGAGGGGCTGCGCGGCAAATTGCCGGAGGCGCATTTCGCCGACGGTTCCGGCATCGTCGAATGGGTGCGGGTGATTAAGTCGCCCGAGGAAGTCGCGCTGATGAAGCGCTGCGCGAAGATGTTGGACCACGGCTCGCGCGCGGGTCTTGACGCGTTGCGCGCGGGAACCACGGAAGACGCCATCGCGGCGGCGATTCACAACGAACTGGTCGGGCGTGGCAGCGAATATCCCGGCCTGCCCCATTTCGTCGTTTCCGGTCCGCGCATCTCGATCACCCACGCCACCTGGGAAGGGCGCAAGATCGCCAAGGGCGATCCGGTCTTCTACGAGCTGTCGGCGACCAAGCATCGCTATTCCTCGGCCATCATGTTCACGGCCTGTGATGGCGAGCCGGAAAAGCGCGTGCGCGCCATGGCGGACGCTTCGCTGGCGGCGTTGCATGCCGGCATGGCCGCGCTCAAGCCCGGCGTGCCCTGCGAAGAGGTCGACCGTGTCGTTCATGGCGAGTGGGTCAAAGCGGGCTTCGGCGAATACCATCGCCACCGCGCGGCCTATTCCATCGGTATGTGTTTCCCGCCCGATTGGGGCGAAGGTCAGATCCTGTCGCTCAAGAAGGGCGAGAAGCGGTTGGTTCAGAAGGACATGGTCTTCCACATGGTCCCGGCGGCCTTCATCTATCGCGAGACCGGCGTGGGCTTCAGCGCGACGTTGCACGTGACCGCGAATGGCTGCGAGCCGCTGTCGATGTTCCCTGGTAAGCTGATTGTGAAGAACGCGGGCGGTGCCAAGCGTGCCGCGGCGAAGAAGACAGGCGCCAAGACGGCCAAGGCGAAACGCAGGCCCGTCAAGAAGGCCGCGAAGGCAAAGCGTAAGACGTGACGGTGAGATGACGACGAAACCACCCCATGCCGGGCGGATCGGCAAGAGCGGAACGCGCGCCGTGCGCCCCATGGCGGGCGCCGGCACCGGCGCGCGCATCAAGCTGGACGCCATCGATCTCAAGATCCTGGCGGCGCTCCAGCGTGACGGCCGCCTGACCAAGATCAAGCTGGCCGAGGAGGTCGGGCTTTCCGTCAGCCCGTGCCTGGAGCGCATGCGGCGGCTGGAGAAGGCCGGCTTCATCCGTGGCTACAACGCCGAGATCGACCTGTCGAAACTGTTGTCGGCCTCGCGCGTGTTTGTCGAGATCACGCTGGGGGGCCATACGGCGGCGGACTTCGAGCGGTTCGAGACGGCCATTGAGGCCGTGCCCGAGGTGGTCGAATGCCATGCCATCGGCGGTGGCATGGATTATCTGATGAAGGTCGTCGCGACTGACATCGACCACTACCAGCAGGTCATCGAGGAGTTGCTGAACGCCAATATCGGGATCGCGCGCTATTTCACCTATATCGTCACCAAGCCGGTGAAGCGCGCGCAAGGCTATCCGATCCAGCATCTTCTGACGCGTGCCAAGCAGCGCCGGACGACGGAACAGACCTAGGCTCGGTAATAGTTTCTGTCCGCCCCAATGGGTGGCGCAATATTTCCCGCCCCCATCATTGCTTTCGGTCGCTCCCGCCGCGCGAAACTTGATAGCTCATCATCCCTGAACCGCGCGGTCCGCGCGGCGTTTAGAGAAAAGCAGGGATGGGAGTTTCGCGATGCTGATCGGCGTTCCGAAGGAAATCAAAACGGAAGAGCATCGCGTGGGCATGGTGCCCGGCGGCGTGCGCGAGCTGACCTCGCGCGGCCATCAGGTCCTGGTCCAGACGGGCGCGGGTGCGGGCATCAACAGTGACGACGCAGAGTACAAGGCCGCGGGCGCGCGCATCGCCAAGGATGCCGCCGAGGTATTCGCCACCGCCGACATGATCGTGAAGGTGAAGGAGCCGCAGGCCGCCGAGTGCGCCATGCTGCGCCCCGGCCAGGTTCTGTTCACCTATCTGCACCTGGCCGCGGACGCGGCGCAAAAGGACGGTTTGCTCAAATCCGGCGGTATCGCCATCGCCTATGAAACGGTCACGGGGCCAACGGGCGGCCTGCCGCTCCTGGCGCCCATGTCGGAAGTGGCCGGGCGCATGAGCGTCCAGGTCGGCGCCCATTGCCTGGAAAAGGCACGCGGCGGCCGCGGCGTGCTGCTCGGCGGCGTGCCGGGCGTGGAGCCGGGAAATGTCGTGGTCATCGGCGGCGGCATCTCGGGCCTCAACGCGGCGCGTATGGCCATGGGCCTCGGTGCGCGCACGACCGTGATCGACAATTCCATCAACAAGCTGCGCGAGATCGACGCGCTGTTCGGCGGCCGTATCCACACGCTTTATTCGACGCGCGACGCCATCGAACGTCAGGTGCGGGACGCGGACCTCGTGGTCGGCGCCGTGCTGGTGCCGGGCGCGACCGCACCCAAGCTGGTCGATCGCAAGACCATCGCCGCCATGCGGCCGGGTTCGGTCGTGGTCGACATCGCCATCGACCAGGGCGGCTGCTTCGAGACCAGCAAGCCCACGACCCATTCCAAGCCGACCTATGAGGTCGACGGCGTGGTGCACTACTGCGTCACCAACATGCCGGGTGCCGTGCCGCGCACCTCGACCTATGCGTTGACCAACGCGACCTTGCCGTTCGTCCTGGCATTGGCCGACAAGGGCTACAAAAAAGCGCTGACGGACGACGCGCATCTGGCGCTTGGCCTCAATGTCCACAAGGGCGTGCTGACGCACCCCGAGGTGGCACGCGCCTTCAACGAAACATTCGTTCCGACGCCGCAGGCCCTCGCCGCCTGACCGATCGGGCACCGTGATCAGCCGGGGAAGAGAGGAGACGGCCATGCCGTATGACAACGACCTCTTCCGGATGCTCAAGGACGCGTCGCTCTTCCGCCAGCAGGCCTATGTCAATGGCACGTGGCGCGATGCCGATTCGGGCGCGACCGAATCCGTGGAGAACCCGGCGGACGGCAGCCGGATCGGCACGGTGCCCAATATGGGTGTGGCGGAGACGCGCCGCGCGATCGCCGCGGCCTCGGCGGCGTTTGGTTCCTGGCGCGGCCTGACGGCTACGGAGCGCGCCCGCGCCTTGCGCCGGTGGAACGATCTGATCCTGGCCAACCGGGACGATCTGGCCCTGATCATGACGCTGGAGCAGGGCAAGTCGCTGGCCGAATCGTGCGGCGAGATCGAATACGCGGCCAGCTTCGTTGAATGGTTCGCCGAGGAGGCGAAGCGCGCGTACGGCGAAGTCATCCCGAGCCATCTGGCGGGACGGCGCCTGATCGCGACACGCGAGCCCATCGGCGTCGCGGCCGCCATCACGCCGTGGAACTTCCCCTCCGCCATGATCACCCGCAAGGCCGCCGCCGCGATGGCGGCCGGCTGTCCCATGATCGTGCGCCCGTCGCCGGAAACGCCGTTCTCGGCCCTGGCGCTGGCCGAATTGGCCGGGCGTGCGGGCCTGCCCAAAGGCATCTTTCAGGTCGTCACCGGCGATGCCGTCGCGATCTCGAACGCGCTGATGGAAAGCGCTGAAGTGCGCGCGGTGTCCTTCACCGGTTCGACCGAGGTCGGACGTATCCTGCTTGCCGGCGGCGCCGCGACCGTCAAAAAAATGTCCATGGAACTGGGTGGTCATGCGCCGTTCATCGTCTTCGACGATGTCGATCTGCCCACGGCGTCGGCCGATGCCATCGGCGCCAAGTTCGTGACCACGGGGCAGGACTGCCTGGCTGCCAACCGCATCTTCGTGCATGACGGGATTTATGACGCCTTCGCCGCGGATTTCGCCGCCCGCGCCGCCGCGCTTAAGGTCGGTGCCGGGCTGGAGCCGGACGTCGATCTGGGGCCGCTGATCGATGCGCGGGCCATCGCGAAACTGGAGCGCCAGGTCGCCGATGCCATGTCCAAGGGCGCGCGGCTCCTGACCGGCGGCAAGCGCCATGCGCGCGGCGGATTGTTCTTCGAGCCGACCGTCCTGGCCGACGCGACGCCGGAGATGGAGATCTTCCACGAGGAGACGTTCGGCCCGGTGGCGGCTCTGTTCCGGTTTCGCGACGAGGATGCCGTTGTCCGCCAGGCCAACGATTCGATCTACGGCCTCGCGGCCTATGTCTACAGCGCCGATCTGGCGCGGGCCTGGCGCGTGGGCGAACAGCTCGATTACGGCATGGTCGCCTTCAACGGCGTGAAGATGACCGGCCCGCCGGTTCCCTTTGGCGGGCTGAAGCAATCGGGCCTGGGCCGCGAAGGTTCGCGTCACGGTCTCGACGAATACACGGCGATCAAATATTTCTGTGTGAACGGAATCGACCGTCCGGCCTTGAAGCGGGCCGGTTGACCGGATTGCCGGGGGCACATGGCGGCGGAACGTCCCACGCGGATTCTCGATGCCGGCACGCTGCGCCGGTTCGCGACCGATCTTCTGGTCGCGGCCGGTTGTTCGCGCGAAGACGCGGCGGCCTCGGCCGAGGTTTTCGTCGAGGCCGACCTGCGCGGCTTCTCGGGCCAGGGCGTCGATTATCTGCCCTACATGGTCCACTACCTGCAGGATGGAAAGATCGATCCCAAGGGCAAACCGGAAATCCTTCGCGATCTGCCCGCCACCGTCTTGATCGACGGGCATAAGGGGCCGGGCCACGCGGCGGCTTTCCTGGCCTGCGACATCGCGGCGAAGAAAGCCAAGACGGCGGGATGTGCCACGGTGGCGCTGGCCAACTCGGCCGACATCTACATGATCGGTTATTACGCCGAGCGGTTGGCGCGCGCCGGTGTCGTCGGCTTGGTCGCGACCTCTGGCCCGCCGCTGGTCCATCCACCGGGCGGGATGGAGCGGATGCTGTCCACCAATCCGATCGCCTTCGCCTTTCCGCTCGATGGGCCCGATCCGTTCGTCGTCGACATGGCGATGAGCACGATGTCGCGCTCCCATGTCCGCCTTGCCGCCTATCACAAGGAGCAGGTTCCGCCCGGAACGGGCATCGGGCCGGATGGTCTTCCTTCCTCTGATGCGGTCACCGTGATGGCGGGTGCGCTCAGCACGTTGGCGGGGCACAAAGGCTTTGGCTTGGCCTTATCGGTGGCGCTGCTGTGCGGTCCCTTGACCACGAGCGAGGCCGGTCCCGCGCTGGTCGGCTGGCAGGACGAGGGCAAGGTCGGACGCCACGGTCACCTGTTCGTGGCGATCGATCCGGCCGCGTTCGGTTCGCCCGACGAATTCCGCCGCGCGGCCAGCGCGCATATCGCCGAGATCAAGAGCTCCAAGAGAGCGCCCGGCTCGCCTGGCATCCGCATTCCGGGCGAGCGTGGCTTCGCCGAGCGCGCGGAGCGCCTGAAGTCGGGCGTGCCGGTGTTGGAAGCCACCTGGACGACGCTCGGCAAGATCGCCGCCGAACTGAAGGTGACAATACCGGTATAGGAACGGCCAAGCCCGCTGTTCATCGGCGGGTGGGCTTGGGGTTTGTAAAGCCGATGCGAGGCCGCTAGGCTTCGTCCGTCTCGTACCGCGGGGCCCGCGCGACACGCATCGCGGCCGTGTGGCGGCAGGTACGGGAAGAAGAACCAACCATCAGGGGACCCCCAATGGCCAAACCTGGCTTCAAGCTCAAGCTTGTTGAGCATGAACGGCTCAACTTCACGCCTGCCGAATACCGCCGCCGCTACGACCTCGTCACCGCGATGATGAAGAAGGAGGGCATCGACGTCCTCCTGGTCCGTGGCCCGGAAAACCTCTGCTACCTGACCGGCTACGAAACGCCGGGCTATTACGGCTATCACTGCCTCGTGCTGCCGCTCGGCGAGCAGCCCGTGATGGTGATGCGCAGTTTCGAGTCGCTGAACGTGTACGAGTACACGTGGCTCGAGGGCTTCACCGAGATCAAGGACTACATGGTGCCGGCCGACGTGACGGCTTCGGTGATCCAGAAGCTCGGCCTCGGCAACAAGACCATCGGCGTCGAGAAGCGTGGCTGGTTCTTCAACGTCTTCGAGTTCGAGAACCTGAAGAGCCACTTCCCCAAGGCGAAGATCGTCGATTCGACGCACATCGTCGAGGAAGCCCGCGTCATCAAGTCCGACGAGGAGTTGGACACGATGCGTAAGGCCGCGCGCATCCTGGACCGCGCCGTGCAGGCCGGTATCGACAAGGTGGCCGGCGGCGTCACGGACAACGATGTGGCCGCCGAGGTGGAGCGTGTGCTGACCACCAACGGCAGCCAGTATCCGGGCCTGCCGCCCTTCATCCTGTCGGGCGCGCGCACCTGCCTGCCGCACCAGACGTGGCGCAACAACGTGATCGAGGAGGGCGACCCGGTCTATTTCGAGGTCTCCGCCAACATCAACCGCTACACGGCGGCGATCATGCGCTGCTGCAATGTCGGCGAACCGCGTCCGATCGTGCGCAAAATGGCCGATGCGGTCATCGGCGGCTTGGAAGCGGCCATCGACAAGATCAAGCCGGGCGTCACCTGCGAGGCGGTCGACAAGGCCGCGCGCAGCGTGGTGGAGAAGGCGGGCTTCGGCGAATTCTTCCGCCACCGCACGGGCTACTCCATCGGCGTCGCGTTCCCGCCGGACTGGGGTGAGGGGCAGATCCTGTCGCTCAAGCCGCGCGAGACACGGAAGCTCGAGACCAACATGACGTTCCACATGGTGCCGCTGACGCTCAAGTATCGCGACTGCGGCATCGGCTTCAGCGCTTCGGTCCGAGTCACCAAGACCGGCTGCGAAGTGCTGAACGGTCTTCCGCGCAAGCTGATCATCAAGTGATCTGACTTGCGAACCCGCGCCGATCGGCGCGGAGAACGGTGGTCCAAGGGGCCCCATCCCGAGCGGATCGAGGGTGGGGCCCTCTTGCTTTGAAGCGGAGACGAACATGGCTGCCTGGGAATCCCTGCGCGTCGACATCGCGCGGCTGCGCAACGACATCGAGACGTTGTCCAAGATCGGCCGCGCGCCGGACGGTGCCTTGACCCGCCACGCGTTTGCACCGGCCTATGAAGAGGCGCGGCGCTGGTTCAAGGGCCGCATGGCCGAGGCCAACATCGCCGCGCGCGACGACGCGGCGGGCAACACGATCGGCCATGTCGGCGCGGCCGAAGGGCCGGTGGTCATGTCCGGTTCCCATATCGACACGGTGCCGGATGGCGGACCGCTCGACGGCGCCTTCGGCGTGCTGTCCGCGCTCGAATGCGCGCGCGTGATCCAAGCCGCGAATCTCAGCGCGCCGCGCGGCTTCGAGCCCGTGGCCTTCATCGACGAGGAAGGACGTTTCCTCGACTGCATGGGCTCCAAGGCCATGGCCGGACGCCTGGACATGAACGAGGTCGCCCACGCGAAAGATCCGAACGGCGGCTCGCTCGGCGACGCCATGCGCCAGGCCGGCTTCGACCTGGAGAAGATCGGCAAGGCCAAGCGCAAGAAGGGCGACATTGCGGCCTATATCGAGCTGCATATCGAGCAGGGACCGGTGCTGGAGGCCAAAAAGATGCCCATCGGCGTGGTCGAGGGCATCGTGGGCATCGACCACTCGGACTTCGTCTTCAAGGGCGAGCCGGACCATGCCGGCACGACGCCCATGGACATGCGCAAGGACGCCTTCACCGGCGCGGCCGAGTTCGCCTACAAGGCCCGCCGCATGGCACTCAAGCGCGGCACGCCGCTGACGCGCATCACCTATGGCATCGTGAAGTCGAAGACGGCGGCGGCCAACATCGTGCCGCCCGAAATCTATATGCGCCAGGAGCTGCGCGACATCGACCAGAAGCTGGTGAAGCGCCTAGTCAAGGCGACCTACAAGCTGGCCGACAAGGTCGCGGCCGAGCACCGGCTCACGGTCACGCACGAGCACATCTCTGGTAACACCTCGGCGCTCATGGCGCCACGGGTGCAGGACACGATCGAAGGCGCGGCCAAGGCGCTGGGCCTGGGTTCGCACCGCATGCCCTCGGGTGCTGGTCACGACGCCCAGGTCATGGCGCGCGTGGCCGATGCCGGCATGATCTTCGTCCCGTCCGAGGGCGGGCGCAGCCACCGGCGCGACGAATGGACCGACTGGAAGCTGTTGGAGCAGGGCGCCAACGTGCTGCTGCAGTCGATCCTGCGGCTGATGCACGCGGCGTAGGCCAAAGGCCGACCGGCGTGGGTGGCATTCTGCGGTTCTGGCACACGCCCTGGTTGCGGGCGGGCCTCATGTGCGGCATCGCGGGATTTGTCGATGCCGTCGGCTATGTCGATCTGGGCGGTGTCTTCGCCGCCAACATGACGGGCAACACAGTGTTGTTGGCCATGTCGGTCGCGCACGGCGCCTGGGCGAACACGCTGGTCTATGTGATCACGCTCGGCAGTTTTTCCGCCGGCGTGGCCTTCGCCTATCTTCTGGAAGCCAAGCATCTGCGCGTGCCGCTTCTGCTCGAGGCGCTGCTGATCACGCTGGTCGCGATTTTGGCGCCCAGCAAGACGGTTGCGCTGATCATGCTGGCGGGCGCCATGGGTCTGCAGGCCGCCAGCATGACGCGCTTCGGCACGGTCACGATCTCGACCGTGGTGGTGACCTCGGTCATCGTCCGTATCGTGGAAGGCGGGGTCTCGAAGCGCCCGCCGCCCGACATTAGGCTCACCATGCCGGTGCTGGCCGCCGCCTGGTCGGCCTACGCCATCGGCGCCGCGCTCAGCGTGGCGGCTTCACCCCTAGGCGATCTGATCTTGCTCGTGCCCGTGGTATTGCTGCTTCCCTTCATCTTCGAGAAGCCGCATACGGCCTAGGCGCGCAGCTTCCGCCAGTCGCGGTGGGGCTTGAAGCCCAGCCGCTCTTGCGCACGCTGGATCGAGAACACACCCGCGTGCGGATCGCGCTGGTACAGCTCCGGCTGCCGCACCTCCGGCAATTTCCCATAATAGGCGCGCAGCAGGTCGAGCGTCGGCGTATCGGACAGCGTGTTTGGCGCGCTGATGAAGAACACGTCATAGGGATCGCCCTTGCGCCCAAGCGCCAGGCGGTACGCCTCCGCCACATCCTCCGGATCGGCCCAACCCCACAGGTCGATGTTGCGCGGATCGGTGCCCAGCGCGTCGAGCTTTGGCGCGATGGTTTCGGTGGCCACCAGGGTCGGGCGGATCACCGTCACTGTCATGCCGCCACGTAAGGCAAACATCTTGGCTATCTCCTCGCTCATCGCCTTGCTCATGCCGTAGGGCTCGGAAGGATGGAGCGGATGATCTTCATCAACTGGGAGATAGCGGGGCGGGCGCGAGGGGTGGGCGAAAACCACGCCGGTCGCCGTCTCGCTGGAAGTGTGGACGAGTTTTTTCACCCCGGCCTCCGCGGCCGCGGCGAAGACGTGCCAGGTGCCCATGACGTTGGTCTGCACCAGCCTCTCGTGCGGCAGCTTGTGGGCCACGAGTGCGGCGGCCAGATGGATGACGGCGTCCTGGCCGCGAACGGCACGCTTCACCGCGTCGAAATCCAGGATGTCGCCCTGGATGCGATGATGCGCGGTGGAGTCGACGGTCTTCATGTCGAAGGCGGTGACTTCGTCCGCCTTGGCCAGCAGGGCGACGATCCGCCGCCCCAGCCGGCCGCTCGCACCCGTGACAAGGACCTTCATCGCGCATGCTCCGCGCGCGGCGCGCCCAGATGCTTCGCCGAATCGAACTTGCGCATGCGCGCGACGAAATCGATCTCAATTCTACAGCCGTTCAACAGATTCGCGACGCCGACACAGGTGCGTGCCGGCGTCTCGCCCGGCGGAAAGAACGAACCGTAGACCTTGTTCATGCGCGCGAACTCCGAAAGATCAGTCATGAACACACGCGCCTGCATCACATCGGTGAAATCCAGGCCAACGGACTTCAGCGCCGCACCCAGAAGCTCCATCGCCGTGCGCGTCTCGGTCTCTATGTCGCCCAGGACCGGCGACGGATTCGTGCGATCCGAAGCCAACTGCCCGGCGATGAAGACATAGTCTCCGTCAAAAACGACATGGCGATAGACCTGGGCGGCTTTCGATTCGGGGATGTCGTGGCGCCGTATGTCGTTCATGGGTTGCTCCTGAGGCGGGCGGGCGAAAATGTGGCGGGGGTGATGCTGCGCGTGGCTAGAAGCGCGGGCCAATCCGTGCCCAGGATGAGGCTGGCGGCGGCCTGCGACAACCCGGCCGAGGTCTGAATGCCCGCGCCGCCTTGGCCGGCCAGCCAGAAGAAGCCTTCGACACCAGGGTCGAAGCCGAATACCGGCGTGCGGTCGGCGACGAAGCTGCGCAGGCCCGCCCAACTCCGCTCGATACGCCGAACCTTAAACGTCATTGCCTGCTCCAGCCGGTCGACCGCGATGGCGATGTCCATCTCATCGGGCTGGGCGTCGGTCGGGGCCGATGGCGTCTCGTCGGAGGGGGAGAGCAAAAACTTGCCCGCCTCCGGCTTCACATAGAATTCATTGCCGACATCGTCGATCTCGGGCCAGCGCGAAACATCCACGTCGTTCGGCGGGGCCACGATCATCGCCGTGCGCCGCTTGGGCACCAGACCGACCGGCTTCACGCCGGCCAGGCGCGCGGTCTCGTCGGACCAGGCGCCGCCCGCATTCACCAGCACGGGCGCTGTGTAGGAGGCCGCCTTCGTGTCGACGCGCCAGGCACCGTTTTGCCTTTCCGCGCGCAGGACCTCGGCATCCGTCACGAGCGTTCCATCGTGCGCGCGCAGGCCGCGCAGGTAGCCTTGCAGGATCGCATCCACGTCCAAGTCCGTCGCTTCGGCCTCGAGGAACGCCCGGTCGATATAGTCGCGGTGCAGCAGCGGGAACAGTTTCACCGCAGCGTCTGAGTCAAGCTCGGTGATGGCGGGGCAGGTTTCGCGCGCCTCGGCCAGGTGGCTTTCGAATTCCGCGCGCTGGTCCGCGCGCGCGATGAACAGCCACGGTCGGGGCCGCATCAGAGGCACATCGGCGAAGCCTTTCGGCGGCGTCGCGAAGAACGGGCGGGAGAGAGCGGTCAAGGCGCGGATCGGCCGCGTGCCGAGATTCTCGGACAGGCCCGCGGCGGAGCGGCCGGTGGAGTGGTATCCCGGCGCCGATTCACGCTCCAGCACGACGACCTTGCGATGGGGCGCCAAGCGATAGCCCAACGACGCGCCCGCGATGCCGCCGCCGACGATCAGAACGTCGCACTGGATGGGTTGAGGCAAACCGTCCCCCGCTTGACTGCCCGAACCGCCGGATTTAATTTTAGGCCGTTCGGCCAGGAATTTTGGCGGCATCGTTCGCGGAAATGGTCGCGGGCGGTGGCCTGTCTGACAAGGGGTATTTCGGCCGGTTCGTTGCTAGGATATCGGCCTAAGCGGCGGGGAAGCGCGCGAAGGCGAGGGAGGCGGGTATGACAGGCAACGTGGTGCGGATCGACGAGAAGGCCGATCCGGTCTGGCGGGCACGGGTCGATCTGGCGGCGGCGCATCGTTTGGCGCACCGCTTCGGCTTCGACGATGGGATATGGAACCATTTCACACTGGTGGTGCCGGGCACGACCGACCGTTTCCTCGTGAAGCCCCACGGCGTGCTGATGTCGGAAGTTACCGCTTCCAACCTCATCGTCTCGGATTTCGACGGCAACATCGTGGAAGGCCGCGGCAAGATCGAGCGCTCGGCGCTGTGCATCCACGCCTCGTTCCACAAGTTGGGGCCGCACGCGGCCTGCGTGCTGCACTGCCATCCGGCCTATACGACCTGGCTGACCATGACCAAGCCGGGTCGCTTGCTGATGGTCCACCAGGACGCCCTGCGCTTCTACGACCGCGTCGCCTATGACGATCATTTCGGCGGACTCGGCACCTCCTTCGAGGAAGGCGCGCGCATGGCCGCCGCATTGGGCGACAAGCCGCTGCTGCTCTCGGCCAACCATGGCGTCACGGCCGTGGGGGCGAACGTTTCCCAGACCTGGTACGACCTCTATTACATGGAACTGGCTTGCCAGCAGCTTCATCGGATCAAGGAATCGGGCGAGGAGCCGCGCGAGGTGCCCCAGCAGATCGCCCAGTTCACCCGTAGCCAGCTCGACGACGAGTGGGAAGAGAGCGCGGCCTTGAGCTACGAGGCGCTGAAGCGCGACCTCGACCGCGAAGAACCCGACTACAAGAGCTGAGGCGCGCGATGGGCAAGGCACTGACGGACAGCGAGATCGCGGCCTACCGCGCGAACGGCTTCCACACACCGTTCCGCGTGATGTCCGAGGACGACGCGCTGGAATACCGGCGTCATCTGGAACGTTTCGAGGCAGAGCGGCCGGAAAGCCTCAACAAACTCGACCTCAAGTGCAACCTTCTGTTGCCGTGGGCCGACCGGCTGACACGCATGCCGCGTATGCTTGACGCGCTGGAGGACATCCTGGGTCCCAACCTCCTGTGCTGGAATTCCAGCGTGCGGAACAAGAAGGCGAAGAGCCCGACCTATGCCGGCTGGCACCAGGACACGCGCTATATCACCATCCGTCCCACGGGCACGATCGCGTTCCTGGCCCTGTCGCCCACCAACACCGACAGCGGCACGGTCAGCGTCGTCCCCGGCTCCCACAAGTGGGAAATCCTGCCGCACGAAGACACTCACGACAAAGACAGCATCCTGACGCGCGGCCAGTACATCACCGCCGATTTCGACAAGACCAACATCACGCCGCTGCAACTGCGTCCGGGCGAGTGCGGCTTCTTCGACCACAACATCGTCCATAGCTCCGGTCCCAACCACACGAACGACCGGCGGCTGGTCATGCTGATGGGTTATTTCGCGACCAAGTCCAAGCCCATGGATGATCGCCGCGTCTCGGCCTTTGTCGTGCGCGGAACCGACGAATATCGCTATTTCGATCCCGACCGCGTGCCGGTGGAGGAGTTCGGCCCGGCCGAGCTCGCCGCCCATCGCGAGGCCGTGGAAGTGCAGGCCAAGAAGATTCTCTACAAAGACAGTGACCGCCAGGCGATCGCATTGAGCTGAGGAAACAGATGGCGCCCAAATACGGACTGACCAAGGACCAGCTTGCCGCCTATGAGCGCGACGGCTACCTCGCGCCGATCCCGATCTATAGCGAAGCCGAGATGGCCGAGATCCGCGGTAAGCTGGAGGATCTCCAGGCGCGCTATCCCGACGCGACCAAGAAGATCGACCTGAAAGCCCATCTGGTCTGTCCGTGGCTTGACGACATGATCCGCAACCCGCGCTTCGTCGACGTGGCGGAAAGCATCTTCGGCACACCGGACATCCTGTGCTGGACCAGTTCGTTCCGCTTCAAGAAGCCGAACAGCCCGACCTACGCCGGTTGGCACCAGGATACGATGTACATCAAGATCGAGCCGGCCGTGACCTTCTGGCTGGCCTTCACGCCCTCCACCGAGGCCAATGGCGGCATGAAGGTGATCCCCGGCTCGCACAAGGGCCCGCTCCTGCCGCATCAGGACACGCAGGACAAGGACAGTATCTTGACGCGCGGCCAGTACATCACTTCCAAGGTCGATGACTCGAACGCTATCTCGGTCGATCTCAAGGCCGGCGAAGCCGCCATCTTCCACCACAACCTGATCCACGGCTCGGGCCCGAACTTTGTGGACCGCTGGCGTATCCTGTTCTTGCCCAGCTACATGCCGACCTTCGCGGTCAACAAGGGACCGCGCGACTGCGCCGCCCTCGTGCGTGGGGAAGACCGCCACCACAATTTCGACCCCGAGCCGCCCTGCCACGGCGAGATGACGCCGGAGGCCATCGAGGCGCACCGAATCGCGGTCGAGTACAGCGCGGCCACCATGTACAAGGACGCCCACCACAAGCCGGTCGCCCTGTCCTAAGCCCGCGATAACGTCGCGTCCCGTGCCGCGCGCGGCTATGCTGCGCGCGGCATGGATGCTGTCTCTGACTTAAGCGCCGAGGAACGCCTGCGCCGCCTGCCGATCTGGCCGGCCGCGCCCACGGTGACGCGCCTGTCGGTCGGTCGCACCAACATCAACTATTGCGTGGACGCGGGCGGCCAGCGTTTCTTCGCGCGGGTTGCTGCCGATCTACCCCATCATGGCATCGTGCGCAGCCGCGAGGCGCTGTGCGCCTCTCTGGCGGCTGATCTGGGCGTTGCGCCGCCGGTCGTCCACGCACGCGACGGCGTGCTGGTGCAGCGCTTCATGGACGGCGAGACCCTGCGGCAGGGTGATGCGCTGTCGCCCGCGCGGCTTGATCGTATTGTGGACGTGCTCCGGCGCATCCATGAAGGCCGCTTACCGGCGGATACGCCCAATGCCAATCCCGTCGCCTGGTCGCGCGCCTATCTCGCACGTTTGGCGCCGGGCACGTTGCCGCCCGCCCAGAGCGCCCGCATCGACGCGATCTTGAATGCCGCGCCCGCGGGCGAATTGCGCGGGCTGATCCACACCGATCTGATCCCTGAGAACTTCATCGACGACGGCCGGAACATGTGGCTGATCGATTGGGAGTATGCGGGGCTGGGCGATCCGGCGACCGACCTGGCCAATCTGGCCATGAACTTCGCCCTCGATGATGCGGCGCTGGAGCGCGCGGTGAAACGCCACGGCGGCGCGGACCGCGCCACGGTCGATGGGCTCAAGGACGCCGTCGTGGTGCGCGAAGCGCTGTGGTGCCTGATCCAGATCCAAGCCGAGGGCATCCGCGGCGACCTGGCCGACTACACACGCCTTTGCCTCGGCCGGCTGGGTATCGATCCCGCCGGCATAAGGGGAATCGGTTGATGGCGGATTACGACGTCGCCATCATCGGCGCGGGTGTTGTGGGCTGCGCGGTCGCGCGCGAATTTTCGCGCTATCACTTGCGCGCGATCCTGCTCGAAGCCAACAGCGATTTGTGCGACGAGGCCAGCAAGGGCAACACGGCCACGCTGGCTACCGGCAACGACACGCCTGTGGGTTCGCTGGAACGGAAGCTGGTCGTGCGCGGGCATCAGCGTTATTTGGCCGAAGCCCCGTCGCTCGGCCTGCCCATCCGCCTGGTCGGCGCCATGACCGTGGCCTTCGATGAGTCCGAAGCGCGCGTGGTGGAAGAGGAGGTGCGCGCCTCGCGCGCCGAGGGCTTCGGTTCGGTCGAGCTGCTCAACGCGGATGGTATCTATGCCCGCGTGCCGCATCTGGCACCGGGTGCCGTGGCCGCGGCCTGGGCGCCAGAGGAAGGCATCGTGGATGGATTCTCCACGGCCTATGCCTACGCGCTGGACGCGGTCGTGAACGGCGTGGATTACCACGATTCGGTGCCCGTTACGGCCGCCGCGCGGCGCGACGGCGTCTGGATGCTGACGACGCCGGGCGGCGAGGTACGCGCGCGACTCGTCATCAACTGTGCGGGATTGCGCGCGGATCATGTCGAGGCGCTGGCCGGCTATCGCGATCTGACGGTCAAGCCACGGCGCGGCCAATACATCGTTTACGACAAGCGCGCGAGGCGGCTGGTGGACGTCATCCTGCGCCCTGCGCCCACGCCGACTACGCGCGGCGTCTATATTGCGCCCTCCATCTTCGGGAATGTGTTGCTGGGTCCGACGGCGGAAGAGGTGCCCGATCCCGACGACCGGCGGGTCACCCCGGAAGGGATCACGCAGTTGACCACCGCCGCGCGGCGTATGCTGCCCGCCTTGCTCGATGAGCCGGTTGCCGCGATGTACGCGGGCATGCGGCCCGCTACGGAGAAGCCGGAATATCGCATCATCCCCCGCTTCGCCGATGGTTGGCTCACCTGCGCGGGCATCCGCTCGACCGGGCTTTCAGGCGCGCTTGGCATCGCCGAATACGTTGTCGAACTGGTGGTGCCGGAAATCGTGAAAGCGGCGCGCAAGGAAGCGATCAAGCCCGCGCGCGTGCCGAGCCTAGCCGATCCGGACGTGGCGCGTCCCTGGACGGATGCCGCGCGCGTTGCGGCCGATCCGTCCTATGGCGAGATGGTCTGCCATTGCGAGCGGGTCAGCGTGGGTGAAATCCGCGATGCGCTTTCCGGCCCCGTTCCTGCCCATTCGCTCAAGGCGTTGAAGCGCCGCACGCGCGTGATGATGGGGCGCTGCCAGGGGTTCTTCTGCGGTGCGCGGGTTGAAAGCATGCTGCGGACGGGGAAGCCATGAACCCCACGGTCGCCATCGTGGGGGCGGGACCGGCGGGGCTCGCGGCGGCGGCCGCGCTGACCGCGCGCGGTGTGCGCGGCATCGCTGTCTTCGACCGCGACGACACGGTCGGCGGTCTGCCGCGCTACTGCGGCCATCTGGGTTTCGGCTGGGAGTATTCGCACCGGCTGGAGAAAGGCTCTTCCTTCATCCGCCGGTTGATCGGCGAGACCGATCTGTCGCGCGCGACCCTCCATCCGCGCACCACGGTGCTGGAGATCGCGCCAGGTCCCATGCTGCGCGTGGTGGGGCCAGAGCTTGGCTTGCGGGAAATCCGGCCCAAGGCCGTGCTGGTTGCGACCGGCGTGCGCGAACGGCCGCGGGCGGCGCGGCTTGTGCCCGGCACGCGGCCCGAGCGCGGCGTGCTGACCACCGGCGCGCTACAGCAGATGGAGACACGCGGCATCCCCGTGCCCGGCCCGCGCGCGGTCGTGATCGGTTCGGAGCATGTGGCCTTTTCGGTTCTTCTGACCGCGCGCCATTGCGGCTTAAAGGTCGTGGCCATGGCCGAACCCGGCTCGCGCGTGCTGTCGCTGCCCATCGCGCGGCCGATCGCCCGTACCGTGTTTGGCGTGCCCGTGCTGCTCAACGCCGAGATCGAGGAGATCGCGGGCCGTGCCACGGTCGAAGCCGTTGTCTTACGGACGTCCGAAGGCACGCGCCGCATTCCGTGCGATTGCGTGATCTTCTCCGGCAGCTTCGTGCCCGACGCGCCCTTGTCGGAGGAGGGCGGCCTGGCGATGGATCCGCGCACCGGCGGTCCCGTCATCGACCAGTACATGCGGACCAGTGCACCCGGCGTCTTCGCCGCCGGCAATCTGCTGCGCCCGGTGGAATCGAGCGGCGTCGCCGCGCTGGAAGGTGCGCGGGCCGGGGCTTGTATCGCGGCTTTCCTGGCCGGCCACTTGGACGGTGTCCAGGCTGAGGTCGCGTTCTGGTTGGGAGAGGAACTGCGTTATATGGTGCCCCAGCGTTGGGCTGCTGAGACGGTCGATCTGCCTGATACGCGCGCCTTGCGCCCTTCTTTGCGCGTTTCGGCCGACACCACGGGCCGCATTGTGCTCTCGGCGGACGGTGCTGCGGTCTGGCAGGGGGCACGGCGGACGCTGTTGCGCGAACGGCGCATTGCCATCAATCTCGGCGCCTTGCCATATGGCCATTCGGCCGGGCTCCGTGTCGATCTCGTCGCGTGACGCGCATGGCCGTCGACTTCATCTTCATGCTGACCCGCGACGACATGACCGTCGAGAATTGCCTCGCGATCTTCGAAGAGGCCGCGCCCATCGGCCTGGCCCATGTCGGCTTCAAGGATGTGGGCGTCTCGCTCCAGACTCTGCGCGCGCTGAATCAAGCTATTCAGGCCACTGGCGCCACGTCCTATCTGGAAGTGGTCAGCACCTCGCCCGAGGCGTGCCTACGCTCGGCGGCCAAGGCGTTGGAGATCGGTGTCGACTGCGTGCTGGGCGGCACGGACATCGAGGCCATGCTGGCCGCGCTCAAGGGCGGCAAGGCCGCCTACATGCCCTTTGTCGGCCGCACCATCGGCCACCCCACGCGCCTGGGCGGCGCACCCAAAGACATCGCCGAAGGCGCCAAGCGCGCTATGGCGCTGGGCTGCGCAGGCGTGGACCTTCTGGCTTACCGCGCGACCGAGGCGCAGCCGCTCGACCTGATCCGCGCCGCGCGGGCCGCCATGCCGAAAGGGCAACTGGTCGTGGCGGGCAGCATCGATTCGGCCGAACGGGTGGACGCGGTGGCGCAAGCGGGCGCCGACGCCTTCACCGTGGGGACGGCGGTCTTCGACCGTATCTTCGCGCCCACGGACCGGACGCTCGCCGGCCAGCTCAAGGCGATCCGCGCCGCCTGTGCGTAACGCTCAGTCGCGGTACGGCACGCCCGGCAGGACGCACAGCATCTCGAATAGCAAATTCGCGCCGACCAAAGCCGTGTTGCCCGTCGCGTCATAGGGCGGCGAGACCTCGACCAGGTCACCGCCGATCACGTCGAGGCCCCGGCAGCCGCGCACGATCTCCTGCCCCTGTGCGCTGGTCAGACCGCCGATCTCGGGTGTGCCCGTGCCGGGCGCGAAGGACGGGTCCAGCCCGTCGATGTCGAAGCTGATATAGACCGGCCCTTTGCCCAACTGCTTGCGCACCTCCTTCATCAAGGGCGTGAGCGACTTGTTCCAGCATTCGGTCGCCTGCACGACGCGGAAGCCCTGGCGCTGGGGCCAGTCGAAATCCTCGGCCGTATAGCCCGAGCCGCGCAGGCCGATCTGCACCACGCGCTTGCCCTCGATCAGCCCTTCCTCGACACAGCGGCGAAACGGCGTGCCGTGGGCGATCTTCTCGCCGAACATGGTGTCGTTGATATCGGCATGGGCGTCGATGTGGACGAGGCCCACTGGCCCGTACTTCTTCTTGATCGCGCGCAGGATCGGCAGGGTCACCGTGTGGTCACCGCCCAAGGTCAACGGCTTGCAGCCATGGGCCAGGATCTTCTCTTCGTAGAACTCCTCGATGATGCGCACGCTGTCGAGCAGGTTGTAGGGGTTCACCGGCACGTCGCTGATGTCGGCCACCTGCAGCGCATCGAACGGCGCCGCGCGCGTCACCACGTTGTAGGGGCGCAGAAGCGCCGATTCGACGCGGATATAGCGCGGTCCCATGCGCGTGCCCGAGCGGTTGGAGGCACCCCAGTCCAAGGGAATGCCGACGAAACAGGCATCCAACCCCTTGGCGTCCTTCTGCAAGGGCAGGCGCATCATGGTGGCGGGACCGCCCGCGCGGGGCATGTCGTTGCCGCCCATCGGCATGTTCAGTATGCGTTTCGGCGTCTTGGCCACGGTGTCCTCCCCGTTTGGTCGAACGGCTTAATCCTTCGAAGCCTAACTTTGGCTCCGAGCCGTTGCAAAGCATGGCCGCCAATGTTGGAATGCCCGCGGCCCGGTCGAAGGGACCGGACAGGTTTCTAGGGAGATGAGCATGGCAAAGAAGAAGGCAGCCGCCAAAAAGAAGGCCGGCAGCAAGCGTCAGGCCGCCCGCAAGGCGCCCGCCGCGCGCCGCGCGGCGCCGAAGGCGACGAAGAAGGTGATCGGTGGTCCGATCGTCGTGAACGGTAACCAGATCCCGATCTCGAAGGCCATCCGCATTGGTGATTTCGTCTATCTGTCCGGCCAGGTTCCGTTCAAGGACGGCGTGCCGATGACGACGGGCACGATCGAGGAACAGACCGAAGTCACGATGGAGATGATCAAGGGCATCCTGAAGGAAGCCGGTGCGTCTCTGTCCGACGTGTTCAAGGTTACGGTGTGGCTGCGCGACAAGGCTGACTTCCTCGGCTACAACCGCACTTACGCCAAGTATTTCCCGAAGGATCCGCCGGCTCGCTCGACGGTCATGTCGACCCTCATGGTCGATGTGCGTATTGAGATCGAAGTGACGGCCTATTCGCCGCGCTGATTTCCAGTTTTGGCTGGTGGAATAGGGAAGGGCGGCGCGTCGGCGCCGCCCTTCTTGTTTGTGCGCGGACCGGACGTGCCATAACATCCGCATATCACGCCGGGTGCCCGATGGTTTTCAGACCGCCGCCCCGCCTCGGGGGCTATCCGCTCAAGCGGACCATGCATACCTACTCGATCCGGTCGCTCGCCCGGAACGCGCGGACATTCCACGAGAATTGGCCGGCGGCATGGCGCAGCCCGGAACCAAAGCCGGCCTATGACATCGTCATCATCGGCGGCGGCGGGCACGGTTTGGCGACCGCTCACTATCTGGCCAAGAATCACCGCATCAATAACGTTGCCGTCCTGGAAAAGGGCTGGCTTGGCGGCGGCAATACGGGGCGCAATACCACGGTCGTACGCTCCAATTACCTGTGGGACGAAAGCGCGGCCTTCTACGAGAAGTCGCTGCAGCTCTACGAGACTTTGTCCCAGGAACTGAACTACAACGTCATGCTGAGTCAGCGCGGCCTGATGCTGCTGTGCCACAGCCAGCACGAGCTGCACGACGCCCACCGGCGCGCCCATGCCATGCGGCTCAACGGTATCGATTCGGAATTCATCGACCGCGAAAATGTCCTGCGCATGGTGCCGTTCCTGGACGGCTCGCCGACCGCGCGCTACCCGCTTTGCGGCGGGCTGTTGCAACGGCGCGGCGGCGTCGCCCGTCACGACGCGGTGGCCTGGGGCTTTGCGCGCAGCGCCGACGCCTTCGGCGTCGATATCATCCAGAACTGCGAGGTCACGGGTATTCAGCGTGATGCGACCGGCAAGGTCGTGGGGGTGGACACCACGCGCGGTGTGATCGACGCGCCCAAGGTGGCTATCGTGGCGGCTGGCCATACCAGCGTCTTGGCCGCGATGGCAGGGATTCGTTTGCCGATCCGCAGCCATCCGCTCCAGGCCTTGGTCTCGGAGCCGATCAAGCCGATACTGAATGTGGTGGTGAACTCGACCCAGGTGCATGTCTATGTCAGCCAGTCCGACAAGGGCGAACTGGTCATGGGCGCGGCACTGGACCGTTTTCAGTCCTATGGACAGCGCGGCAGCCTGCCGATCATCGAGGACCAGATGGCGGCCATCGTGCGGCTGTTTCCGATCGTCAGCCGCCTGAAGATGCTGCGCCAATGGGCGGGCATCGTGGATATCTGCCCTGACGCCAGTCCGATCATCGGCAAGACGCCGGTGGAGGGGCTCTATATCAACGGCGGCTGGGGCACAGGCGGCTTCAAGGCCACACCTGCCTCTGGCTTCTGCTTTGCCCACACTCTCGCTAAGGATCAGCCGCATCCGCTGACGGCGCCGTTCAATCTCGATCGTTTCTCGGGCGGGCGATTGATCGACGAAACCGCCGCCGCCGCGATCGCGCACTAGGGATGACGATGCGCCGCTATTCGATCTGGAGCCTTCTGCGCAACGCCCGGTCCTACCACGAGGACTGGGCCGAGGCGTGGCGCAGCCCGGAGCCGAAGCCCGAATACGACGTCATCATCATCGGCGCGGGCGGACACGGCCTGGCGACGGCCTACTATCTGGCCAAGGAGCACGGCATCACCAACGTCGCGGTGGTGGAGAAGGGCTGGCTCGGCGGCGGGAACGTCGCGCGCAACACCACCATCGTCCGCTCCAACTATCTCTCGCCGGAAAGCGCGTTCCTCTATGACAAGGCCATGGAGTTGTGGCCGGGGCTGAGCCGCGAGCTGAACTACAACGTCATGTTCAGTCCGCGCGGTCTGATCAACGTCGCCCATAGCCGCGAAGACATGATCGAGCTGCGCCGACGCGTGCGCGCGCTGCAGTTGAACGGCATCGAATCCTCCATGCTGACGACGGCGGAGATTGCTGAGAAAGCACCGATCCTCGATTGCTCGCCCACGGCGCCCCATCCCGTGCTGGGCGGCTCGTGGCAGGCCAAGGCCGGCATCGCGCGCCACGACGCGGTGGCCTGGGGCTATGCCCGCGCGGCGGATGCGCGCGGCGTGGACATGATCCAGAACTGCGAGGTCACCGGCATCCGCCGTGAAGGCGGGCGGGTCACGGGGGTGGAGACGGTGCGCGGCACGATCCGCGCCAAGAAAGTTGCCATCGTCACGGCCGGCCATTCGGGCGTGGTCGCCGCCATGGCGGGTTTCCGCCTGCCGCTCACCGCCTACACCATGCAAGCCTTCGTCTCCGAGCCCATGAAGCCGATGCTCGACACGGTGGTGATGTCGTCGAAGCTGGTTTCGGTCAGTCAGTCCGACAAAGGCGAGTTGGTGATCGGCATGAGCACGGAGCCGTATGCGTCCTACAGCCAGCGCGGCAGCCTGCCGGAGATCGAGCGCGTGGCGCAGACGATGACCGAGCTGTACCCCTGCACGCGGCGGGTGCGTATGCTGCGCAAATGGGGCGGCACGGTCGACGTGCCGGTCGACGCCAGCCCGATCATGGGCAAGACGCCGGTGGAGAATCTTTTCATCAACGTGGGCTGGGGCACCGGCGGGTTCAAATCCATTCCCGGCTCCGGTTTCGTGTTTGCGCACACCATCGCGACCGGCGAGCCGCATCCGCTGGCCGCGCCATTCGGGCTGGACCGTTTCGCGTCCGGCCGGCTCATTTCCGAACACGGCGCGACCGGCGCGCTGGTTCACGGTGAATAGGTTTAGGGTCGAGTAGACTTCTGGAGACGAGAATGCTCTTGATCAACTGCCCCTGGTGCGGCCCCCGCGACGAGATCGAGTTCAGTTGCGGCGGCGAGGCGCATATCGCTCGCCCGGCCGACCCGGCCGCGCTATCCGATCAGGAATGGGCGGAATATCTTTTCATGCGCAAGAACCTGAAGGGGCTGCATTACGAACGCTGGCACCATTCCTATGGCTGCCGCCAGTGGTTCAACGCCGCGCGCGACACCGTGACCCACGAGATCCATGCAACCTACAAGATGGGTGAGACGCCACCCGTGGTGGCGGGCGCCGACGGTGTGGTGAAGGGGAGCGCCTCGTGAAGCGCAGCGAAGCCCGGCTGGACACGGGCGGCCGCGTCAACCGCGACCGCGTCCTCAACTTCACCTGGAACGGCAAGCAATACAAAGGTCTCGAAGGCGACACGCTGGCCTCGGCGCTGCTAGCCAACGGCATCGCGCTGGTCGGGCGCAGTTTCAAGTACCACCGGCCGCGCGGCATCTTCTCCGCGGGCGCCGAAGAGCCCAACGCCATCGTGCAGTTGGAGACAGGCGCCTACACCCAGCCCAACGTGAAGGCCACGCAGGTCGAGTTGTACGAGGGGCTCGAAGCGCGCAGCGTCAATTGCTGGCCGACCGTGGAATACGATTTCGGCGCGGTCGCCAATCTGTGTGCGAAGATTTTGCCGGCGGGCTTCTACTACAAGACCTTCATGTGGCCGTCGCGCTTCTGGCTGACCTACGAGTATTTCATCCGCCGCGCCGCAGGCCTGGGCCGCGCGCCGAAGGAGGCCGATCCCGACATCTACGATAAGGTGCATGCCCATTGTGACGTGCTGGTCGTGGGCGGCGGGCCGACGGGTCTGGCCGCCGCGCTGGCTGCCGCGCGTACCGGCGCGCGCGTCATCCTGGCCGACGAGCAGAGCGAATTCGGCGGCGACCTTCTCGGCCGCCGCGACGTGATGGACGACGCGCCTGCCGTGGAATGGGTGCGCAAGGTGGTGGAGGAGCTGGCGTCCTTCTCCGAGGTACGCCTGCTGCCGCGCTCCACCGTGTTCGGCTATTACGACCACAACTATCTGGCCATCGCCGAGCGGCGCACGGACCATCTGAATCCCAAGGAAGGCGCGGGCAAGCCGCGTCAGCGCCTGTGGAAGGTGCGGGCGAAGCAAGTGGTGCTGGCCACGGGATCGATCGAGCGCCCGTTGGTGTTCGCCGACAACGACCGGCCGGGCGTGATGTTGGCCGAATCGGCGCGCACCTACCTCAACCGCTTTGCCGTGAAGCCGGGCCGCCGCGCGGTCGTCTTCACCAACAACGACAACGCCTATGCCGCCGCCATCGACCTGGCCGATGCGGGTGTCGAGATCGCGGCCATCGTCGATCTGCGCCCGGACGTGCAGGGGCCGTTGCCGCAGAAAGCGCGGGCGCGGGGGCTCGAGATTCTGGCCGGCGAAGCCATCGTTGCCACCCATGGCAGGAACCGCGTCCAGTCGGTCGAGGTCATGCTGTTGAGCCCCGAGGGCGACCATGTCCATGGCACCGCGCGCAAGATCGATTGCGATCTGGTCTGCGTCTCGGGCGGCTGGAGCCCGACTGTGCACCTGTTCTCCCAGTCCGGCGGCAAGCTGACCTATGACGCCGGGCGCGCCTGTTTCGTGCCGGGCAAGTCCAAACAGGCCGAACGCTCTGCCGGAGCCTGTCACGGCACCTTCGGCGTGGCCGACTGCCTGGACGAAGGTTTCGCGGCCGGTCTGGCCGCCGCCGGCGCCGCGGGGTTCGCCACCGCTGGCATTTCATTGGCGGCGCCCGCCGTCGAGCAGCCGGGCGAGGCGGGCTTGCGCTCCCTGCCGATCGTGCCGGGTAAGGCCGCGGTCGGCCATGGCAAGGCCAAGCATTTCGTCGACTTGGCGAATGACGTGACCGCGGCCGACGTGCGGCTGGCCGCGCGCGAGGGTTACCGTTCGGTCGAGCATACCAAGCGCTACACGACGCTCGGCATGGGCCCGGACCAGGGCAAGACGTCGAACGTGCCTGGTCTGGCCATCCTCGCGGACGCGCTCGGTAAGGAAATCCCCGACGTCGGCACAACCACTTTTCGCCCGCCTTATACGCCCGTGACTTACGGCCTGTTGGCGGGGCGCGACGTGGGCGAGATGTCGGATCTCACACGCACGACGCCGATCCACGAATGGCATGCCATGACGGGTGCTGTGTTCGACGATGCAGGCCATTGGCGGCGGCCTTGGTATTATCCGCGCGCGGGCGAAGACATGGCGGCTGCCGTGCGACGCGAATGCCGGGCGGTGCGCGAAAGCGTCGGCATCATGGATGCCTCGACGCTTGGCAAGATCGAGCTGGTCGGACCCGATGCGGTCAAGGTGCTGAACCAGGTCTATGCCAATGCCTGGGACAATCTGGCCGTCGGGCGCTGCCGCTACGGGTTGATGCTGGGTGAAGATGGCATGGTGTTCGACGACGGCGTGACCGCGCGTCTCGGCGAGCACCGCTACCTGATGACGACCACGACCGGCGGCGCGGCGCGCGTCTTCGGTTGGATCGATGACTGGCTACAGTGCGAATGGACCGACTGGAAGGTCTTCATCACCTCCGTCACCGAGCAATGGGCGACGGTTTCGATCGCGGGCCCGCGTGCGCGGGATCTCGTGCGCGAACTGGCGGCCGGGACCGACGTTTCGGCGGAGGCTCTGCCGCACATGGCGATCCGCGAGGGCAAGGTCGCCGGTTTCCCGGGCCGCATCGCGCGCATCAGCTTCACGGGTGAGTTGGGCTTCGAGCTCAGTGTGCCGTCGAGCTATGGCATGGCGCTGTGGACGGCCTGCGTCACGGCGGGCGCCAAGTACGGCCTGACGCCTTTCGGTACCGAGGCCGTGCATGTCCTGCGCGCAGAGAAGGGGTATATCGTCAGCGGTCACGAGTTCGACGGCACGGTGACGCCACAGGACCTCGGCATGGCATGGGCGGTGAGCAAAACCAAACCCGACTTCCTCGGTCGCCGTTCGCTCGATCGTTCGGACATGAAGCGCGCGGACCGCAAGCAACTCGTCGGCCTGCAGTTACAGGACGCGAATGCGGTCCTGCCCGAAGGCTCGCAGGTGGTCGAGCGGGTACTGAAATCCCCGCCCATGCCCATGATCGGTCACGTCACCTCCAGCTACTGGAGCGAGACGCTCAAGCGTGGCATCGCCCTCGCGCTGGTGGCGGGCGGCCATGCGCGCATGGGGCAGACCGTCCATATCCCGCTCGAGGACAAGGTGCTCGACGCGGTCGTGGTCTCGCCCGTCTTCTACGATCCGGAAGGGAAGCGTCTCCATGGCTGACAGCTTTTTCCGTCAGACGGCGCTGGCGCCGCTCGGCCTGGCCGCTAAAGCGACCGATGCGCCGGGCGAGGCCGGGGTGCTTCTGTCCGAGCGGCCCCTGGCCGACCACGTCAACTTGCGCGGCGATGGCGGGTCGTTGGAATTCCTTCAGGTCGCGCGCACGACGCTCGGCTACGCGCTGCCCACGGAGCCGAATACGGTCACAGAGGGCGCGAACAGCCGCGCGCTATGGCTCGGACCGCACGAATGGCTGTTGGTGGCACCCCTGGAAGCGGCCCTTGTGGCCACGCTGGAGCAGGGCTTGAGAGGGCGCGCCTATGCGGCCACCCAATTGGGCGACGCCCGCGCGGTGATCGGCCTGTCCGGCCGGAACGCCCGCGATGTTCTAGCCAAAAGCTGCCCCTTGGACCTGTACCCCAAATCCTTCGGCCCCGGCCGCTGTGCCCAGACCAAATTGTCCCGCGTTGCCGCCATCATCGAGCAGCGCGACGATGTGCCCAGCTTTGAGATCTATGTGGCGCGCAGCGTGGCGCGCTATGCGTGGCGCTGGCTGGAAGACGCAGGCAGCGAGTACGGTGTCGCCATCGTCGCCGGCTAATTTATATTCGATTGAACGATCAAGAAGATGGCTAGTCCGTTTGCTGGCCGGTGCTATCGTGCGGGCATTAGCCGGATAGCGGAGCGAATACCGTGGGACAGTACGACGCTCTTCTCAAGCCGTTGCGGATTAAGAATCTCACCATCCGCAACCGCGTCATGTCGACCAGCCACGCGCCGGGCTACGCCCGCGACGGGCGAGTGACCGATCGGTACATCCGCTATCACGAGGAAAAGGCCAAGGGTGGCGTCGGCCTGACCCAGTTCGGCGGCGCAACCGCGACCTCGATCGAGAACTCCATAGATTACGGCCAGTTGAACGGTGCCGACGATGCGATCATCGCGGACTACCAGCGCATGGCCGGAGCCATTCACCGCCACGGCGCCGCTTGCATGGTCCAAATCCGCCACGGCGGCCGGCGCGAGCGGTGGGACATCGCCAACTGGTTGCCCGTCTATGCTCCATCGGCCATGCGCGAGCCCGTGCACCGCTCCTTTCCCGCGGCCATGGATCTGCACGACATCAAGCGCGTGCAGGACGACTATGTGCAGGCCGCGCGGCGCGCCAAGGACGGCGGGCTCGACGGCGTCGAGGTGTCCTGCGCCAACCAGACCCTGATCGACCAGTTCTGGTCGCCGGACGTGAACCATCGCACCGACGCATACGGCGGCAGTCTGGAAAACCGCATGCGCTTCGGGCTCGAGATCCTGGAGGCCGCGCGGAAAGTCGTGGGCGACGGCTTCGTCATGGGCATCCGCATGAGCGGCGACGAGATGATCAAGCAGGGCCTGTCCCAGGCCGACTGCATCGCCATCGCGCGCGCCTATGTGAAGAGCGGCTTGATTGATTTCGTCAGTGTGATCGCGGCGCAGGGGCGCGATTATCGCTCGAACGCCATCAGTTATGTCGGCATGGACGCGCCGCCCGCGGCCTATCTGCATCTGGCCAGCGCGATCAAGGCCGAGATCGACCTGCCCGTCTTTCACGCGCTGCGCATCACCGATCCTGCCACCGCCAGTCGCGCGCTGGAGGAGGGGCATGTGGACATGGTGGGTATGACGCGTGCCCTCATCTCCGATCCGCACTTCGTCAACAAGCTGCGCGAGGGGCGCGACGACGATATCCGTCAATGCGTGGGCGCCGTCTATTGCATCGACCGTGTCCTGCAGGCGAAGGACGCACTGTGCATCCAGAACCCGTCCACCAGCCGCGAAGCCGCGCTGCCGCACACCGTGGCCAAGGCTCCCCGCAAGCACCGTGTCGTCGTCGTGGGCGCGGGCGTGGCGGGCATGGAAGCGGCGCGCGTTTCAGCCGAGCGGGGCCATGACGTCGTGTTGTTCGAGCGTGAGGCACAGACCGGTGGCCAGGTGAACCTAGCGACCAAGGTGGCATGGCGGGAATCCCTGTCGGGTATTCCGCGCTGGCTCGACCATCAGGTGCGCAAGCTGGGCGTCGACCTGCGTCTCTCTACCGCGCCGACGGCCGATCAAGTTCGCGCCGAGAAACCCGATGTCGTGATCGTGGCCACCGGTGGCCGGCCCAATCCGGGGCATTTCAAAGGCGTGGAGCTGGCGACGACGACCTGGGACATCCTGACGGGCCGCGTGGCGCCCGCCGAGCGCGTGCTGCTGGTGGACGATCATGGCGGCGACCAGGCGCCTTCAGTCGGCGAGTTCATGGCCGAGCGGGGTGCTGAGGTCGAAATCGTGACGCCCGAGCGCCAGCTCCTGTCCGAGGTCGGCATGATCAATTTCTCGGCCTATCTGCGCCGCCTCTATGCCCGCGGCGTTGTCATCACGCCGGACACGGGCGTGGCCGAGGTCTATCGGGAGGGCAATACGCTGGTCGCCGTCCTGCGCAACGAGTTCACGCAAGAAGAAGAGGAGCGGGTGGTCGACCAGGTGGTGGCCGAGCACGGCACGCTGCCCAACGACGAGCTGTATCAGGCCCTGCGGCCCTATTCCCTAAACGACGGCGAAATCGATATGCGGGCGCTGGTCGAGGGGAAGGAGCAGGCCATCCGCCACAATCCCCAAGCCGCGTTCCAGCTCTTCCGCGTGGGCGACGCCTGGACCAGCCGCAATATCCACGCGGCCATCTATGATTCGCTTCGTCTCTGCAAGGATTTGTGAGAAGCCCATATTGTCGGCCTGATGGCTTCGTGCGAACGTAGCCGCGATTTTTCCCGAGCGCCCCGGAGAGACCAGCGATGGGTCAATACGACGCGCTGTTGAAGCCGTTGACCATTAAGAATGTCACGATCCGTAACAGGGTCTTCAGCTCCAGCCATTCACCCGGTTACGCCAAGGGCGGCCATATCACCGACCGCTATCTGCGCTATCACGAGGAAAAGGCCAAAGGCGGCATCGGCCTGACGCAGTTCGGCGGCGCCACGGGCGTCTCGGTCGAGAACTCGTACCACTACGGCCAGGTCAACGGCTCCGAGGATTGGATCATCCCGGAATACCAGAAGATGGCCGCCGGCATTCACAAGCACGGCGCCAAATGCACGGTGCAGTTGACCCATGGCGGCCGCCGCGAGCGCTGGGACGCCGAGAACTGGTTCCCCGCCTATTCGCCGTCCTGCCGGCGCGAGCCCGTGCACCGGGCCTTCCCCGCGGAGATGGAAGACCACGACATGCGCCGGATCGCCAAGGATTACGGCCAGGCCGTCCGCCGCGCGAAGGAAGGACACCTGGACGGCGTCGAGCTTTCCTTTCAGGCCGGCACGCTGATCGAGCAGTTCTGGTCGCCGGCCATGAACTTCCGCACCGTCAAGTATGGCGGCAGTTTGGAGAACCGTGTGCGCTTCGGTCTCGAGGTGCTGGAGGAGGTGCGCAAGGTCAACGGCGACTATCTCGTCGGCATCCGCATGCCGGGCGACGAGATGTTGAAGGACGGCCTCAACCAGCGCGACTGCATCGAGATCGCCAAGATTTACGCCAAGTCGGGCATGGTGGACTTCATCAGCGTGGTGGCGGCGCAGGGTTCGGATGCGGTTTCCAGCGCGCTCATCTGGCCCACCATGTGGGTGCCGCCCGCGGGCTGGTTGCCGCTGGCCAGCGCGGTGAAGGCGGAAGTGGACGTGCCCATCATCCACGCGGCGCGCATCGCCGACCTGCCGACCGCCAACCGCGCAGTCGAGGAAGGCCATGTCGACATGGTGGGCATGACTCGTGCCTTCATCGCCGACCCGCACCTCTTGAAGAAAACGATCGAAGGGCGCGAGGACGATATCCGCCAGTGCGTCGGCGCGGGCTATTGTGTCGACCGCATCATTTCCGGTCACGACACGCTGTGCGTGCAGAACGCGGCCACCAGCCGTGAAGCCACCATGCCGCATGTGGTGACCAAATCCTCCAACGGCGCAAAGCGCGCCGTCGTGGTGGGCGCGGGCCCGGGCGGATTGGAAGCCGCGCGCGTCCTGGCCGAGCGCGGGCACAAGGTCACGCTGTTCGAACGCGAGGCGGAAACGGGCGGCCAAGTGAACATCGCCGCCAAGGCGCCATGGCGCGCGTCGATTCAGGGCGTGCAGCGTTGGCTCGATGCCCAGGTGCGGAAGCTCGGCGTCGAAATTCGCATGGGCGTCGAGGCCACGGCGAATGATGTGACCGCGCTCAAGCCCGATGTCGTCATCGTGGCCACCGGCGGCCGGCCCAATAAAGGCTGGTTCGCGGGCGGCGAGTTGGCCGTTTCGACCTGGGATATTCTCTCGGGCAAGATCGAACCCGCCGACAATGTGCTTCTCTATGATGAAAACGGCGGGCCGCAAGGCAGCTCCGCTGCCGAGTTCATCGCCAAGCGCGGCTCCAAGGTCGAGATCGCCACCACCGACCGTACGATCTGCATGGAGATGGGCGACACCAACGCCGCCGCGTTCCTCAAGGAGCTGTATCAGGCGGGTGCCGTGATTTCGCCTGATCAACGCCTGACCCAGGTCTATCGTGAAGGCAACCAGCTCGTGGCCGTCCTGGCCAATGTCTTCACGCACCAGGAAGAGGAGCGGGTGGTCGATCAAGTGGTGGGCGAATGCGGCACCATGCCCAACGACTCGCTCTACTTCGCGTTGAAGCCCCTGGCCAAGAACCAGGGCGAGGTGGATTTGCGCGCGGTCGCGGCGGCTAAGCCAAGCGCGGTTGAAAGCAATCCGGCCGGCGTATTCCAACTGTTCCGCGTGGGCGACGCCTGGGCCAGCCGCAACATTCACGCGGCCATCTACGACTCCCTGCGTCTGTGCAAGGATATATAAGGGCGCGGCGATGGTTCAGCTTCAGTGGCTGATCGGCATTTGCGTGGTGGTGGGCGCGGCCTGCGCCCTCTGGCGCGCGCGTCGCTGGTTCCGCGGCCGGCCGGCGAAGGTCGATTTCCTGCGCGGCCTTTTGCGCTTTCCACGCAGCTATTTCGTCGATCTGCACCATATCGTCGCACGCGATCCCTACACCGCGCGGATGCACGTCATGGTGGCGGGTGGCTTCACCGCCGCGTTCCTGCTGACGCTGGCCGTCCATCTGTTCGATATCGACTCGCGCGTGCTGGCCTGGTTGCTGCTCGCCTTCCTCGTGCTGATGGGCACGGGCGCAGCTTTCGTCGCCATGCGCCGCAGTCCGAAACCGGCGCGTTTGTCCGCGGGCGGCTTCAGCCGCCTGCCGTGGAGCCTGTTTGCCTTCGCCGCTGCGTTCTTCCTGGCCACCTTGCCCAAGGCCGGCTTGGTCGCGCCCTTCGAAGCGCTTTCCGCGCCGGGCATCGTGGTGATGGTGCTGGCGGCCTGGGGTTGCGCCGAGATGGTGGCGTTCTTGCCGCTCGGCCCCATGAAGCATTCCTTCGCGGGCGCCATGCACCTGATCTGTCATCCGCGCTTCCAGCGTCTCGGCGCCGCGCGACCCGATTCCGGTTTGAAGCCGCTCGACCTCGATTCGCCTAAGCTCGGCGTCGAGGCGCCGGTCGATTTCAAATGGAACCAGCTCTTGGGTTTCGACGCTTGCGTGCAATGCGGGCGCTGCGAGGTGGTGTGTCCGGCCTTCGCGGCGGAACTGCCGCTCAATCCCAAGAAGCTGATCCAGGATCTGGCGCGCGCGGTCGATCCCGGCGCCAGCGATACGACCTTCGCGGGCAGTCCCTATCCGGGGCGCGCCATCGGGCAGGCGCATGGCGGGCCGGACAAGCCCGTCATCGGCGATGGCGCCATGATCCATCCCGACACGCTGTGGTCCTGCACCACTTGCCGCGCTTGCGTGCAGGAATGCCCGATGATGATCGAGCATGTGGACGCGATCGTCGATCTGCGCCGCTTCCAAGCGCTGGAGAAAGGCGCGGTCCCCGGTAAGGCCCCGCTGGTGCTGGCCGAACTGCGGGCGACCGATACACAAAGCGGCGCGGCGCTGGCCAGCCGCCTCGATTGGGCGGCCGACCTGTCCCTGCCGCTGATTTCCGCCAAGGGCGAATGCGACGTGCTTCTGTGGCTGGGCGAAGGGGCGTTCGATCTGCGCAACCAGCGCACCCTGCGTGCGCTCGTGCGCCTGATGCGCCATGCGAAAATCGACTTCGCCGTCTTAGGCGAGGAAGAATTGGATACCGGTGATTTGGCGCGGCGTCTGGGCGATGAGGCGACATTCCAGGATCTGGCCAAGCGCAATGCCGCCACGCTGGCGAAATACCGTTTCCGCCGCATCGTTACCGCCGATCCGCATGTCTTCCACAGCCTGCGGAACGAATATCCGGCATTCGGCGCGCGCCACGAGGTGCTGCACCACACGATGCTGCTCGACGAGCTGGTCACGAAAGGAGCCTTGCCTAAGGCGAAATCGGCGGTTGCCAAGACCACCTATCACGATCCCTGCTATCTCGGCCGCTACAACGGCGAGATCCGCGCGCCGCGCGCGGTCCTGGATGCGATCGGTGTAGAGCGGGTCGAGATGGAACGCTCGGGCATGCGCTCGATGTGCTGCGGCGGGGGCGGTGGCGCGCCAGTCACCGACATTGCCGGCAAGAAGCGTATCCCCGATGTGCGCATGGAACAGGCGCGCGCGACGGGCGCCGCCGTGGTCGCCGTAGCTTGTCCGAATTGCGCGGTCATGCTGGAAGGCGTCGTGGGCCCACGCCCCGAAGTCGTCGACGTGGCTGAACTTCTTCTCCAAGCGGTGGAGGCGGCATGAGCGAGGAACGGATTCGCCGCGACCCGCGCGCCGAACGCGAAGCGCGCCGCAGCCGCGCGCCGCAAACCGAGGAAACGCCGGTGCCTGTCGCGGCCGAGGTTTCGCCTTCAGGACGCGTCCGCCGCGATCCGCGTGCGGAGCGCGCCGCGCGCACGGGTCGCGCACCGCAGGTGGAAGCCGCACCATCCGCTGCCGCACCCGAATCGGATTCGGGCCGTGTCCGCCGTGATCCGCGGGCCGAACGTGCCGCGCGCACCGGCCGTGCCGCTCCTGCGGCGCCGCAGCCGGCCGCGCCTTCTTCTGCGCCTGCGCCGAGTGGGCGCGTTCGCCGCGACCCGCGCGCCGACCGCATGGCGCAGCGCCAACCGGGCGCCGCTCGGGCGGAAGCCGCCGCGAAGATCAAGACGGTGGCCGATCCGAAATTCCTGATCTTGGCCGTGCCTGATTTAGAAGACGCGCGCTTGTCGAGCCACGACAAGGACGTCATCGGCGCGGCGCGCGGCTTGGCCGACGCGGGCGGTGGCGCGGTCGTGGTGCTGGCCTTCACCGGGCCGGAAGGTGCCAAGGACAATCTGGGCGAGGCGGGGGCCGACCGGACGCTGCGCTTCGCCGATGCCTCCTTTGCCGGTTACGCGCCCGAGCGGCGCGCGGCGGCGGTCCTGGCGGCGGTCCAGGCCCTCAATCCCCGCCATGTCTTGTTTCCCGATTCAGGCGTGGTCGGTGGTGACGTGGGTCGCCGCGTGGCTGTGTCGCTCAGAGACCGGGCGGCGGGCAACGTACAGCGCGTCACCTCCGACAAGATCACGCGACGCGGTCGCGGCGGGCGGGCTGATTTCACCTTCGCGCCGCCGCGCGTGCTGCTGATCGCGGCGGAAGCGGCCGATCCCGTCATGGACGAGCAATATGAGGCGCGCGAGTTGGCCGCCCCGCGTGTCGAGGCGGCACTTCGTGTGGAGGATCGCGGTCTGGCCGCGACCGATCCGGCGACCGTTCCCATGGCGGAAGCCGACTTCATCGTCAGCGGGGGCAACGGCGTACGCGATTGGGACGCGTTTCACCGCGTGGCCGCGGCGCTCGGCGCCAGCGAAGGCGGCAGCCGGCCCGTGTGCGACGCCGGGCATTTGCCGCGTCACCGCCAGGTCGGCGCCTCGGGCACGCTGGTCGAGCCGCGCTGCTATGTCGCGCTCGGCATCGCGGGTGCACCCCAGCATCTGCAGGGCATCTCCAAGGTCGAGCGCGTCGTGGCGATCAACGCCGACGCCCATTGCGACATGGTGAAGCGCGCCGATCTAGCCGTGGTGGGCGACGTCCAGGCCCTTATGCCGGCGCTGGAGCGCATCGCCAAGGAGCGGCGTCATGGCAGTTGATGTCGCGGTGCTGGTCTCCGTAGGTCGCCACCCCGCTTCGGGCCGTGCGCGCCGCGCCGACGCCGATGCGCGGGCAGTGGAGCTGGCGCTCGGCATTGGCGGTGCGAACGTGCGGTTGATCCACGCGGGCGACCCGGACGAGCCGGCGTTGCGCGACTATCTGGGCATGGGCGTGAGCGCGATGACGGTTCTGCGCATGGCGCCCGAGGCCGATCCCGTGCCGGCATTGAGCGCGCATCTTTCGTCCGCGCGGCCGCAGATCGTGCTGGCGGGCACGCGGGCCGAAGGTGGAGAGGATAGCGGCCTCGTTCCTTATCTGGTGGCCCAGGCGCTGGAAACACCGATGGTGCCCGGCATCGTCAGCCTGTCGCTCGCGGGCGAACGGGCCGAAATGCTGCAGGGTTTGCCGCGCGGCCGCCGCCGTTCATTGGCCGCTGCGCTGCCGTTGGTCGCGACCGTGCCGGTGATGGCGCCCGCGCCCCGCATGAGCGCGTTCGGCCTCGCGCGCCGGGGCATGATCGAAGTGAAGGACGTGAATGCCGTCACCGACGCAGCACGTGCAGAATGGACCGAGGGGCCTGCGCGCCGCCGCCCGAAGCGTATCAAGGTGATGAAAGCGGCCAGCGCGGCGGATCGCGTGCGCGCAGTGACCGAAATGGCGGCCGGCAAGGGCAAGGTGTTGCAGAACGTGCCGCCCGACGAAGCCGCCAAGGCAATATTCGACTATCTGGTCACCGAAGGGATCATTCAGGCAAAGCCGTGACGCGATCCCAGCAGGACAAAGGGCTCGCTTTCAAGGCGCTGCATGAGCGTTCCGGCTGCTTCGTTCTGCCCAATCCGTGGGACGCGGGGTCCGCGCGCCTCCTGGCTGGGCTCGGTTTCGAAGCGCTGGCCACCACCAGCGCAGGCTTCGCGTTCTCCATCGGACGGCGTGACGGCGAGGGTAAACTCAGCCGCGAAGACGTGCTGGAGAATGCGCGCGCTATCGTCGATGCGGCGGACTTGCCGGTCAGCGCCGACTTGGAAGGCGGCTTCGGCGATGCGCCTGAAGACGCGGCTAGAACGATCACAGAGGCGGCGCGCATCGGCCTCGTCGGTGGCTCGATCGAGGACGCCACGGGACGCAAGGATGCTCCCATCCACGAATTCGACTTGGCGGTGGAACGGGTGAAGGCCGCGGTGGCCGCGGCTCGCGCGCTGCCGTTTCCCTTCACGCTCACAGCCCGCGCCGAGAATTTGGCTTATGGCCGCCCGGACATGGCCGACACGATACGGCGTTTGCAGGCCTACCAGGACGCAGGCGCCGATGTCCTCTTCGCGCCAGGGCTGAAGTCGGAAGACGACATCCGCGCGATTACGCGCGCGGTGGACCGGCCGGTGAACGTGGTGATCGGCCTGCATGCCGCGCCCTGGACGGTCGAGAAGCTCGCGGCCCTCGGCGTCAAACGCATCAGCCTGGGTTCGAGCTTCAGCCGTGCGGCTCTGGGCGCTTTCCTGCGCGCGGCCGAGGAGGTCAAGGAGCGCGGCTCCTTCTCCTTCGTCCGTGAGGCGATCCCCTATGGCAAGATCAACGGGCGCTTCTAGCGACTGCCATTAGGCGCGCAGCTTTTCGTTCTTGGGGTCATACAGCGCGCCGTCGCACACGGTCGCGGAGCAAAGGTCGCCTAGAATTTCGACCTGCAGTTTCGTGCCCGGCTTGGCGTGGTCCGGTGTCACATAGGCCAAGGCAATGCTCGTCTTCACATGGTGGCCATATCCGCCCGAGGCGACCACGCCGACATAGGCACCGTCGGCGAAGATCGGCCCGTTGGTGAAGGCGTCCGCGTCCTTGGCGTCCACGTCCAGCACCACCAGCTTCCATTTCGGGGCGGCCTTGCCGGCGGCTTCCAATGCGCCGCGGCCGATGAAGTCGCGGCCTTCCATCTTCACCAATCGGTCGAGACCTGCCTCGAACGGCGTGACCTCCGCCGTCAGTTCGGTGCCGAGTGCGCGATAAGCCTTTTCCAGGCGCATCGAGTTGGTCGCGCGCATACCGAAATTGGCGATGCCGAATTCCTTGCCGGCTTCCATAAGGGCGTCATAGAGGCGCGCCTGGTAGGTGATGTTGTGATGCAGTTCCCAACCAAGCTCGCCGACATAGCTGACGCGCAGCGCGCATACGGGAACGTTGGCGACCTCGATCTCTTGCGCGCGCATCCAGGGGAACGCGCCGTTCGACAGGTCGGCGCGTGTCAACTTGCTCAGGATTTGACGCGATTTCGGTCCCGCCAGCACGAGCGCACCGTCGCGCAAGGTCACGTCCTCCAAGCGGACGCTGCCGTCCTTCGGCAGATGCCGTTCCAGCCAGTCGCGGTCGATGAGATGGGTGATCGCTGCGGTGACGAGATAGAACCGGTCCTCGCCGAAGCGTGCCAAGGTGCCTTCGCCGGCGATGCGACCCTTGGGTGTCAGGAACTGAGTCAGGATCACGCCGCCGATCTTCTTCGGCGGGCGGTTGGCGCAGAGATGGTCGAGGTAGGCATAAGCGCCTGGGCCGGAAATCTCGAACTTGGAGAAGCCGGATAGGTCCAACAGCCCCGCGCGCTCGCGCACCGCTTTGCACTCCGCGGCGACATGTTCGAAGGCTTCCGTGCGGCGGAAGGTCAGGCTTTCCGAAACGCCCTTGGGCGCGAACCAGGACGCGCGTTCCCATCCGAAGCGCGCTTCGAACATGGCGCCTTGTGCCTTCAGGCGGTCATAGATCGGGGTTTGCTTGGCAGGCCGTCCGGCGGGACGTTCTTCGCCGGGGTAGGTCACGGCGTACATATATTTGTACACCTCGCAGGCGCGTTCGACCGTGTAGTCGAGCGTGGCGTAAGGGCCGAAGCGGCGCGGATCGAACTCGTACATGTCCATCTCGGGTTCGCCGTCGACGATCCAGTCGGCCAGATACTTGCCCGCGCCACCGCCTTGCGCGATGCCGACGCTGAAGCCGCATTGGCACCAATAGTCGGGCACGCCGGCCACGGGCCCGATCAGGGGATTGCCGTCCGGTGTATGGGGAATGGGACCGTTGACCACGCGCTTGATGCCGGCCTTGGCCAGCATCGGCGCGCGTTCCATCGCCATGTCGACGATGGATTCGATGCGGTCGATGTCCGGCGGCAGCAGGTCCATGCCGAACTGGGCCGGGATGCCGTCCACGGCCCAGGGTTTGCCCTCGGGTTCGTAGGGTCCGAAGATCACACCCCGGCTTTCCTGCCGCATATAGAAGGACGCATCGGGATCGCGCAGGACCGGGAACTCGCGGCCATATTCAATCACCTCGGGGACGTTTTCCGTCACGAGGTACTGGTGCTCCATCGAGACAATCGGCAGGTTGAGGCCGATCATCTTGCCGACATCGCGCGCCCAAGTGCCGGCAGCGTTCACCACGATCTGGCAGCGGATCGTGCCTTTCTCTGTCTCGATCACCCATTCGCCGGCCGGCGTCCGGTGCATTCCCGTCACCTTGGTGTGCCGGTAGATTTCGGCGCCGCCATCGCGCGCGCCCTTGGCCAGGGCATTGGTGACGCTCGAGGGGTCGATATACCCATCCGCCGGCGTATGCGCGCCCGCGATGATGTCTTTCAGGCTGATCAAAGGATGGACCTGCTTGATCTCCTGCGGGCTCAGGACATGGAAGGGCAGGCCGATATTCTTGGCCTGGCCGGCCAGCAGCTTGAACTGGTCCACCCGGCCCTTGGTCTTGGTGATGCGGATCGAGCCGACTTTGTGGAAACCGGTGGGTTGGCCGGTTTCCGCCTCCAGCCGCTCGTAAAGCTCGGTCGAGTATTTGTGGATGCGGCTGAGATTGAGGCCGACCTCGAAATGCGGCGTCAGGCCCGCCGCATGCCAGGTGGAGCCCGCCGTCAGTTCGGCTTTCTCGATCAGGACGACGTCGCGCCAGCCGCGCTTGGTCAGATGGTAAAGAAGGCTGCAGCCCGTGATGCCGCCGCCGACGATGACCACGCGCGCATGGGTCTTCATAGATAACGCCCCCGTATCGAGTTTCGTCGACTATGGAAGCGCGCGCGCGGGCCGGTCAACTCGCCCTTTTGCGCTGCACAGTGGCCCCGTTGTCAGCCTATCCAAACTCGTGTAGGCCGTTCGACCGAATACCGAATGACGACCGGTTCGCGGGCGTCAGCATCCGAGGGGGAGCGGCGCCATGGCGGTAAGAAGCGATATCGAGATCGCGCGCGACGCGCGCATGAAGCCGATCGCCGAGATCGGTGCGAAACTGGGCATTCCCGAGAAAGCGCTGCACCCTTACGGCCATGACAAGGCCAAGATCGGACTCGATTTCATCGCAGACCTCCAGGGCAAGCCGGACGGCAAGCTGATCCTGGTCACCGCGATCTCGCCCACACCCGCGGGCGAGGGCAAGACGACGACCACTGTCGGCCTGGGCGACGGGCTCAACCGCATCGGCAAGAAGGCCGCGATCTGTCTGCGCGAGCCGAGCCTCGGCCCGTGCTTCGGCGTGAAGGGCGGTGCGGCCGGCGGCGGCTATGCCCAGGTCGTGCCGATGGAGGAGATCAATCTCCACTTCACGGGCGATCTGCATGCCATCGGCGCGGCCAACAACCTCCTGGCCGCTTTGATCGACAACCACATCTATTGGGGCAACGAGCTGGCGCTGGATGCGCGCCGCCTGACCTGGCGCCGCGGCCTGGACATGAACGACCGTGCCCTGCGCTCGATTGTCAATTCGCTGGGCGGTACGGCCAACGGCTTCCCGCGCGAGGATGGCTTCGACATCACGGTCGCGTCCGAGGTGATGGCCATCTTCTGCCTGTCGCGGAACTTGGAAGATCTGCAGAAGCGTCTCGGCAAGATCATCGTGGGCCAGACGCGCGACCGGCGTTTCGTGCGCTCCGAGGAGCTGAAGGGCGCGGGCGCCATGGCCGTCCTGCTCAAGGACGCGCTGATGCCGAATCTCGTGCAGACGCTCGAGAACAATCCCGCCTTCGTGCATGGCGGTCCGTTCGCCAACATTGCCCACGGCTGCAACTCGGTGCTGGCCACGACGACCGCGCTGAAGCTGGCCGACTATGTGGTGACGGAAGCGGGCTTTGGCGCCGACCTTGGCGCTGAGAAGTTCTTCGACATCAAGTGCCGCAAGACGGGGCTGAAGCCGTCCGCTGCCGTGATCGTGGCGACCGTGCGCGCGCTCAAGATGCATGGCGGGGTCGAGAAGGCCGACCTCGGCAAAGAAAATGTCGAGGCGCTCCGCAAGGGCGCTGCCAACCTGGCGCGTCACGTCGAGAACGTGCAGGGCTTTGGCGTGCCGCCCGTCGTCGCCATCAACCGCTTCATTTCCGACACGGATGCCGAGATCAAGGCGATCGAGGAGATCTGCGCAGGTTTGGGCGTGAAGGTTGTGCCGTGCACCCATTGGGCGGACGGCGGCAAGGGCACCGAGGCGCTCGCGCGCGTCGTGGTCGAGATCGCGGATTCGGGCAAGGCCGCGTTCCGCACGCTCTACCCGGACGACATGCCGCTGTGGGACAAGATGCGCACGATCGCCCAGCGCATCTATCGCGCCAAGGACATCACCGCCGACAAGACGGTGCGGGATCGCGTGGCCGAATACCAGAAGGGCGGCTTCGGCAATTATCCCGTCTGTATGGCGAAGACGCAGTACAGCTTCTCGACGGATGCGAACCTGCGCGGCGCGCCGACGGACCATATCGTGCCGGTCCGCGAGGTGCGCTTGTCGGGCGGCGCCGAGTTCATGGTCGCCGTGTGCGGCGAGATCATGACCATGCCCGGCCTGCCGCGCGTGCCGGCGGCCAATTCGATCTACATCAACGACAAGGGCCAGATCGAAGGGCTGTTCTGACGCGGCTTAAACCGCGTTACGCGACTTGCCGCTGAGCGCTTCGGGCTTGCGCTCCGAGCCTGCGTAGAAGGTTGCGATCACGGCCTCGACCGCCTTGCGGTGCCGCTCGCGCTCGGCCTCGCCGAAATCTTCTTCCGGCGGCACCTCGTGGTCGAAATGGTCCCAACGGTCGTGGCCGCGTACCAGCATGGCGGACTCGCGGCCATTCAGCTTTTTGCCGCTGGCCGGCACCATGTCGATCAGCATGCCCATCCGCCGGTCCTTCGTCAGGTTCGGCTCCGACGCGTGCAACACGGCCGTGTCGATCAAAAGCCCTTCGCCGGCCTCGAGCGTCACATAGGTCGCGTTCGATTTGTCGAACTCGGTCGAGACGTAGTGGCCGCGCGTCAGCATGCTGTAAGGATCGACCTTCTCCTTATGCGGCATGTCGCCCCACTTGTGGGAGCCGGGGATGATCTTGAGGCAGCCGTTCTCGACGGTGGCGGGCGTGAGCGCCAGCCAGCAGGTGATGATGCGCGGTTCGAACTTCAGATAGACCGTGTCCTGGTGCCAGGAGACATAAGTCTTGTTGTCGGGCGCCTTGTTGCGGAAGCCCACGTTCTCGCACAGCACGTTGGGGCCGATCAGGGGTTCGACCGCGCGCATCAAGGTCTCGTTGCGCGTCAGCCGGTCAATCCAGCGGAACAGAAGGTTGGCCTTCATGTCGATCAGACCGACCTTGTCGGGATGGGCGCGCTCGAAGGTTTCCAGTTCCGCCCGGCAGGAAGCCGCGTCTTCCTTGGAGATGATGCGGATCGGCGCGACATAACCCAGCCGCTCGAACCGGTCCTTGATCTCGTGGTCAGATGGCAGGCTGAACATGGGCGCTCCCCATCGCTGCGTCGTTTAGGCCAATCCGCCTAAAAAGCGTAGGACGCTCGGAGAGGGTGCGCAACCGCGGCGAGAGGGGGTGGTGCCGGCAGCAGGATTCGAACCCGCGACCCCCTGATTACAAATCAGGTGCTCTACCAACTGAGCTATGCCGGCGATGCCCTTGGGCGGGCGGAGTATACAAGCGCTGAGTCCTTGTGGGAACGAAGCGCGCCATGCGATGGCCCGCCGTTGACAGAAATGGGGGCCATCGGCAGTTTTTGCGCGCCGTCCGGCCTTTTCGGCGGCGGAACCTGGGGAGGTAGCGATGATCTATGAGTATCGCGTCTACGTGGCGACGCCGGGCCGCATGCCGGAGGTTGCCGCGCGCTTCCGCGAGAAGACGATGACCATGTTCGCGAAGCACAAGTTCCGCGTCGTGGGCTTCTGGGAGCCCGTGGTCGGCGATACGTCCGAGCTCCACTACATCCTGGAGTGGGACGACATGGCTCATATGGCAAAGACCTGGGCCGGTTTCCGCGTCGATCCGGAGTGGGTCGAGATCCGCCGCCAGACGGAGGCCAACGGCGCCATCGTCGACAAGATCAAAAGCCAGATCTGGCGTCTGGCCGACTATTCACCCAAGCCCCGTGCCTCGTGAGGAAATAAGAGAATGAGTCCCGACAGCGCTCCCGCGCGCCCGTTCCAGGAATACGAATCCGAAAAGCTGATGCGCCGCATCGAGCGGGAGCCGTTGCCGGCCAATGTTGGCGCGTTGCTGAAAAGCGCGGCCGAGAAATACGGCGACCAGCCGGCGCTTTATTTCTTCGACGACGACGTGACGCTGACCTATCGCCAGCTTGAGGCGCGCACGCGCAAGATGGCCTCGGCCTTCGCCAAGCTCGGGATCAAGCACGGCACCCATGTCGGCATCATGGTCTATACGACCGATGTCTATCCGACGACGTGGCTCGCGCTGGCGCGACTCGGCGCCGTCACGGTGGCGATCAACTACAACTACACGCCGCGCGAGCTGAACTACATGCTCTCCGACGGCAAGGCCGAGTTCCTGGTGATGAACCACGAGCTTCTGCCGACGCTGGAAGGCATGGAGACCCAGCCCGTGCCCAAGGACCGCGTCATCATGGTCGGCGCGGACGTGCCGGGCTATCCCTTGCGCTGGGAGACGGCGCTGGCGTCGGGCGACGAGAACTTCGCGCCGGCCAAGGAGCCCGTGCTGGATGACCTGATGAACATCCAGTACACGTCCGGCACCACCGGCATGCCCAAGGGCGCCATGCAGCCGCAGCGCTATTGGCTGACCTTCGGTCGCGTCGGCGCGGCGCAGTTCCAGGACAAGCTGAAGCGCATCCTTCTGGCCCAGCCGTTCTATTACGTGGACGGCCAGTGGCTGTGCCTAGTCACGATCTACCAAGGGGCGACACTGTACGTCGCGCGCAAACAGAGCGCGTCGCGTTTCTTCGGCTGGGTGAAGCAGTTCAAGATCAACTACTGCAACTTCCCCGAAGTCGTGTCCAAGCAGCCGGAGAAGCCGGACGACAAAGACAACGACCTGATCGTCATCTCCGCCTATAGCCACCGGCGCGAGAATTACCGCTGGTATGAAAAGCGCTACGGTTGCCTGGCGCGCCAGGGCTTCTCGATGACCGAGGTGGGCTGCGGAATCTATGTGCCGATGGAAGCCGACCACATGACGGGCACCGGCACGGTCGGCACGCCGTGCGCGTTCCGCGAGGCCATGGTGGCCGATGCCGAGGGCAATCCCGTGCCGCGCGGCGAGGTGGGCGAATTGTGCATCCGCGGCGCCGGCATCCTGCAAGGCTATTTCAACAAGCCCGAGGCCAATGCCAAATCGTTCCATCCGGGCGGTTGGTTCCGCACCGGCGACACGGCGCGTCATGATCCGGATGGCTGGTTCTATTATCTCGGCCGCATCAAGGACATGGTGAAGCGCAGCGGCGAGAATGTCTCGGCGGTCGAAGTCGAAGGCGTGTTGCGCGGCGTGGACGGCATCATGGAAGCGGCGGTCCTGCCCGTGCCCGACGAGCTGCGCGGCGAAGAGGTGAAGGCCTATCTGCTGCTGGCGCCGGGCAGGACGGCCAAGGATGTGACGCCGGAAACGGTCGTTGCCCACTGCGAGAAGAACCTCGCGAAGTTCAAGATCCCGCGCTACCTGGAATACGTCACCGAGTTCCCGCGCACGCCGAGCCTGAAGATCAAGAAGTCGGCGCTGATCGCGGCCAAGCCGGATCTGCGCGTCGGTTCTTACGACCGGCAGGAAAAGGCGTGGAAGTGACGCGTTAGCCCTTCGCGGCCGCCCGCCGTTGGCGGGTGGCCTCGTAGAGGGCGATCGCGGCCGCGTTCGACATATTCAAGTCGGCGACCGGGCCGCCTGTGGGCAGGCGGGCCAGGAAGTCGCACGCTTCCCGAGTCAGGCGGCGTAGGCCGGCCCCTTCGGCCCCGACCAGGAGGGCGATCCGCCCCTTGAGGTCGATGGTCTCCAGAGGCTTGTCGGCCTCGCCGGCGAGTCCGACGCACCAGACATTGGCCTCCTTCATCTCGTCCAGGGCCCGGGCCAGGTTGGTGACCATGACCAGGGGCACCAGTTCCAGGGCCCCCGAAGCGGCTTTCGCCAGGGTGCCGGTGACCGAGGGGGCGTGGTCCCGAGGCAGGATTACGGCCACCGCGCCGAACGCTGCAGCGGAACGTAGTACCGCGCCCACGTTATGGGGGTCGTTGGCCCGGTCCAGGATGACGAAGAGGGCGTCAGGACCAGATTCCTTCAAAAGCGAGGTTAAATCCCGCTCTGGTAGGGGTTCGACGCGTAGCGCGATACCCTGATGCACGACCCCGGGCGGCAAAAGCCGGTCGATCTCCTCCCGGCCCATGATTTCGGCCTGGGGGGCGCCAGGGGGCGGAGCCACCTCGGCCAGGGCCTCCCTTGTGGCCACCAGCCGCATGCAATGACGCCTGGGATTGGCCAGGGCGGCCTTGACGGGGTGGACGCCAAAAAGCCACTGTCCGCTCATCGGGGCGGCTTGTGGATAGTTCTTGGTTTTTAAGGGCTTGCGTCGGCTCATGCTGGTCCTTATTATGCCACGAAACTTGGCGCATAAGCGAGCCGTGCGGCGT
>JBFXED010000015.1:0-88399 GCA_050180485.1 Alphaproteobacteria bacterium | reverse complement strand
ACGTGAAGGGCTATGAGCAGTTCAGCAAGTTCTTCGGCAACCTGAAGAAGATGGCCGATCCGGCCCAGATGGACCCGTGGATCGACCTGCAGCTTTGCGGCACGGCCAAGACGGCGGCCAAGCAGCTGCAGCGTTATATCGAGATCGGCTTCGACAGTTTCATCATCCAGGTCGCGACCTACGGCGTGCCCCGCGCCCTGCGCCACGACTTGCTCTCCCGCTTCGCGCAAGAGGTGGCGCCGGCGTTCGCGCCAAAGTTCGGCGCATAGACGCTCGCCCAACAAAATTTAGGCCGATATACTTAAAATCACCGTAGGGCGGAGAAGCAGGCATGGCGAAGATCGGCATACATCCCATCGCGGGCAACATCGGCGCCGAGATCGAGGGCGTCGATCTGGCCAAGCCCATGGACAACGAGACCTTCGCGACCGTCCACCAGGCGCTGCTGGACCATCTGGTGATTTTCTTCCGCGACCAGAACATCACCCCCGATCAGCACCTGGCCTTCGCCGGACGTTTCGGCGAAATCGATCTGAAGCCGTTCGTCCGGCCGCTGGAGTTGAAGACCCTGGCCAGCCATCCGCAGATCCTGGAGATCGTGAAGGAAGCCAACGACCACAAGATCAACTTCGGCGGGACGTGGCACCATGACGTGACCTATCGCGTGAAACCGAACCTGGGTTCGGTTCTGGTCGCACGCGAAGTTCCAACCCATGGCGGCGACACGATCTGGTCCAACCAGTACCTGGCCTACGACGCGCTGAGCGACGAGATGAAGAAGCAGATCGCGGGCTTGCGTGCCGTCCACACCTCCGTGCGTGGTTATGATCCGCAGCGCTATGCCGAGGCCTATAAGGTGAAAGTAGAGCAGCTCGACGAAGCCTCCATCCGCCGCTCGATCGCGAATTCCGAGCAGGAGGAGAACGACCACCCGGTCGTGCGCGCGCATCCGGAGACCGGACGCAAATGCCTGTTCGTCAACCGCGCCTATACGGTGCGCTTCAAGGGCATGACGGACGAAGAGAGCAAGCCTCTGCTCAACTTCCTGTGCGATCACGCGGTGCGGCCCGAGTTCACCTGCCGTTTCCGCTGGAAAGCAGGTTCGGTCGCCATGTGGGACAACCGCGCCAGCATGCACTACGCGCTCAACGACTATCACGGCCAACGCCGCGTCATGCACCGCGTCGCCATTCACGGCGACCGGCCGGTCTAGCCGTGGCGGTGCGAAGCCTCGCCGGTTCCTGCTATTGCGGCGCGGTGCGTTACACGGTCGCGGACGAATTCCGCTATGCCGCCAACTGCCACTGTTCGGGCTGCCGGCGCGCTACGGGCGGCGCCTTCAAGCCGTTCGCCGGGATCGAGCACGATAAGCTATGCGTCACCCAGGGCGCCGAGCGGCTCATGACCTATGGCGACGAGATGGGCCACGACGCCCACTGCCAAGTTTGCGGCTCACTGCTCTATTCGGTGGTACGGAGCGGCGCCTTCGTCCATGTCGCCATGGGCACGCTGGTGGATGCGCCATCCGTCCGTCCCGATAAGCACATCTTCGTCGGCTCGAAAGCGCCGTGGTTCACCATCACCGACGACCTGCCCCAATACCAGGAGCACGCGGCACCGGCCGCGAAGTCTCAGTAGCCGAGGTCGAGATCGACCTCGCGCGGCATGGGCTTGCGCGCGAAGAAGGCCGCCAGGCTTTCCGTGCCCATGGTGATCTCGCGTTCGGTCATCCCGTCGGCGTTCGATGCCTGATCGCCCGAACACAAGACGTTCGGCAGCCGGTGCAAACCGGTGCGCGAGACGACCGGGTAATGATAGGTGGCCGGAAACGAATTGGTGTAGTTCCACCACACGTCGGCCGCATAGCCCGCGAGGCGTTTCTTGGTCAGCGCCTCGTACAGCGCCTGTTCCACGATCATGTTGCCGCGCGCGATGTTGATGAGGAACGCCGACGGCTTCATGGCGGCCAGCGCCTTGGCATCGATCATGTGCAATGTCTCGCCCGTGAGCGGCGCCGAGAGCAGCACGAAATCGGCGCGTTTCAGGACCGCGTGCAGTTTCTCGGGTCCATAGACCTCGTCCACGAAGGAACCGCCCAATTTCATATGACGGCGCACGCCGATGACGTGCATGTCGAACGCCTTGGCGCGCCGCGCGACGGCCGAGCCGATCTGGCCCAGGCCGACCACGGCCAGCGTCTTGCCGTCCAGCAGAGTGCCGATGGCCTCGGGCTGCCAGAAGGGCTGCCACTTGGCCTCCTGCACCCACTGATGGCGTTGCGCCACGCGCTTGGCGATGCCCAAGAGAAGCGCCATGGCATGCTCGGCCACCGCGATGCCGTTACCGCCGCGGATGTTGGCGACCTTGATGCCGCGCCGCTTGAGCATGGCGAAATCCAGTTCGTCGCAACCGGCATGCAGCCATGCCAGCGCCTTCAGATTTTTCGCGGCGGCCCAGATGCCCGGCGGCACGACCCAACCCATGATCGCGTCGGCCTTGGGCGCAGCCTTGATCAGGTCGCCATATTCGACCTCGAAACGCGACAGATGCGACTTTGTTTTCGGCGCGAACACGTTGGTGCCGCGCGGCAGGCCGGCCTTCACGCGCGCGATCTCGTCGGCGCGCGCGTACCAAGTAAGCATCACGTTCGCCATCGGTCCCCTCCCGCACCCCGCGCTCAACGCGCGAACAGGAAGACCAGCATAAGCGAGCCGATGGCGATGCGATACCAGCCGAATGGAGCGAAACCGTGGCGGCCGATATAGGCCAGGAACGCGCGCACCACGATCAGGGCGGTGATGAAAGCAAACACGAACCCGATCAGGATTATCGCGCCACCCGAGAAGTCGAGGGTCGCCCAGTTCTTGTAGAGGTCGTAGACGGTGGCGGCCAACATGGTGGGGATGGCCAGGATAAAGGAGAACTCGGCCGCCGCGCGGCGCTCGGCGCCCAGCAAAACGGCACCGAGAATGGTGGCGCCCGAACGGCTGACGCCCGGGATCATGGCGACCGCCTGGCACAGGCCGACTTTGAAGGCGAAGGCTGGGGTGAAATTCTCGATCGCCGCATATTTCGGCGCCGGACGCACCCGCTCGATGATCAGGATGGCGATGCCGCCCACGATCAGCGCGATGCTGACCACCCAAGGCGAGAACAGCACGCCCTTGATGAAGCCGTGCAGCGTGGCGCCCAGAATCAACGCCGGTATGAACGCCAGCAGGATCAACATCACGAAGCGCCGCGCAGATGCCGAGCTCGGCAGATCGACAGCGATACGCGTCAGCTTGCCCGCATAGAGAAGGCAGACGGCTAAGATCGCACCCAGTTGGATGACGATCTCGAAAACCTGGCCCGGCGGCCCCTGAAAACCAATGAGGTCACGAACCAGTATGAGGTGCCCTGTTGAAGAGACGGGCAGGAACTCGGTCAAACCCTCGACGATGCCAAGGACGATGGCACCGATCGTCTGATCGTCCGTCATGCGCTTATAGCCACTTTCGCTTACGGAAATAGAGAATCGGCACGACGGCCGACAGAATCATGAGGCCCAGGGCCACGAAATACCCGTGCTCCCAATGCAGCTCGGGCATGAACTGGAAGTTCATACCGTAGATGCTGGCCACCAGCGTGGGCGGTAGGAAGATCACGGCTGCGACCGAAAAAATCTTGATGATGCGGTTCTGTTCGATGTTAACCACGCCCAAGGTGGCGTCGAGCAGGAAGTTGATCTTGTGCGATTCGTAAGCCACGTGCTCGTTCAACGAATCGATGTCGCGCTGGAGGGAACGCACGCGCGTCTTAACCTCCTTGGTCTCCTTCTTCGATTCGGCCTCGAAGGTGGCAGCGTGGAAACGGATGATGCGCGTCAGGCTGAGCAGGCTTTCGCGCGTGCTGGACGCCAGATCCTCGTTCCGGCCAAGCGCACGGATGACGCTTTGCAAATCTTGCGTCCCGCTGGACGGGCTGCCGGCCTGGAAGATGTCCTTGCTGACCCGGTCGAGATCGGCGGCGATCCGCTCCAGTACGTCGGCGATGCGGTCGACGAAGGCTTCCAGCAGTCCGATCAGGACGTCCTCGCCGCCGTTGATGGTTTCCGCCGGCGCGCGGCAAAGCTTGTTTGCATAGATTGCGAACGGACGCGGCTCGGTATAGCGCAGGGTGATCAACATCCGGCGCGCAAGGATGAAGGTGATCACGTCGCTGCTTGGATGCGGCGTGTCGGCCTGGGCCAGCACCGTCGCGGTCATGAACGCCGCAGCATTTTCGGTATAGAGCCGGCTGGAGGGTTCAATTTCGCGCATCTCGTCGTGGGTCGGCAGCGCGACGCCGAAAGCCGCCTCGACACGGGTGCGCTCCTCGGCGCTGGGGTCCAGGATATCCACCCACAACGCTTCGGTCGGCAGAATCGCGGCCGGACCGATCTCGACCCGCTCGATCATGCCTCGGCGCGACACGAACGCTAAAATCATGAAGACACCGTTGGCGCAGCCTTGCGGCTGGGTTGGCGCGGCGACTTTAGAACAACCCGCAGCGCGGTCGAATTAATTCATTGTCACCGTGCGCCCGGAGCCAGCGCCGCGAGGCGCGCGAGGTCCGAGGCGGCCTCGGCGGTAATCCACTCCCGGAACGCGACGATCTTGTGACGATCCGCCGCGTGTTTGGGACAAACGATGTGGTAGGCGTAGGGCGCGGGCAAGGCAAGCGTGAACGGACGGATCAATCGGCCGGATAACAGGTCCGTGGTCGCCAGCATGGTCCGCGCCAGCGCGATGCCCCGCCCCTCGCAAGCCGCGTCGATGGCCAGGCTCTTGTAAGCCAGCACCGGGCCCTTGGCGGTATCGAGGTCGCGCACGCCGGCAGCCTCCAGCCAGATCGGCCAATCCTGCCAGCCCTCGTCGTGGAGCAGCGTGTAGTGGCGCAGATCCGCCGGCTCGCGCAACGGCGGACCACCCTCGAGAAGCCGCGGACTGCAAACGGGAAAGAGCTCCTCGCCGCAAAGACGCGAGACATGAAGCTCCGGCCAGCGCCCGTCGCCGTGGCGGATCGCCAGATCCACATGATCACCCTGGAAGTCGACACGCTCGATCGAGGGGGTGATGCGCAGTTCGATGTCGGGGTGCTGTTCGGTGAAGCCGCCGAAGCGGTGCACGAACCATTTCGCGGCGAAGTTGGGCGACATGCTGACTGTCAGGAGGTTGTTCCGCTCCCGCGCGAGCAACTCCGCCGTGCCGGCTTCCAGCCGGTCGAACCCTTCACGCACGGACGGCAGATACCCCTCGCCCGCTTGCGTCAGCACGAGCTTTTGATGCAGGCGGCGAAACAGCGCCACGCCCAGGTCGGCTTCCAACGCCTTCACCTGATGGCTGACGGCCCCCTGGGTGACGTTCAACTCCGCCGCGGCCTTGGTGAAGCTTGCATGGCGCGCGGCCGCCTCGAAGGCACGCAAGGCGTTCAGGGAGGGTAGTCGGCGCGCCATATAGCCCCAATTTTTCTAATGCCTACCCGAGAAACGATGCTTTGTGGTCAGCCTCAAAAGCGAAGAAAACATCGCTTTCACAAGCCTCTTGTGCTCAGAAGCGTATCATGGCCCCAGCGAATCTGCACCAATCCACCTCAGAGCAAGCCTTGCCCTTGGCGCAAGCCCGAGGCCTTTGGCGGAGCTTCACCGCATTGGTTGCCACCTGGCAGTCCCGCGCAAAGCAACGGCGGGAACTGCAGGAGATGGAACCGCGAATCCTGCGGGATTTGGGTATCTCGAAGGCCGAAGCAACTTCCGAATCGGCCAAGCCATTCTGGCGGGCCTAATAGGAAACTAGGTACTGATTCTTATTTCGTAGCCTAAAAACATTCCGAAAATCTTAGGTATTGCAGAAACGACGGGCTTTTTGCTGTCCTTTTGCGCCGCAACATATTGTGGATGAACAAGTTTTAACCACAATAGGTCGTTGACCACATCCCCTCACCGAAGCTATATTTGTGACTCGTCGCCGCGGCAACCACTAGATATAGTAGGTCGAGGCCCGAGTCCCTAATTAAGTCATTGATCCCTATTAGGTTGGGGTCACTCGAAACCAGAAACGGCCAATAGGTTGGGGGAGGTCTCCATGCGTATCCGTCGGCAATTCACGGTGGAAGGCAAATCGCCCTACGCCGGCATCGAGTTCCGCAAGACCACCAGCGAAATCCGCAACCCCGACGGCTCCGTCGTCTTCAAGGCCGAGGATATCGAAGTCCCCGCCGACTGGTCCCAGGTTGCCTCCGACGTTCTGGCCCAAAAGTATTTCCGCAAGGCCGGCATCGCGTCCGTCCTGAAGCCGGTCGAAGAGTCGACCGTACCGTCCTGGCTGTGGCGCCACACGCCGGATGAGACCGCGCTGGCTACGCTGCCCAAGGCTGAGCGTAGCCGCGGCGAGAGCAGCGCGCGCGAAGTGTTCAACCGCCTGGCCGGCACCTGGACCTACTGGGGTTGGAAGGGCGGCTATTTCGACCAGGAAGAAGACGCCCGCGCCTTCTACGACGAGATGTGCTTCATGCTGGCGCGTCAGATGGCGGCGCCCAACTCGCCGCAATGGTTCAACACCGGCCTGCACTGGGCGTACGGCGTCGACGGCCCCTCGCAGGGTCACTTCTATATCGACCACGAGACCGGCAAGTTGGAGGCCTCGCCCTCGTCTTACGAGCGGCCGCAGCCGCATGCCTGCTTCATCCAGGGCGTCGCCGACGACTTGGTGAACGAAGGCGGCATCATGGATTTGTGGGTGCGTGAGGCGCGCCTGTTCAAGTACGGCTCCGGCACCGGCAGCAATTTCTCGGCCCTGCGGGGCGACGGCGAGCGCCTGTCGGGCGGCGGCCGTTCCTCGGGCCTGATGAGCTTCCTCAAGGTCGGCGATCGCGCGGCGGGCGCCATCAAGTCGGGCGGCACGACGCGCCGCGCGGCCAAGATGGTCGTCGTCAACGCGGACCATCCGGACATCGAGGCCTTCATCGACTGGAAAGTCATCGAGGAGCAGAAGGTCGCGGCGCTGGTCACCGGCTCCAAGATCGCGCAGAAGCATCTGAACGAGATCATGGCCGCCGTGAACGGCGCCAAGCGCAACGGCGACGCCGACGCGCCCTATGATCCCAAGAAGAACCCCGCGCTGAAGACCGCCATCCGCGTCGCGCGCAAGGCCATGGTGCCCGAGAATTACGTCCAGCGCGTGATGCAGTTCGCGCGCCAAGGCTACACCAGTCTGGAATTCCGCACCTACGACACGGATTGGGATTCCGACGCCTACCTGACAGTGGCCGGTCAGAACTCGAACAACTCCATCCGCGTGACGGACGAGTTCCTGCGCGCGGTCGAGAAGGACGCCGAGTGGAACCTGATCCGCCGCACCGACGGCAAGGTTCATAAGACCGTCAAGGCGCGCGAGCTGTGGGAAAAGATCGGCCACGCCGCATGGGCCTGCGCCGATCCCGGCATCCAGTTCGACACCACGGTCAACGATTGGCACACCTGCCCCAACAGCGGCCGGATCAACGCGTCGAACCCGTGCTCGGAATACATGTTCCTCGACGACACGGCCTGCAACCTGGCGTCGCTGAACCTGATGACGTTCCGCGACGCGACGAACCGCTTCGACGTCGAGGCCTATGAGCACGCCGTGCGGCTGTGGACCGTGGTGCTCGAGATCTCCGTCCTGATGGCGCAGTTCCCGTCCAAGAGCATCGCGCAGCTTTCTTACGAGTACCGCACGCTGGGCCTGGGCTTCGCCAATATCGGCGGCCTGTTGATGGCCCAGGGCCTGTCCTATGACAGCCCGCAGGGCCGCGCCATCTGCGGCGCCCTGTCGGCCATCATGACCGGCGTGTGCTATGCCACCTCGGCCGAGATGGCCGAAGAGCTGGGCCCCTTCCCCGGCTACGGCAAAAACCGCGACGCCATGCTGCGCGTCATGCGCAACCATCGCCGTGCCGCCCATGGTGAGAAGCAAGGCTATGAAGGCCTGGCGACCAACCCGGTCGCTCTCGATGCCGCCTCCTGCCCCGACGCGCGCCTGATCGAGGCCGCGAAGCGCGCCTGGGACAACGCCTTGGCGCTCGGCGAGGTGCACGGCTATCGCAACGCCCAGACCACGGTCATCGCGCCCACCGGCACGATCGGTCTGGTGATGGATTGCGACACGACCGGCATCGAGCCCGACTTCGCGCTGGTGAAGTTCAAGAAGCTAGCCGGCGGCGGCTACTTCAAGATCATCAACCAGACCGTGCCGGTTGCGCTCGAAACGCTAGGCTACAACTCGTCCCAGATCGACGCCATTGTTCGCTACGCGGTCGGCCACGGCACACTCAAGGGCGCGCTAGGCATCAACCACGAGACGCTCAAGGCTAAAGGCTTCACCGACACGGCGCTCGCCGCCGTCGAGGGCGCGCTGGCCTCGGCCTTCGACATCAAGTTCGCCTTCAACAAGTGGACGCTGGGCGCCGAATTCTGCACCGGCACGCTCGGCATCGACGCCGCCAAGCTGGACGATGTTTCCTTCGACCTGTTGGGCGCGCTCGGCTTCACCAAGGCCGACCTGGATGCGGCCAACACCTTCTGCTGCGGCGCCATGACGCTCGAAGGCGCGCCGCACCTGAAGGGTGAGCATCTGCCGGTGTTCGACTGCGCCAATCCCTGCGGCCGCATCGGCAAGCGCGCGCTGTCGGTGGAAAGCCACATCCTGATGATGGCCGCGGCCCAGCCGTTCATCTCGGGCGCCATCTCCAAGACCATCAACATGCCAAACAGCGCCGGCGTCTCCGACTGCAAGGACGCCTACATGGCGTCGTGGCGCCTGGGGCTCAAGGCCAACGCGCTCTATCGCGACGGCTCCAAGCTGTCGCAACCGCTCTCGGCCAGTGTTCTCGAAGACGACGACGGCGCGTTCACCGAGGAGGTTCTGGAAGCCCCGCCGGCACAACAGGCACCCATGGTCGCGGAGCGGGTTGTCGAGCGCATCATCGAGCGCATCGTCACCGAGCGCCGCCGCCTGCCCTCGCGCCGTAAGGGCTATACCCAAAAGGCCATCGTGGGAGGCCACAAGGTCTATCTGCGCACCGGCGAGTACGAGGACGGACATCTGGGTGAGATTTTCGTCGACATGCACAAGGAAGGCGCCGCCTTCCGCAGCTTGATGAACAACTTCGCCATCGCGATCTCGATCGGTCTTCAGTACGGCGTGCCGCTGGAGGAGTTCGTCGAGGCGTACACCTTCACGCGCTTCGAACCTTCGGGCATGGTCGAGGGCAACGACGCCATCCGTATGTCGACTTCGGTGTTGGACTACATCTTCCGCGAGCTGGCCATCTCCTATCTCGGCCGCACCGACTTGGCCCATGTGAAGCCGGAAGATACCCGTCCGGACAGCCTGGGTACCGGCAACCAGGAAGGCGACCTGCCCCAGGAGATGGAAGTCGTGAAGCGCGTGGCCAGCGCCGGCTACGTCCGTAACAACCTCTACGTCCTGTCCGGCCGCGCCACGAACGGCGGCGAAGCCGGCCATGCGCACGAAAATGGACACACCCATATCCACGCCCATGGAAATGGCGCCGCCGGCAACGGCGGGGCCCTCGAGACCACTGGCAACGGCTTGTCCCAAACCGTTGCCGTGGATGCCGTGATCGCTGTCGCCGTCGATGCCCGCCTCGACCAGGTCCGTGAGGCCCGGATGAAGGGGTATGAAGGCGACGCCTGTGGCGAGTGCGGCAACTTCACGCTGGTCCGCAACGGGACTTGCATGAAATGCGTCACCTGCGGCTCGACCAGCGGTTGCAGCTGAGGCTCCCCGCTTCAGCTTTCGTGCTCCTCCCTGTAGCTCGGGGTGCGATACAAACTCTCGCACCCCATTTTTCCCGATCCTGACGCCCTGGCGGGCGCTGGATCGGGCCGCGGCGAGGCTCTAAGCTCCCGCGCCTTGCCGAAGGGAGAAAAGCCATGGCCGGACGTATCGACGCGCGCCTCAAGGAACTGAAGATCGAATTACCGGACGCGCCCGCGCCGGCCGCGAACTACATCCCCTATGTCGTGACGGGCAATCTTGTTTTTGTCTCCGGCCAGGTTCCGCGTTTTAAGGGCCAATACGTCCATGTGGGAAAAGTGGGCGAAACGCTCACCCTCGAGGACGGCCAGAAATCGGCGCGGCTGTGTGCCCTCAACCTAATCGCTCAGCTCAAGCAGGCTTGCGGCGGCGACCTCGACCGCGTGAAGCGCGTGGTGAAGCTCGGCGGCTTCGTCAACTCGACGCCAAACTTCGCCAACCACCCCCAGGTCATCAACGGTGCGTCCGACCTGATGGGCGAGATCTTCGGCGAGGCCGGCAAGCATGCCCGCTTCGCGGTCGGCGTCGCTGACCTGCCGGGCAACGTCGCGACCGAGATCGACGGGATCTTCGAGATCGCCTGACGAAAAGGCCGGGCAGAACGCCCGGCCTTTTCGCGAAACCCCAAACCGCTTTGATCAGAACGGCCGGTCGCCCTCGGCCGTGACGCGGTTCATCTCGCGGCGCTTACCCTGGTAGTCGTTGATCGGGTAGTGCTGGACGCAACGATTGTCCCACAGCGTGAGCGAGCCCTTGGCCCAGCGGAATCGGCAGGTGAATTCCGGTTTCACCGCATGGGCATAAAGGTATTCGAGCAACGGCTTCGATTCTTCCACGGTCCATCCGGCGAATCGCTCGACATAAGCGCAGTGGACATAGAGTGCCTTGCGCCCGGTCTCCGGGTGGGTGCGCACGACGGGATGCTCGACAGCGCCTTTAGCGGCCTTCGTCATGATGTCGTCGAAGCGCAGCTTGATCGAGCGGCCTTCGTTATATTCGCCCGCATCGACGCCGGTGTTGTAGGAGTGGGCCGTGTGCACGGCCTTCATGCCGTCCAGCATCTTCTTCAGGCCCTCGGACAGCGCCTCGTAGGCCAGATACTGGTTCGCGAACATCGTATCGCCGCCGAACTCCGGCACGTCCACCGCATAAAGGAACGAGCCCAAAGGCGGCTTGTCCATGAAGCTGGCGTCGGTATGCCACATGTTGGCGAAATTTTTCGTCTCGTGCGCTTCCTTGCGGATCACCATGAATTCGGGGTGACCCGGCGGCGCAACCACGAACGGGTCGATGACCAGCGTGCCGAACTTTCGCGCGAAGGCTTTCTGCGTATCGAAGTTCAGATCCTGATCGCGGAAGAAGATGACGCAGTTCTCGAGGAAGGCCTGATGGATTTCGGCGAAGGTCTCTTGGTTGACGCCCTTGGACAGGTCGACTCCCGAAATCTCGGCGCCCAACGCGCCGGTAATCGGCTTTACCTTAATGTTGCGATAGGTCGTGGCCACGTCGTTCTCCCTTCCGAACCGCATTCGGCGCGACCAGCAGACAGCGCGCTGGCGGTCCGTTCCATAGGCCGAAACACGGAAAACGCCCCTACGGCCTTCTATGAATCGTAGGAAAGGAAGCGTGCCCGTGGCAAGGCCTCAATTCTTGGCCAGGAAGTAGTCCACAGTGGTGACCGCGCGGATGCGTTTGTCGACCGCCTGGTATTCGCCTTCGAACGGCGATTCGTCCCGAGCCAGGATCACGATGACTCCCTGGTTGGCGCGCCGGATGCCACCCACCTTGCTGCCCGAGGTTTGGGCGAACTCGTCGGCGGCCACCTTGGCCCGCTCGGTGGCCTGGCGGATCAGGCCGGGCTTGATCTCGTTCAGCTTCTCCGCGGTCACGATGAAGTTGGGACCGGGCGTGTCGTTGAGTACGACCCCCCGCCGGGCCAACTCGCCGATCTCGCGCGAGACCTTGCGCACTTGCTCGATGTCGTTCGAGCGGACCAGAACGTTCTGGGTCAGGATGAAGCGCGCGTTCTTATTGACGTCGTTGCGATAGCCTTGCGCCAAGGTGTCCTGAATCTCCACGCGCTGGAGGGTGATCTCGTCATCCTTGAATTTCTGTTCCTTCAAATAACCGGTCACGACCTTCGCGGACTCATCGAGCGTGCCCATGCCCGCCTTGAGGTCGCCCGCCGTGATCGAAAACCGGATCGGCAGCGTGGCCAGGTCGGCCTTCATTTCCATCTCGGCCACACCCTTGACCGTGACGTAACGGTCTTCCAAGCGGGACATCAGAACGCCCCTGCCGGCCAGATACCCAGCCACGACCGAGCCCGCGGCCAGCACAAGTGCGCCGATCACGATACCGATGGCCAAAGCCTTGGAACGTGTGGCCGAGTCCATGGAAAGCCTCCTTGATAAAGACGGCATCATCGAACGCCGCCCGCCACACTTCGGTCAAGAAGCCAGGGCAGGCTATGATGGCCGCCGGGGTACTTTATCCGCCCGCAGGGAATGCGATGCCCGACGGACAAGACGCCATCACCATCAAGCTCGTGAACCGGATCGGCGCGATCTCCGCGGCCGATTGGGATGCCTGCGCGGGCATCGGCGCGGACGGCGCGGGCAATCCGTTCGTGATGCACGCGTTCCTCGCGGCCTTGGAAGATAGCGGCTCGGCCACGGCGGAAACAGGCTGGGCACCGCATCACCTTGTCGCTACGGACGCGGCGGGCCGCATGATCGGCGCCGCGCCGATGTACCTGAAGAGCCATTCTTACGGCGAGTACGTGTTCGACTGGGGCTGGGCCGAGGCCTATGAGCGCGCGGGCGGAAAATATTATCCAAAGCTTCAGGTGTCGGTACCGTTCACGCCCGCCACTGGACCGCGCCTGTTGGTTCGTCCCGGCCTGCCAGCCGAAATGGCCAGCATCGTGCGGAGTGCGCTGATCGGCGCGATGGAACGGGTCGCCGGCGGCAACCGGCTTTCGTCCGTGCACGTCACCTTCCCGACAGAGACCGAAGCGAAGGCACTGGGCGAAGCCGGATGGCTGCGCCGTGCGGGGCAACAGTTCCATTGGGAGAATCGCGGCTACGGAGCCTTCGACGACTTCCTCGACGCGCTATCGTCGCGCAAGCGCAAGACGATCCGCAAGGAACGGCGCGAGGTGGCCGAAAGCGGCGTGACCGTGCGGCCCTTGACCGGCGGCGAGATCGAGCCGCGCCATTGGGACGCGTTTCACCGCTTCTATCTGGCAACCGCCGATCACAAATGGGGCAATCCCTATCTGACGCGGGAGTTCTTCCATCAAATCGGCGAGACGATGGCCGATCGCATCCTGCTGGTGGTCGCGGAGCGCGAGGGGCGGCCGGTGGCGGGCGCGCTCAACCTGATGGGCGATGGCACCCTCTATGGCCGCAACTGGGGCTGCGAGGGCGAGTTCAAGTTCCTGCACTTCGAAGCCTGTTACTACCAGGCCATCGATTTCGCGATCCGGCACGGCTTCGCCCGCGTGGAAGCTGGTGCCCAGGGCACGCATAAGATCCAGCGCGGCTATCTGCCGGTCGAGACTCACAGCGCGCATTGGATCGCCGACCCCGGCTTCCGCGATGCGGTCGGGAAATTCCTGGAACGCGAACGGATGCACGTTCACGCCGAGATGGCGGGATTGTCGGAATATAGCCCGTTCCGGAAGGACGGCGACGAAGCGTAGCCGCGCTATTCGACCAGCACCGGCACCTTGTCGCCGGTCTTGGGCTCCGCGGGCATATAGTCGAAGGCCAGCTTGTCGCCGTCGAGCCGCACCTTGACAGTGCCGCCCTTGGCCAGCTTGCCGAAGAGCAATTCCTCGGCGATGCCCTTCTTCACATGCTCCTGGATCACGCGGGCCAAGGGCCGTGCGCCGAAGGACGGGTCATAGCCCTTCTTGGCCAGCCACGCGCGCGCCTCGTCGGTGAGCTGGATGGAGACCTGGCGGTCGGCCAACTGCTCCTCGAGCTGGATGATGAACTTGTCGACGACGCGCAACACGGTTTCCGGCGGCAGGTTCGCGAAGGGGATGACCGCGTCCAAGCGGTTGCGGAACTCGGGCGTGAACATGCGTTTGATGGCCTCGTCGTCCTCGCCCTGCCGATCCTGCCGCGCGAAGCCCATGGCGTGCTTGGCCAGGTCCGAGGCGCCCGCGTTCGTGGTCATGATCAGGATGACGTTACGGAAATCGGCCGTCTTGCCGTTGTGGTCGGTCAGCTTGCCGTAATCCATCACCTGCAGAAGGATGTTGAAGACATCCGGATGCGCCTTCTCGATCTCGTCGAGCAGAAGCACGGCGAAGGGCTGGCGATCGACCGCGTCCGTCAGAAGCCCGCCCTGGTCGAAGCCGACATAGCCCGGCGGGGCGCCAATCAGACGCGAAACGCTGTGACGCTCCATGTATTCCGACATATCGAAGCGATGCATCTCCACGCCCAGGATGCGCGCGAGCTGGCGCGCGGCCTCGGTCTTGCCAACGCCAGTGGGGCCGGAGAACAGATAGCTGCCGATCGGCTTCTCGGGCTCGCGCAAGCCTGCGCGCGCCAGCTTGATCGCGCTGGCCAACGCTTCCATCGCGCGGTCCTGGCCGAACACCATGGTCTTCAGGTCGCGTTCCAGGTTGCGCAGCGATTCACGGTCGTCGCGCGAGACGGTCTTGGGTGGGATGCGCGCGATCTTGGCGACCACGCCCTCCACATCCTTGACCGTGATGGTCCGCTTGCGCTTGCCCGGCGGCAGAAGCATCTGGGCCGCACCGACCTCGTCGATCACGTCGATCGCCTTGTCGGGCAGCTTGCGGTCGTTGATATAACGCGCAGCCAACTCGACGGCCGAACGGATGGCGTCGGAGGTGTAACGCACCTTGTGATGCTCCTCGTAATAGGGCTTGAGGCCCTTGAGGATCTTCACCGCGTCCTCGACAGACGGCTCGTTAACGTCGATCTTCTGGAAGCGCCGCACCAGCGCGCGGTCCTTCTCGAAATGCGTGCGGTATTCCTTGTAGGTGGTCGAGCCGATGCAGCGCAGCCCGCCGCTTTGCAGCGCGGGCTTGAGGATGTTGGACGCATCCATCGCGCCGCCGCTGGTGGCGCCCGCGCCGATCACCGTGTGAATCTCGTCGATGAAGAGGATACCGTTGGGGTGGGCCTCCAACTCCGTCATCACAGCCTTGAGCCGCTCTTCGAAATCGCCGCGGTAGCGCGTGCCGGCCAGGAGCGCGCCCATGTCGAGCGCGAAGATGGTGGCGCCTTGCAGAACCTCGGGCACGTCGTTGTGCACGATGCGGCGCGCCAAGCCTTCGGCGATCGCGGTCTTGCCCACGCCGGGCTCGCCGACATAGAGCGGATTGTTCTTGGTGCGGCGGCACAGCACCTGGATGGTGCGTTCGACCTCGGCCTCGCGGCCGATCAGCGGGTCGATCTTGCCGGACTTCGCTTTCTTGTTCAGATCGACGCAGTAAGCGTTGAGCGCTTCCTGCCCTTTCTTCACGGTCTTCTCGCCGGAAGCCTCATCATCGGCTCCCTCCACCGTCCGCTTCTCCGAGCGACCGGGCACCTTGGCGATGCCATGGGAGATGTAATTGACGGCATCCAACCGCGTCATGTCCTGAAGCTGCAGGAAATAGACGGCATGGGATTCGCGCTCGGCGAACATGGCGACCAGCACGTTGGCGCCGGTAACGCGCTCGCGCCCCGAGGACTGAACGTGAATGACGGCGCGCTGGAGCACCCGGTGGAAGCCAGCCGTCGGCTTCGCGTCCTCGAGCCGGTTGGTCACCAACCCGTTCAGCTCGTTGTCGATATAGGAGGCCAGGTCGCCCTTGATGCGATCGATGTCGACACCGCACGCGCGCAGGACAGCGATGGCATCCTGGTCTTCGGTCAGCGCCAGCAGAAGATGCTCGAGGGTCGCGTATTCGTGGCGCCGCTCATTGGCCAAGTCGATGGCACGGCGGAGGGCCTGTTCGAGCTGGGGCGAGATGATGCCGCTCATTCCTTCTCCAGAGTGCATTGAAGGGGGTGCTGATGCTGCCGGGCGCAGTCCATCACCTGATTCACCTTCGTTTCCGCGACTTCGTAGGTATAGACGCCGCAGATCCCGACGCCACGCCGGTGGACGTGCATCATCACCTCGGTGGCGCGCTGCTGGGTCATGTTGAAAAAGCGCTCAAGCACGTACACGACGAATTCCATCGGCGTGTAGTCGTCGTTGAGCAGGAGAACCTTGTAGAGATCGGGCTTCTTCGTCTTGGGGCGCGTCTTAACGACGACGCCCGTGGTCGGATTGTCCCGACCATTGCCGCCACCGCCCTCGCCACCGTTGCCCCTGACGGGCTTCATCCGATCCGATCCTCTTTCAACGCCCAGCCAGTGTCGGCCCGCTTTCCGGCAATAATATGGTATCTGCCGAAGCCGATCCAACCCGACGGGCGGGCGTGGCGCTTCCGTGGGAAGCCGGAAAAAAAGCGCCCGGCGGTCGTAAGACCGCCGGGCCAGGCTGGGAGGAACCGTTGATGGAGGTCAGGCGGCCTTGGCGGTCGCTTTCACCGTATCGGTCACACGCGCGGAAAGCGGCTGGATCGCCTCGTTCGCGACTTTGAGTGTCAGCTCCGAGATTTTCGCGCCCTCGGACATGGCGGTCTGAAAGTGGTTCTTGGTCAGGTCGGCATGAACCTCGACGACGTCCTTGATGTTGCGCGCGCCAAGCAGCGTCTGAAGGGATGACATCTGGATGTCCACCAGGCGCTTGGCCAGCGCGGCCCAGGCCTGACCGATCTCTTCCACGCCCTTGCTCAGAACGGCGGTCGCCTTGAGGGTGGTTTCGACATTCGCCTTACCCATCGCGGCCAGGTCGCCATAGGTCTTCAGCGCGTCGCCGGCGACAGATTCCAATTGTTCTTTGGTCATCGGTGCGATCTCCGTGGCGGGGTTGCGGACGGGCGGCTTGGCGGCGGTCGAAACGGACTTGGCACCGTTCAGCTTGCCCGCGGGTTTGCGCTTGGATGAAGTCACTGCGTGTCCTTGTCCGTTTGGTGTCATTTAAAGCGCCGCAACAAGAATTGTTGCGATGCAATAATTCAAATATAGAAAGCCTTTGTGACGTGTCAACCACATCAATGTTGCATTGCAATAAAATCGAGCGATGGCCCTTTGCGAAGTGAGAAAATCGCCGTCGTCATGGAACTTTTCCGAGGGCACTTGGGATTCATCTCGCAACCCTCTGATTCACAACAAATCCTGGACAAGATTCCCGATCTTCCGTAAATTGCATTTTCGTGTTTCGTCTGGGCGGGGCTGAGCGGGCTCTTGGAACCTAGGCGGGATGATCCGGTTGGCGCCCCCACTGGGAGGGGGTGGCGGCGGCCGATAAGGTCAGAGGGTGGCCATGGGACCGACGACCGGACCCCGCATTTTCCGCTATTTCGCGGCTGCCATGGTTGCGGCCAGCCTAATCGCGACGCCGGCCTGGGCTGGCAAGCCCGCGAAGAAAGCCGCATCGACATGGCAGCCCCCTTTGGCTGCCTCCATCATTGTCGACGGCACCACCGGCGAGCTCCTCTATTCTGACAATTCGGATTCGCAGACTTATCCCGCGTCTCTCACCAAGATGATGACGCTGTATCTGACCTTCGAGGCGCTCCAGGCCAAGAAGCTCACGCTCAACACGCGCCTGCCGGTCTCCAAGGCCGCGGCGGCGCAAGCGCCATCAAAGCTGTATCTGGAACCGGGCGAGACGATCACGGTCGAGAACGCGATCCTGGCGCTGACCACCAAGTCGGCCAATGACGCGGCCGTCGTGCTGGCGGAAGCGCTGGGCGACACGGAAACCAACTTTGCCCAGGTGATGACGCGCAAAGCCGCCAAGCTGGGCATGACGCGCACGGTCTATCGCAACGCGTCCGGCCTGCCGAACAAAGGCCAGGTCACCACCGCGCGCGACCAGGTCATTCTGGCCCAGGCGCTCTATCGCGACTTCCCGGATCGTTACCACTACTTCTCGCAACAGACCTTCGACTACAAAGGCCAGCAGATCGCGAGCCACAATCGGCTTCTGGGCCGCTATGAAGGCGCCGACGGCCTCAAGACCGGCTTCATCCGTGATTCGGGCTTCAATCTGGCCGCCTCCGCCGAACGCGACGGGCGCCGTATCTTCGGTGTCGTCCTGGGCGGCAGCAGTTCCTATGCCCGCGACGTGCAGATGATGCATCTGCTGGACAAGGGCTTCGACACCCAGCCAACCCTTACCGTGGCCTCGCGCCTCAATCCGCGCACGAACGTGGTCGCCCGCCCGCTGCCCAACAATCTTCCGACGGTGAAGCAGCCGATCGAACAGGGCGACGCAGCCGCGCCGAAGCCGCATGAGGCCTCGGTCCTGTCCACGGCCGGTATCTGGGGTGTTCAGGTCGGTGCATTCCAACGCTTCGTCCAAGCCCAGCTTGCCGCCGCCCGCGCGGCCGAGGCCGTGCCGGAATACTTGGCCAGCGCGACCGCAGTGGTCATCCCCGTTGAGATCGACAAGGGAATGCTCTATCGCGCCCGCTTGACGGGCCTGGCCACCCGCGAGATGGCGGAACAAGCCTGCCGCACCCTGACCGAGCGCCACCAGATCGACTGCAAGCCGATCCAAAGCGGCCAGGAACTCGCCGCCCTTAAGAACTAGGTCGCCGGCGCCTTACGCCGTGTGCCGCCGCAACCGCCATCGGCGGTAAAGGGGCAAAGCGGCCGGTCCCGGATAACCCGCCATCCAAGCCGCGATTCCCGGCATCACCCGCGCTTTCACGTTGCGGCTCCATGCCGCATAGGACCAATCGACGGGCAGCGCCTTCATGCGCGGACCCGGCATGAACGCCCAGGCCTTCATCCGGCCATGGGGGGCGGCCAGGTCGAGTTCGACCGTGCGATAACCGTCGTCTTCGTAATGGAACAGCCGCGCGGCGTCGCGATCATCAAGGTGCGAGGCCACCAGCCCATGCGCCTTGGCACCGCACTTCGCGGCCAGGATCGGGTAGGTCTTGCCACGCGCGCGCGAAACGCGGTGATCGGCCAAAACCGCTTCGTGAAGCGAAGCCGGGTCGAGATCGCGTTCCAAGACGAGACGCCTGACGTCCGCGTCCAGCAGCGTGCCGTAGAAGAAGAACGAAGCCATCGCTCAGGAACTTAGTGCTGCGCGTGCTGCGGCGGCTCGATGCCACTCTTGCGGAGCTGGCCAGCCAACGCATCCTTGAGACGCTGGAGCCCATCGGCGCTCGAAGCCTCGCAACGCGCGACCAGCACGTCCTGGGTGTTGGAGGCGCGCAGAAGCCACCATCCATCCGGGGTCGAGACGCGCACGCCGTCGATATCGTCCACCTTGGCCTTGTCGGCCTTGAGGCGCGCCTTCAGTTCTTCGACGACTTGGAACTTGCGGTCGTCGGAACAGGGAAACCGCAACTCCGGCGTATTGATCATCTGGGGCAGCTCGTCGCGCAACTCGGCCAGAGTCTTGCCCGAGCGTGCGATGACGTTCAGCAAGCGCACGGCGGCATAGAGCGCATCGTCATAGCCGTAGTAACGGTCAGCGAAGAAGATATGGCCGCTCATCTCGCCGGCCAGGGGCGATCCCGTCTCCGCCATCTTGGCCTTGATGAGGGAATGACCGGTCCGCCACATCAGCGGCTTGCCGCCCAGCCGCGCCACCTCGTCGAACAGAGCCTGGCTGGCCTTCACGTCGGCGATGATGGTGGCGCCCGGCTTGTCGCGCAGCACATCGCGCGACAACAGCATCATCATCTGGTCGCCCCACAGGACGCGGCCCTTGCCGTCCACCGCGCCGATGCGGTCGCCATCGCCATCGAACGCGATGCCGGCGACGCTTCCTTCCTTGGCCACCAGCTCCTTGAGTTGGGCCAAGTTGGCCTCGACGGTCGGGTCGGGATGGTGGTTCGGGAAGCGCCCGTCGATCGTCTGATGGATCATGGCGTGCCGGCCCGGCAGGCGTTGGATCAGCGCCACCATGGCGGGGCCGGCCGCGCCGTTGCCGGCGTCCCACGCCACGTCGAGCGGGCGCTGCCCGTCATAGTCGCGGAACAGGCGATCAACATAGGCGTCGAACACCGAATGCTCGATCACCTTGCCCACGCCCTTGGCAAAATCGCCCGAAGCCGCGCGGGCGCCCAGCGCCTTGATCGCGTCGCCATAGAACGGCCCTTTGGACGTGGCCATCTTGAAGCCGTTGTAGTGCGGCGGGTTGTGCGAGCCGGTCACCATCAAGCCGCCGTCGGCCGCCAAATGTTTGACCGCGAAATAGGTCATGGGCGTGGGTCCCAGGCCGACCCGGATCACCTCCAGTCCGCAGGACGCCAAGCCCTCGACCACGGCCGCTTCCATCTCGGGCGAGCTTAGGCGCCCGTCATAGCCGACAGCCACGCGCTTTCCGCCGTCGCGCACCAACGCGGTTCCGAAGGAGCGACCGACCGCGCGCGCATCCGCCGCCGCCAAGGTTTCGCCAATCACACCGCGAACGTCGTATTCGCGTAGGATCGTGGGGTGGAAATTATGCTTCATGCACCGGCCTTCTTGGTCGGGCGGCCGATGGAGCGGTAAGCGAAACCAGCCGCTTCCATCTCGCCGGGGTTATAGACGTTGCGCAGGTCGATGAAGACAGGCCGCTTCATCAAGCGCTTCACGCGATCCAAGTCGAGCGCGCGGAACTCGTTCCATTCGGTCACGATGACAAGAGCATCCGCGCCTTCGATGGCGTCATATGCGTCCGCGCACCAGGCGACGCCGGTGATCAGCTTCTTGGCCTCTTCCATGCCCGCGGGATCGAAGACGCGCACCTTGGCCCCCTGGGCCACCAACGCGGGAACGATGTCCAGGCTGGGCGCCTCGCGCATGTCGTCGGTGTTGGGCTTGAAGGTCAGGCCCAACACCGCCACAGTCTGGCCCTTGGCCGAACCGCCGCAAGCGCCGAGTACGATCTCCGCCATCTGCCGTTTGCGCGCGTCGTTGACGTCCTTAACCGTCTCGACGATGCGCAAGGGCGCGCCGGCCTCCCGCGCCGTTCGCGCGAGCGCCAAGGTGTCCTTAGGGAAGCAGGAGCCACCGTAGCCAGGCCCGGCATGGAGGAACTTGCGGCCGATGCGGCCGTCGAGGCCCATGCCGCGCGCCACGTCGTGGACATCGGCCCCGACCTTCTCGCACAGGTCCGCGACCTCGTTGATGAAGGTGATCTTGGTGGCCAGGAAGGCGTTGGCCGCGTATTTGATCAACTCGGACGTTTCCAGCGCGGTGAACAAGATCGGCGTTTCGATCAGATAGAGAGGCCGATAGATCCGGTGGAGTATCTCCCGCGCTCTGTCGGATTCCACGCCGATCACTACCCGATCCGGACGCATGAAATCGTTGATGGCGGAGCCTTCACGCAAGAACTCGGGATTGGACGCCACGTCGAATTCGGCCTTGGGGTTGGCTTGGCGCACGATGCGCGCGATTTCGCGGCTGGTGCCGACAGGCACGGTCGATTTGGTGACGATGACGGCGTGGTCCCGCAAGGATTTGGCGATTTCCTCCGCCGCGCTGAAGACGTAGCTCAGGTCCGCATGGCCGTCGCCGCGCCGGCTGGGCGTGCCTACCGCGATGAAGATGGCGCCCGCCCCTTCGACCGCACGAGACAAATCGCCCGTGAAGGACAAGCGGCCCGACTTCATGTTGGCCGCCATCAGATCGTCCAGGCCGGGCTCGTAGATCGGCACCTCGCCGCGCTGAAGGCGCGCTAGCTTGCCCGCGTCCTTTTCGACGCAAATCACCTGGTGGCCGAACTCGGAGAAGCATGTTCCGGACACGAGGCCGACATACCCCGCCCCGATCATCACGATGCGCATGCGAAGCCGCCGATCCTGTTATTTCTTGGCGTAGCGCTGGATCACGCTGCGCACACTCTCGCCGAGATCAGGACGCTCCAACGCGAAGGCCACGTTGGCCTCGAAGAAGCCGACCTTGTCGCCGCAATCGAAGCGTGTGCCTTCGAACCGGTACCCGTGGAACGGCACCTGACCGATCATGGCTGCCAAGGCGTCCGTCAACTGGATCTCGCCGCCCGCGCCGCGCTGCAGACGCGCCAGGTGATCGAACACGCTGGGATCGAGGACATAGCGGCCGATGACGCACAGGTTGGATGGCGCATCTTTGGGCGCCGGCTTCTCGATGATGCCCTTGACCTTGATCAGGCCGCCGTCATTGCCCGCCACGTCGAGGACGCCATAACGAGAGACCTGATCGGGCGGCACTTCCATCGCGGCGACGAGGTTGCCGCCCGTGTAGACGGAGGTAAGCTGCTTCAGGCACGGGGTCGAGGCCAGCACGAGGTCGTCGGCCAGCAGCACGGCGAATGGTTCGTTGTCTATGAGATTTCGCGCGCACCAGACGGCATGGCCAAGACCCAGCGGCTCCTGCTGACGTACATAGGCGATGTCGCCCGGCTGGGGCAGAAGCGCCTTGATCTGCTGCACATCTTTCACACGCCCGCGTTCGGACAGGACCCGGTCCAGCTCGTAGCTGAAATCGAAATGATCCTCGATGGCGGTCTTGCCGCGGCCAGTGACGAAGATGAACTCCTCGATTCCCGCCGCACGCGCTTCCTCCACGGCATACTGGATCAGCGGCTTGTCGACGACGGGCAGCATTTCCTTCGGCATCGACTTGGTTGCCGGCAGGAATCGGGTGCCCAAGCCACCCACCGGAAAGATCGCTTTACGGACGCGCTTTGCCATTCAGACTCGCCTATTTTCGTTTTTTATCAAGCCGTTGGTACTAGTATCGCCACGCTGCCCGTCCCTCAGCGCGGGAAGGGCGTTGTTGTGCCACAGCCGCGATGCGGGGTGCAACGCCTACGCCATCTCACCGTTCCAGGGTCACGAAGAAGCCGCATCTCCCTGCCCGGTGACCGCTTCGGGGCGGCTTAGCCCAAGAGCATCAAGAAGCGTGCGCAACTCCGCCCGCGCCGCCACGTGGGACATGGTCATCTCCACGCCCGCGTCTTTCACATCCAGCAGCGTCAGTCCCTTGAGGAACAGCTCGCGAAAGACCACGCGCTCGCTGAAGCCCGCGGCCATGCGAAAACCCAGGCGTTGGGACAGCTTCTCCAGAATGCGGCCCATCTGCCTCTTGTTGCGCGCATCGAGATGGGACAAGCGGTTGCGCAGCACGATCCAATCGATCGAACGCCGGTCGCGCAGCGCACGTTGTTTTTTCTGGTCCCACAACAATTCGCTGTAATGGCTCGGGCGCTCGATCTCCATGCTCTCGCCGTTCACCCGCGCCAGAATGTCCAGGTCGATGAAACTGTCGTTGAGCGGTGTCACGATCACATCGGCATGGGAATGACCGAGGCGGGACAGATAACTGTCGCTGCCCGGCGTGTCGATCACGACGAAGTCACAACGTTCCAGCATGCCAGCAAGCGCCGTCTCGAAGGACGCACGGTCCTCGGCTTCGGCGGCGCGCAGATCCTCGGCCTTGGAGCGATGGACCGCCACGTGCTCGGGTACCGCCAAGGAAATGCTGCGCGCGGCCTGCGCCTTTCGGTTGTCGATGAAGCGCGTGAGCGTGCCCTGGCGCGCGTCCAGGTCGATGGTGCCGACGCGGAATCCTTCGCCCAAAAGCGCCACCGCCAGATGCATGGCGATCGTCGATTTGCCGGAACCGCCCTTTTCGTTTCCGACCACGACGACCCGTCCGGGCCGATTGCTCAAGCTGAGGTTCCTAGGCCGCGCGCAGCCAAACGGCGGTATCGTGAAACACCGCCCCGCCGGCGGGATAGCCCGGGTCTGCGCTGGTCAGCGCGTTGACACCGATGCCTTCCTCGAAGGCGGCATTGGGCCAAATGCTCTCGATCACCACCACGCCGCGCTGCTGGCCGTCCCGAAGCTCTACGTGGATCACGATGGACCCGCGGTCGTTGCCAACGCGAACGCGGTCGCCTTCTTTCACGCCCAAAGCATCGCAGTCGCCCGGATTGAGCAAGATGGTGGGCCGCCGCTCGCGTTTGATCGAACTGGGCGTCTCCGTGAAGCTGGAATTAAGGTAACTACGCGCGGGCGCGGCCACCAAGCGGAACGGCTTGTCGGCGCTGGCCTCGTCGGTCACGGCCAAGTGGTCCGGAAAGACTGGCATCTTCTCATGCTCGATGCCCAATGCCTTCCAATCCGGCTTGAAGTGGAAGCGCTTGTCGGCATGGCCGAAGCCGTCGAGGAAATGCGCCGTTTCGAACTTGGGCGCCATGTCGATGCCGCCCTCGCGATACATCGTGTCCGCGTCGGGCAAGCCCGAAGCCTTCAGCATCTGGTCGATCAGCTCCCACGGCGTCATGTGGAAACCTGGATGCTCCGCGCCCAACCGCTTGGCCAGGGCGCAGATGACGTCGTGATTCGAGCGCGATTCGGCGTAGGGCTCGATGATCTTCTTGGCCACCTGCAGATGGGTGTGGCCGCTGGCGGTATAGAAATCGTCATGCTCCAGGAACGTTGTCGCGGGCAGGACGATATCCGCCATCTTGGCCGTGTCGGTCATGAACTGCTCATGCACGGCAACGAACAGGTCGTCGCGGCGAAAGCCTTCGTTGATCTTGACCGATTCGGGGCAGACCACGACCGGATTGGTGTTCTGGATGAACAGCGCCTTCACCGGCGGGCCGCCCGCCAGAGCGTCCTTCTCGCCCACCAGGATCGGCCCCATGCGCGACTGGTCCAGATTGCGCACGTTCTTGTCGAGCCGGTCGAGCCCCTGGATCATCGTGCGGTCCAAGGGATAGAGGCCGGTCTGGCCGTACATGGCACCGCCGCCGGGATACTGCCAAGCGCCCGTGACGGCAGGCAGCGACGACACGGCGTGAATCTGGGCCGAGCCGTTGCGCATGCGCGTGAAGCCATAGCCCACACGGATATAACTGCGCTTGGTCTGGCCGTAGAGGCGGGCGAAATCCTCGATCGCCTGAACGGAGAGGCCGGTGATGGCCGACGCCCATTCGGGCGTGCGGGTCTTGAGATGCGCTTCCAGTTCGGCGGGCGCATCGGTGTATTTCTCGAGATAGGCGCGGTCGGCCATGCCGTCGCGGAACAGCACGTGCATCACGGCACAGGCCAGCGCCCCGTCCGTACCCGGCCGCACGGCCAAGTGGAGATCGGCCTGCTCCGCCGTCGGCGTGCGGTAGGGATCGATGACCACGAATTTCGTGCCGCGCTCCTTCCGGGCACGCGAGATGTGCGTCATCAGATTGACCTGGGTGGAAACCGGGTTGCCGCCCCAGACGACGATCAAGTCAGACTCGATAACTTCGCGCGAATCCACGCCACGCTTCACGCCCGTGCCCGCGATCCAACCCGTGTCCGACAACTTGACGCAGATCGTGCTGTATTGGCGCGAATAGCGCATGACATGGCGCAGACGCTCGATGCCGTCACGCTGCACATAGCCCATGGTGCCGGCATAGAAGTAGGGCCACACGGCCTCGGCGCCATCGCGCTCCGCGATACGGATCAGTTTCTCGGCGATCAGGTCGAGGGCGTCGTCCCAGCCGATGGGTTGATAGGCCGCGAAGCCCACACCTTTGTCGCCCACGCGGCGCAGCGGCGTGCGCAGCCGTTCGGGATGGTGGACGCGCTCGGAATAGCGCGCGACCTTGGCGCAGACTACGCCCGCCGTGTAGCTGTTGCGCCGCGAGCCGTGCACCCGACCGATATGATGCGAATCGACCTTCTCCACCTCCAGCGCGCAGGTGCTGGGACAATCGTGCGGGCAAGCGGAGGGAAGAATCTCTACGGCCGGGTCGCGCGGCATCGCCACATCCATCGCTGCTGAAGGGCTGCCATAAATTTAGTCCTCCCCCGTTCCAGGGGCAAGGAAACGCCTCGATTGAGGCGAAAAATCGGTCATTTCAGCGCGTGAATCACGCCCTTGGGGTAGAAGGCGTGGAAGGCGAAGGCGAAGCTGACGTTATAGGGCACGTCCTCGAACCCCGATGCGGTCTTGCGCTGGACCGTGACGTTTCCCACGTCGCGTCCGTTGGAAATCATCACTTGATCGAGGGCCGAGGCTTGGCCGGGTTGCCAGGTGATCACCAGCCCGTCGGCCTCGACGGTCTTCTGTTTGCGCACCAGATCGAGCGGCCAAGCCTGGTCTCCCACCGATACAACGCGCGCCAGCGGCGCGATGCCCGCCGGCAAGTCGCCCGAAAAGGAATGGTCGGGCTTTCCACGCGTGTCGTAATAGGCGAACGGGTTATGGCCGTACTGCCGCATCGCCGGCGACCGCGGCATGACTACCGTGCCTTCCGGAGCTGCATTGCGGAAGCGGATGAACGACTCGACACGCGCGGCCACGGGCTTGAGCCGCTTACCGGTCAGGTCGCCCACGATGGCCTCGCCGGTATACTGCTGCCACCAGCTTTCGGTCTCCTTGTCGTACATGACGGCGTTCGCGTTTCGCAGCCGCCCCGTCCCGCCGAAGATCAGCGCTTGCCCGTCGACCCGCCGGTCATAGACCACGATGGAGTTGCACAAGGGCGAATAGGTCACGGCGATGGGCACGCCGCCCACCGTGTCGTTGACGATTTCGTGCCAAGTCAGAAGCTGGACCGGATAGGCGCGACGTTCACCGCCCATCGAAACGGTCACCACCGGCTCCCAATCGCCGATCCCATAGACCTCGCGCAGGGAAACGATCTTGGGATTGTCGATCGCCGGCACGCCGTCGCGATGGACCACGTCGTAGATCTGATCGAGCGGCACGGCATGCAAGGAGAAATCCGTCCGGGGAAACTCGCCTTGCCAGGAACGGACGAAGGGCTCCTGCTTGGCGGACGCGGCGCGGCCCGGCGCGGCAACGGCCAGAACCGCCAACGCGACCACGGCCGCGAGGGCGTACTTGCCTTTCGAAAGGCCGGGCTGGAACATGACCGCACCGCGCTGATGGGAGTGCAGATGTACCGGCTTCACGCCCGCGTGGCTATGCCTCCGTCGAACGGCGCAACCGCATGCTGATGCCGGGCAAGGACTACGATTCCGTCGTGGCCGGGTTCCGCTGGCGCGTGCCGGAGCGCTACAACATCGCCGTCGACGTCTGCGACCGCCACGCGGCATCCGGCGGTGTCGCCATGATCGTGGAGGACGAAGCCGGCGCCGTTTCCCGCCACTCGTTCCAAGATCTCGCACGGCTCAGCAACCGCTTGGCCAACGCGCTGCGTCATCTGGGCGTCGGGCGTGGCGACCGTGTCGCGGTCCTGCTGTCGCAAGGCCCGGAACTGGCCGTGGCACACTTGGCCGCCTATAAGCTGGGCGCCATCGTCCTGCCCCTCTTCGCGCTGTTCGGCCCGGACGCCATCGCCTATCGCCTGAAGGATAGCGGCGCCAAGGCCCTGGTCACCGACGACCAGGGCCTGCCCAAGGCGCGCGAGGCTGAGAAAGATCTGGATGCGCCCATCACCTTGATCGTCGCCGGCAAGGGTGACGGTCGCGCCCACGATTTCCACGCATTGGTCGAGCGCGGGTCGGAGTCGTTCGACCCGGTCGACACCGCGCCCGACGATCCCGCCCTCATCATGTACACCTCGGGTACCACGGGCCCACCCAAGGGTGCCCTGCAAGCCCATCGCGTCGTGCTGGGCCACCTGCCCGGCGTCGAGTTCCCCCACGAATTCTTTCCTCAGAAGGGTGACCTGTTCTGGACGCCGGCCGATTGGGCCTGGGCCGGCGGGCTGCTCGATGTCTTGCTGCCGAGCTGGCACCACGGTGTTCCTGTCTTGGCCCATCGCGCGCGCAAATTCGACCCCGAGGCCGCGTTCGCGCTGATGGCCCGGCACGGCGTGCGCAACAGCTTCCTTCCGCCAACCGCCCTCAAACTCTTCCGCCAGGCCGGCGCTTCCCGGGCCCGCGCGCCGATCAACCTGCGCACGGTCGGCAGCGGGGGCGAGCCGTTGGGCGAGGAACTGGTGGCCTGGGGCCGCGCGGCGCTGGGCGTCACGATCAACGAGTTCTATGGCCAAACGGAATGCAACCTGGTGCTGGGCAACTGCGCGCCGATCATGGAAACGCGCCCCGGCTCCATGGGCCGGCCGATCCCCGGGCATGTCGTCGAAGTGGTGGATGAGAACGGTGGCGTCCTGCCGCCGGGCGAGACGGGCAATGTGGCGATCCGCCGGCCCGATCCGGTGATGTTCTTATCCTATTGGAACAAGCCCGAAGCCACACAAAACAAGTTCGCGGGCGATTGGTTGCTGACGGGCGATTTGGCCGCCAAGGATGCCGGAGGTTATTTCTGGTTCAAGGGCCGCGACGACGATGTGATCACCAGCGGCTCTTACCGGATCGGCCCGAGCGAGATCGAGGATTGCCTGCTGAAACATCCTGTCGTGGCCCTGGCCGCGGTCATCGGCGTGCCCGACCCCGTGCGGACCGAGGCCATCAAGGCCTTCATCGTGCCCAAGCCCGGCGTGCACCCCGATGCGCGGCTGGGCGCCGAGATGCAGGCTTTCGTCAAGGCTCGCCTGGCGGCCCACGAGTATCCACGGACAATCGAGTTCGTGACGGAGTTGCCCATGACCGCGACAGGGAAGATCATGCGCCGGACTTTGCGTGAACGCGAAGCGTCGCGGTCAAAAGAGGGCGGCAAACCATGACCCAGACGGTGGATTATTACTTCGCCCTGGCCTCGCCCTGGTCCTATCTGGGGCAGTCGCGCGTCATGGAGATCGCCAAACGCGCGGGGGCGACGCTGAACTACAAGCCTGTCGACCCCGGCCGCGTCTTCCCGGCGGCGGGCACGTTGCGCCTGAAGGATCGCCCGCCCGCGCGCAAGGCCTACCGGATGATGGAGTTGAAGCGGTGGCGTGCCCATCTGGGCATGGAACTGACGCTGGAGCCCAAGTTCTTTCCGGTGAACGAGTCCCTAGCGGCCCACATGGTGGTGGCCGCGCGCCAGGCCGGGCATGACCCCGGCCCCCTGGTTCTCGCCTTCATGCGGGCGATCTGGGTGGAGGAGCGCAACATCGCGGACATCGCCACGCTGGACGACGTGGCCGAAAGCTGCGGCTTCGTGGGCGCAACCTTGCGTGCCGCCGCCGAAGGCGTGGAGGCCGAGGCCGAATACGACGCCAACTGCGAGGAGGCGATCGGCCGGCAGGTGTTCGGCCTGCCGACCTACATCCTCAACAATGAATTGTTTTGGGGTCAGGATCGCCTTGAGTTTCTGGAGCGCGCTCTTCGCGCGCGCTGACATCGTCGTCATCGTCGGACGACGTCATCAGGACCGCGTCCGCAAAATCCTTCACCGAAAGGCCGCGGCACTGGTCGATGGAATCGGTCCAGTCCTGGCCGTCGAGATACTTCAGCAGTGGGTTGGCCATGGTGGTTCTCCGTTCGCGCAAGCGGCGGGGCGATCTCCGCCGTGCGCTAAGGGATACCTAGGCCAGTTGACGCCCGTGTGAAGATGTCTGGGCAATTTTGTGGCGGATGCCTCTACCGCTGCGACCGAACGGTGACGGGGCGTTAACGGCGGACGACGACCGTGGAGGTCAGCATGTCGTGGATCGTGCGGCGCCGGAGGTCGAACAGGGCGACCGCGCAGATGATGACCGGCAACACCGTGTTGGACGCCATGAAGACCAGCGTACGGACACCCGCCTGCAACAAATCGGGCCGCCCGCCCCGAAGATCGCGCAACTCGATGCCCATCAGGCGCATGCCGGGCGTGGCCGACTTCGCGCCACCCGTGAACAGGGTGAAGTAGAAGAACGTCAGAACACCGCCAATCGGGATGACCAGAAGCCCGAAGGTGAGGATCGCCAGGGCGAAACTCAAGATCAGGAACGGGACGGTCAGCACGCCGATCAAGATACAGTCCAGGATGAAGGCCAGGATCCGGCGCGAGAGCACGCCCTCGAACCGCTCGATCCCAAAGACCGGCGCGCCAGGGGGCGGCAAGACCTCGACCCGTGGTGCGTCCGTCATGTTAGGTCCGTCCTTTTCATTCACGAAAAGTTAATGTGCCGCCGCCGATATGCAACGGCTTTGTCATGACGAACGAAGCGGCGCCTTGGCGGTTTCCTTCAAGGTCAGCACGACGGCCAGGGAAACGGCGGCCGCGGCCATCAGATACCAGGCGATGAACAGGTCGTCGCCCGTCTTCTCGATCAGATAGGTGCACACCATGGGCGTCGTGCCGCCGAGGATGCCAAGCGTCAAATTGTATGCCACGGCCATGCCGCTGCAGCGCACGCCGGGCGAGAACATCTCCGCCATGGCCGTGGGTTGGACCGCCAGATAGCAGCCGACCAAGATGGAGAAGCCGAGCTGGCCCAAGAAGATGGTCATGACGTCCGGATGGTGCATGACCCAGAGCAACGGATAGGACAGGAGCAGAAGCCCGAAAGCGGCGGCGGCCAAGAGCGGCTTGCGCCCGAAGCGGTCGGACAGGCGCGCGAAGAGCGGCATCAGCACCAGCATGACGATCATGCTGACCGTGTTGACGTCGAGGGCCGTGGCGGCCGGCAGGCCGACCTGCCGCTCCAGATACACCGTGATGTAGATGAAGATCATGTAGAAGCTGACGGCGTTGACCACGCTGATGCCGATCACCTTCATCATAGTGCGGCCTTCGTCCCGCACCGCCTTGGCCAGCGGCAGCTTGTGGTCTTCCCTGTCCTTGTCGCTCAGCGGCTCGGGCAGGCCGCGCCGAAGGACGAAACCGATCAGACCGACAGCCAGCCCGATCAGAAACGGCAGACGCCACGCCCAGTCATGCACCTCGGCGGCCCAAACCGTGTTAATGAACGCACCCACCGCGGAGCCCAGCAGGATGCCCCCGATGGCGCCGAACACGCTCCAGGAGCCGTAATACCCCCGCCGGTGTGGCGGCGCTTCCTCGACCAGATAGACGACCGAGGTGGTGTATTCGCCGCCCACCGCCAAGCCTTGAAGCATCCGCATCACGACCATCAAGACGGCGGCGGCCACCCCGATGTCCGCGTGATCGGGCATGACGCCGATCATGAAGGTCGGCCCGGCCATGAGGACGACGGAAAGGATCAGCGTCTTCCGCCGGCCCATGCGATCGCCCAGATGGCCGAGCAGGAAGCCCCCTAACGGACGCATCAGGAAGCCGGCGGCGAATGCGCCATAGGCGGCCAACAAGGAGGCCGTGGGCGAGTTGGAGGGAAAGAACCGTTCCGCGATGATGGGCGCGAAATAACCGTAAACGGCGAAGTCGTACCATTCGAGCACATTGCCCGAGATGCCGGCCGCCACCACCCGGCGGCGAATCCCCGGCTCAACCGCCGCGACCGCTGCGCTCATCTATCACCCCCGGTTTGATGCCCAGGAGTTACCACATCACCGCAAAGGCGTCTTGGCCGTTTCGGGAATGGACAAGGCGGATACGAACGAAATCGCCGCGGCGGCCATCAAATACCAAGCGATGGACAGATCGTCATGGGTCCGCGCGATCAGATAGGTGGCCACCATGGGCGTTGTGCCGCCGATCAGGCCCAAGGTCAGGTTGTAGGCGATGGACATGCCGCTGCAGCGCACCTCGCGGGGAAACAGCTCCGCCATCACCGCCGATATCGCGGGTCCATAAGCCCCCAGAAGAAGAGCGAACACGATCTGCGCCGACAGGATAAGTGCCGGGTCGTCGTGGTGCATGACCCAAAGAAGCGGATAGGACAGCACCAAAAGGGCGACCGGCACTCCGATCATGAAGATCCGGCGCCCCACGAGATCGGAGAGGTAGCCAGCGACGGGGATGGTGAAAAGCAGCACGACCATGGAGATCGTGTTGATGTCCAGCGCCAACGCGGCGCTCAACCCCACTTCACGCTGCAGATAGGTCGTGATGTAGAGAAACATCATGTAGAAGCCGATGGCGCTGGCCAGCCAGAGGCCGCACACGCGCAGCATGGAACGCCATTCGCGCCGGAACGCGCGCGCGATCGGCGCCTGTTCCCGCAACTCGGTCGCGCTGGTGGAATCGGGCAAGCCGCGCCGCAGCACAAAACCCAGGACGCCGACCGACAAACCGGCCAAGAACGGCAGGCGCCAAGCCCAATCCTGGACTTCCGCCTCCCAGAACGTGTGGATGAAGGCGCCGACGGCGGAGCCCAGCAGAATCCCGGCAATGCAGCCGACATTGACCCAAGAGGCAAACAACCCGCGCCGTCCGGGCGGGGCCTGCTCCACCAGATAGATCGCCGATGTCGTGTATTCGCCGCCGACCGACAAGCCTTGCACCATGCGCATCACGACGATCAGCACGGCGGCCCAGACCCCGATGGCGGAATAGTCGGGCATCACGCCGATCAGGAACGTTGGCACCGCCATCAAGGCGACGGACAGGATCAACGTGCGGCGGCGGCCGATGCGGTCGCCCAAATAGCCGAACAGAAAGCCGCCCAAGGGACGCATGAGGAAGCCGGCCGCGAAAGCGCCATAGGCGGCCAGCAGCGAGGAGTCCGGCGAGTCCGAAGGAAAGAATTTCTGGGCAATGATGGGCGCGAAATAGCCGTAGACGGCGAAGTCGTACCACTCCAGCACATTGCCGGAGATGCTGGCCCAGATCGCCTTTTGTCGGTCGCGGAACTCGAGCGGGGCGGCGATCGCGGTCATGGGATGAGCCGCGCCGCAGCTTCGGAAAAATAGCCTCTGCCCCGCATCATCCGCCCCCCGGTCAGACAGCTAGGGTCTAGCGCAACGGCGAACCGCGGGCGACTGGAATTTAACGTTCCAGGATCACGTCCAGATCGACTTCCATGCCGTAAATGGGCCGCGCAAAGCCCTTGATGATCAGCACCGACATGGTCGGATGCACGCCCTTGAGCCATTTGCCGACGGCGTTGCAGACCGGCTTCACATAGGCGCGGTCCGAGACGTAAAGGCGGACACCGCAGACGTCGCTCCAGCCCGCCCCCGCCTCCTTCAACAGGATGTCCATGTTCTGCATGGCGTTGTCGGCCTGGGCGTACATGTCCTCCTGGCCCAGCACATTGTCCGAGTTCCACACCCGCCCGGTTTGGCCGCGGATATAGATGCGCTTGCCCGCCTTCACGATCCAGCAAAGATCGTTGTCCAGCTTCTGCTCGGGGAACGCGGTCTTGGTGTTGTACTTGCGCAAGCGCTCGTGCGGCATGGCGTGATCCCTTCTCAACTCTTCATCACGCGGTCGGACAGACCGGCGGCGTTCTTCACGAATTCCAGCGGCTGGTTCCAGTCGAAGGTCTGGAACACGGCATTCAGGTGGGCGAAGGGCGGCGACTGGGCGAACAGATGGAACGTCACCCGGTGGCCAGCATGGCCGCTGTTCACGAGGTCACGCGCGAAGGCCAAGAGTTTGCGCCGGTCCTCGGCCTGCCAGTTGTCGCTGACGGTATAGAACTTCTCGAGCCAGGGGCCCGTCTCCGGGCTGCGGAACGACGCCGCATCCGGCGTGACGCAGATCTGTCCGCCGCATAACTCGCGGGTCAGATGCATCATCTCCGGCAGCTTGGCGCACGCCACGGTGCGGCCGGAATAAAGCAACGACTGGTGTGGCATGACCAGGCCCGCTTCGCTGGTTTGCCCCTCCTCGATCGCGGCGGTGAGGAAGGCGTTGATGCTCTCGCGATAGCACGCCAGCGTGGCGAGCTTTTCGCGCACGGCCTGCTGCTTATCCAGACCGGTCTGCCGCGCATTGTGAAGCGCCGCGCCGATCATCATGTCCGCGAAGCGCTGCAAGCGCGCGAGAAACGGATAGCCGGTGTAGCGGTGCAGCATGCCGCGGATGAAGGCCGCCGCGCGGGTGTGACGGTAGAACAGCACCTGCTCCCACGGCACCAGCACATCGTCGAAGACGATCAGCGCGTCCAGCTCGTCAAAGCGGCTGGCGATCGGATAATCCGCCGGGCTGCGAGCCACGGCATGGCTGGTACGACAGATATGCTTCAAGCCCGGCGCGTTCATGGCGCAGACGAAACCGAGCGCATAGTCCGACAGCTTCTCGTCGCCCCAGTTGGCGATGGTCGGCTTCACGAAGGCCTGGTGCGCATAAGGTGCGGCTGTCTCGTACTTGGCGCCGCGCACGATGATACCGGCGTCCGTCTCCTTGACCACGTGCAGCAGCATGTCCGGGTCTTGGTCCTGAGGCCGGCGCGAGCGATCGCCCTTGGGATCGGTGTTGGCCGACACCGTCATCAGGTCGAGCGTGCGGGCGCGCTCCACCTGCAGCTCGATGTTCCGGCCGAAACGCGGATCGACCTCGTCCAAGAGCTTGCGCCCGTCGAGCAGCGACCAGAGCGAGCCCACCGTCTCGTCGCCCACGCGCAGGACGATGCCGTCCAGATCGTCCAGGACGGTCTCGACCCATTGGCGCTTCGCGCGCCAATCGTCCCTGCTGCGCGGCGGACGATTCGGAATCGCCTGCAACGTGCCATCCGGATCGGCATACGACATAACGCTCCGGTAGCGGTCCTCGTGCGCCATGTCGTAGATGCGCGCGCGCCACGCCACGGCATGTTGGAACGCCGGATGGCTGGGCACGTCCTTGACGCGTTCGCCGTCGACATAGACTTCGCGATCGTCGCGGAGGGATTCGATGTATTGGGGGCCGGTGAGCAGCATGGGAACCCGATGAAAAAGAAAACAAACTTATGGATCGCCGGGCACGCCGTAGGACGGCGCACTCGTTGGCTCGATAGCGCGGGTGACGTAGGTCATCATTTGCGGCTCGAACTCGGTCCAGATTTCGCGCAATTTCGTGATGGGCTGGTCGGCCCAGTCGACGCGCAGGTCGCAGATCGGCCAGGGATGTTCGCTGACCAGCGATAGGCCGCAAGACTTAACCGGCCCCATCTCGCCGCCAGCCGCAAGGCCGGCTTCCAGCCCGCGCAGCAGGCGCTCGCCCAGATTGAGGCTGGCGTTGCCTTCGAAGCTCTCGACCATGGCCTTGGGCACGTTGGTGTTGGCCAGGAGGTTGCCGATGCCGACAGAATCCTTGCCCGCGAAGGCCGCGTTGGTGCCGAGCGTCTTGGCGCCGGAGTAATGGGCGGGCGCGCCGGACTTGCCCAGGAAGGCGACCTGGCGGAACGCCGGGAACTTCTCCGCTTTCATCACTTGGTCGAGCGCGTCCTTGGCACTCACTCCCTTCGCCATCAGGTCGAGGCCTTTCGAGCCGATGGCCGGGTTGGTGATGTTCTGGGTCGCCACGGCCCCCACCCCTGCCCGCGTCCAGGGGCAACGGCTGGCCACCGCGATGCTGGACGTGGTGATGGCAATGCCGAACATACCGGTCCGCGTGCAGCGGCCGGTGAGCGAGAACGTCATGGCGCGCGCCTCCCTGCGATCAGGCTTCGTCGTCGGGAATGACGGCTTCGACGTCGATTTCCATCAGCAACTCGGGGATGGCCAGACCGTTGACGATCAGGCCCGTCGAGCACGGATGCACGCCCTTCAGCGCCTTGCCAACCTCTCGGTAGACCGCCTCGCGATAGGCGCGGTCGGTGATGTAGATCGTGGTCTTGCAGATATGCTCGAGCTTGGAGCCCGCTTCTTCCAGAAGCTGCTTCACGTTCTTCATGGCCTGCGCCGCCTGGGCGCCCGCGTCGCCGACGCCGACCAGCTTGTTGTCCAGCGTCATGCCCACCTGGCCGCGCAGGAAGACATGGTTGCCCGCGCGAACGGCCATGGACAAATCGTTGTCGAGCCCCTGCCCCTTCCAGACATCCTTGGTGTTGAACTTGCGGAATCGTTTGTGCGCCATGGCTCGTCTCCCTGTTATTGCTTCATCACGCGGTCGGACAGGCCCGCGGCCTTGCGGACGAAATCCAACGGACCGTTGAAGTTGAAGTTGTTGTAGACCGCGTTCAAGTGGGCGAACGGCGGCGATTGGGCGAACAGCTCGAACGTCACCCGGTGGCCGGCATAGTCCGAATTCACCAGGTCGCGGGCGAAAGCCAGGAGCTTGCGCCGGTCCTCGGCGACCCAAGCCTCGTTGACCGAATAGAATTTCTCGAGCCACTTCTTGGTTTCGGGCGAGGTGAACGACGCCTGGTCCGGCGTGATGCAGATCTGACCGCCGCACAGCTCGCGCGCCAGATGCATCATGGCGGGCAATTGCGAGCAGGCCAGCACGCGGCCGGTATAAAGAAGAGACTGGTTGGGCATCAGGAGCCCGCCGGGGCTCTTCTCGGCGGTGGCGATCGACGCCGTCAGATGGGCGTTGATGCCTTCGCGATAACAGGCCAGGGCGGCCAGCTTCTCGCGCACGGCCTGCTGCTTGTCCAAGCCGGTCTGGCGCGCGTTGAACAGGGCCGCGCCGATCAGCATGTCGGCGACATACAAAATGCGCAGGACGAACGGGAACGCGCTGTAGCGGTGCAGCGTGCCGCGGATGTAGGACGCCGCCCGCGTGTGGCGATAGAACAGAACGTCCTCCCACGGGATCAGCACGTCGTCGAACACCATCAGCGTGTCGACCTCGTCGAACTTGTTGGCCAAGGGATAGTCCACCGCCGGCCGGCGCCCGGCGAAGCCGGTGCGGCAGATATGCTTCAGCCCCTTGGCGTTCATCTTCACGATGCAGCCGAGCGCGTAGTCCGACAACTTATCGTCGCCCCAGTTGGCGATAGTCGGCTTCACGAAGGCCTGGTTGGCATAGGCCGAGGCCGTCTCGTACTTGGCACCGCGGATGACGATGCCGGCGTCGGTCTCCTTGACCACGTGCAGCAGCATGTCCGGGTCCTGGTCCTGCGGGCGTTTGGAGCGGTCGCCCTTGGGATCGGTGTTGGCCGAAACATGGAACACGTCGGTTTCCAGCGCCAGTTTGATGTGGCGCTCGATGTTCTGGCTGAACTGGGGATCGACCTCGTTGAGGACGTCGCGCCCGTCATAGAGCGACCACATCTCGCCGATCGTCTCGTCGCCCACGCGGATGACGACGCCGCCGATATCCTTCATCACCGCGTCGACCGAGGCGCGCTTGTCGTGCCAGTCCTTCTGCTCGTATGGCAGTTTGTGGCCGATGCAGTTGCGCTCGCCCGTCGCCTTGTCGACGTAGGACATGACGCCCTGGGTCTTGGCGTCGTGCGCCATGTCGTAGATGCGCGCACGGATATCCACGATGGGTTTGAACATGGGATGGTTCGGCACGTCCTTGACGCGCTCGCCCTCCATCCACACCTGCCGGTCGTCGCGGATCGATTCCAAGTACTGCGCGCCCGTGCGAATCATGCCCCTGCTCCCTCTGTCGCCTGCGGCCTGCGGGACGACTTTGCCTTGCCCACCTTGCATCGGGGAAATATAATTTTTCGTTATCTTGAATAGGCTTTCCCTATGGCATTTTCCCTGCGCCAGCTTCGTTATTTCGTGGCCGCCGCCGAGCATGGCGAGGTCAGCGCGGCCGCGCGCGCGCTGTCCATCTCTCAACCTTCCGTGTCGGCCGCCATCGCCGATCTCGAAGGCCAGTTCGGCGTGCAGCTCTTCCTGCGCCGCCATGCGCAGGGCATGGCGCTGACGCCCGCGGGGCGCCGCCTGCTGCCCGAAGCGCGCAGCCTGCTCGACCATGCGCGGGAGTTCGAGAGCGGCGCGGCCGGCCTCGGCCAGGCGTTGGCCGGCACGCTCGAAATCGGCTGTTTCGTCACCATCGCGCCTTTCTTCGTGCCCCGTCTGTTGTCCGGTGTCCGCGCGCGCTATCCCGGCATGGACATACGCGTGACCGAGGGACATCACGAGGAGCTGCCCAAGGGCCTCAAGAGCGGCGCGTTTGAACTGGCGCTCCTTTATGACTACGCCGTCGGCGCGGACCGCGATCTGGTGGCCGAGCCGCTGGCCGAATTCCAGCCTTACGTGCTGCTGCCCAAGGGCCACCGGCTCGCGAAGACTTCAAAGCTTTCCCTGTCCGAGTTGGCGAAAGAGCCTCTAGTGCTGCTCGACCTGCCCTCCACACGCGAATATTTCCTTTCGCGCTTCATCGCCCTCGGCATCGAGCCCTTGGTCGCCCACCGCACGCCGTCCTACGAGATGGTCCGCTGCCTGGTCGCCAACGGGCACGGCTATTCCATGCTCAACATGCGGCCGGCGGAAGATCTGACCTACGACGGCAAGCGCTTGGTCTGCCGCCCGATCAAGGACCCGCTGGTGCCCGCCCGCGTGGTCATGGTCCGCTTGGCCGGCGCGACCCAGACGCGCCGCGCCGCGGCCTTCGCCGAGTTCACCCGCGAGTTCTTCGCCAAGGAAGCGGACTGACGGCGGCGATTGCACGCTCCGACAACCGGCCGCTACAGTCGCCCGTCACCAGCGCCTTTCCAGGAGCCCGCCATGAAAGCCTCGCTTGATCTCGCCATGCTCCGCAAGCTCGTGAAGTCGGGCGAGATCGACACGGTCCTGACCGTGTTCCCGGACCAGCAAGGGCGCCTCCTCGGCAAGCGCGTGGTCGGACGTTATTTCCTCGACGCCGTCATGCACGAAGCCCACGCCTGCGACTATCTGCTGGCGACCGACCTCGAGATGGACACGATCTCGGGCTACAAGGCCTCGTCGTGGGAAAAGGGCTACGGCGATTTCGTCATCAAGCCGGACATGTCCACGCTGCGCCTGATCCCGTGGCTCGAGAAGACGGCGCTGGTGATGGGCGATTGCCTGGACCATCACGGCCACGACCTGCCGCACGCACCCCGCTCCATGCTGAAGAAGCAGGTGGCGAAGGCGCGCCAGATGGGCTTCGTCTCCAAGATGGCGTCGGAACTCGAATTCTACATTTTCGAGGACACGTTCAGCGCGGCGCGCAACCGCGACTACAAGGGCCTGACGCCGCCCGGCTGGTACAACGAGGACTACCACATCTTCCAGACCACCAAGGAAGAGCCGTTGATCCGCGCCATCCGCAACGGCATGGAAGGTGCTGGCGTGCCGGTGGAATTCTCCAAGGGCGAATGCGGCTTCGGCCAGGCCGAGATCAACCTGCGCTACGCCGAGGTGCTGGAGATGGCCGACCGCCACTCCATCTATAAGAACGGCGTGAAAGAGATCGCCTTCGCCCACGGCAAGTCCGTGACCTTCATGGCCAAGTGGGACTTCGCGCAGCCGGGCTCGTCTTGCCATATCCACAACTCGCTGTGGGACGCCAAGACGGACAAGGCCGTGTTCTTCGACAAGAACCAGCCCCACGGCATGTCGAAGCAGTTCCAGCATTACCTGGCCGGGCAGCTTTCGCTGGCGCGCGAGATGTCGCTGTTCCTGGCGCCCACGATCAATTCCTACAAGCGCTACCAGGCCGGTTCCTTCGCCCCGACCAAGGCCGTGTGGTCGAGCGACAACCGTACCGCCGGCTTCCGCCTGTGCGGCGAGGGCAAGAGCTTGCGCATCGAGTGCCGCATCCCTGGCGCCGACGCCAATCCGTATCTCGCCTTCGCCGTGCTGCTGGCCGCGGGCCTTCACGGCATCGAGCAGAAGATGAAGCTGGAGCCCATGGCCGAGGGCAACATCTACGCTCAGGACGTGCGCCAGGTGCCCACCACCCTGCGCGAAGCCATCGACGCGCTGGATAACAGCAAAGTGCTGCGCAAGCTGCTCGGCGACGACGTCATCGACCACTATCTGCACACGGCGCGTATCGAACAGGGCGAATACGACAAGCGCATCACCGATTGGGAACTGCGCCGCTACTTCGAGCGCGTCTAGAAGGGTTCCATGGCCGCGACTTTCAAGACCGTCTCGCCGGTGGACGGCAGCGTCTATGTCGAACGCGCGCTGGCGACCGCCGCCGAAATCGATGAGGCGCTGGCCGAGGCACATCGCGCGCAGATCGCCTGGCGCCGCGTGCCGGTGATGGAACGATGCCATGTCCTGGCGCACGCGGTGGACGCCTTTGTCGCCAAACGCGACGCGATCGCGACCGAGATCACCTGGCAGATCGGCCGGCCGATCGGGCAGTCACCCGGCGAGGTGCGCGGCTTCGAGGAGCGCGCGCGCCATATGTTGGCCATTGCGCCCGAGGCGTTGGGCGACATCCGCGTCGAACCCAAGCCCGGCTTCAACCGCTTCATCCGGCGCGAGCCCGTGGGCGTCGTCTTCACCATCGCGCCGTGGAACTATCCCTATCTCACCGCCGTCAATTCGATCATTCCCGCGCTGGCGGCCGGCAACGCCGTGATCCTCAAGCACTCGGCCCAGACACCGCTTTGCGCCGATCGCTTTGCCGAGGCCTTCACCGCGGGCGGCCTGCCGGACGGACTGTTTCAGACTCTGTTCCTGTCGCACGAGGACACCGCGCGCGTGATTGCCGATCCGGCGGTGGATTTTGTGGCTTTCACCGGCTCGGTCGAAGGCGGCCACGCGGTGGAGTACGCCGCCGCCGCGCGCTTTCTCGGCACCGGCCTGGAATTGGGCGGCAAGGACCCGGCCTATGTGCGGCCCGACTGCAACTTGGCCCACGCGGTCGAGAACCTGGTGGACGGCGCGTTCTTCAATTCCGGCCAGTCCTGCTGCGCCATCGAACGCATTTACGTCCATAAGGACGTCTATTCGAAGTTCGTCGAGGGTTTTGTCGACCTCACGCGCAAATACCGTCTGGGCAATCCGACGGAGGCGGAGACCAATCTGGGTCCGGTGGTGCGCACGCGCGCGGCCGAATTCGTGCGCGGCCAGGTGAAGGATGCAGTCAAGCGCGGCGCCAGCTTGCTGGTCGCGGAAACGGAATTCGCGGCGTCCAAGTCCGGCACGCCCTATCTCGGGCCTCAGGTCCTGGTCGACGTGGATCACTCCATGCCGCTGATGACCGAAGAAACCTTCGGCCCCGCCATCGGCATTATGAAAGTCTCCTCCGACGAGGAGGCCATCAAGCTGATGAACGACAGCCGCTACGGCCTGACGGCCGCGATCTGGACCGAGGACGAGGACGCCGCCATCGGCATCGGCGACCGGGTCGAAACCGGAACCTGGTTCATGAACCGGTGCGACTATCTCGACCCGGCGCTGGCCTGGACCGGCGTCAAGGATTCGGGACGCGGCTGCACCCTCTCGCGACTGGGCTATGAGCATTTGACGCGACCGAAATCCTTCCATCTTCGCACCAAGACGGGTTAGCCGCATGCCGATCGATCCGAAGACGCTCAAGGGCAACTGGAATTATCCGACCCGTATCTGGTTCGGCCCCGGCCGCATCGCGGAACTGCCGCAGGGCTGCGCCTCGCTCGGCATCAAGCGGCCGCTGATCGTCACCGATCCGGGCCTCGCCAAACTGCCGATGATCGCCGAGGCCGCGGCGAACGCGAAGGCGGCGGGCCTGGGCGCCGCCGTGTTCAGCGATCTGCGCCCCAATCCCGTCGGCAAAAACGTCGCCGACGGCGTCGCGGCCTTTAAGGCCGGCAAGCATGACGGCGTGGTTGCCTTCGGCGGCGGCAGCGCGTTGGACGTGGGTAAGGCCGTCGCCTTCATGGCCGGCCAGACACGGCCGCTGTGGGACTTCGAGGACATCGGCGACAACTGGGCACGCGCCAACGCGGACACGATCGCGCCGATCATCGCCGTACCCACGACATCGGGCACGGGTTCGGAGGTCGGTCGCGTCTCCGTCGTGACGCAGGAGGAGAGCCACACCAAGCGGCTGATCTTCCACCCGAAGATTCAGCCGTCGCTGGTCATCGCCGATCCGGCACTGACGCTTGGCCTGCCCAAGCACATCACCGCCGCCACCGGCATGGATGCCTTCGCGCACAATCTCGAAGCGCTCTGCTCGCCCATGTTCCACCCGCAGGCCGACGGCATCGCGGTGGAAGGCATCCGCCTGGTGAAGGAATGGCTGCCGGCCGCGGTGAAGGACGGCTCGAACCTGGCCGCCCGCGCTTACATGATGGCGGCATCCACCATGGGTGCCACGGCGTTCCAGAAGGGCCTCGGCGCAATCCATTCGCTCAGCCACCCGGTCGGCGCGGTCTACGATACGCACCACGGCCTGACCAACGCCGTGTTCATGCCCTATGTGCTCGCGTTCAACCGCAAGGCGGTCGAGGACAAGATCGCCGCACTGGCGCGCTATATCGGCCTCAAGGACGCGAGCTTCACCGGCTTCCTGGATTGGGTGCTGGCTTTGCGGCAGGAACTGGCCGTGCCGCATACGCTCAAGGATTTGGGCGTGGCCGACGACCGTATCGAGATGCTGGCCGAGATGGCGACCGCCGACCCCAGCGCCGGCACCAATCCGATTCCCGTCGGCGTGAAGGAGCACCGGACGCTTCTGGAAATGAGCTTCGCCGGGCGTATGGGGTAAGGGTCGCTCGTTCCATTTGCGATTACGTCTCGTTTACCTTGCAAATCATTCGCAATTTCAGTATCGAGATGGGCGGATTGCTCGAATCTCTTTAACAAATCGTTCACAAAAGGGCGGTCCTTGCGTTCACGAGTTACGGGATCACCCGCCATGTCTATCCGTCACATCATCGCCGCTTCCATCGGCTTCGCCGCTGTGGCCTTCGGCTCCGCCGCGTTCGCCGACGAGGTGAACCTTTACTCCTCACGCCAGGAACATCTGATCCGGCCGTTGCTGGACGCCTTCACCAAGGCGACAGGCACGACGGTGAACGTGGTTTCAGCGGGCGAGGATGCGCTGATCGAGCGGGCGAAGACCGAGGGCGCCAACTCCCCTGCCGACGTGCTGATCACGGTCGATGCCGGCCGCCTGATCAAGGCCGACCAGGCGGGCCTGTTCCAGCCGATCAAGTCACCGGTGCTCGACGCCGCTATTCCGGCCGCGCTGCGCGACCCGAAGAGCAACTGGTACGGCCTCTCCATGCGCGCGCGCGTGATCTTCTATTCCAAGGAGCGCGTGAAGCCCGAAGAGCTGTCGACCTACGAAGCGCTGGCCGATCCGAAGTGGAAGGGGCGCATCTGCATCCGCTCCTCCTCCAACGTCTACAACCAGTCGATGCTGTCGGCCTTCATCGTCGAGGACGGCGCGCAGAAGGCCGAGGCGTGGGCCAAGGGCATCGCCGCCAACATGGCGCGTCCGCCCGCGGGCGGCGACCGCGACCAGATCCTGGCCGTGGCGGCCGGCGTGTGCGACGTCGCGATCGCGAACACTTACTATTATGCGGGGCTGTTGCAATCGAAGAAGGACGAGGAGAAGCAGGCGGCGCAGAAGGTTGCGCTGTTCTGGCCCAACCAGTCGGGACGCGGCGCGCATGTGAACATCTCGGGCGCGGGCGTGATGAAGAACGCGCCGCACAAGGACGCGGCCGTTAAACTGTTGGAATTCCTGGCCAGCGACGAGGCGCAGCGGCTCTATGCCGAGGCCGTGTACGAGTTCCCGGTGAAGCCGGGCATCGCGCCGTCCGGCGTCGTCGCGGGCTTCGGCAAGTTCAAGGCCGATACCCTGTCCTTGGCCGAAATCGCCAACCATCAGGCTGAAGCCATCCGGATTTTCGACCGCGCGGGCTGGCGCTAAAGCTCCACTTTCGAGCGTCGCTTCCAGGGCGATGGAGGGGGTTTTCGGCCGTTTCCCCCCCGTTTCCACGCGATTTTGACGCATTTCGGGCGCCATCCGCGTTAGGTGCCCTTTCGGCCATAGCCGGGCCCCGCGCGATGCGCTATAGGCTGGCCCCCTTAAGGGCGGTGGGCGAGATGAAGAAAGCGATCCTTCTGGCGGCACTGGGCGCGGGCCTGATCGGCTGCGCGGGGCCCGACATCGTCAAGTCCGACCCCAACTCCGTCACCATCCAGTACACGCTGAACAACGACATCGAGCGCAACGACGCGTTCAACCAGGCCATGGACCACTGCAAGCAATACGGCAAGGTGGCCATCCCGTCGTCGAACAGCGTCGCGGGCTACGTCATCAACCAGTCCTTCGACTGCCAGCTGGCCGCCCGCTAAGGCGGCCTCCTACTCCTCGTCCTGGAGCGAGAGGAGCGCGGCGTTGCCGCCGGTGGCCGTCGTGTTGATCGAGAGCACGCGCTCGGTCGCGAAGCGGTGGAGATAGCGCGGGCCGCCGGCCTTGGGGCCCGTGCCCGACAGGCCTTCGCCGCCGAAGGGCTGCACGCCCACCACCGCGCCGATCATGTTGCGGTTGACGTAGGCGTTGCCCACCCGCATGCGCGAGACGATGTGGCGCACTTGCGAATCGATCCGGCTGTGGACGCCGAGCGTGAGCCCGTAGCCCGTCGCGTTGATCGCATCCAGCACCTGCTCCAGCCGGTCGCCGCGGTAGCGCACGACATGGAGGATCGGCCCGAACACCTCGCGCGTCAGGCGCGAGAGGGAATCGATCTCGAACGCCTGGGGCGCCACGAACGTGCCGTTCTCCGTCCCCGCGCCCAGGCGCGCGGCATGGATCAGCTTGCCCTCGCTGCGCATGCGCGCGGCGTGCTTGTCGAGCGTCTCCTTGGCCTCGGCGTCGATCACGGGGCCGACATCGGTGCGCAGCAGGCCGGGGTCGCCGACCACCAGCTCTTCCATCGCACCCGCCAGCATGTGGAGGATCTTGTCGGCCACATCGTCCTGCAGGAACAGCACGCGCAAGGCCGAGCAGCGCTGGCCCGCGCTCTGGAACGAGGAGGTCAGCACGTCGTCCACCACCTGCTCGGGCAGGGCTGACGAATCGACGATCATGGCGTTCTGCCCGCCCGTCTCGGCGATCAGCGGCACGATCGGCCCCTTGCGCTCGGCCAGCCCCTTCGCGATCAGGCGCGCGGTCTCGGTCGAGCCGGTGAAGGAGACGCCCGCGATCCGTTCGTCCGAGGTCAGCTTCGCACCCACCAATGCGCCGTCGCCGGGCAAGAGATGCAGCACATCGGTGGGAATCCCCGCCTGGTGCATCAGCCGCACGGCCTCGGCCGCGATCAGCGGCGTCTGCTCGGCCGGCTTGGCGATCACCGCGTTGCCGGCGGCCAAGGCCGCCGTGATCTGGCCGGTGAAGATGGCGAGCGGGAAGTTCCACGGACTGATGCAGGCGAACACGCCGCGCCCGTGCAGCGCGATCGAGTTGTCCTCGCCGGTCGGGCCCGGCAGCGCCAAGGGCGCCTCGAAATCCGCCCGCGCGCGCACGGCGTAATAGCGGCAGAAATCCGCGGCCTCGCGGATTTCGCCGAGCGCGTCGGGGATCGACTTGCCCGCCTCGCGCACGGCCAGCGCCATGAAGCGCGGCGTGTTGGCCTCCATCAGGTCGGCGAACCGCTCGAGGCATTCGGCGCGCTGGCCCGCGGGCGTCGCGTCCCAGCCCTCCGCGGCGGCGGCGGCGGATGTCAGCGCGGCATCCACCTCGGCCGCGCCCGCCTCGACCGCATAGCCCACCACGCGGCGCCGGTCGGCCGGATCGCGCAGCTCCTTCCGCGTGCCCTTGGCCTCCTTGCCCGCGACCAGCGGCGCCGCCTTCCAGTCGCCCACGCCCGAACCTTCCATCGCGGCGCCGAGCGGCAGCACGACGGCGGGATCGGACAGGTCGGGCCCGCGCGAATTCTTCCGCTCGGGCGCGAAGATGTCCTGCGGCAGGCGGATCTGCGGATGCGGCTTCGCGTAAAGCGAGGCCACCTTGGCGACCGGATCGCCGACCAGGGCTTCCACCGGCTGCGCCTCGTCGACGATGCGGTTCACGAACGAGGTGTTGGCGCCGTTCTCGAGCAGGCGGCGCACCAGATACGGCAACAGGTCTTCGTGGCTGCCCGTCGGCGCATAGACGCGGCACGACACGCCCAGCTTCTCGGGCCCGACGATCTCGTCGTACAGCACCTCGCCCATGCCGTGCAGGCGCTGGAACTCGAAGTCGCGCCGGTTGCCGGCCAATTCCAGGATGGTCGCGAGGGTGAGCGCGTTGTGCGTGGCGAACTGCGGATAGAACGCCTCGCGCCCCGCGAGCAGCGCCTTGGCACAGGCCAGATACGACACGTCGGTCGAGGGCTTGCGCGTGAAGACCGGATAGCCGTCGAGCCCCCGCTCCTGCCCGCGCTTGATCTCGGTGTCCCAATAGGCGCCCTTCACCAGGCGCACCGGCAGGCGGCGGCGGTTGCTCCGCGCCGTCTCGCCCAGCCAGTCGATCAAGGGGCGGCAGCGTTTCTGATAGGCCTGGATGGCCAGGCCCAGCCCGTCCCAGCCGGCGATCGAGGCATCGCCCGCCACGCGCGCCAGCACGTCCAAGGAAATATCGAGCCGGTCGGCCTCCTCCGCGTCCACGGTCAGGCCGATGCCCACCTTCTTCGCGTGGCGCGCCAGATGCGCCAGCTTGTCGGCGACTTCGGGAATCGCGCGGCCGCGCTGGGCGAACGTGTAGCGCGGATGGATAGCCGACAGCTTCACCGAGATGCTGGGGCCTTCGAAGATGTCGCGCCCCGCCGCTTCCTTGCCGATGGCGGCGATGGCGTTGTCGTAGGCGGCGAGATAGCGCTCGGCGTCGCGCAGGGTGCGCGCGCCCTCGCCCAGCATGTCGTAGGAATGGCGGTAGCCCTTGGCCTCGGCCGGCTTCGCCCGCTCCAGCGCCTCGCCGATGGTGCGGCCCATGACGAACTGGCGCCCCATGATGCGCATGGCCTGCATGATGGCCTGGCGGATCACGGGCTCGCCCGCCTGCGAGACGAGACGGCCGAGCGTGTTGCGCAGATCGTCGCGCTCGCCCTCGCCCCAGCCCACCACCTTGCCGGTCAGCATGAGCGCCCAGGTCGAGGCGTTGACGAACAGCGAGTCCGAGCTGCCCAGGTGGCGCTTGAAATCGGCGTCGGCCAGCTTGTCGCGGATCAGCTTGTCGGCCGTGTCGGCGTCGGGGATGCGCAGCAACGCCTCGGCCAGGCACATGAGCACGATGCCTTCCTTGGACGACAGCTTGTATTCATGCAGGAAGGATTCGATGCCGCCCTGGCCCGACTGCTTGCGCCGCACGGCGATGACCAGCTCGCGCGCCTTGGCGGCGATGCGCCCGCGCGCGGCCTCGTCGACCGCCGCCTCGGCCAGCCGCGCGTCCACGATGCGCGTTTCGTCCGCCCGGTAGGCCGCCTCGATGGCGGCGCGGCGCGCGGGGCCTTCCGGCTTGTCGGTGTCGAACATCATGGGCGGCATGGGCGGTTCCCTTGGGATAGCGGCCCCGCCGGCGGGACCGGCCGGGGCATATAAAGGAGAATAGGCCGCAACCTAATCGGTCGCGCGGGCGCGGGAAAGACGTGGGAATACTAATGCTTTGGGTGGGGATTTCTGGACGCAAGCCACCGCCATCCGGCCCCCCTTTTTTTATCGTCACCCCGGCCCCCGAGCCGATCGACGTATACGTCGATCAGTCGCGCGTAGCGCGCCAAGAGTCTCATGCCGGCCAGACGGCCGGCGCTGGACCCCGGATCGAGCCGCAAAGCGGATCGATGTCCGGGGCGACAATTGAAAAATTACAACAACCCCAGCGAGCGCAGCTCGGCCGCCATCGCGCCGGGCAGATTGTCGGCCTTGGCGCCCCTGACCAGATCGGGCGGCGCCGCGTCCGCCTCCAGATAGCGCCAGCCCTGGAACGGCCGCTGCGGCCGCAGCTCGACGCGGATGAGGCGCGGGGCATAGCGGATCTCGCACATCGAGCCGCCCTCCTTGTCCGTCACCGGCACCAGGCCGATGATTTTCTGCCGCACCTGGACCAGCCCCTTGATGACCCAATAGAGCGAGCCGCCGTCCAGCACTTCGTCGCGCCGCTGGGGCATGGAGCGGGTGCGGTGGCGCAAGACCGGCTTCTTTCCGCGCTTGCGCTGCTCCGCCGCGCGGCGCCGCTGCCAGTCGGCCAGCTCGTCGATGGAATCAACACCGACGCAGAGTTTGATGAGGTGAAGGGGCATGAGTATCAGATGGCTGACTATCTTCGAACAGGTCACGCGTCGCATTATCTCGCCGTCGCGATAAACCCTCCCCTCTATTAAAACAAGGGTGCTTAACACGGCCGAGGCCTTTACCTGCCTCGAAGTGAGCCCATCCGCCGTTGGGCATGCGAACACTAATCACGCCCGCCCCGCAGCTCGGGCACTTATGTCGGTAGCGGCTTTTATGTCGAGATTCAATTTCGTTATATATTGCCCAGCTCGTTCGCACGTAGACTTTTTGACCCGACCTAACGTGCCGAACGTGCTCTCTGCGTCGAATCCAGCGCGATGCCATCATTAGACTCCGGCGGCTCCGGTGAATCCTCGATACTTTAACCTGGGATAGGCAGTTCCGTAGGCTCGCCTTCCGCTTTAAACCAAAGCTCCCGTATAGCAGCGTCATCGCTTTTCGGCCTCGGATCCACATCCCGAACCTTAAAAGTAGTCGGAAGATTGACAGCATTGCCGAATATAAGAGCGTGCTGCTTTGGCAACGAGGGCAGGCGCCTCATAACCGTCTCCGACACAAATGGCGTCATTTGGCGAATGTGAATAAGGTCATCCGGATTCTGAATTCTATGAATCACGAAATTTGAACATTGAGACAGCACCGTGTGTGACAGTTCACTCGGACGCTGCGAAGCGATTAAAAGAAACATTCCGTATTTTCGTCCTTCTTTCGCGATACGCTCAAAAATCTTGTTAGCATCTATCGCGTAGCGAGAGGGACGCTCAGCCACATAACGGTGCGCCTCCTCCAATACCAAATTGATGGGCAGTCTATTGCGCGGATCTGCTCGACGAAGTCGATCAAACACCATCCTAGACATAACTGCTGAAGCGACTTCGACAACCTCATCGGCTGCTTCATTCATATCCAGAACGATAATCTGCGAGCTCTTCTTATAAAAACCTCCCGAATGTCGCTCCAGACCCAAAAAATGTTCGACAAAATGATCAGCACGCTTTTCATGTTCCTTTAGTGCGGAAATCGGCACGCGAATGAAAGCAAACTCCTCGCGATCCCTTATCCACTTAAAGCGCGTCAGCATTTGCGAGCAGTATTCACGTATCTGCCTATTTCCATGAGACTCTTCATAAAGCAATGCCAACTCCAATGCGTCTCCAAGATGAGAGAACTCGAACTGGATGTTTTCGTAGTTTGGAATGGAGGCGTCTTTTTGCAGACAGCCTTTGAGAAACTCGCCCAGCGCTTCGACGTCAGCCATCTCGGCATAACTAATGGCGATCATCTCGCGCACTGTATCGAGATTTATTTTTGTCGTGTGAAAAGCGGCTAACAGCGCTCTAATTTGATCAGCTTTCGCCGCACTACCCGCATCCCCATGGAGAATGACCTGTACGCAAGACGCGATTATGTGATTACGCAGCCCGTCAAGCTTCGCGTCACTTCCTTTTGCAAATAGCGTGGATAAACCCAACGCTGTGCGCAATACAGGTTGCTGTGTACGCTCACTTGCGCGAAGAAGGAGTTCCCATTCCTCCACTGACATAAACCAGTGCGGAAGACGAAATGTGCCTGTCTCCTCAAGATCATCTGATGGCTCGGGCGCCGGGTCGTCAGGATTGCGCGCGATCTTCAAATAAAGTCGCTTAATTTTTCGCGGTAACTTTACAAATGCGCGTCGGTATTCGCCGTTCACGTCAAGCAAAATAAAAGTCGCTCCGCGGGCACTGTATTCTTTTTCTTTCTCAAAAAGTGACTGTAGAATCGTAGCTACAGTGCAAGACTTACCACTTCCCGTATTACCCAGCACCGCGACGTGCCCACCGAAAAATTCATCGACGCGCACTTTTAACTCATACCCCTGAAAAATTACCGAACTCCCAATTGTTAGAGCCTTATAGCGTGTAAATTTTCCATCTTTCGATGCTACTTCTTCCCACCCAGCAACTTCGAAAATTCGATCCAACTCATTATCGAGAACGTAGAGAGCATCAGCATACAAAGATGGAAAAATCGAAACACCAAAACGGAATTCACCATCGCGAGCTTGCGGAAGCATTCCTACCGGGACGAGGTCTAGATACTTCGCCGAAGCCGCTTTATCGAATCCGTCTATTTCATCAACTGCAGACCGGCCAACCGCAGAATCCTTTTCCCTTAAACCAACAACTTCAGAAACCACATACTCCGACTGTACTGGAATAATTATGAATGATCCCAGTCGAGCGACATAGTGAATGTCATCGAACCCGACAACCGTAAAGTTGTCGCTTCCTCTTAATAGCTCGACAACGAATCTATCTGCTGAAACGGAAACGACCTTACCGACAACCCTACGCGCATCATCAGACGCCATCGGACTTACTTTCTTTGCCTTTTCGCGCGACGAAATTTTCGAGAACTTTTGTAATCGCCTTATCGATCTTGTCGCTGGGCGTTTCCGGCATAAAATGCTCGACAAAGGTGTCGAAGTAATGAGCAAAGCGATTCTCGTTAGGGCCTCCGCCACCAATAAACCAAATTCTTGGATCATTGAGCGCTGCCAACTGCGTCACAACCCCTGGAAGCTCGAGAGGCGCAAATGCAATCATGCGAAAGGTCGGCACAGTTAATGCTTGAAAGATAATGTTATTTACATGCTCGTCCGCAAAGCTATATCCGAGCACGAATAAAACACTCTGATCGCGCACAACACGCGACTGAAACTCTCTAAACAGGTCGGAATACGGAGATGCGAAACTGGCATTTTGCTTCGCTGGCGTCGGATAAATCATCACCCTTTCTGAATTAGATGCCACCGACTGTGTCTCTTGGATCGGGAACAATCCGCCTTCTCGATCCACCCAGTTAATCGAGCCGTGTAATTTGCAAAGATAGACAAAACTATCGACGGCACTCCACTTACGGCTCGTTATATCTAGTTGCTCCGCAAGTGAATGACGGAATGTGGCCGGGTTAAACCGCCTCTCAACCGTGCCCGAAAAACCGTTGCCATATGGAATACTGAGGCGATCCATAGCGACCTCGTTGAAAAGGTCATAATTGGTAGTAAATATCCAAGGTATAGGCAGAGCACGGTCGCGATAAACGAGTTTGCGATAAAAATTTTGATAAAGGTCGCAAACCGTTTGGTCCGACTTTGCAAAAGCACCTTCCGAACAACACTTCACTACGAACTTCGAAATTTTCTTTATAACGTCACTTACAGTTTTTGCTGCACCCGAGAGAGTTTTGTTTCCGCTCCCACTTAGAACGAAGTCATACGCGTATAGAACCTCCATCAACCGTTCGAGATTTTTCTCAAATTTCTCATTTCCAACATCCAGACCTAGCTTTTCCTTAAGTAGGGCATCCTCCGACGCAGTGATGAATTCACTATTACCCGAACCCTTTTTCCCCAAAAACTCCTGAGCCATTGGCGCCATCGTTGGGATTCCAAGTTGCGCCTTTTTCTCACTCAGATAAGAAGAACAGCCCGATCCCATGAGAAATGCGACGTTTCTCGTATTCATTGCATCACTGAGATGCTCCCGCACGGTTGCAGCCGCCGTGCCCCAATCAAAGTGCTGACCACTTTTGGGGGAGACGGCATTTTCGCCTCCTTTTAGGAACTTGAACGTTAGGTCTGGAGCATTGCCCTTGGGATTCTCTGCCACTTTGGCCCCCTTATTAAGCCGATGTTCAGACATCCATCATTTGAAAATTGTGTTTCACAGCGCTCGTAGAATTTCCTTTCGCTTTTCAGCGGCCTCTTGCTCGGTAATTAGACCGCGCCTAAGCAAATCGTTCACGGCTTCTAATCGTTGAGTAACACCAGGCGTCGTCGCAGGTGCCGCTTGTGGCGCGATGGGCGTGAGACTACGTGTGATCTCGCACGACCCTCTCTGCTCGAATATGACGAGCGGAAAATCTGACGTGCCCACTGATGTGGTCAAAAGAGTCATCGAGACTTTTTGCGCTGACAGATGAGCCAGACCAGAACCTTGATCAACGACTTGATAACCCTCTGTATAAATCTTTAGTGGCTTACCATTGAGATAGTAGGTCACCGACAAAGAGCCCTGGAATACAAGGTGCCGGTGGCCATCGATCATCGTTGTGCCAATAAGCGGGAAATCCCCCGATAACGGCGCTTTGACATATTTGATTTCAGCTGTCGGATCTTTTTTGCGCTGCTCCGAGACTAGCGGAGTGATTATGTATTCCTCGACTTGTTCGTCGAAAGCGGTCTCTAGCTTGCCTCGTTGATACGGTGTGATCCCGTCACCCGCTCCGTACAACTGTTGATCCACCGGCCCAAGAGATTGAAATGTTCTCTCCAACTCGTCCTTCAAGCGCTGATCAGAATCTGAAAGTGCGGCTCCAGAAGAATCTTTGACATCGATTTTCGCGACCGTACCGTCCGCATTTATAAAAGACGTCACAATTGCCGGTCGCGTACCGCTTTGCGTGACCGTCATCTCGACGGCTTTCTGAGCTCCAACTTGCTTAATTAGAATTTGCAAATTTTGGGTTATCGTCACCTTCTTATTCGTTTCTCCGGTCTCGCTAGTACTAATTAATTTGCATGTCGACCCTGAGCCGGGCGTCAGTTCAAATTTGAGTCGACCAACAACTGGCTCTAGGGAACCGGAAAATTCGAACGGCCCCGCTGCTTCTGCGATCGTACTCGCAGAAACTACTGCTTCGAATATTATGATAGATGTAAGAAAAATGGCGCGGCGATCGCTGCCTTTAATGAAGTAGCCGATTAACTTCTTTAATGATTCTTTCCTAATGGCATCGAACATAGGCGGCCCCGGCTCATCTATGGCGACTGTTCAAACTCACCATTGTTTGGGGGTCGTTGCAAGCGTTCGAGTAGTGAATAACTACTAGGCGGCGCTTATGCTTTTCATGATTACTTAGAGAATTGGCGTTATTTCTTTTATACTGGCCTCACCCGTGGCTCATGCCCAAAATCAATCTCCATCGCCGTCGCCTTATCGTGCATCTGGCGGATGTAGGGCGCCACGCGCGCGGCGCCGGCCTGCAGGGCGGGCCAGTGGTCGCGGCGGAAGCGTTCGGCGGCCTCCTGCACCTGGGCTTTTAGGGCCCCCTCGTCCACCAGCGTCAGCTTGCGGTCGCGCATCACGATGCGGCCGTCGATGATGGAGGTGGTGACGGTTTCCGAGGTGACCGAATAGGCCATCTGGCGGATCGGGTCGTGGAGCGGGATGAAGCCCCAGGCGTCGCGGTCGAGCAGGATGAGGTCGGCCTTCTTGCCCACCGCCAGGCTGCCCACGTCGTGGGCCATGTTGGTGCTGGCGGCGCCGCCGTGCGTGCCCATGTGGAACGCCTCGTGCGCCGAGATCCAGCGTTCGGGCTCGAAGCCGCCCAGCTTGTGCACCAGCGCCGCCGCGCGCAGCGCCTCCATCAGATCGGCCGTGTCGCTGGAGGACAATCCGTCGGTGCCGAGGGCCACGTTGGCGCCGGCGTCGAGCAGCGCGCGCACGGGGCAGACGCCCGAGCCCAGCTTCATGTTGGAGAGCGGGTTGTGGGTGACCGAGCAGCCGGCCTCGCCCACGAGGCCGATATCCTTTGGCGTCAGCCAGATGCCGTGGTTGAGCGACAGGCGCGGCGAGAGCACGCCGAGTTCGGAAAGGCGCTCGACCAGGCTCTTGCCCCAGAAGTGGCGCGCGGCCACGGCCTGCGTCTTGGTCTCGTCGGTGTGGATGTGCATGGCCAGGTCGTAGCGAGCCGCGATGTCCGCCGCCTCCTGCAACAGTTCGTTGGAGCAGCGCTGGGGGCTGGTGGGCGCGGGGATGATGGAGATGCCGTTCTCCGGCGCGTGCCAGCGGCGGAAATGATCCATGAAGAGCGCGATCTGCTCGGCGCGCGCAGGCACGGGCAAGGCGTCGAGCTCGGCCGCCAGGTCCGGCGGCACCAGCTCGCGCAGGAACGGGCGGCGGTCGAGGAAGCCGCAATCCAGCATGGTGACGGTGACGACCGCGTGCAGGCCGATGTCGCGATAGGCATTCACCGCGCCGTCCACGGCCTCGGGCTCGAAGAAGGTCAGGATGTCGTCCTGGATGGTGGTGACGCCGCTGCGGATGCTCTCGACCGCGCAGAGCATGGTGCGCAGATAATGGTCGCGCTCGGACAGGCGCTTCATGCCGAAGGGCGGCATGTTGTGCATCATCCACACTTCGAGCGGCATGTTGTCGTAGGCGCCCTGCTCGAAGGCTTCGTTCGAATGGGTGTGGGCGTTGATCAGGCCGGGCAGCACGATGGCGCGGCTGGCGTCGATCACGGTGGTGCCGGGGGCGTCGGCGCGCGCGGCCGCCTGGCCGTCCTTGCCGATCCAGGCGATGCGGTTGCCCTCGATGCGCACCGCGCCGCCCTCGATGCGGCCGCCCTCCGCGATCACCAACCCGCCCCGCACGAGAATCGGCATGGAAGCCCCGCTTCGACGACTACGGGCGAGTCTAGTGGGCAGCGGCGGGCGGGGCTAGGCGGAGGCTTTTCCGGTGGCGAGCACCCACCTCTCCCCAACCCCTCTCCCCCCAAAGGGCGGAGAGGGAGAAATAAGTAAGGCGAGCCTTTCCTTATTCACCCTCTCCGCCCGCTTGCGGGGGGAGAGGGAAGGGAGAGGTGGGTGCTTTCTTTTCGTCACCCCGGCCTCCGAGCCGATCGACGTATACGTCGATCAGTGCCGGCCGTCTGGCCGGCGTGTGACTCATGGCGCGCTCCGCGCGACTAGGCCCCGGATCAAGTCCGGGGCGACGCGCTGGAAAACATGCGCGTCGCCTGGAACGGGCTCGTGTTGAGGCGGCGATCGCCGGCGATGGTCACGCGGTGCATGACGCGGCGGTTGGGATAGTGGTCGCCGATGGCATGATGCTGGGTCGCGAAATTGTCGAAGATGGCGACCGTGTCGGGCTCCCACTTGAGGCGCATCTGGAAGCGCGGCGTGTTCACCAGGCGCTGCACCATGTCGAGGATCGAATCGCTTTCGCGCTTGCTCAGCCCCTCGATGTGCATGGTAAAGGCCGCGTTTAGATAAACCACGGGCCGGCCCGTGCTGGGATGCGGCATGCAGACAGGGTGGCTGCGCCGGTTGCCCTCGCCCTTTTCCGTGCGGCGCAGGACGCCCACGCGGTCGTCGCCCTTGTTGTTGGCCAGCGCGTCGCGATAGGCGTACTCGGTGTCGTGCGCGGCGGTGAGCGTGGCCAGAAAGCGCTGCATCTCGGGCGAGAGCGCGTCGTGCACCGCGTGCATGCTGCACCACAGCGTGTCGCCGCCCACGGGCGGCACGGTCTGGATGTGCAGCACGGAGCCGAAGGGCGGCACGGGATCGGCCGTCATGTCGGCGTGCCAGATCTCGTTCTCGGGCGGGCTGGCCTCGCTGTCGGCGATGATGGCGATGGGGTCGTAGCCCGCGACCGAGGGGAAGAACGGATGGCGCGGCCGCAACGGGCCGAAGCTTTCCGCCAGCGCGACATGCGCCTTGGGCGTCAGCTTCTGGTTGCGGAAGACCAGCACCGAATATTTCATCAGCGCGTCGTAGAGCGCCTGGTAGTCGGCGTCGTCCGCGCGGTTGAGGTCGATGCCGCGCACCGTGGCGCCGATGGCGGCCGAGATGGGCTCGAACGTGAGCGGCGAAGGCATCGCTTCCTCCGGCGGGCGTGTGACGGGCCAAGTATGGAGAAAGCGGGGGCGGCGTTCAAATAGTCGACGTATGTTCGGATATCGGAACGGGCGGGATGAAGCTCATGCTTCGACGGGCTCAGCATGAGGACTTCCTTTTTTAAAGAATCCTCACCCTGAGCTTGTCGAAGGGTGAGCCTCCGCAACCGGCGCGAAAAAGCCCGCGGAGTCGCCCCCGCGGACCTTTCCTGTGTATCCGGGAGGGCCGGACTTAGTTGGCGTATTTAAACTCGGGCAAAGCCTTCAGCCCGTCCTTGGTGCCGCCCGGCAGGATCGTCTTGTCCTTGCCGAACTTCAGGCTGTCGTAGCGCACCACGACCAGCTTGGTGCCCATGCCGAGGAAGCCGCCGACGGAGAGGACCGCATAGGGCTCCTTGCCGTCGCGGGTGATGAGGATGTCGTCGATCGTGCCGATGGAATCGTTGGCGTCGTTATAGACGGTGCTGCCGATCACCTTGGACGCGCGGAAGCCGGCATCGACCGTCTTCAGCTCGACGCGGGTGATCTGGACCACCTGGGGCGAGCCTTGCGCGAAGGCGGGCGCGGCGGTGAAGGCGGTCGCCAGCACAAGCGCGCTGGCCAGGACATGCTTCTTCATGGGTGTTCTCTCCGTTGGAATCATCAAGCCGCCGTCGCGCCTTCCCCGCGCCGGGACGGAGGGTGCTTGATGAATGTTTCGGGAGAGATTTGGTTCCGCGGCTCGCGCGCGAAGTCCCATGCTTCGACGGGCTCAGCATGAGGCTTTTGTTAAGCCCTCACCCTGAGCTCGTCGAAGGGTGAGGTCAGTTCGCCTTCGCCCGAAGCGCGAGCGAGACCTTGGAGGCGGGCTTGCGGTCGAGCAGATCGGAGATGGCCCAGCCGGCGCGCGCGACCTGGTCGAGGTCGACGCCGGTCTCGATGCCGAGACCGTTCAGCATGTAGAGCACGTCCTCGGTCGCGACGTTGCCGGACGCGCCCTTCGCATACGGACAGCCGCCGAGGCCCGCGGTCGAGGCATCGGCCACCGAAACGCCGCGTTCGAGGCAGGCCAGGATGTTGGCCAGCGCCTGGCCGTAGGTGTCGTGGAAATGCACGGCCAGATGCTCGACCGGCACGCGCACGGCGACCGCGTCGAGCATGGCTTGCGCCTTGGCCGGCGTGCCGACGCCGATCGTGTCGCCGAGCGAAACCTCGTAGCAGCCCATTGCGTAAAGCTTGGCCGCGACGTCGGCGACGGCCTGGGCCGCGATCTCGCCCTCATAGGGGCAGCCTAGCACGCAGGAGACATAGCCGCGCACGCGGATACGCTTGTCCTTCGCCGCGGCCACCACGGGCGCGAAACGCTCCAGGCTTTCGGCGATGGAGCAGTTGATGTTCTTTTGCGAGAAGCTTTCGGACGCGGCGCCAAAGACCGCGATCTCCTCGACATTCGCCGCGACCGCGGCCTCGAAGCCCTTCATGTTGGGCACCAAGACCGGATAGGACGTGCCCGACTTGCGCTTGAGGCCGGCCAAAACTTGCGCCGTGTCGGCCATCTGGGGCACCCATTTCGGCGAGACGAAGGCGCCGGCCTCGACCGATGGGATGCCCGCCTCGGCCAGCCGCTCGATGAAGGCGATCTTGGCTTGGGCCGGAACGCTCTTGGCCTCGTTCTGCAGCCCGTCGCGCGGGCCGACATCGACGAGCTTGACCGACTTCGGCAGGCGCATCACGACACGCGCCGCTCGCGCAGGCCGAACCAGTTGCCGTCGGGATCGACGAAGGCCGCGAACATGCCCCAAGGCAGGCGCTTGGGCGCTTGCGTGAAGGTGACGCCGCGCGCGGCCATGCTCTCGTGCGTGACGTGGATGTCGCCGCATTCGAACACGATCGAGGGTTTGTGCTGGGCCCAGTCGGCCATCATCGCGCGCGGGTAGAGGACGATGGCGGATTCGGCGCCGGGCGGCCCGACCTCGATCCAGCGCCCGCCGTCGCTGCCCATGGGCGCCGAGAAGCGCAGCTCAAAGCCCGCCCGCTCGATCCAGAAGGCGAGCGCCGCGTCTTGGTCGGAGACGTAGATGCTGACCGCGCCGATTCTCATGTCCGCTTTCCCTTGGCCGTCTTCCCGTTCGCTTCGAAAGCCAGAAGCTCGGCCCCCTCCGAGACTTGTTCGCCCGCCTGGAAATTCACCGCGGTCACCGTGCCGTCGGCGGGTGCGGCGATCGTGTGCTCCATCTTCATGGCCTCCAGCACCATGAGCGGCGCGCCGCGCGCGACCGTATCGCCCGCCTGGACCAACAGCTTCAGCACCTTGCCCGGCATGGGCGCGGTGAGGTGCCCCGTGCCCTGCTCGGAAGCGGCCGCCGCCGCCAGCGGATCGTCGACCACGAGGCGCCAGCGCTGTCCGCCGAGGAAGACGTCGATCTCGGCGCCCGCGCGGACGACCGTGGCGTGCAGCGTGCGGCCGCCGATGGTGGCCGCGATATCGCCGTCGGCGTCGAGGCGGCCCCGCGCCTCGGCCACGCCGCCGGGCAGGTCGAGACGCCAGCCGTCCTTCCGATAGTGAACCATCACTTCGACGGTGCGTTCCCCGTCGCGGAGGCGAAGCGCGTGGCGTCCGGTGTCGTTGAGGCGCCAGCCGCCGGTCGTATGCCAGGGCGAATGCGGATCTCCGGACGCGGCCGCGCGCGCCTTGGCCCGCGCGGCGCGCGCGAGCACCTCGTGCAGGACGGCAAGGGCCAGCGCGTCGTCGGGCGCGGGGGCCTGCGGCGGCAGAAGCGCGGCCTCGTGGCGCGGGATGAAGCCGGTGTCGAGTTGACCGGCGGCGAAATCGGGCTGGGCCACCACCGCAGAGAGGAACGTCACGTTGCTGGCGACGCCGACCACCTGGGTTTGCGCGAGCGCGCTCGCCATGCGGCGCACGGCTTCGCCCCGGTCCTCGCCCCAGGCCACCAGCTTGGCGATCATGGCGTCGTAGTGGATCGAGACCGCATCGCCCGGCCGCACGCCGGTCTCGACGCGCAGGTCCGGCGATGCCTTTGGGAAGCGCAGATGGCGCAAGCTGCCCGTGGACGGCAGGAAGCCGCGCGCCGGGTCCTCGGCATAGACGCGCGCCTCGATGGCATGGCCGCGCAGGGGGATTTCCACTTGGGTCAACGGAAGCTTTTCGCCCGAGGCGACGCGGAACTGCCATTCGACCAGGTCCAGCCCCGTGATCATCTCGGTCACCGGATGCTCGACCTGCAGGCGCGTGTTCATCTCCATGAAGTGGAACGCGCCATCGTGTCCGGCGATGAATTCTACCGTTCCGGCGCCGACATAGCCGACCGCTTTCGCCGCCGCGACCGCCGCTTGTCCCATGGCGGCGCGCCTTTCCGGAGACAGGCCCGGCGCAGGTGCCTCTTCAATCACCTTCTGATGCCGGCGTTGAATCGAGCATTCGCGCTCGTATAGGTGAATCGCGTTGCCATGCCCGTCGGCGAAGACCTGAATCTCGATATGCCGCGGCCTTTCCAGGTACTTCTCGACCAAAACGCGCGCATCCCCGAACGCCGCCTGGGATTCCCGCTGGGCGGATTCCAACGCCGAATCAAACACTTCCGCCGTCTCGACCACGCGCATACCGCGCCCGCCACCGCCGGCGGTCGCCTTGATCAGCACGGGAAAGCCGATCTTCTCCGCCTCGCGCTTCAACAGCGCGGCACTTTGGTCCGCACCATGATACCCCGGCACCACCGGCACGCCCGCCTTCACCATCAGCGCCTTGGCGCCGCTCTTCGAGCCCATGGATTCGATGGCCGAGGGCGGCGGACCGATGAAGACGATGCCGGCCTTGGCGCAGGCCTCGGCGAAGCCGGCATTCTCGGACAGAAAGCCGTAACCGGGATGGATCGCTTCCGCGCCCGACTCCCGGCCCGCGCGCAGGATGGCCTCGACATTCAGATAGCTCTCGGCCGCCGCCGCCGGGCCGATATGGAAGGCCTGATCCGCCAGGGCCACGTGGCGCGCATTGGCATCGGCGTCGGAATAGACGGCCACGCTGCGGATGCCCATGCGCCGCGCCGTGCGGATGACGCGGCAGGCGATCTCGCCCCGGTTGGCGATGAGCACGGAACGGATCATGGATTTTTCCGGTCGTGGGAATGGGCGGCATCCCGGCGGCGGGCATAGGTGATCAGCTCGCTGACGCCGAACATCAGGAGCAGTACGCCGCATACCACTTCGACCGCCGACGCGATGCGCACGATGTCGTGCGTCGGCACGATATCGCCCGAGCCTAAGGCACTGATGGTCGCGACCGAATAATAGATCGCTTCGGGAAAGCTGATGCGCTTCACCTGCCCCAGAACCAAAAACACGCCATGAGTCGAGATGCGATCCATGATGCGGTAGATGCACGCGAAGACGATGACCAGAAGCGAATAAAACGTCAGGAAAGCGAAAGCCGGCAGGAACAGGCGACCGGCATGGGTGAAAAATCCCTCGAAGAGAAGCCCCGCATCCAAGAGGAAGATGGCCATGTACCGGCTCGCCAACAGCACGACAGCAGAGGCGACCGCCATCTTGAGAAGGAACAGCATCCCTTCCATCTCATGCGAAAGCCCATAGATCGGTACAAAGAACGCCAGTGCCGTGAGGAACATCAGCGGAACGAGCCACGTAAATGCGCGCAGGAATTGCGGGCGATGGCTGGCTTCAGCCGCATGGACGATCGAGCGTATGGCCTGGCGGTGCCAGATCGCGCCGGCGACGAATGCGACCACGGGCATCGCGTAGCCGGCATGCACAACCCAGGCTTCCAAACTGGAGAAAGCCGTGAGGCGGATGAAGGTGAAGACGCAGGTATAGACGACCAAGAAGTTCGCCAGCGCGATTGAGAAGAAGTAAGAGGTCGGGAACATGATGGTGAACACGGTCACCGAGGCCGCCACCAGACCGATCACCAAAAGATAAAAATAGTTGACGGACTCGGCGACCGACGAGGCGACGAGAAGGATGAGAATCGCGGTAAGCGCGAAGGCCGCGAGCGGTTGATGACGCGCACGCATTCAAGCGCCTCCCTTCGGCGCCCAGGCAGGCAGCCGCTTCGCCAGGAAAGCGCCCAGCCCCTCGCGTGCCTCGGCGGAGGCACGGCGCTTGGCGGCCACGGTCGCCATCGCGCGCACGGTGGCATCGTCGGTCGAAAGCTCGCCCACTGCGAAAGCCAATGCTTTGGTTTCGCGCAGCGCCTGCGGCCCGCCGAGAAGCAGCGCGTCGACGATGCGGGAGAGCGCGGTCTCCAGCTCCTCGCGCGGCACGGCCTCATGCACCAGGCCGATGCGGCGGGCTTCCGCCGCGTCGAATCGCTCGCCGGTCAGGGCATAGCGCCGCGCCTGGCGCGGCCCAATGGCGGCGTTCATGGGGCGCATGATCGGCGCCGGGTTCACACCCACGCGCACCTCGGTCAGCGCAAAGGTCGAGTCCGCGCCCGCGATGGCGATATCGCAGGCTGCAACCAGCCCCGTGCCGCCGCCGAAGCACGCGCCGTGCACCAGCGCCACGGTCGGTACGGGAAACTCCATCAGCGCGCGCATGGCGCCCGTGGTGCGCAGCGAGAAATCCAGATTCTGCTCGGGCGTGAAGTCCGCCGCCTGGCGCAGCCAACCGAGATCGGCCCCCGCCGAGAAATGCTTGCCGTTGGCGCGCAGAACCACGGCGCGCACGTGGGGGTCGTTGCGCAAGGCGCCGAAGGCCGAGGCGATGCCGTCGATCAGGTCGCCGTTATAGGCGTTGTGCAATTCCGGCCGGTTCAACGTCACCGTGGCGACGCCGCGCGCATCCACCGTATGAAGGACGATCGCTTCGCTCACGGCGCCTGCCAGCGCGGCTTGCGCTTCTCAAGGAAGGACGAGACGCCCTCCTTCCCTTCGGGCGAGGCGCGCAATCGCGCGATGCGCCGCGCGGTATCGGCGCGCGTCTCCTCATCCGGGCTGCCGCCGACGTCGCGAGCCAACGCCTTGGACTCGCGCACCGCTTCCGGTCCGCCCAGCAGGAGCGCGGTGACGACGGCGTCGACCGCGGCATCCAGGTTCGCCGCCGGAACCGTGTCGTGGACCAAGCCGATCCGCTTGGCCTCCACCGCATCGAAGCGCTCGGCCGTCAGCATGTAGCGCCGCGCCTGGCGCGGGCCGATGGCGCCGATGACATAGGGGCTGATAACCGCGGGGATGAGGCCGAGCCGCACTTCGGACAGCGCGAAGGAAGCCGCTTCGGATGCAATCGCCACATCACAGGCCGCGACCAGCCCGACGCCGCCGCCGATCGCGGCACCTTGCACCCGCGCGACCGTGGGCTTGGGCAACGAATCGAGCACGTGGATCAGCCGCGCGAGCTGCTCGGCGTCGGCGCGGTTCTCGGCCTCCAAATAGTTGGCCATCCGCCGCATCCAGCCAAGGTCCGCCCCCGCCGAGAAACTCTTGCCGTTGGCGGCTACCACCACCACGCGCACATCGTCCCGATTACCCAGGGACTCGAAGGTCTCAGTCAAGCGGGCGATCAGCGCGTCGTCGAAGGCGTTGTGAACCTCCGGCCGGTTCAGGGTGACCCTGGCCTGGCCGTCGGCATCGACGGAGATCTGGATGGCATCGCTCATGGCGTCACATCCGGAAGACGCCAAAGCGCGTCGGCTCGATGGGGGCGTTGAGGGAGGCAGAGATACCGAGGCCGAGCGCCATACGCGTCTCGGCCGGGTCGATCACCCCGTCGTCCCACAGGCGCGCGCTGGCGTAGTAAGGGTGACCCTGGCTTTCATACTGCGCGCGGATCGGCGCCTTAAACTTCTCCTCCTCGTCGGCCGGCCACTTTTCCCCGCGCGCCTCGATATTGTCGCGACGCACCTGGGCCAGGACGCTGGCCGCCTGCTCGCCGCCCATGACGGAGATGCGGGAGTTCGGCCACATCCAGATCAGGCGCGGGTCATAGCCGCGGCCGCACATGGCGTAGTTCCCCGCGCCGTAGCTGCCGCCGATGATCACGGTGAACTTCGGCACGTTGGCCGAAGCCACGGCCGTGACCATCTTGGCGCCGTCGCGCGCGATACCGCCGGCCTCGTATTTCTTACCGACCATGAAGCCCGCGATGTTCTGCAGGAAGACCAGCGGGATACCGCGCTGGCAGCACAGCTCGATGAAGTGCGCGGCCTTGAGCGCCGATTCCGAGAACAGGATGCCGTTATTGGCGATGATGCCCACGGGATAGCCGTAGATATGGGCGAAGCCGCACACGAGCGTCGGGCCGTAGAGCGCCTTGAACTCGTCCAGCTCGCTGCCGTCCACGATACGCGCGATCACCTCGCGCACGTCATAGGGCTTTCGCACATCCGACGGGACGATGCCGTAGATCTCGGCCGGATCGTAGAGCGGTGCAACCGGCGCGCGCGTCGGCATCGAAACGTTCTTCGCGCGATTGAGGTTGGCCACGATGCGGCGCGCGGTCGCCAGCGCATGGGCGTCGTCTTGCGCGAAATGGTCGGCCACGCCCGAGACGCGCGTGTGGACGTCGGCGCCGCCCAACTCCTCCGCCGTCACCACCTCGCCCGTGGCCGCCTTCACCAGCGGCGGGCCGCCCAGGAAAATGGTGCCCTGGCCTTTCACGATGATCGATTCGTCCGACATGGCGGGCACATAGGCGCCGCCCGCGGTGCACGAGCCCATCACCACCGCGATCTGCGGAATGCGCTGGGCCGACATATTGGCCTGGTTGAAGAAGATGCGCCCGAAATGCTCGCGGTCGGGAAAGACCTCGTCCTGATTGGGCAGGTTGGCGCCGCCGGAATCGACCAAATAGATGCAGGGCAGATTGTTCTGCCGCGCGATTTCCTGGGCGCGGATGTGCTTTTTCACCGTGATGGGATAGTAGGTGCCGCCCTTCACCGTGGCGTCGTTGGCCACCACCACGCATTCCTGGCCCGAGACGCGGCCGATGCCGGTGATGATGCCGGCCGCCGGCACTTCGCCGCCATACATGCCGTAGGCCGCCAATTGCGATAGTTCGAGGAACGGCGCACCGGGATCGAGCAATGTCCGCACACGGTCGCGGGGGAGCAGCTTGCCACGTGAAACGTGACGCTGGCGCGACGTCTCGGGCCCGCCCAGCTTGATCTCGGCCACCTTGGCGCGCAAATCCTCGACCACCGCGCGCATGGCGCGCGCGTTCTCCTTGAATGATTCGCCGCGGGAATCGACGCTGCTACGGATGACCGTCATGCCGCCTCCAGCCCGGATTGCCGGGCGGCGGCCCGGTAGGCCTCTTCGAAGGCGCGGTCGAGGGCGTCGTTGATGCCCATGCAATGGACGGCCACCTCGCGCGACCAGCGCGCGTATTCTCGCCGCCGCGCGCCGTCCCAAAGCTTAGGCGGGCTAGCCACCAAGCTGCGCAGGTTGCTGGTCTTGTCCGCCAGCTTGATCAGCTTGGCACGGGTCGAGATGTGCGGCGCGGTTTCGACCTGGCGCCGCTTGCGCTCGGCATAGGACAGCGCCTCGTCGTCCGTCACCTCCAGCACGAGCGCAGCGATCTCCGCGCCAAACGAAGCGGCCAGTTCTTCCGCGGTCACGTCGGTGTCCTCGATCACGTCGTGCAAGGCGCCTGCCATCACCAGCACCGTGTCCGCGCCGTTCGTGGCTTCGGCCAAGAGGTGCGCCACCTCGATCAGGTGATTGATATAGGGCTCTTCGCTGGTGCCCTTTCGGCGCTGGGAGACATGCTTGCGCGCGACGAAGTCGAACGCGTGGGCGACGGCGGCGATATCGCTCATGCCCCCCCCAACTGGCGCGCCACGTCGGCCAGCCGGTCCTGGCCCCAATAGGGCTCGCCATCGACGATGAAGAAGGGCGAGCCGAACACGCCCTTGGCAATGGCCGCGTCAGTCTCGGCCTTGAGCCTGTCCTTCACAGCTTGGTCTTGCAGAGCAACCAAGGTTTCCTCCTTGGGCACGCCAAGGTGAGACGCCACCTCGGCCACGGCTTCCGGTGTGTCCACGTTCTTGCCATGGCCGAAATAGGCGGTGAAGATCGCGCGCGCGAACAGCTTGGCCTTGGTCTCATCGCGCGCCGACAGCCAATAGAAGGCGCGGCTGGCCGCGATGGCGGCATAGGGAAATTTCTCCGGCCAGACGAAAGGCAGCTTCAGGCGCTTGGCCGTGCGCGGAATATCGCGGCGCATGTACTCGCCCTTCATGGGCACATCCACCAGGGGCTTGTTGCCTGTCATCTTAAGCGCGATGCCCAGCATCATCGGCTTCCAAACGACATTGCGGTGATGCTTGGCGGCCAGCGTGTCGATTTCCGCCGCTGCCAGATAGGCATAGGGCGAGGAGAAATCGAAATAGAACTCGATGGGCTCACTCACGACGCACTCTCCTCCAAAACCGCGCGGCCGATGACCAGGCGCTGGATGTCGCTGGCACCTTCGTAAATCTTGCACACACGCACGTCGCGGGCGTAGCGCGCGACGGGATAATCCTCGAGATAACCGTAGCCGCCGTGGATCTGGATGGCCTCCGAGCAGACCCGCTCGGCCATCTCGCTGGCGAACAGCTTGGCCATCGACGCTTCCTTGAGGCACGGCCGCCCCGCGTCGCGCAATTCGGCCGCGTGATGGATCATCAGCCGGGCGGCCTCGATCTCCACCGCCATGTCGGCCAGCTTGAACGAGACGGCCTGCAGATCGGCCAACCTCTTGCCGAACGCCTCGCGTTCCTTCGCGTAGGCGCGCGCGGCCTCGAAAGCGGCGCGGGCGATGCCCAGCGCCTGGGAAGCAATGCCGATGCGCCCGCCCTCCAGATTGGCCAGGGCGATCTTGTAGCCCTCGCCTTCCTTGCCCAGGAGGCTTTCGCCCGGCAGCCGCACCTCGTCGAAGCGAAGCTGAGCCGCGTCGATATGACGCTGCCCCATCTTGTCCTCGATGCGCGCGACTTCGACGCCCTTGGCGTCCTTGGGCACCAGGAAAGCCGAAATGCCGCGCTTGCCGGCTTCGGGATTGGTGACGGCGAAGACGATCACCAAGCCGGCCGTGGCGCCCATGGTGACGAACTGCTTTGTGCCGCTGAGCAGGTAACCATTGCCGTCACGCCGGGCGCGCGCCTTCAACGCCGAGGCGTCCGATCCGGCCTGCGGCTCGGTCAGGCAGAAGCCGCCCATCATCTCGCCGCGCGCGAGCGGCTTGAGCCAGCGCGTCTTCTGTTCCTCCGTGCCGAAATGGACCAGCGGCATGCAGACGACGGAGTTCTGTACGCTCAACGCACCCGCCAATCCGCCGTCGCCGACCGCGATCTCCTCCAACGCGGCGGCATAGGAGACATGGTCGAGCGCGGCCCCGCCCCACTCCTCCGGCACCAGCATGCCGCAGAAGCCGAGCGCGGCGGCTTCGTCCATCGCATCCTTGGGGAAGACGCCCGAACGCTCGCGCTCGGCCGCGAAGGGCGCCAGCTTCTCGGAGGAGAAGCTGCGCGCCGTATCGCGGACAAGGGTTTGCTGCTCGGACAAGATCACGCGGGAATCGCCGTCAGATGATCTGGAAGTGCGCCGACTTGGGCGACTTAGAGTTGATCGGGATGATATCCTGTGGGCAGGCCGAGAAGCAGACGATGGCGTCCATCTCTGCGCGGAAGAGGACGTAGTCACCCTTCTTCGACACGGTCGGCAGGTTGACCACCTTGCCGCCCTTCTCGACCGGCGTGTTCTGCCACAGGTTCAAGGGCGACGGCGTCTCGCTGATGTGGCAGCCCAGCTCGATCATGGCTTCCCACAGATTGTCGTTGCAGTTTCGGTGGTATTCCTTGCAGCCGAGAAGCTGGTAGCGATAGCGATCGCAGGCGGCCAGCATCGTGTCGTGCACACCGGGCGAGGTGTCTTCCATCCATTTCAGAATCGGGCGGCGCTTGTTGGTGACCAGCGCGTCGCCCTTGTGGACGCGGTAGTTCTGCACCCACACGCGGCAATGCTCCATCGACATGAACTCGCGCAGGTCGGCGGCATTGAACGCCCAGGTGTCCACCACCTGGGTGCCATGCGTGTTGATGACCTTGATCTTCTGGCCCTTCTTCACGAACGCGCCCTTGCCGTGACGCGCCTTGATCTCGATCAGTTTCCCCTTCGCCATGATCCCCTCCCTGGTTTTCTTGTTCAGATGACTTCGACGTGCGCGTCGGTCGGATTGCCGCTGTTGACCGGCACCATGTCCTGCGGGCAGCAGGAGAACGCCACCACCGCATCCATGTCCGCACGGAACAGGACGTAGTCGTTCTTCTTGCTGACCGTGGGCAGATACGCGAAGCCCTTGCCCGCATGGTACTGGGTGTTCTGGTAGAGGTTGAACGGGCACGGCGTCTCGGGCTGCGCAACGCCCAGCGCCTTCAGCGCCGCGGCCAGATTGTCCGTGCAATTGTCGTGATAGCCCTTCGCGCCGAGCTGCTGATAGCGGTAGATGTCGCACGCCGCGATCAGCGTGTCGTGGACGCCGGGCGAGGTGTCTTCCATCAGGGTGATGATCGGCCGGCGCTTGTTGGTGACCATGGAATCGCCGACCACGGGGGTCAGCTTGTCGATGGCGACGTGGCAATGCTCCATGGACATGAATTCCTTCGGGTCGTCGGCATTGAACGCCCAATGGTCCACGATCTGATAGCCGTGGGTGTTGATCACCTTGTAGTGCTGGCCTTTCTTGACCGCGAGCGCGAGACCGCGCCGGGCCGGGATGGTGTGAAGCGCCATTCTCTCCTCCCCTTCTTTATATAAATGTGACGTTAGCGGCGGGCCGGGCGGCGCTTGGTCGCCTTGTGCTTCGCGCGCACCAGGGCGGTCGCGTCCATCTCGACCAGGATGCGCGGATCGGCAAAAGCCGAGGTGATCATGGTATTGGCCGGGCGGATATGGCCGAAGCGTTCCCCGATCACGCGCGCCACCCGCTCGAAATCCTTTTGGCGGACCATATAGAGGCGCAGCCGCACGATGTCCTCGAACGTGGCGCCGGCCTGCTTCAGGCCCCATTCCATGTTGGCCAGCATCTGCTTGGTCTGGGCCACCACGTCCTTGCTAATCACGTGCTTCTTGTAATCGAAGCCCGTGGTACCCGACAGGAAGACCCATTCGCCGTCACGCACCGCGCGGGAATAGCCCAGCAGCGCCTCGAACTTGGAGCCGGAGGAAATCTTCTTGCGCGCCATCTGTTTCTCCCTTGGCCGGTTCAATTCAGCGTCTCGACGGCCAAGGCCGTGGCCTCACCGCCGCCGATGCAGAGCGCGGCGACGCCGCGCTTCTGTCCGCGCGTTTCCAGCGCGTTCATCAGGGTCACCAGGATTCGTGCACCCGATGCGCCGATGGGATGGCCGAGGGCGCAGGCTCCGCCATTGACGTTGACGTTAGCGTGAGGCAGATCCAGCTCGCGCATGGCCGCCATGGCGACGACGGCGAAGGCCTCGTTGACCTCGTAGAGATCGACCACCTCGTTCCGCCAGCCCAGCCTGTCGAGCAGCGCGCGAATCGCGAAGACCGGCGCGGTGGTGAACCAGGCCGGCTCTTGCGCGTGGGTCGCGTGGCCGCGGATGGCGGCACGCGGCTTGAGCCCGCGCGTCTCGGCCTCGGACAGGCGCATGAGCACGAGCGCGGCCGCCCCGTCGGAGATGGAGGAGGAGTTGGCCGCCGTCACCGTGCCGCCCTCGCGGAAGGCGGGCTTCAAGGCCGGGATCTTGGCCGGATCCGCCGCGCGCGGCTGCTCGTCGGTCGAGACCGTGACCGTGCCCTTGCGGCCCTTCACCTCGACGGGCGCGATCTCGCGCGCGAAGGTGCCGTCGGCCTGGGCGCGTTTCGCGCGCGCGAGCGATTCCAGCGCGTAGTCGTCCTGCTGGGCGCGGGTGAATTGGAAATGCCGGGCGGTGTCCTCGGCATAGCTGCCCATCAGGCGGCCCTTGTCGTAGGCATCCTCCAGCCCGTCCAAGAACATATGATCGAGCACGCGCCCATGGCCCATGCGGTAGCCGCCGCGGGCGCGGTCGAGCAGATAGGGCGCGTTGGTCATGCTCTCCATGCCGCCCGCGACCATGATCCGGTTGGTGCCGGCGGCGATCAGGTCGTGCGCCAGCATGACCGCCTTCATGCCCGAGCCGCACATCTTGTTGATGGTGGTGCAGCCGACCGAATCCGGCAGCCCCGCGAAGCGCGCGGCCTGGCGCGCGGGCGCCTGGCCCTGCCCGGCCGCGAGCACGCAGCCCATGATGACCTCGTCCACCTCGCCCGGCGCCACGCAAGCGCGGTGTAGCGCCGCGCGGATCGCCACAGCACCCAGATCCGGCGCGCGCAATGGCGTCAGCTCGCCCTGGAAACCGCCCATGGGCGTGCGCGCGCCGTCGACGATGACGATGGGATCGGATGCCATGGCTTCACCTTAGCGTTGCGGATTGGGACGGGACAACCGGGACCTAGGACGTCTGCTCGAACAGCTCGCGGCCGATCAGCCAGCGGCGGATTTCGCTGGTGCCCGCGCCGATCTCGTACAACTTGGCGTCGCGCAAGAGGCGGCCGGTGGGCGACTCGTTGACATAGCCCATGCCGCCCAGGCACTGGATCGCCTCCAGCGCCATCCAGGTCGCCTTCTCGCCGGCATACAGGATCGCACCCGCCGCGTCGGCGCGCGTGGTCTCGCCGCGGTCACAGGCGCGCGCGACGGCATACACATAGGCCTTGGCCGCGTTCATGGTGGTGTACATGTCCGCGAGCTTGCCCTGCATCAGTTGGAACTGGCCGATGGGCTGGCCGAACTGCTTGCGCGCGTGCAGATACGGCACCACCGCGTCCATGCAGGCCTGCATGATGCCGAGCGGCCCCGCAGCCAACACGGCGCGCTCGTAGTCGAGGCCGCTCATCAGCACCTTGGCGCCCGCGCCCACTTGACCCAGCACGTTCTCGGCCGGCACCTCGCAATCCTCGAAGATCAGCTCGCAGGTGTTGGAGCCGCGCATGCCGAGCTTGTCCAGCTTCTGCGCCGTGCGGAAACCCTTGAAGCCCTTCTCGATCAGGAACGCGGTGACGCCGCGCGGCCCGGCGGCAGGATCGGTCTTGGCATAGACCACGAGCGTCTCGGCGTCCGGCCCGTTGGTGATCCACATCTTGTTGCCGTTCAAGACGTAGCGGTCTCCCTTCTTCTCCGCCCGCGTCTTCATGCCGATGACGTCGGAACCGGCACCGGGCTCGCTCATGGCCAAGGCGCCGACATGCGCGCCCGAGATCAGCTTCGGCAGATAGCGGCGCTTCTGCGCCTCGGTGCCGTTGCGGCGGATCTGGTTGACGCAGAGGTTCGAGTGCGCGCCGTAGGACAGGCCGACCGAGGCCGAGGCGCGGCTGATCTCCTCCATCGCGATGCAGTGTTCGAGATAGCCGAGCCCGGCGCCGCCCAATTCTTCCTCGACCGTGATGCCGTGCAGGCCCAATTCACCGAGCTTGGGCCACAGATCGCGCGGGAATTCGTTGGTCCTGTCGATCGCATCGGCGCGCGGCGCGATCTCGGCCGCGGCGAAGCGCGCGACCGTGTCGCGCAGCATGTCGGCCGATTCGCCGAGGCCGAAGTCGAGTGCCGGCGTGCGGTTCGGGATCATGACGAAGTCTCCTTCAGTCCGGCGGCGTCAGCGGGCGCTCGGGCACCGCCATCAAGGTCTGGAGCGTGGTCGCGCATAAAATCTCGCCGTCCGCAGACGCACCGAACGCGTCGGCCTGAACGACGGTCAGCGTACGGCCCGGCTTAACGACATTCGCGCGCACGATCAGCCGGTCGCCCTTGCCGGGTGCGAGCAAGTTGAGCTTGTACTCCACGGTCAGGATGGTTTCGTGCGGCGGAATCAGGGTGAAGGCCGCATAGGCGGACGCGCTGTCGAAGATCGTCGCGATGGCGCCGCCATGGAAATACCCGTGCTGCTGCCGCAGATCGGCGCGGCCGGGCAGATGCATCTCGACATAACCGGGACGCACGGTTTCCAGCGTGGCGCCGAGCAGCGCGAGAAAGCGCTGCGTCTTGAAGCTCGCGCGGATGCGCGCTTCGAACGCAGGATCCTTAGGCGTGAAACGGGGCGCGGGCGCGTTCATCGTATCCTCGAAGAAAAAAGCGGCGTCACGCCCGCTTCGGCATCTGCTGCGCCAGGCGGCCTTCGAGATAGTGGAGCCAGTCGAGCGCCATGGAAACGTCGTCCTTCAGTTCGCCCAGCTTGGCGCGGTGCGAGGCGATGCGCGCCTGGCTGTAGGCCGGATCGCGCACCTCGCCGGGCCGCGCGTAATGGAGCGTCAGCATCTCGCCGATCTCCTCCAGGCTGAAGCCCAGGCGCCGGCCGCGCAGGACCAGGCGCAGGCGCTTGCGGTCGTTCTCGGAATAAAGCCGCACGGTGCCGCGCCGCGCGGGCGCCAACAGACCCAGCTCTTCGTAATGGCGCAGGGCCCGGGCGGTGAGCCCGAACTCCTTGCCGACCTCCTGGATGGTATAGCGCTCGGCCATGCCGCCCCTCAAAATTGACGTTAACGTCAACTGTAAGAAAGTTACGCGCCCGTGCGCGGAAGGTCAAGATTCCCGTTGCGGATCGCCCCGGGGGTCGCGGGAAACATCGGGCCAATGAACGGGGCCATGATGGGCGCAATGAACGGTGTGATGAAGGGCGCAATGGCGCATTCATTGGCGCGACAAACGGGCCTCCATCGCGCGCAAAGCGGAAAGACCCCGCGCCAACGGACCGCCGCAGCCGCGTACTTGCCCGATTGTCGCGCGTACGTGGCCGCGAGATGCCGCACACGGGGCGGGAACCGCCCAGCCGCTCCGTCACCCCGTCCGTTCGCCGGCGAACCCCTCGACCGCGCGGGCCAGCCGGTCGGCCAAAGGGCCGGGCAGCGAGCGCGCGAAGAAGTCGGCCAGCGCGCGATAGAACCAGCGCGTGCCCTCGGCGCCGCCGTTGAAGCGCGGCCACAACGCATCGCCGAGACTGCGGTAATCGGCCAGCACGGCCTCGGCGTTGTGCGTCTTGTCCGCGAGCGAAACCAGCAGCGAGCGCGGCGGCTTGGCCGGCAGCGCGGCGAGGTAGGCTTCCTTGCGCGGCCGCCAGGGCGGCTTGGGTTCAACCCAGGCATCGGTGCAGTCCGCCACGATGCCCGCCACGCCGTCACCGAAGCGCCGTTTGATTTCCGCCAACGTCTCGGCGCCGCCCTGATCCTCCGGCGCGTCGTGCAGCAACGCGGCGATGGCCTGGTCCTCGTCGCCGCCATGCTCGACGACCAGCGCGGCCACCGCCATCAGATGCGAGATATAGGGAATCGCCGTGCCCTTACGACACTGGCCCCGATGCAGCGCATGCGCGAACTGGAAAGCATCATCAAAGCGGGCCGTCAGCATCGGCGCGGACCCCTATCCCGAAAGCAGTTTGAACGAAGCAACAAGCGGAAACGATCGAGCAATCGTCATCTAACCCGCATCACATATCAGCTTCTTACTGCGCGGCCACCGCATCGACATTGCTTACTGGCACCAGCGCGTCACGCAGCAGCGCGTCAACCCTATGCACAGCGTTAATCAGTTACCGCCCCGGCCCGCTAAGTCCGTGCGGCAAAGCGGGGCTCCGGTCGCCACTAGGAGAAATGACCGGTGACCTGCAATTGGAAGGGCGGCAGCCCACAGTGCTTTTTCCTTCAGGTTAATCGCCGCCCAGTCATTCGCCACTGTAGTTGCGATTGGGACGCGAAAGCTGATCGGCTAAAATCCAGCTTAATCCCATACGCAGTGGAGACGAGTTGCGGTTGGGCCGCGAAACTTGATCGGCTAAAATAACTTGGCAAGCCGCCTACACCGCCGGAGAGTTGCGGTTGGGCCGCGAAACCTGATCGGCTAAAATCCTTGTTATGGGCGGTATGGGGAGGGAGATGTTGCGGTTGGGCTGCGAAACCTGATCGGCTAAAATTCTTCTGGCTTGGCTTGGTGGAGAGGTATTGTTGCGGTTGGGCCGCGAAACCTGATCGGCTAAAATACTGACGATCATCTTCGCCTTGGGCTTGCGTTGCGGTTGGGCCGCGAAACCTGATCGGCTAAAATCACCAAGCCAAGCCAGAAGAGCGAGGGAGGGTTGCGGTTGGGCCGCGAAACCTGATCGGCTAAAATCCGGCGCGGCATAGGCCGGATAGGACTGGCAGTTGCGATTGGGACGCGAAACCTGATCGGCTAAAATCCAAGCACCCTTAACGCCCTGGAAACAGGGCGTTTTTTCTTTATCTGGGTTAAAAAATCTATCTTTCCCGACTTATAGCAGGAGGAACTGCTCGGGGTTCTTCCGGCCGGGTTCCCGTTTTCGCCCATCGAAGCAGACGATGTTCTCGTATTGCTTGTCGGTGAAATACACGATGTAAACTTTACCAGTCAGGGGCGTGCCCTTTTCGACCCGCTTGGTCAGGGTTTCCGCCTGCTCCTTGCCCGAGCAGAAGCGCATGTAGACCGAGAGCTGCGACATCTCGAAGCCCTGGTCCAAGAGGAAGTAGCGCAACTTGGCCGCCGCCTTGCGCTCCTTCTTGCTCAGCACAGGCAGGTCGAATAGCGCCATCATCCATATGAGGCGGTACCCGCTGAGCATCACGGCGCGGCGGTTGGGGCTGGAAGTTCGAGAGGCAGGGGCGCCAAGCGGCACGCACGCCAGTTCCTCGCCCTCGGCCTTGACCACCATGAAGCCGCGCGACAGGACCAAATGGCGTCCGTCCTCCGCGATCTCCACGATGCGGCCGGTCATCGCGGCGGTCCCGGATCGCGGACGCGGCCAAGTGGGTCCACCGCGACTTTGCGAGCACCTCGCTCCTTCAATTGCTCGTAAGTTGGCCACGCCCAGCGGAACGGGTCGTCCTTGTCGTCGTGACGCTTCTGGAGATCTCCACTTTCGTGATGCTCGGCCAGATAAATTCGGCCGCCCTTTGCTGCAAGACGCACCACTCGGAAGATGCGTTCCACGCCATCATGGTCGAGCTTCAGATAGTCACCCTTATGGATGCGCAAAACGCGCCGCGCGGCGGGATGGCCCTTGCGTTTCTCATTCAGAGACGCTGGTCGATTGGCTTGGAACATCGTAACCGAAGTGCCGGTCCACTTGCCGTCCGGCTGCTCGAAGATGTCGATGCACCAGTTCTCTCCAGCGCTCATCGCTTTATACGTCTTGCCGTTGCCGCGTTCGCCGACCGGCACGAGTCCCGAGGGGTCCTCGACCTTGAGCAACCGGACGCGGCGGACGCCATTCTTGTTGCCGGCGCTGCCGGCGCTGTCGGCATAATCGGCCAAGGCATCCTTGACCGCCTTGCCATCAGCCTTGGCCCTGGCGACGTGGGCCAAGACACGCGCGCGGAGGTTCAGATCGCGGATGCGCGCGATCTCGTTTTCATTGAGATCGATGAAGGCTTTGCGATAAACGACCGTCGCGCCGTCTTCCTTGCTCGGGTCGGCGACTAGACCGTAGGCCGTTTCCTCGTGCAGTCGTCCCTGGCGTCCGTGGTCGGGCTTGAGCGAGACGATGACCGACCGAACCCGCTCACGTAGCATGTCCCGGTCGAATCCGTCCCACGGATCCGGCATGTCCTCGATCGCGCGGTCGAGGCGCGAGGCCGCACCCGCATCGCTCATCCGTTTCAGCAGCGCCCGGTCGGTGCAGGCGACGACGAAGGCATCCACGGCGTGATGGCGATGGTCGGCGCGGTTCTTGAGATTGGCGTCGGAGAGGATGCCATTGAGACCCCACTTGCCCCTCAGTAGCGCGGTCAAGGTGCCAGGCACGGCCCAGACGCAGTCGGCATGGCATACTTGGCTGAGATACTCGCGCGCGATCCGCGCGAGGTAGGCGGTGTCCGTCAGATGCCGGGCAAGGAAATCCTTGTCGCGCAGATACCGTTGCATCGCATCCGCCGCGAAGCGCCAGCGTTTACTTACCGGCAAATTATCCGCGCGGAGCAGGATGGCCGTCCAGTCATACCCGTCGGCGCCTTGGCCGAAAGCATCGATGGGCGGACGCTTGCGCTTGTAGTCGTTGGCGCGCTTCGCGCACAGCAGGCGATTCGCGAAGCTGTCGTCGAGCGTGTCCTTGAAGGGCAAGATGTGATCGACCGCGACCCGGTCGCCAAACAGCATGCCGAGGGATATCGGTTCGCCGGTGTAGACGCAGCGCCGGTCGTGGGGCGGTCCCAGCTCTTCCCATAGCTTGAAGCGGATCAAATTTTCCCGGTTTATCTTTTGGCCAAGTCGCGTGAGTTCCACGCGCAGCCGGTCGTTGCGCTCTTGTTCCGCGGCTTGACGCTCGTCGGCTTCCTTACGTTCGTTGCGGCTGCGTTTGAGATCACGGGCCAGTTCGACCACAATCTCGGCCGGTTTGCCGTGCTCGCCGATCATTTCGTTGACGAGCCGGTGGAGCTGGTTGAGGCCGATATGGACGGTTGGGTTGGGGAAGCGTCCAAGTCGCTCTTCTTTGGAATCCGCCGGATCGCCGCTACCGCCGATCAGATGGCGCGCGAGACTTTCTCGATAATCCGGCAGTTGTTCGGCCGAGCCATCGGCACGAAAATCCGACGGATCATAGCCTGCCTCCTTGGCCGCGTCGTAATAGGATATGCCCTGGTCGCGCAGAATGGGCACGATCTTCGCCAGCGCTTGGCGTCCGACGAAGCCGTATCCGTCGGGTAGGGACACCCGCGCGACCGCGCGCGCGGCTGAGTCGTCCAAACCCCATTTCCCGCGCGCGAGGGCGAACAGGGCCTCTTCGTCCTCGGCTGAGATGATCGCTTTCGCGATCTCGTTCTGCTTGGCTTCGTCGAATTCCCACCAAGCCTTCCCGAACCGCTTGGGATCGGCGAGCAAGCGGCCAGTCTCGTCGCCTTTGAGTCCCTTCCGCTTGGCGCTCTCCAGGTTGAACCGGTACGTTGAATCTAGCCCGAGCAGCTTCGGCTTCCGCATCTGGTCGAAGGTCAATTCCTTCGCCGGTTGCAGTTTGGCGAAGACCCGGTCCCGCTCGGTTTTCGTCAATCCGCGCACGGATTGGTCGGGAGCCACGATGCGCAGGTTGTTCAGTTCCTGGTAAATGCGAAAATTTTGAACAAGGGGCAGGGCGCGCGGCGCGCGCTCGTCGTTGGGATCGAGCGTGCAGCGGCCTGGGTCGACGGGCCGCAAGGGACGCTGAAAGAACACGATATCCTTTACGGCGGATTTGGCCCCCTCGGTCAGAAGTTGTGGGTGGTGCAGCGCTTGCGCGCTCCATAACGCGTCGAACTCGGCCTCCACGAGCGCGCGTTGAGGATAGAACTCGTATTCCTCCTTGGCGCTGCGACCGGCCAGGCGCACACGCACTGCACGGCGCTCTCGATGCCGCGTCCAAAGATATTCGCCCACCGTGCGGTAGCTTCCTTCCTCCAGGGCCGCTCTTAGTTTGGCTACCCCCGTCTCGATCTTGCCGCGCTCCTTCTCATCGTCCGCGCCCTTGTCCATCTTGCGGCTCGATTTGAAGCCGCGGCGCTGATTCAAATGAAAGATGGCGCGTCCAAGATGGTGCGGCTCCAATATCTCATTGAGCCCTCGCGCCCGGAGTTCATAAGGGTCCAGTGATTCCAGCTTTTTGCGCTCGGCCGGATCGGGCGGCATCAGTCCGAGACGCACGAGCGCGTCCATCAAGTTTTCGCGCCGGCGGAGATAGCGGTCGCGCCTGCGGCGCATCTGCCGTGCGAGACGGCGGTCGGCCGCAAGCGACGTGCCTTTCTTGGGATCGCGGCCATCCGAAAACAGTCGGACGCCCATGTCCAGCACCTCGGCGAGCCGGTCCTTGCCATCGAGGCGGAGAGCGCACCAACCGAGAGAATTGACGCCGAGATCGATGCCAAGCCGATACTTCGCGCGCATGAGTCCCCCGCTTCCCTTGACGCGACGGGGCAATTCTGGCCGAATTGTCGGCGAGGGACACACCTGTTTTTAGCCGATCAGGTTTCGCGGCCCCTCCGTTAACAAGCAGAAGTGCCGAGAGGCACCAGATGCACAAAATGAAGGGGCAGGCTGCGGCCTGCCCCTTTTTTTTATGATCCGTCGATCGTTCGGGTCGTTACTTGCAAGTTCCCAAATGGGCACTGCCTCGGTTTGAATTACGCGGATGATAAGGACCGCGCTTCTTAGCGGGAACAGCGGCATTGTCGATCGACTTCACGATGTCCGCCATTTCCCAAAGCCGCGTAGAGATACCAACCGCCATGGATGGAGCCCGCCACGACTACCAACCAACGTGAGACGACGGACATATAGGGGGAGATTCAACTTTTTGCTGGGCTCCTTCAAAATGAGGCAAGCGGTGTGACGGTCCCGCAAGCAGAATATCAGGCAGACGGTGTGAAGTGGCCGAATTACCCGAAGTCGACGGACTTAGATCGGGCCATATGCTTGATCCAACGAATGTCACGCTGGAACCTTACCGACTACTTTGCTTGTTTCTCGCCGACCAGCGAGTGTCGAAGCTCGGCACGAGTCGTCCATTTATTTCGTCATTACAGCAAGAGCATTTCGACAACGAAATGACGCGGATATGGCTCAATCAGGTGGAAAGAGTAACGTTATCCCAGTAGGCGTGCCAGCTTCTATGGGACGCTTCCGCGTCGTATCGGGATGGAGAAGAATACCCAATTCCTTCCCCAACATCGGAACCCCACCCCATGCGCTTCTCGCGAATGATCCACACCGTCGCCGTCAATGCCGAGGGCGCGCACAATGAAGTCATTGTCGGCGGCGTCATCGACGTGCCGGGGAAGACGATGTTCGAGAAGGCGCGGCATCTGGAGCGGCATGGCGACCAGTTGCGCCAGATGCTGCTGCACGAGCCGCGCGGCAAGGTGATCGCCTGTGCGAACCTGGTGCAGCCCTCGGCCCACCCGGAGGCGCAGGCCGGCTACATCATCATGGAATCGGCGTCCTATCCGCCGATGTCGGGCACCAACACGATCTCGACCGTCACGGCCCTGCTGGAGACCGGCATGATCCCGATGACCGAGCCGGTCACGATGGTGACGCTCGAGGCGCCGGGCGGCCTGATCCGCGTCAAGGCCGATTGCCGCAACGGCAAGTGCGAGCGCGTCACCTTCGACAACGTGCCCTGCTTCGTCTTCGGCCTGGACCTGCCGGTGGAGGTGCCGGGCCTCGGCACGATCAAGGTCGATGTCGCCTATGGCGGCATGATCTACATGCTGGTGGATGCCGCGGCGCTGGGCTTCAAGATCGTGCCCGACGAGGCCCGGAAGCTGGTGGATTTGGGCGAGGAGATCAAGGCCGCGGCGGCGGTACAGATCAAGGCCGTGCACCCGACCAACCCCGAGATCCACACCATCAACCAGACGCTGTGGGCCGGGCCGTTGCGGCGCAACGCGGAAGGAAAGCTGCAGTCGCGCAACGCTGTGATCGTCTCGCCCGGCCGCATCGACCGCAGCCCGTGCGGCACCGGCACGGCCGCGCGCCTGGCCGTCATGCACGCGCGCGGGCAGATCACGGTGGGCGAAGAGTTCATCCACGAATCGATCATCGACACGCTGTTCACCGGCGTGATCCGCGGCACCGGCACCGTTGGCGCCGTGCCCTCGATCGACGCCACCATCGCCGGGCGCGGCTGGATCACGGGCTTCCACCAATATGTGCTGGACCCGTCGGACCCGCTGCCCGCCGGCTATCGCCTGTCCGACACCTGGCCGCTCGACAAGATGAAAGCCGCCGGCGCCTTCACCGTGGGGTGAAAACGGAAGCCTCGATCGCCTTCGGCGCTCAAGCCTTCGTCCCTCGGCAGACCTCGGGATGAGGAAGCCCACGCTTCGACGGGCTCAGTGTGAGGACTCGAAAAAACTCCTCATGCTGAGCTCGTCGAAGCATGAGCTTCATTGCCGCGCGGGAGACGTGAAAATATCCATGCCCGCAAGCACTTAGAGGCCCGCGCGCGCGGCCGCGCGGAGGGGCGATCTGGACGAAATTTCGCATCTGATATAGAAGTGCGCCGGCTTGGACAGGCCGCGAGGGCGAAGCGGCCCCCGGCCGCAGCTCGAGGAACGCGCCATGACCGTCACGCGCCTACCGACCGGCGGCTCCAATCCGCCGTCCACGGACGAGGCCCCGGCACCGGACCGCCTCTTCACCGAGGCCGGCACCGAGAGCACGGATTTCACCTTCGACGCCAAGACGGCGGGCGTCTTCGACGACATGGTTTCGCGCTCGGTCCCCTTCTACGAGGAGATCCAGCGCATGGTCTGCGAGATCGCGGCGGATTTCGCGGAGCCGGGCACCACGCTCTACGACCTCGGCTGCTCCACGGCCACGACGCTCTTGGCGCTGGACCGGGTGGTCGATCCGAGCGTGCGCTTCGTCGGCGTCGACAACTCGGCCAAGATGCTGGAGAAGGCGCGCGTCAAGCTGGACGCCGGCGGCGTGAAGCGGCCCTACGAACTGGTCGAGGCGGACCTGCACCGCTTCGGCATGGCGGAGGAAGCGTCGGTCGCGACCCTGATCCTGACGCTCATGTTCATCCGGCCGCTCTATCGCCAGCGCTTCCTCCATGCGATCTATCAGGGCCTGCGGCCGGGCGGGTGCCTGCTGATGGTCGAGAAGCTGACGATGACGGATTCGCAGCTGAACCGCCTGTTCATCGACTATTACTACCGGCTGAAGCGGCGCCGGCACTACAGCGAGATGGAAATCTCGCGCAAGCGCGAGTCGCTGGAGAACGTGCTGATTCCGTACCGTCTCGAGGAAAACGTGGAGATGCTGCAGACCGCGGGCTTCCGCTCGGTCGAGCAGTTTTTCCGCTGGTACAATTTTTGCGGCATCATCGCGGTGAAGTGAACGGAGCCAGACGATGTCGTTTTCACTTTACCGTATGCCGGTCCTGATCCGCTACGGCAACTTCATCTTCCGTTACCGGAACAAGGTGTTCCCGGTCGCGCTCGCGATCATGGTGCTGGCGTTCCCGCGCCTCTTCCCGGACGATTGGCTCCCGCTCGACGAGCTCTGGGAGACGGACCCGTGGCTCGACATGGTCGCGCTGTCCGTGGCGCTGGCCGGCGAGACGCTTCGTATCCTCACGGTCGGGCTCGAATACATCAAGCGCGGCGGGCTCAACAAACGCATCCATGCCGAAAGGCTGGTGACCAATGGGCTGTTCGCCCATTGCCGCAATCCGCTTTACACCGGCAACCTGATGATCTGCCTGGCGCTCCTCAGCCTGGCCGACCGGGTCGACATTTTCGCGATCGGCGGCCTTTTGGCCGTGATCACCTACATCGCCATCGTGGCCGCGGAGGAAAGCTTCCTGCGCGCGAAGTTCGGCGCGGAATACGAGGCGTATTGCCGGACCACCAACCGCTGGCTGCCGAGCCCGCGCGGGCTGGCGGGCACCATCGGCAGCATGCACTTCAACTGGCGGCGCGTGCTGCTCAAGGAATCGAGCAGCTTCTACGGCTGGCTGGCCGTGGCCGTCATCCTCGACGGGATCGAGGGGGATTTCTCCATCGCACGCGGCGACTTCCAGATGTTCGCCATCCTGTTCGCCGTCGGCACGATCGTTTTCCTGACCATCCGCGTCCTGAAGCGCCTGCGCTGGCTCCAGCTCTAGCCGGTCGCGGCGAAGCCGGCGCCCGCGCCGGAAGGCGCGTCACTTCTCTTTGCGCGGATCGTCGCCGTAGAAATGGTCGGTCGGCTGGGGCGTGGCGGCGAAGAGGGTCAGGCCCTTGGGCGCCTCGAAGCGGTGCCACAGGCCGGGCGGCACGATGGCGAACTGGCCCTTGGTCAGCTTGACCCGCTCCTCGCCCTTCTCGCCCATCATCACGAGCTCGGCCTCGCCGTCCAGCACCTGGACCAGTTCCTCGCCCTTGGTGTGGCGCTCCCAGCAGCCGCCGCCCTCGAAGCCGCCCACGTTGATGGCCGCGCCGTTGAAGCTGCCCAGCCCCTTGAAATGCGGGTCGAGGTCGTCGTGCGACGAGGTGGGCGTGCGCCCCTTCATGCGGGTGAGCTTGGAGAGCGTCTTCGGAATATCGTGAACGGTCACGGCCATGGCGATGTCCTCCCTCGCGAATGCGCTGTCGTCCCTGCCGGTATCTTAGCGGGAACAGGCCGCGCTAGAGCAATACCCAGCTTGCCAGGCCGAGGAAGGCGAAGAAGCCGACCACGTCGGTGACGGTGGTGAGGAAGACGACCGAGGAGATGGCCGGGTCGATCTTCAAGAAGTGGAAGCCGAGCGGGATCAGCGTGCCGGCCAGGCCCGCCGCGATCAGGTTGGCGATCATGGCCGCGCCAAGGACGAAGCCCAGCCCCCAGTCCTGGAACCACATTCCGGCAAGCGTGCCGGCGATGACGGCGAACAAGACGCCGTTCACGCTGCCGACCAGCGTCTCCTTGGCCAGGATGCGCATGGCATTCAGCGTCGAGATCTGGCCCATGGCCAGGCCGCGCACGACGACGGTCAGGCTCTGGGTGCCCGCGTTGCCGCCCATGGACGCGCAGATGGGCATGAGCACGGCCAAGGCCACGATCTTCTCGATCGACTGCTCGAACAGGCCGATCACGGCCGAGGCCAGCACCGCGGTCAGGAGGTTGACGAACAGCCAGGTGAAGCGCGCGCGCGTGGTTTCGATGACCGAGCGGTTCAGGTCGGTCTCGGCCACGCCGCCCAGGCGCATGATGTCTTCCTCGCGCTCCTCCTCGATGACCTCGACCACGTCGTCGACCGTGATGACGCCGATCATGCGCCCCACGGCGTCCACCACCGGCGCCGAAACCAGGTCGCGGCGGCGGAACAGGTGGGCGACCTCTTCCTGGTCGGTCTCGGCCGGCACGGTGACGAACTCGGCCTTGGGCTCGACGATCTCGGCGATGCGCACGGAACGCTGGGCGCGCACCAGGCGGGACAGCGCCACGGTGTTGACCGGCCGCCGTTCGGCGTCCAGCACGAACAGGTCGTAGAAATCGTCGGGCAGGTCGCGCGCGGCGCGCAGGAAGTCGATGGTCTCGCCCACGGTCTGCGACGCGCGCACGGCCACGAAGTCGTGCTGCATCAGGCGGCCGGCGCTGTCCTCCGGATAGGAAAGGCTTTCCTCCAGATCGGCGCGGGCCGCGGCCGGCACGGCGTCGAGCACCTCTTCCTGCACGTCCTCGTCCAGGCCCTGGATGACCTCGACGGCATCGTCGGTGTCGAGCTCGGCCAGCGCCCGGCCGGTGCGCGCGGGGCCCAGGAGATCGACCACCTCGTCGCGCACGTCCTCGTCCAGCTCGGACAGGATCTCGGGGTCGAGCCGGCCGCGCGCGGCCTCGACCAGCGCCTGGCGCTCGAACGGCGCCAAAGTCTCGATCAGGCGCGCGGCATCGGTGGGGGTGAGCGTCAGGACGCGCGCGACGGCGTCCTCGGCCGCGCCCAGGTCGAGCGATTCCGCGACCGCGCGCGCCAGCGCCGGGTCCAGGCCGAGACGCTGGGTTTCCAGCGCGCTGTCGGGCGGAGCGGTCATCGCCGCCTCCCGGGGTTGGGTGTGCCTTCGGCCCCGCAAGCGCCGCGGAATTCGCGCGCCGGACAGAGCCGCGCCGGGTTTACCCCGGATCGCGGGACGTGCGGTAGGAGATTCGGCGCATCGGCGGCATCGTTTTACGGATAATTTCGTATCCCGTTTCCGGCGGCGGATTCGCTAGACTGCGTTCGTCGCCCACGAGGAGAACGCCATGACGCTCAAACGCATCCGCCTGGAACTGGCCCGCAGCCACAATCACCCCCAGGGCAGCACGCGCCACGGCTACGAATTCACCGCCCCGCTCAAGCCGGACGGACATATCGACGAGGCCGCCTTCGCAAAGATGAAGGGCGCCTGCCCCGTGCTGCGCTTCTGGGAGGGCGAGGACGACGAGCACGGACAGCTGATCCGCAAGGGCAAGGGCTGGGCCTTTTCCTATGCGCCCGGCGACGAGGACGACGAGGGCGGCTTCCGCTTCGGCGCCCACGCCTTCAAACCGGGCGAGTATCTGAGCGTGAAGGGCCATGACAGGCGCGACCACACGTTCCGCGTGGTGACCGTGCGCGACGCGCCGTTGGGCGGAAAATAAAGTAACCGCGCGGATTTCGGCGGACAGATACGCGGTTTAACATCCGCGGGCGGAATTCGCGCCAGCGGAGAGGCAAACGTGCCGCGCGACAATCCGGACAGCCCTCCTTCCCATCGCGCGCAACCCGCGTTGCGCCGGCGGCTGGGGCTGTTCCTGCTGTCCTGCTATGGCGCGGGCACCATCATCGGCGCGGGAATCTATGTGCTGGTCGGCGCGGTCATCGCCGCGGCGGGCGACGCCGCGCCGCTGGCCTTCCTGATCGCGGGCGCCCTCGCGGCGCTGACGGGGCTGAGCTATGCCGAGCTGTCGGCGCGGTTTCCCGAGGCGGCCGGCGCCGCCGCCTATGTGGCGCAGGGTCTTCGGTCGCCGCGGCTGGCCCAGGCCGTGGGCGCCGCCGCGGCGCTCGTGGCGGCCGTGGCGGCGGCCTCGATCGCGCGCGGCAGCGCCGGCTACTTGGCTGAATTCCTGCCCTTGCCGTCCTGGCTTCTGGCCGCTTGCGTGGTGACGCTGTTCACCGCCATCGCGTGCCTGGACGTGCGCGAAAGCGTGGGCCTGGCCGCGCTCGTCACGCTGGTCGAGGTGGCGGGGCTGCTGCTGGTGATCCTCGCCGGCGCGCACCACCTGGACGCCCTGCCCGCGCGGGCGGCGACGCTCGTGCCCGACAGCGCCGCCGGGCTGGCCGGGCTGGCGGCGGGCGCGTTCCTGGCCTTCTTCGCCTATTCCGGATTCGAGACGATCGTGAACATGGCCGAGGAGACGCGCGATCCGGCGCGCACCATGCCGCACGCCATCCTGATCGCACTGGCCGTGGCGGGCGTGCTTTATATCGCGGTCGTCACCATCGTGTTGCTGGCGCTGCCGCCGGAGCGGCTGGCGGCGGGCGACACGCCGCTGGCCCTGGTGGTCGCGGACTCCGGGTGGTTTCCCTCGCGCATCCTCTCCGCCATCGCGGTGATCGCCACCACCAACGGCGTGCTGGTCGAAATCCTGATGGTCAGCCGCCTGCTCTACGGCATGGCGCGGCGCGGCTGGGCGCCCGGCTTCCTGGCGGCGGTGGCGCCGCGCACCCATACGCCGGTGCGCGCGACGCTCGTGGCGGGGGTGGGGGCGGGCATCCTGGCCGCCGTGGTGCCGATCGAGACGCTGGCTTCGGCGACCAGCGCCCTGTTCCTGCTGGTGTTCGGTTTCGTCAACCTCGCGCTCTGGCGCCTGCACCGGCGCGCCGGCCATCGCGGGCATAAAGGCTTCCGCGCGCCGCGTTGGGTGCCGCCCGTGGGCTGCGTGTTGTCCTTCGCGCTGATCCTGGCGCTGTTCGCGGCCTAGGGCTGGTCGCGCTCGGGCGCCCGCTTGCGCCCATCGGGAAAGCGGCCCATGTGGTTCAGCCACTTGTCCGCGCGCGCTTCCGGGTCGGACGGATCGAGACGGATGGCGGCCTCGAAATCCTCGTTGGCGCTGTTCCGCCTTCCCATCTCCGCATATGTCTTGCCGCGGAAGTGATAGCCGTCGTGGCTGGTCGGATTGATCAGGATCACGGTGGTGAAATCCCGGATGGCGGCGGCGTAATCGCGGCGTTGCAGATAGGCTTGGCCACGGCCCAGGTAGGCGGCCTCGAAACCGGGCTTGAGGGCGATGGCCGAATTGTAGTCGCCGATGGCGCGCTCCAGTTCGCCCTGCCGCCGGAACATGTATGCCCTGTTGTAGAACGCCAGCGCATAGGCGGGATCGATCGCGATGGCCTGGTTGTAATCGCGTTCCGCGCGCGCGGGCTCGCCGAGCGCCATCCAGCAATTGCCCCGGTTGTTCAGCGCGATGGTGGAATCCGGTTTGAGCGAGAGCGCTTGGTTATAATTCCGGATCGCCGCGTCGCATTGATTGAGATGGGCGAACGCGTTGCCGCGGTTGTAGTAGTAGACCGGCTCGGCGGAATTGAAGACGACCGCGGCATCGTAATCGTCGATGGCGCTTTCATAGTCGCCCAAAGCGGCCCATGCCAAGGCGCGGGCGTTATAGAGATTCGCCAAGGCTTCCCGCTCCGAGCCGCCCCTTTGAATCAGGGCGGTGGTGCGCTCCAGTTCCAAGTTGGCTTCGGCGCGCGTCATCGCCCGGCGGCCGGGGTCGATGTCGTGATCCGCGCGCGCGGGCACGGCGAACGCCGGAATGGCGGCCATGAGGGCCACGACCACGATGCGCGCGAACTTCGCCATGGCTCTCCGTTAGACGCAGGACGCCATTTCGCCCAGGGGGCAGCACAGGCCGGGGCGCGGTGCCGGAAGCCGCCTCGAGATTCGCGCGTGCCCGGAACCGCGCGGGATTTAACCCGGATCGCGGGTGAAGAGGTAGGAGATTCGGCGCGTCAGGGCGGGTTCGCGATCCCGGCGGCCGGCGCCCAGCCCTCTTCCAGCTCGCGCTTGCACGAGGGGCATTGGGTCGCCGTGCGCGGCGTGGGCGCGGCGCAGGACGGGCATGGATGATGCGTATCGGAGACGGCGGTGGACGGCGCCGCGGCCCGGCGGCGCCTCATGACCAGATAGACGATGACGGCGAGAACCGCGACGGCGATCAGCCAACCCATTCCATGCTCCCTTGCTGACGTTTGTGACAGGCGCGAGATGGAGGAAACGGTGCCGCCCATTCTAGACCCTGCCGCGCGCCGGGCCAAAAAAAAGCCCCGCCGGGGGGCGGGGCTTCGAGCAGGTGTTTTGGGGAGTGCTTACTGGGTCGGGGCCTTCTTCGTCTTCTTGGATTTGGAGGACTTCGCCTTGGAGCCGTCGCTCTTCTTGCCCTTGGTCGACGAGGTTGTCGCCGGGGAGGCGGGAGCCGCGCTCTGCGCCAGCGCGCCGAGCGGCATCAGGACGACCATGGCGGCGCCGATGATCTTGGCAAACTTGTTCATTCGTCCGTGTTCCTTTTTGCGGATGTCACTGCCGAGGCAGTACCGAGGGACAGTCTGCCGTCCCGGCCCTGTAGATTTCCCTACGGCGGGATTAATTCCGTGTAATGCGTGCATCTTCGACGGGTGCGATTCTGCCCGCGCCAGAGGGGCCGGCGAAGGCACCCCATATTCGCGCCCTCGTTCGTTTATTCGGTTCAGGCATTCGATCCAGGAGATTTCCAGCGCCATGGCCGCCGGGTTCGTGAAACAGCACCGGCCCTCCTCCCTGCTGCAACGCTTCGCGACAGTGGACGAAATCGCCAACATGGTGATCTATGCCGCGTCCAAGGAAGCCTCGGCGACCAACGGCGCCGCGTTGCGCGTGGAGGGCGGCATCCTGCGTTCGCTCGCGTGACGCGCAAGCATCCCTGGCAAGGGACGCGATGCCGGTGCTAAGATTCATTCGCAACAACCCTCGACCAAAACAGGAGCGACGCCGGTATGAAAAAGTTCGCGATGATCGCTTTGATCGCCCTTGCTCCGGCCGCCGTGATGGCCGACCAGGCCGCGGCCACGAAGTGCCGGGGCAAGCTCAACAAGGAAGCCAGCCTGATCTACGACAAGTCGTTGCCGCTGGCGACGCCCGACGCCAATCTGCGCGACGTCGTCACGGAACAGACCCGCGCGCTGGTCGGCGCCAACACGATTCCCATGGATACGGCGCGGACCAACGCGGAAGCCGCCGGAGAATGCCTGAAGCTTCGGAGGACGTGACGGAATCCCCATGGCGAGGAACGCCTGGTGCGCCACGCTGGCCGCGGCGCCTCTGATCGCGCCGCCGGCCTGGGCCGACCTGCCGCTCGACAAGTATCAGGAAGCCGTCAAGGACAGCGCCACGAGCGCCGAGGCGCAGGCGTTCCTGAACGGCTATTTCATCGGCCTGGCGGCGGGGCTGGTTCCGTGGGCGAGAAATCAGAACCGACGGGGATATTAACCGAGTTTCAAACGCCACGCCCTAAGCCGGCCGCGCCTGCCGCCCGTATTTCTTCAACGCGCGGTCGCGCGCGCCGTTGTCGCGGGCGCGGTAGTAGGTGCGCGCGAACGGCAGAATCCAGTGCGGGCCGCCGTGGAAGAAGGGCTTCGTCGCGAAGGGCCGGTCGGCAAACGCCGTCTCGGCCTCTTTCGTCTTGCCGAGAATCCGGTTCGCCGTTTTCCAGCCGAAATACACGGTGGAGGGCACGCCCGTCCCCACCATGCCGAGCTGGTAATAGGCGCCGCTGTCACGGTCGAAGCCGAGATGGGGCAGCCAGTCGAAGGTGAGCGCGAAGCTGCCGTCCCAGCAGTGGCTGATCCTCACCTTATCGAAATCCGGCAGGATGCCCGAGACCTGGGCTTTCATGTCGCGCGCCGCGTCCTCGGTGTTGGCGTAGTGGAACAGGTGGCGCGCGGTCACGAGCAGGCGGTTCTGCTCGTCGACCGTGCGAAGGCCGGTATAGAGCAGCACGGATTCGAGCATCATGCGCCCCTTGGGCGTGATGGCGTCGATGATCTTCTGGTCGAGCGGCTCGGTGACCGCCGTCCAGCTATAGATCGGCAGAATGCGGCGGCGGAACTTGCGCAACAGCGGATCTTGGTCACCGGTCTGGGCATTGGTGCACAGAACCAGTTCCTTGGCCTGAATCGTGCCGCGCGACGTCTTGATCGTGTGGAGGCCGCCGTCACGGCGAAACTGGTCGGCGCGGCAATTGCTCAGGATGCGCACGCCGGCCGCCTCCGCGCGCTCGCGCATGCCGCGGAAATACCGGCCCGAGTGAAGCTGGCCCACATCGGCCAGGACATGCAGGCCAAAGAACGTGTCGCTGCCGATCTCTTTGTGCTGCTCGGCGCGCGGCACCATGTAGCCGTCGGTCGGGATATGCTTCTTCTGCAACTCCAGATCGCGCGCCATGGACTCGTAGGCTTCGGGCGTGTGCGCGCCGTACAGGCGGCCAGGGCGCTGAACGTTGCAGTCGATCTTCTCGTCGCGGATGAAGGCGAAGCAGAACTCCATCCATTCCTTGGCTTCGGTGAAGATGCGGATGGCCGTCTCGGTCCCCATCTGCTCTTGCAGGGCCGAGAATTTCGGCCGGATGGTGCGGCCCGCCGCGCCGAAGTTGACCGTGCTGGCGTGCTGGCCAGGCTTGTCCTGCTCCAGGATCACTACATCGCGCCCCGCGCGCGCGAGGAACAGGCCGATCGACGTGCCGGAATAGCCGCCGCCGACAATGACGACGTCCGCCTTGGCCGGAACGGGCGCACCTTCGCCCACGGACGCGGGCGGCGCGGCTTCCCACCAATAGGAACTCTGTTTGATCATGAAGTGGCTTGCCTCAGGTCTTGGGTGGCACGGCCGTCTTGGCGGGATATTTTGCCCAGAACAGGCGCGCCTCCGAATCCGTCTCCAAAGTGAACGCGGTGTTGGCTGGAATCCAAAGAATGTCACCCGGCCTGCAATCGTGCGTCTGGCCGTCGCTGCGCGAGCGGAACTGACCGGTCAGCACGACGATGATCTCGTCGAAGTCGATGGTCGACTTCACCGCGGTCTTGGTCAGGTCCAGATAACCGCAGGCCATGGTCGTGCTGGTCGCGTCGGTGACGCAGGCCTGGATCATCGTCGTGGGATCGTCGCGCCACGGCTTGGCCGCGCTGTCGCCCGCGCGGAACCGCTTCATGCCCGACATGCTGGCTTTCCCCTGTAGATCACAGTGTGATATTATAGATCATTATATAATATCCTGGTCCGGCGCGGGGCCGGAAGTCAACGGGGACAGGATGGCCAAGACCGTGGTGAGACCGAGCGCCGCGACCGGCAAAAAGAGCTTCGCGTTCGTGGCCTCGCTGGAGAAAGGCATCTCGGTCCTGCGCGCCTTCGCAGGCGTCGACGGGCCGATGCGCCTGATCGACATCGTGGCCGCCACCGATCTCGAACGCAGCGCGGCCCAGCGGCTGGTCTATACGCTGGAGGAAATGGGGCTTCTGACCCAGGACAAGCGCACGAAGCTCTACGCCCTGTCGCCGCGCGTGCTGGAATTTTGCTTCGCGTATTTGCGCAACGACCGGCTGGCCAGCGCGGCCCTGCCCTACCTGCTGGAAGCCAAC
>JBFXED010000014.1:0-90984 GCA_050180485.1 Alphaproteobacteria bacterium | reverse complement strand
GGAAAGGCTGGTGATGGGCGCCGACACGACGACCTCTGCTTCCTAGCCGACCGCCGCGACGGCGGGATGGCGGATATATGACAGTTCCGTAACGGGTTCCGATGGCCAAAACACTTTGCCTGCTGCGCCATGCCAAGTCGAGTTGGGCCGATCCCGCGCTCGATGACTTCGACCGTCCTCTCAATCAGCGCGGCCGATCGTCGATGGTTCCGTTGGGTCTATATATAGGTGAGAAGAAGCTCCATCCTGACAGTATCTTGTGTTCCTCCGCCCAGCGAACCCGCGAGACGCTCAGCCTGTTACTGCCCTGGCTGCGCGGGGAAGCCGCCATCCGGATCGAGCGCAGCCTGTATCTCGCCAACGCAAATGAACTGCTGATGCGGTTGCGGCGGACCGAAGACGAGGCGTCCTGCCTGCTGATGATCGGCCACAATCCCGGTCTCGAGGATCTGGCCGGCATGCTGGCCGGGACGGGTGATGCTTTCGCCTCGGCCGCCATGCAGGAGAAATTCCCGACAGCGGCGTTGGCGGTGCTGGATTTCGACGCGGCGCATTGGGCCGATGTCGCGCCCGACAAGGGCGAGTTGCGCGCGTTCGTCTCGCCTAAGCTTTTGAGCCGCGCCTAGTCTTCCCAATAGCGCGGCGCGCGCTCGAATTTCCGCCACAGCGCATCCATGTCGTCCCGGCTGGCCACGATGCGCGCGGCGAACCAGCCGTCGAGAAGCGCGGAGATCTCGCGGTCGCCCGGCCTGACCTCGTTCACCAGCCGGCGCGCCATGTTGGCGTCGTTCATGGCGCCGAGCCCATCCTGGATCCGCCGCAGCGCGCGAAGGTATTTGCGCGCCGCCTTGCCGCCGAAGAGGTCACGGAAAAACTCCGCAGCATAGCGCGCTTTCTTGGCCGCGATACGGATGTCATGCAGCCGCTCAGGCGTAGAACCGTTGAGGTTTTTCCCCGCGCGGTGCAGCTTGCGGTCGCGTTTGGCCAGCGCCTTCGCCGCGAACTCCCCGAGGCGAGGCCCTTGAACGCCGTCGTCCTTTTCCAGCCACCGTTCCAGGCGAACCTGGAACAGGCCATGGCGCACAGACGCCAGCGCTTCACGCGCCGCGATCAAGGCTTGGCCGCGCGCGGCGCGAGCATCGGATGACAACTCGCGCAGAGCGTCGTGATGCGGCAAGGCGGAACGGAAAGCGGACAAGGTCTCGTTGCAAAAAACATCCCAATCGCGCAGCGGCCCGAAAATCTGCTGCAGCCACTGCAGATCGGCCCGGAAATCCGAGACCTCGTCCGATGGCAAAGCGGATGAAAAGGCCGAAAAGGCCGCGCGCATGCGGCGGATCGCCACGCGCAATTGATGGATTGCTTCCGATCCGCCTCCAGCCGTGAAGGCGATTTCGTTGGCGGCGAACTGGTCGAGGCAGTTGCGTAAGACTGCCGCGAAGCCGCGTCGGGCATTCCACGCACCGTCGAGCGTCACGTCCTGCGCCAACGCAGCTTGCGCGCGCCGCCCATGCGCAAGGGCGTAGCCGCGCGTGATCAAATCGCGCCGTTCGACCGAGACGGGGACGACGGCGGCCAGGCCTTCGGCCGCCCGATAAGCCGCCATACGATCCGTTGCGCGGAAGGCGACCTCGGCGAATTCATCGACATTATCCGACGCGGAGACCTGCCCGACGCCGAGCGTCATCTCGACCGGTATGCCTTCGAGCGTCAGAGCATAGGCGCGAATCCGGATATCCGCCTGAAAGACGGGCGCCAGCGCGGCATCAGAGACGAGGCGAAGGGCGCGGGTCCGCATATCGGCATCGCGAATCCGTTGGAGGTCGGGCGCGGCGCCGACCTCCAAAACGTTGGACACACTGACCGCGTTTGAAGCCGCGACCTGTGTACGTTGCCGATCGCCCTCCTTTACTGAAAGCGCGATGGCGCCTTTCCGCAGCGTCTCATCTTCCGTGTCGTAATAGGTCGCCGCCAACCGCCGGGAACGCGGGCGGCCAGCCAACCAGTCGCGAATCGGCGGCCGCCGGACGAGCGAGCGCGCGGCCTCCGCCGAAAGGCGCAATCGGATGACACTTTCCTGATCCACGTCGATCATCAGCCGCGCGGTCTGCCCGGTCCGTCACGGCATCCCCTGGTAAGCGAAGCAAATTAAGGGCGGGTTGGCAAATCGCCCTCCGGCAGTCCGCCGGATCACTGGCTTTCCAAGCCACCACGCGACAAGCACCCATCCTTGTTGAGGCAAATGAATCAAAGCGAGTCCACACGCTTGCAAATCTACGGGTTTGTCACTGTGACGGAAACGCAACGACATAAAACTTTAACCAAATAGAAATAGTCCCGTCATTTTCGAGTAACCGTTCCTTCGCACTGTGCGCCTACGAGTCGACCCCGAGGGCGGAGGTCGTCCGACCGGCCGGGTGTCAACGACAGAAACTTTGTCGCTGGCATCAAATTTTTGCCGTCAACGCGGCGAAATAGCCGGGTGTGCGTAAACAAAAAAACTGGTGCGAGAGGTTCAGATGCGGGGAATAGATATCAAACGCGGCATGTTGCTCGGAACGAGCGCGGTCGCGGCACTGTTGGCGGCACCTGCGTTCGCCGACGATACGACCAACGAGCAAGCGGAGCTGCAGGCACGGCTCGATGCGCTCAAGGCGCGCTTGTCCGCGCTCGAGAACAGCAATCAGGCCCAACAGGGCACGTCGGCGGAGCGGGTCGCACCGGCCCAAGCCGTCACCGGTGGCGCATTCCCGGGCTCGTGGAAGCTTCCCGGCTCGGATACGTCTATCAGCTTCAGCGGTTACGTTAAGGCCGACTCATTCTTCACGATGAATGCGCCCTCCACCGCGATCGGCGATTCATTCGTTCTGTCCAACATTCCGATCAAGGGTTCTGCGGCCAACAGCCAGGGCGGCGATTTCCGCATGCATTCGCGGCAATCGCGTATCCGCTTCGAAACTCGGACGCCGACCGACTGGGGCAACTTGGTAACCCGCATTGAAGGCGACTTCTTCGGCGCCGCCGGCAATCAACGCGTTTCCAATTCGGATGCGTTCCGTATCCGGCAAGCCTACGGCGTGCTCGGCCCGGTTCTCGCCGGCCAGACTCAGTCAACGTTCATGGACGAAGACACCTTCGCCGAGATGGTCGATAACTTCGGCCCTTCGGGCGACACGAACATCCGCCAGACTCAAATTCGCTACACCCACGATCTAGCCCCCGGAATGTTCATCGATGGCGCGCTCGAGAACCCGGAAGCCACGATTCAGAACTCGTCCGGCAACGGCGTGACCGGCAATATGAACGCCAACAGCGTCGACAGGATGCCGGACATCATCGCACGCTACCGCTACAAGGCCAGTTGGGGTGCGGTGAACGTGTCGGGTGTGGCCCGCTACTTCACTTACAACCGCGGCAACTTCTCAGACGATTCGACCTTCGGCGGCGGCGTCCATGGTGGTGTCACGGTCAAGACCTGGGGCAAGGACAACATCAAGGGTACGTTCAACTACGGACCCGGTATCGGCCGCTATATCCGTACCGCGGCCGCGGGAAACACCGATACGTATGTGACCTGCGCCAACGGCTCTAACCAGGTGATGACGGCCGGCTGCGGTGCCGATCTCCAGGTCACGACCATGATGGGCGGCTGGGCCTCCTACCAGCATTGGTGGGCCGACAACATCCGTTCGAACGTGACCTATGGCTGGTTCCATTCCGATGTGCCCGTGGGGCAGCTTGGTGCCGGAGCGAACGGCTTCAACGAGAATATGCAGAATGCGGCCGTCAATTTGATCTGGAACCCGGTCAGCAAGGTCGCGATCGGCCTCGAATACATGTACGGCTGGCGCTATCTGGCCAAGGCCGCTACGACCGGCGGAGAAATGGAAGGCAATGCCAGCCGCCTGCAACTCGGCATGCAGTACTTCTTCTGACCCGACCTCCTCAAACCTCGCATCTCGCTGGGCCGGCTCCTTATGGAGCCGGCCCTTTTCTTTTGACCGCTCGACCAACCGAGCTTTTTCCCAGGGTTGTCTAGCGCGGGTTTATTTTTCCGAGTTTGGACGGATTCCCTCAATATATTGATTTAAAAAGATAGTTTCCATTACAGCCATTTGGCCCATCGGCGAATGTCATAAAACTTTAATTCATTCGTCATAAAACCGATTTGGGTGGCCGATAGGTTGCGCGCTCTAGCAACTCATTCCTCGCGCGCTTAGGCACGCACTCATTCCAAGGAGACGACAGTGAAACTCGGAGCAAAGGCTCTTATCCACAGCATTGGCCTCGCGGCCGTCGGCGCCATCATGGCGTCGGCCGCGCAGGCAGCCGACATCTCGGGCGCGGGCGCCACGTTCCCGTACCCGATCTATGCCAAATGGGCCGACGCCTATAAGCAGAAGACCGGCATCGGCATGAACTACCAGTCGATCGGCTCGGGCGGCGGCATCAAGCAGATCAAGGAAAAGACCGTCACCTTCGGCGCCTCCGACATGCCGCTGAAGCCCGAGGATCTGGACGCGGCCGGCCTGGTGCAATTCCCGATGATCATGGGCGGCGTGATCCCCGTCTTCAATCTGAAGGGCGTCGCCCCCGGCGCGATCAAGCTCGACGGCCCCACCGTCGCCGCCATGTACATGGGCGACATCAAGAAGTGGGACGACGAGGCGATCAAGAAGCTGAACCCGGGCGTCGCCCTGCCCAGCACGGCGATCGCGCCGATCTATCGTTCGGACGGGTCGGGCACCAACTTCCTGTTCTCCGACTACCTGTCCAAACAGAGCCCGAAGTTCAAGCAGTCCATCGGTGCGAACACCTCCGTGCAGTGGCCCGTCGGCATCGGTGCCAAGGGCAACGAAGGCGTCGCCAATATGGTGAAGCAGACGGACGGCGCGCTCGGCTATGTCGAGTACGCCTACGTCAAGCAGAACAAGATGTCCTATGCCCAGATGGGCAATAAGGACGGCAAGTTCGTCGAGCCCAACAGCAAATCGTTCCAGGCCGCGGCCGCGAACGCCGACTGGGCGAACGCCAAGGGCTACTACGTCATCCTTACGGATCAGCCCGGCGCCGACAGCTGGCCGATCACCGGCGCCAGCTTCATCCTGATGCACAAGCAGGCAAAAGACCCGGCCTCGTCCGAGGCGGCCCTGAAGTTCTTCGACTGGGCCTTTAGCAACGGCGACAAGATGGCCGAGGACCTGGACTACGTGCCGATGCCGAACAAGGTCGTCCAGATGGTCGAGAGAACCTGGGCCGCCGACATCAAGGGCCCCAGTGGTCCGCTTTGGAAGATGGCCGCCAACTAATCTGACTGTTTTCTTACTGTCTGCCTCTACCGGAGAGGCCGTCTTGCGCAAAGGCGGCCTCTCCCCCACCCTCGCGAGGCCCATGTGTCCGGCATAACCGTTACGAGCCCCTCCGCCATGGTCCAGGCCGCGCGTAAGACTCCCTCCGCGTTCGTCGAGGACGCCTTTCGTATTGCCTGCTACGGCGCGGCTTTGGCCGTTTTGCTCATTCTTGGCGGCGTCATGGTCGCGCTGATCGAGGGTGCCTGGCCGGCTTTCGCCAAGTTCGGCCCCGATTTCATCACCGACGAAGTCTGGAACCCGGTGACCGAGCAATTCGGCGCGCGCGCGCCGATTTATGGCACCCTGATGACCTCCGTCATCGCCATGCTGATCGGCGTGCCGGTCAGCTTCGGCATCGCGATCTTCCTGACCGAACTGTGCCCCGGCTGGCTCAAGCGTCCGATCGGCACGGCCATCGAGCTTCTGGCCGGAATTCCCAGCATCATCTATGGCATCTGGGGCTTGTTCGTCTTCGCACCCGTCCTTCAACAGACGGTGCAGCCGTTCCTGATCGATACGCTGGGCCCCCTGCCGATCATCGGCGTCCTGTTCGCGGGCCCTCCTTTCGGCATCGGCGTGCTCACCGCCGGCCTGATCCTCGGCATCATGGTGCTGCCCTTCATCACTTCGATCACGCGCGACGTGTTCGACACGGTGCCGCCGATGCTGAAGGAATCGGCCTACGGTCTGGGCGCGACCACCTGGGAGGTCGTCTTCAAGGTCGTCTTGCCCTATACGCGCGTCGGCGTCGTAGGTGGCGTGATGCTGGGCCTGGGCCGCGCGCTCGGCGAGACCATGGCCGTCACCTTCGTGATCGGCAACGCCCACCGTATCAGTGCCTCCATCCTAGCGCCGGGCACGACGATTTCGGCGTCCATCGCCAATGAATTCACCGAAGCCGTCGGCGAAATCTACACCTCTTCGCTGGTGGCTCTCGGCGTCCTGCTCTTCATCATCACCTTCAGCGTCCTAGCCTTTGCCAAGATCCTGCTGATCCGCATGCAGAAGAAGGCGGGGAAATAACCATGAACAAGCTGCTTATCCGCCGCCGCAAGGCTTCGAACACTATCGCCCTGTCAATGGCGATCGGCGCCGCCGCGTTCGGCTTGTTCTGGTTAGTCGCCATCCTGTGGACGCTGTTCTACAACGGAATCGGCGCGATCGATCTCGACATTTTCACCAAGATGACGCCACCGCCCGGCAGCTCGGGCGGCCTTCTGAACGCGATCGCCGGCAGCTTCGCCATGACCCTCGTGGCCATGTTGGCTGGCACGCCAATCGGCATCCTGGCTGGTACTTACCTGGCCGAGTATTCACGCGGCAGCAAGCTGGGCGAAACCATCCGCTTCATCAACGACATCCTGTTGAGTGCGCCGTCCATCATCGTCGGCTTGTTCATCTACGAGGTCATGGTGCGGCCGATGGGCCATTTCTCGGCCTGGGCCGGCTCCATGGCCCTGGCCGTGCTGGTCATCCCGGTCGTCCTGCGGACGACCGAGGACATGCTGAATCTGGTGCCGAGCACGCTGCGCGAGGCCGCGTCCGCGCTGGGGTCGCCCAAGTGGAAGATGATCGTTTCGGTGGCCTACCGGGCCGCGCGGAACGGCATGATCACGGGCGTCCTTCTGGCCGTGGCGCGCATCACCGGCGAGACCGCGCCACTTCTCTTCACTGCCCTGAACAACCAGTTCTGGAGCAGTAACATGAGCGCGCCGATGGCGAACCTGCCCGTCGTCATCTTCCAGTTCGCGCTCAGCCCTTATGAAGACTGGCAACGCCTGGCCTGGGGCGGCGCCCTCATCATCACGGTTGCGATCCTGACGCTCAACATCGTGGCGCGCTTGATCGCTTCGGTCGGCTCTTCAACCACGAGATAAAGATGGATGCCATGTCGCTCCAACCCGCCGAAAAGACACCCTCCGTCCACATCGAGATGACACGTGGCGCGAGCGGCCCTTCCGCGGAAGAGGCCAATCGCGTCGAGAAGGTCAGCATCCGGAACCTCAATTTCTACTACAACAAGTTCCACGCGCTGAAGAGCATCAACCTGCCGGTCTACGACCGCTGCGTGACGGCCTTCATCGGCCCGTCGGGCTGTGGCAAGTCGACGCTTCTGCGCGTCCTGAACCGCATCTACGACCTCTATCCCGGCCAGCGCGCCGAGGGCGAGGTCCTGCTAGATGGCCAGAACATCCTGTCGCCCAAGGTCGACCTGAATCTCTTGCGCGCACGCGTCGGCATGGTGTTTCAGAAGCCCACGCCTTTCCCCATGTCGATCTATGACAATATCGCCTTCGGTATTCGCCTCTACGAGCGCCTGGGCCAGGCGGACATGGACGAACGGGTCGAATCGGCGCTTCGCCGCGCGGCCCTGTGGGAAGAGGTCAAGGACAAGTTGAAGCAGAGCGGCCTGAGCCTTTCCGGCGGCCAGCAGCAGCGCCTGTGCATCGCCCGCGCCATCGCGGTCAAGCCCGACGTGCTTCTGCTCGACGAGCCGGCTTCCGCCCTCGACCCGATTTCCACGGCCAAGATCGAGGAGCTGATCGACGAGTTGAAGCCGGACTATTGCATCGCCATCGTCACCCACAACATGCAACAAGCCGCGCGCACTTCGGACTTCACGGCCTTCATGTACTTGGGCGAACTGGTGGAATTCGGCCCGACCCAAACCGTCTTCACCAAGCCAAAGAACAAGAAGACCGAGGAATACATCACGGGCCGCTTCGGTTGAGCCGAACCCGACGCGCCGCACGCACACGGACAGGATCCGCCAAATGAGCCAGACCCATATCGTCAAGAAGTACGACGAAGACCTGAAGCAGCTGAACAACCTGTTGGCCCGCATGGGCGGGCTGGCGGAAGCGCAGTTGAAGAGCGCCGTCGATTCGGTCGTCCGCCGTGACAGCGACCTTGCCGCGCGCACGATCGAGAGCGACGACGAGACCGACGAACTGGAGACGAAGATCGACGATCTGGTGGTCAACCTCCTGGCGCTGCGCCAGCCAGTGGCCGCAGACTTGCGGGAGATCGTCTCGGCACTGAAGGTCTCGAACGAACTAGAGCGCGTGGCCGACTGCGCAACCAACGTGGCCAAGCGCGCGATCCGGCTGAACGAGTATCCGGCTATCAAGTCGGTCACGACCATTCCGCGCATGGCTGAGGTCGCCCAGCACATGATCAAGGATGTTCTGGACGCCTATATCGACCGCGACGTCGACAAAGCCATCGACGTCTGGCACCGCGACGACGACCTTGACGCGCTGCATACCTCGCTGTTCCGCGAGCTCCTCACCTACATGATGGAGGATCCGCGCAACATCACGCCATGCACGCACATGCTGTTCATCGCGAAGAACATCGAACGCATCGGTGACCATGCGACCAACATCGCCGAGATGTGCAATTACCTGGTCCATGGCGGGCCCTTCAGCGAATCACGACTGAAAGCGAATATCGGACGCGCCAAGAGCGGCGGGGCTTCGGCATGAAACCTCGCGTTCTCATCGTCGAGGACGAGCCCGCGCTCGTCACCCTGCTGCGCTACAACTTGGAGCGCGAGGGTTTCGATGTCTCCGAGGCCACGGACGGCGAGGAGGCCATGGTTTCCGTGGCCGAGCAGCGGCCGGACCTGATCGTCCTCGACTGGATGTTGCCGCACCTCTCGGGGCTCGAGGTTTGCCGTCAGCTTCGCCGTGCGCCCGAAACGCGCGCGACGCCCATCATCATGCTGACCGCCAAGGGCGAGGAGCAGGACCGTGTCCGGGGCCTGGAAAGCGGCGCCGATGACTACGTCACCAAGCCGTTCTCGCCGGCCGAGGTGGTCGCGCGGGTGCGTGCCGTTTTGCGCCGGACCAAGCCCGCCACGGTGGACGAGACCTTGTCCTATGCCGACGTGGTGATGGACCTGGCCAACCACCGCGTCGCGCGCAACGGCGAGCCCGTGCATCTGGGGCCGACCGAGTTTCGCCTGCTGCGGCACTTCATGGAGAACCCCGGCCGCGTCTTCTCGCGCGACCAGCTCCTGGACGCTGCTTGGGACCGAGACGCCGAGGTCGAGCCACGCACGGTCGACGTCCATATCCGGCGCCTGCGCAAGGCATTGAACCATGCCGACCGCGCCGATCTGATCCGCACCGTGCGCGCCTTCGGCTATGCCCTCGACGCCGAGGCCGCCTAGCCCGCGATTCGGGCGCGGGCGGCCTCGAAGATCGCCGTCGCCTCCGCGCCAAAGCAAACAAAGCGCACTGCCGTGAAGTGCACGTCGCCCGCGATCGCCTCGGCGACCGTGGAGAGCGCGATGCGCGCCGCGCGTGTCATAGGAAAGCCGTAGACGCCGGTCGAGATCGCGGGAAACGCGATCGTGCGGAGCCCGCGTTCACGCGCGAGCGACAGCGCGTGGCGATGGCAACCGGCAAGAAACGCGTCCTCGCCCGAACCGCCGCCTTCCCAGACCGGGCCAACCGCATGGATCACATATTTCGCCCGCAGATCGTAACCGGGCGTGATGCGCGCCTCGCCCGTGGGGCAGAAGCCAATGGCGCGGCACGCTTCCATGAGTCTGGGACCGGCCTTGCGGTGGATAGCTCCATCCACCCCGCCACCGCCGCGCAGGCCCGAATTGGCGGCGTTCACGATGGCATCGACCGTTTGGAGGGTGATGTCGCCCTCGACGACGGCGATCCGCGCCGGCATCGCGTCAACCGGCCAGCGCCTTCTCCGCCGGCACGTGGGTGTAGCCTAGATCCCTCGCCACGGCGGCATAGGTGACTTTGCCGCGCGAGACGTTGAGGCCATTGCGCAGATGCGCGTTGGCTTGAAGCGCCGCCTTGTAGCCCTGGCTCGCGAGCTGGAGAGTGAAGGGCAAAGTCGCGTTATTGAGCGCGAAGGTCGAGGTGCGCGGCACCGCACCGGGCATGTTGGTGACGCAATAATGCACCACGCCGTCCAAGGTGAAGGTCGGCTCGGCATGGGTTGTCGGCCGGCTCGTCTCGAAGCAACCGCCCTGATCGATCGAGATATCCACCAGCACCGATCCCCGGCGCATCTTGGACACCATGTCCTTCGACACGAGCTTGGGCGCGGCGGCGCCCGGCACCAACACCGCGCCCACCACCAGGTCGGAATGGAGGACATGAGCCTCGATTGCGTCGACCGTGGCGTAGATCGTGTTCAACTTGGCGCCGAACAGCGTGTCCAGCTCGTAAAGACGGCGCAGCGACTTGTCGATGACGGTGACGCGCGCCTCCATCCCGATGGCCATGCGCACCGCATTGGTGCCAGCGACGCCACCGCCGATCACGAGGACGTCGGCCGCCGGCACGCCCGGCACGCCGCCCAGCAGCACGCCGCGGCCGCCTTGCGCCTTTTCCAGGCAATGGGCGCCGGCCTGGATCGACATGCGCCCGGCCACCTCGCTCATGGGCGCCAGAAGCGGTAAACCGCCGAGCGCATCGGTCACCGTCTCGTAGGCGATGGCGATGCAGCCCGATTCGACCAAGGCCTTGGTCAGCGCGGGCTCGGCCGCCAGATGCAAATAGGTGAACAGGATCTGGCCGTCGCGCAGCAGCTTGTATTCCTGCGCCTGCGGTTCCTTCACCTTCACGATCATGTCGGCCTTGGCGAAGATCTCCTTCGCGTCGGCCACGATCTTGGCGCCGGCGGCCTGGTAGTCGGCGTCGGTGATGCCGATGCCTTCGCCGGCCTTGCTCTGGACCATCACCTCATGGCCGTGATGCGCCAATTCGCGCACGCTGCCGGGCACCATTCCCACGCGGTATTCGTGATTCTTGATTTCCTTGGGAACGCCGACGCGCATGATCCACCTCGCCTGACAAACCGGATGGCGAAGGATGCGCCGCCCGACGGCGCGCGGTCAACGTGGTGCGGGCGCCGTGTTCCGCCGCCGCAGCAGGATGAGGGCCAGCACGATGGCGGGCACGCCCATGGCAGCCGTGTAGACAAAGAACAGTGGAAAGCCGATGGCTTCCACGATCCAGCCCGAGGCACCGGCCAAAAGCTTGCCCGGCAACGCCATGAACGAGCTGAACAACGCGTATTGGGTCGCGGTGTAGTTCACGTTGGTGAGGCCGGACAGATAAGCGATCAGCGCCGTGCCCGCGAGGCCGCTGGCCAGGTTCTCTCCGCTGATGACGAGGACCAAGAGCGTGGTGTCCTTACCGTGCAGCGCGAGGAACGCGAACATCAGATTAGTCGCTGCCATCAAAACCGTGCACAGGACGAGCGGACGCCCAACGCCAAAGCGCGCGATGATGGCGCCGCCCGCGAGCGCGCCCGCGATGCTGAGCGCGATGCCGTAGCTTTTGCTGACGATCGCGATCTCGGTCTTGGAGAAGCCGAGCTGGAAATAGAAGGGCTGCGCCATCACCGCCCAGACGCGGTCCGACATCCAATAGCAGCCGATGAAGGCCAAGATGAGGAGCGCGGACCAGCCGTTGCGCGCGAAGAAATCGACGAAGGGATTGATGACGGCATTGCCGAACCAGGCCAATGCGCGGCCAATGGCGCTACGCCCGGTCTTGGCGGCCAGCCGCGCCTCGCGCGCTTCGGTCTCGGCGTCGATGCGCGGGGTGGGTTCGCGCACGCAGAAGGTCGTGACGACGCCGACCACCATCAGCCCAACCATGGCCAGATAGCCGATCATCCAGCCGCCGTCGCCGTCGACCGCATCAACCAGGAGGAACACGCCCGCGCCCGCCGCGAACAAGGCGATGCGGTAGCCCAACTGATAGGCACCCGCGAGGGCACCTTGCGCTTCCTGAGGTGCGATCTCGATACGCCAGGCGTCGATAGCGATATCCTGGGTGGCGCTCGCGAAGGCGACGATGGTGGCGCAAAGCGCCATTGTCCAGAGGTCGGTGCCCGGATCGGTGAAGGCCATGCCCGCGAGACCGGCGGCGATACACACTTGCGCGAGCAGCATCCAGGCGCGGCGGCGGCCCAACAGTGCGCCCAGGATCGGCAGCGGCATACGGTCGACAAGCGGTGCCCAGACGAACTTGAAACCCCAGGCCAGGCCCGCGAACGAGAACAGGCCGATCGTGTGCAGCGAAACGCCCGCCTCGCTCAACCAGCGCGAAAGAGTGGCGAAGACCAGCGGAAAGGGCAGCCCGGCCGAGAAACCGAGAAACAGCATGCCGGCGACGGCGGGCTCGCGGTAGGCGGCCAGCGCGCGGCGCCAGCCCCGGTTCTCGGCCGCGGCCTGGCTCAACCGAGGCGGCTCCGCACCAAATCATCCAGCTTGGCAGCGGGTCGCGCGCCCACATGCGAGATGATCTCGGCGGCGGCGATGGCGCCCACGCGGCCCGCGCGCGCCAGATCGTAGCCATGGGTCAGGCCGTAGAGAAAGCCGGCGGCATAGAGATCGCCCGCGCCGGTCGTGTCGACCACCTTGTCAACGCGCTCGGCCTTCACCTCGTACGTGGCGTCGCCCGAGACCACGACCGAACCCTTCTCGCTGCGCGTCAGCACGGCCAGATCGCACTGGCCGCGCACAGCGCGCACGGCGGAATCGAAATCGTCGCCGCGGTAGAGCGAGGTGATCTCGGCTTCGTTCGCGAACAGGATGTCGACCGAGCCGGCCAGGAGGTCGAGGAAGTCGTCCCGATGCCGGTCGACGCAGAATGCGTCGGACAGGGTGAGCGCCACCTTGCGGCCGGCATCGCGCGCCAGGCGCGCGGCCTTGCGAAAGGCGTCTTTCGCCTGCGGCGGGTCGAACAGGTAACCCTCCAGATAGGTCACCTTGGCCTTCGCGATGACGTTGGCGTCGATGTTCTCGGGCCCCAATTCACTGGAGATGCCGAGGAAGGTGTTCATCGTGCGCTGGGCGTCCGGCGTCACCATGATCAGGCAACGCGCCGTGGGGGCGCCTTCGGGGGCCAAGGGCACCTTGTAGGACACGCCGGCCGCCCGGATATCGTGCTGGAACACCTTGCCCAGTTCGTCGTCGCGCACCTTGCCGACATAGGCTGCCTTGCCGCCGAGAGAGGCGATGCCCGCGATCGTATTGGCGGCCGAACCGCCCGACATCTCCGTCCCCGGCCCCATCTTGGCGTAGAGGCTGAGGGCACGCTCGGCATCCACGAGCGTCATGGCCCCCTTGGTCAGGCCGTTCGTCGCCAGGAACGCGTCGTCGCAGCGCGCGATCACGTCGACGATGGCGTTTCCGATGCCGACGACGTCATACGCACCCATGGGAAACCCTCGAAAAGCCGAAGAGGCGGCGAGTATAGCGGGGCCGAGTCATGGAACAAGGCGGGCGCGCTTTACGCGACGGGCGCGGCGCTGCATTCTCGCCCCATGTTGGGACTTTTCTTCCGCTCCTTCTCCGAGCTGCTCCAGCCGGAGGCACGCAGCCTTCTTCTCCGCAGCCTGCTGTGGAGCGTCTTGGTCCTGGCTGCCCTCTGCGTCGGGATCTGGGTGTTCCTCGGCACCACGCGGTTGTTCGAGGAAAGCTGGCTGGAAGACACGGTCGACGTGGCCGGCGGCTTGGGTGCTGTCGTCCTGGCCTATCTTTTGTTCCCCGCCGTCATCGGTCTGGTCTCAAGCCTGTTCCTGGACGAAATCGCGGACAGAGTGGAAGCGCGGCACTATCCCGACACCAAAGGGACGCGCCAGATTTCCGTGAAGGAGAACCTGGCCGTCGCAGCGCGCTTCACCGGCCTCTTGCTGCTGGTCAACCTGATCGCCCTGCCGGTCTATCTGGTCCTCTTGTTCTTCCCCCCCGCTCTCATCGCCTTCTCGGCACTGGTGAACGGCTATTTGATGGGGCGGGAATATTTCGAGCTGGTCGCGCTCCGTCACATGGAACCGGCCGCGGCACGCGCTGTCTTTCGCCGCAACCGCAACAGCCTGAGCATCGCGGGTGCGGTGATCGCGGTCATGCTGGGGATTCCGCTGGTCAACCTCTTGGCGCCCATCGTGGCCACGGCCTTCATGGTCCACCTGTTCGCGGACATGCGCCGCCGGGGTGCCGCGTGAATAATTTTGTAACAATGAGGGCCGCGCTTGCCACGGCCGCGCTCCTGGCGTTGTCGGCCTGCGGCGTGGTGGCGTCCAAGGATATGGACGTGGCAGTCCAGCCCGTCACGACACAGCCAGCGGCAAGCCCACCCGCCACGCCGGCCCCTTCCCCTAAACCCATACCAGCCCCGCCGCCCGCGGCGACCCAGCCCACGCCGCCCGCGCCGACGGCATCCTTGCCCCAGCCCAGCCCGGACCAGTTGATGGGCCTGGACGCGCAAGGGGTCACGCGCCTCTTGGGTCAACCCAGTCTGAAGCGCGCCGAAGGCCCAGCCCATGTCTGGCAATACGCCAACCGCCTCTGTGTCCTGGACGTGGTGATGTACGACGACGAGGCCAAGCGCGGACCGCGCGTGAACTATGTCGAGTTGCGCGATCCCGCGGGCGGTAGCGCCGTGCCGCGCAGCTGCTTCCGCTCGTTCCTCAAGAACCCGCCCGACGGCGGGGCTTGAACGCGATCGATTCGCCTTCCACGGCCGGCGTCTTGTCCTTGTAGGGGCACAATTCGCGCACGACGCAAACCGGACAATCCGGCTTGCGTGCCTTGCATGTATAGCGGCCGTGCAGGATCAGCCAGTGATGCGCGCCGTGCTTCCACTTGTCGGGCACGACTTTCATCAGCCGGTCCTCGACCGCATGGGGCGTCTTGGCGCGCGCAAGCCCTGTGCGGTTCGCGACGCGGAAGACATGGGTGTCGACCGCGATGGTGTTCTCGCCGAACGCCTCGTGCAGCACGACGCTGGCCGTCTTGCGCCCCACGCCCGGTAGCGCCTCCAGCGCCGCGCGCTCGCGCGGCACGTGGCTGCCATGCTTCTCGACCAGGATTTTTGACAGTGCGATGACATTCTTGGCCTTGGTGTTGAACAGGCCGATCGTCTTGATGAAGCCCCGCACCTTCTTTTCGCCCAAGGCCGCCATCTTCTCCGGCGTATTGGCCAGGGCGAAAAGAGGAGGCGTCGCCTTGTTGACCGAGGCGTCCGTGGCCTGGGCCGACAGGACGACCGCGACCAGCAAAGTGAAGGGGTTCGCATACTCCAGTTCCGTCCGCGGCGCCGGAATCGCCGCGGACAAGCGGCGAAAGAATTCGTCGATGTCCTTTTCCTTCATGGTCTGATGGTAACCGTGCTGGGTCCCGCGTGCGAGGCCGGGCCAGGCTTTACCCTCCTTTCGCGCGCCGCCTATGATGACGGCATGACCGCCCCCGCGCCGGACGATTCATCCCTTTTCAACGTGGTGCTGACGCCCCACCGGAGCCTTTCGCCCTGGGGCTTCTGGCTTGTGATGGGCGGCGTCGCGTCGATCAGCTTCACGGCCGGCCTAGTCTTCCTGCTCCGGGGCGCGTGGCCCGTGTTCGGGTTTTTCGGCCTCGATGTGGCGCTGATTTATTTCGCCTTCCGCGCCAGCTACCGGAGCGGACATCTTTACGAAACCGTACGCCTGACGCGCAGCGAACTGGCGGTCCAGCGCGTCCTGCCTTCGGGCAGGACGCGAAGCTGGAGCTTCCAGCCCTATTGGCTGCGCGTCCATATCGACGAGCCGCCCGTGCCCGGCAGCCAGCTCACGCTGACCTCCCATGGGAAGTCGCTGGTGATCGGCTCGTTCCTGTCGCCCGGCGAGCGGGTGGAACTGGCCCGCGCCTTGCGCGCCGCCCTGTCGCGGGCGCGCGACTGGGCGCCCGGCTGACACGCGGCCGCCGGAACCTCGGCCGGCGCTGACACCATGGCCCTGCGCAATCTCGCCTTGCTGGTGGCGCTCGCCTTCTTGTGGGGCTCGTCGAACATCTTCATCAAGATGTCGGTCGACACGATCCCGCCGATGACCGTGTCGGCGTGCCGCATCCTGACCGCACTCGCCGCCTATGCGGTCTTCGCGTTTTGGCAGGGCGTGTCTTGGCCGCGTACATGGTCCGCCTGGCGGGCGCTCGCGGCGTTGGCGCTCCTCGGTTACATCCTGCCGCCGTTCCTGATCGCCTATGGCCAGAAGCGCATCGACAGCGGCATCGCCTCGATCATCATCGGCTCGATCCCGATCCTGACTGCGCTTCTGTCGCATCTGGTGACGCGGGAAGAACGGCTGGGCGCGCGCGCCATCACGGGCGTGATGCTGGGCTTCGTGGGCGTCGCGGTGCTGACGGGGCCCGGTGCGATCATGGGTCTCGGCGGGCCGCTGGAAGGCTATCTGGCGGTCTTCGCGGGTGCCGTGTCCTATGCCATCCTCAACGTCGTCGCGCGCCATGTGCGCGAGCTTTCGCCGTCGGTGATCGGACCCACTGTCCTGTTCCTGTCGGCCGCCGTCCTGACGCCGGCCGCGGCCGTCGCCGATTTCCCCATCACGGCCGAACCAAGCCTGGAATCGATCCTGGCCGTGCTCGCACTTGGCCTCCTGTCCACGGGCATCGGCTTGGGCGCGTACTTCCACTTGGTCGCGCGCACCGGCCCAACCTATGTGGCAATGGTCAATTACCTGACGCCGGTGGTGGGTGTGCTCCTGGCCGTGCTTGTCCTGGGCGAGCGGCTGCCGCTCACGGCCTTCGTGGCCCTGGCGCTGATCCTGGCCGGGATCGGCGTCACCACCACGGCCAAGACGAAACCTAAGACTTAAGGCCCAGCACGTCGTCCATGCCGTAGAGGCCTGCGGGCTTGCCCTTGGCCCACAAGGCCGCGCGCACGGCGCCACGCGCGTAGATCTCGCGCCCCGTCGCGCGGTGGGTCAGCTCGATGCGCTCGGCCGCGCCCGCGAAGATCACCGTATGATCGCCCACCACGTCGCCGCCGCGCAGGGAGGCGAAACCGATATCGCCCGCCTTGCGCGCGCCGGTATGCCCGTCGCGGCCGCGCGCGGAGACCTTGTCCAGATCGACGCCGCGTCCCTTGGCCGCCGCGCGGCCGAGCTTGAGCGCCGTGCCCGAAGGCGCGTCAACCTTGTGCTTGTGATGCATCTCGACGACCTCGATGTCCCAATCGATGCCGAGCGTGCGCGCCACATGCTCGACCACCGCGGACAGAAGATTGATGCCCACGCCCATATTGTCGCCCCAGACGATGGGAACGTGCTTGGCCGCGCGGTGGATCGCCGCCGTCTGCTCGGCGTCGATACCGGTCGTGCCGATGACGTGGATCACGCGCGACTGGGCGGCCAGCGCCGCGTGCTGCACGCTGATGGCGGGCGCGGTGAAATCGAGCACGGCGTCGCAGGCTGCGAACATAGCGGCGGGGTCCGAGCCGACTGCAACGCCCGCGCGCGCCATGCCCGCCAACTCACCCGCGTCCTTGCCGATGGCGGGGTTGTTGGGCGCCTCGGTCGCCGCCGCCAGGACGGCACCTTCGGTCGCGGCGATCTCGCGCACCAGCATCCGGCCCATGCGGCCCGACGCGCCGGCGACGCCCAAACGCATATTGGTAGCAGCCATTCCGTCCCCCTGTTTCAGCGCGCCGATTTAACCACAGCGGGACGCGGAAGCGGGAGTCAGTCTCGCAGATCGCTCCAAAGCTCCTTCATCTTGGCGAAGAAGCCCTCAGATTCGGGGCTGGTGGCGCGGCCGGAATCAGACTTCTCGAATTCCTCCAACAGCTCGCGCTGACGCTTGGACAGGTTGACCGGCGTCTCGACTATAGCCTCGACGAACATGTCGCCGCGGCCGCTGGAGTTGAGCGGATGCATGCCCTTGGCGCGCAGGCGGAACTGGTGCCCGGCCTGGGTGCCCGCTGGGATCTGGACCCGCGCGCGGGAGCCGTCGATGGTCGGCACCTCGATCGAGCCGCCGAGGGCCGCCGTCGACATTCGGATGGGCACGCGGCAATGGATGTCGGCCCCTTCGCGCGCGAAAAAGCGATGCGGCTTCACCGATAGGAAGATGTAAAGGTCGCCGGGCGGTCCGCCGCGCAAGCCCGCTTCGCCCTCGCCGCTCAGGCGGATGCGCGTGCCGTCCTCGACCCCGCGCGGGATCGCGACCGACAGCGTCTTTTCCTTCCGCACCCGGCCGCTGCCGTTGCATGGCTGGCAAGGCTTTTCGATCACGCGGCCCGCGCCATGGCAGGTCGGACAAGCGCGCTCGATGGTGAACATGCCCTGGGTCGCGCGCACGCGCCCACGCCCGCGGCAGGTGTTGCAGGTAACGGGCGCGGCGCCGCCGGCCGCGCCGCTGCCGTGGCAGGAATCGCAGGTGACCGAGGTCGGCACCCGCACCTTGGCCTGCTTGCCTTGGAACGCTTCCTCGAGGGAGATCGACAGGTTGACGCGCAGATCCGAGCCGCGCGTGTTGGGGCCGCGCCGTCCGCCGCCGCCCATGGCCTCGCCGAACATCTCGTCGAAGATGTTCGCGAAGCCCGAGGCGAAATCGAACCCGAAGCCGCCACCGCCCGCGCCGCGCCCGCCGCCCTGTTCGAAGGCCGCATGGCCGAAACGATCATAGGCCGCGCGCTTCTCCTCGTCGCGCAGCACGTCATAGGCTTCGTTGATGTCCTTGAACTTTTGCTCAGCCGCCTTGTCGCCCGGATTACGGTCCGGGTGATGCTGCATGGCGAGCTTGCGGAACGCCTTCTTCAGCGTTTCGCCGTCGGCGTCGCGGGCTACGCCCAATAGCTCGTAGTAATCCTGCTTGGCCATCACTCCCGCCCCGGATGTGCCGCAGCCCGCCCGCCATTCGCATGGCGGGCGGGCTGTTGCTCAGTTCCATTCGGCCCCGATCAACCCTTCGCGGCCTTGCCCTTCTTGTCGTCGTCGACCTCCTCGAACTCGGCGTCGACGACCTTGGCTTCGGGCTCGCCTTCCTTGGCCTGCTGCGCGCCGGCATCTCCGCCGGGCGCGGCGCCGCCTTGGGCGGCGGAAGCTTCCTGCTGGGCCTTGTACATGGCCTCGCCCAGCTTCATCGAAGCCTGCGCCAGGGCTTGGCTCTTGGCCTGGATCGCGGCCGCGTCGTCCTTGCCCATGGCGTCCTTGAGCGCGGCGATCCCGGTTTCGATGGCGCTCTTCTCGTCCGCGCCGACCTTGTCACCATGCTCCTTCAGCGTCTTCTCGGTCGTGTAGACCAAGGTGTCCGCCTGGTTGCGGGCCTCGACCAGCTCGCGGCGCTTCTTGTCTTCCGCCGCGTGCGACTCGGCTTCGCTCACCATCCGCTTGATGTCGTCCTCGGCAAGGCCGCCGGAGGCTTGGATGCGGATGGTCTGCTCCTTGCCCGTGGCCTTGTCCTTGGCGGACACGTTGACGATGCCGTTGGCGTCGATGTCGAACGTGACCTCGATCTGGGGCATGCCGCGCGGGGCCGGCGGAATGCCGACCAGGTCGAACTGACCCAGGATCTTGTTGTCGGCCGCCATCTCGCGTTCGCCTTGGAAGACGCGGATGGTCACCGCGGTCTGTCCGTCCTCGGCGGTCGAGAAGACCTGGCTCTTCCGGGTCGGGATCGTGGTGTTGCGGTCGATGAGGCGCGTGAACACGCCACCCAGCGTCTCGATGCCGAGCGACAGCGGCGTCACGTCGAGCAGAAGGACGTCCTTCACCTCGCCCTTCAGCACGCCGGCCTGGATCGCGGCGCCGATGGCCACGACCTCGTCCGGGTTCACGCCGCGGTGCGGCTCGCGCCCGAAGAACTGTTTCACCAGCTCGATCACCTTGGGCATCCGTGTCATGCCGCCGACGAGGACGACCTCGTCGATCTCCGACGCCTTCAGCCCCGCGTCCTTCAACGCGGCACGGCACGGCTCCATGGTGCGCTGAAGCAACTCGTCCACCAGCGCCTCGAGCTTGGCCCGGGTCAGCTTGATGTTGAGGTGCTTGGGACCGCTCTGATCGGCCGTGATGAAGGGAAGGTTGACCTCCGTCTGCATCGCGCTCGACAGCTCGATCTTGGCCTTCTCGGCGGCTTCCTTCAGACGCTGCAGCGCAAGCTTGTCCTTGCGCAGGTCGATGGCCTGCTCTTTCTTAAACTCGTCGGCCAGGTAATCCATGATGCGGCGGTCGAAGTCCTCGCCGCCCAGATGCGTGTCGCCGTTGGTCGACTTCACCTCGAACACGCCGTCGCCGATCTCCAGCACCGAGACGTCGAACGTGCCGCCGCCCAAGTCGTAAACCGCGATCTTGCCCGAGCCCTTGCGCTCCAGACCGTAGGCCAAGGCGGCCGCGGTCGGCTCGTTAATGATGCGCAAGACCTCGAGGCCCGCGATGCGGCCGGCGTCCTTGGTGGCCTGGCGTTGGGAATCGTTGAAGTAGGCCGGGACGGTGATGACCGCCTGCTTCACCTCCTCGCCGAGATACTTCTCAGCGGTCTCCTTCATCTTCTGCAGGATGAAGGCGCTGATCTCGCTAGGCGAATATTTCTTGCCCTGAACCTCGACCCACGCGTCGCCGTTATCGCCCGCGACGATCTTGTAAGGCATCAGCCCGAGGTCGCGCTTGACCTCCGGATCGTCGAAGCGGCGCCCGATCAGGCGCTTGATAGCGAAGAGCGTGCTTTCCGGATTCGTCACCGCCTGACGCTTGGCGGCCTGGCCGACCAGTCGCTCGCCGCTGTCGGCAAAGGCGACCATCGACGGCGTCGTGCGGGCGCCCTCGGTGTTTTCGATCACCTTGGCGTCCTTGCCTTCCATCACGGCCACGCACGAATTGGTCGTGCCGAGATCGATACCGATTACTTTAGCCATGTGTTCTTCCCTCCGTCGGCAGGTCGTCTCGGGCCTCCGTGAAGCGCCCGTACAACCCCCATTTCATCCTCAAAATCGCCGTATTCCGGCGTCCAGAAGCCTATATGGGCATGCCCCGCGCGCGCCGCAACGGGCGGAATCCGTGAATCTGCGCAAGGCGGGGATGCCCGGTCAGCGGGCGGCCTCAGGCGCCTGGACCCCGGCCGTAGATGGGCCCTTGGCCACGCCCACGAGGGCCGGCCGCAGAAGCCGCTCGCCCATGGCATAGCCGGGCTGGACCACTTGGGCCACGGTTCCCGAAGGGTATTCCGAGCCCGGCACCTCGAACATGGCTTGGTGCAGGTTGGGATCGAACTTTTCACCCAGGGGGTCGATCCGGCGGATGCCGTGCTTTTCGAACGCCGAGGCCAATTCCTTCTGCACCAGCTCCACCCCGGCCCTGAGCGTCTCGGCCATGGCATCCCCGCTTCCAGCCGGCACGGCATCGAGCGCGCGGCCCAGATTGTCCGACACGGTCAGCAGGTCGCGCGCCAAGCCCGCCGCGGCATACTTCACGGCCTCGTCCCGCTCGCGCTGGAAGCGGCGGCGCTGATTCTCACCCTCGGCGATCGCGCGCAAAAGCTGATCCTTCAGCGCCGCCGCCTCCGAGGCCGGGTCCTGCATCTCCGGGGTCTGTGGCTCCGCCGGCGTCTCGAAGGGCCGTTCGTTGTCGTTCTGCGGCTTCTGTTCGTTCTCGGTCATTCTCTTTTCATCCCATCGTCCGCCCGATCACCTTGGCCGTGTAATCCACGATCGGAATGATGCGGGCGTAATTGATTCGAGCGGGTCCGATCACGCCGATGGCGCCCACCAGATGGCCGTTCCGGTTGTGATATGGGGCGACGACCAGGGAACAACCAGTCAGATCGAACAACGTATTGTCCGCGCCGATATAGATCTGCACGCCCTCGGCGCCGTTGACGGCATCCAAGAGACGCATGGCGGCTTCTTTCTTTTCCAGAAGGTCGAAGAGCGAGCGGATGCGGTCGAGATCGGCCACCGCCGTGACGTCGTCCAGGAGATTGGCCTGGCCGCGCACGATCAGCGAACGCTCCTGCGCTTCGCCACCCCAACTGGCCAAACCGGCCTCGACGACCTGGCTGGTCAACTGGTCTAGCTCGGCCCGGTTGCCCTCCAGTTCCTTCTGGACCTGCTGGCGCGCCTCTTCCGTGGTGCGGCCGGCGATGCGCGCGTTGAGATAGTTGGAGGCCTGGGTCAGCGCCGAGGGCGGAAGGCCGATCGGCACCTCAATGACGCGGTTCTCGACAAGGCCGTCCTCGGTCACCAACACCACCAGCGCACGGCCCGGTCCGATGACGACGAATTCGATGTGCTTCAACGCGCGCTCGACGGTGGGCGCCGAGACCAGGCCCACGCCGCGCGCCAGGCCCGACAGGGCGCGTGAGGCTTCGAGCAGCGCCTGATCGACGCTGCGCCCCTTGGCGGCGCATTGGGCCTCGATGCTTTCCCGCTCGTTCGGCGTCAGCGAACCGACCTCAAGCAACCCGTTCACGAACAGGCGCAAGCCCGCCTCGGTCGGCACGCGCCCGGCCGAGGTGTGCGGCGCGTGAAGCAAGCCCGCGTCCTCCAGGTCGGCCATGACGTTGCGGATCGACGCCGCCGACAGGTTGACGCCCGGCATGCGCGAAAGGGTGCGCGAGCCGACCGGCTCGCCGACATCCACATAGGCGTCGACGATCCGGCGAAAAATCTCGCGCGAACGCTCGTTCAGCTCCGTGATTGGCGAGGACCGTCCAACCGCGACCGGCTTCATCATCAGATCCCTAAGAATAAGGGCAAATCTAGGTATGCCCCTGTCGAGCGTCAACGTGGGGCGGCCCCTGCTGGACGCATAGGAAGCCACGGGATAGCTTGGCCACGACCGATATCCTCAAACCACACGCGAGCCCGTCGATGGCACAGGAATCCACCCTGGCGAAATTCGCACGACCGTCCGGCCGCGCCGCCGGCGAATTGCGCCGGATCGCGCTGGAACCGGGCTTCACCAAGCATGCCGAGGGCTCGTGCCTGGCATGCTTTGGCGACACCCATGTCCTGTGCACGGCCAGCGTCGAGGAAAAGACGCCGCCCTTCCTGCGCAACACCGGGCGCGGCTGGGTCACCGCCGAATACGGCATGCTACCGCGCTCGACGAACACCCGCACCGACCGCGAGGCTGTGAAAGGCCGCCAAAGCGGCAGGACCCAGGAGATTCAGCGCCTGATCGGCCGCTCGCTTCGCGCGGTGACCGACCTTTCCGCTTTCGGCGAACGGCAGGTGCGCATCGACTGCGACGTGCTGCAGGCCGACGGCGGCACGCGCACGGCGGCCATCACCGGCGCGTTCGTGGCCCTGTCTTTGGCCTTCGCCAAGATGACCAAGGCCGGAATCATTACGCGCATCCCGCTGAACGACCATGTGGCCGCCGTGTCTTGCGGTGTGATCGGTGGCCAGGCCGTTCTGGACCTCGACTATGCCGAAGATTCGGGCGCCGAGACCGATGCCAACTTCGTTTTGACCGGCAAGGGCGGCCTGGTCGAGTTGCAAGCCAGCGCCGAGAAGGAGCCGTTCGACGAAGCGCTGTTCAACGGCATGCTGGCGTTGGCGCGCCAGGGTATCACCGAACTGGTGGCCGCGCAGAAGCGCGCCATCGCGGGCTGATCCGGCGCGCCATGGCGCGGCGCTTCGACGGCAAGCGATTGGTCATCGCGAGCCACAATCCGGGCAAGGTGCGCGAGATCGGCGAATTGCTGGCGCCGTTCCACATCGATGTCACCTCCGCCGCCGAGCACGCCGTGCCCGAGCCCGAGGAAACCGGCGCGACGTTCCGGGCCAATGCGGAATTGAAGGCGCGCGCGGTCGCGCAAGCGACCGGCCTGCCGTCCTTGGCCGACGATTCCGGCCTCGCCGTCCGCGCGCTGGAGGGCGAGCCCGGCATCTATTCCGCGCGCTGGGCGGGACCCGCGAAGGATTTCCCCCTCGCGATGAAGAAGGTCGAGGAGGCACTGGCAGCCAAACGCGCAACAGACCGCAGCGCGCATTTCGTCTGTGCGTTGGCCTTGGCCTGGCCCGATGGGCATGTCGAGCATTTCGAAGGCCGCGTCGCCGGTACCCTGGTCTGGCCACCGCGCGGAATGCGGGGCTTCGGCTACGATCCGATGTTCCTGCCGGACGGTCACACGCTGACCTTTGGCGAGATGGAGCCGGCCAGGAAGCACGACATGAGCCATCGCGCGCGCGCCTTTGCCGATCTCGTCGCCGCCTGCTTCCGACCGTGAGCGCGCCACTCGCCCTCTACATCCATTGGCCGTTCTGCCGCGCGCGCTGCCCGTATTGCAATTTCAACGTGCATGTCCGCCCCGCAGTCGATCACGCGCGCTGGCGCGACGCGCTGTGCGCCGCGATCGATCACTACGCGCGCGAATTGCCCGATCGAACGCTTGGCACTGTCTTCTTCGGTGGCGGCACGCCGTCCTTGATGGCGCCGGAAACGGTTGCCGTCATCATCGAGCATGCGCGGAAGGCCTGGCCGGGCGGGAACGAGATCGAAATCAGCTTGGAAGCCAACCCGTCCGACGTGGCCCGCTTCGCGGATTTCGCCGACGCGGGCGTGACGCGCCTGTCCCTCGGCATCCAGGCGCTGGACGATGCGTCGCTCAAGACGCTGGGCCGCGATCATGATCGTGCGGGCGCTATCGCTGCCATCGAGGCGGCCCACAAGCACTTCGGCAATGTCTCCTTCGACCTGATCTATGCGCGGCCGAAGCAGAGCGAGACCGCCTGGCGGCGCGAACTGGCCGACGCGCTGGCGCTCGCGGGCGGACATCTGTCGCTCTACCAGCTCACCATCGAGCCGCACACGGGCTTCGCCACCGCGCGGCGCCAGGGCTTGCTTGACCTGCCGGAGGATGCCGCGCCGCTCTACGAAGCTGCGTGCGAGTTGTGCGCAGCGGCTGACTTCGCGCATTACGAGATTTCCAACTTCGCCAAACCCGGCTTCGAGTCCCTGCACAATCTCGTCTATTGGCGCTATGGCGATTACGTCGGCATCGGGCCTGGCGCGCACGGGCGCTACCGCACGGACGACACGCGCGTGGCCACGGTCGAGCAACGCGCGCCCGAGCGCTGGCTCGCCGCCGTCGAGGCCGACGGTCATGCGATCACGGAACGCACAGAATTGTCAGCCGATGAACGGCTGACGGAAATTCTTCTGATGGGGTTGCGCCTGGCCGAGGGCGTTACGCGCGGACGGTTCCGCGAAGAGACCGGCGGTAACTTTGAGACGAAGCTGGATGCCGCACGTCTGTCGGAGCTGACCGGCGCGAATCTCTTGACGCTCGACGACAAGGCTTTGCGCGCGACCGAGGCCGGCCGCCAGCGTCTGGACGCGGTGCTCGCGCGACTGTTGGGCTGAGATCAGTCGGGCAACGGGAACATCTCGGCCGCGGGGCTGACCGGCTGCATGCCGCCGCGCTGGACCTCGAAGACGGCCAGCGCGCGCTCCACGAGCCCATCGGAGCGGAAGCGGAAAATGCCGTCCAATCCCGAGAAGCCGTTCGGCGCCTCGATGCGCGCGACTGAGAAATCGGCGCCGCCCGCCGTGCGTCCCAACACCGCGGCCAACGCCGCGCTGTCGTAAGCCATGGTCGCCAAGCGCGCGGGATCGCGGCCGTAGAGGTCCTTGAAGCGCTTCTCGAAGGCGCCCCGCCCCGCCGCGGACGGCGCCGCGAACCAGGCGCCGATCAGCGCCGTCTCGGTGCGGATGTTGATCGCACCCTCCCACAGGCCGGTGCCGAGGAAACGCACCTGGGCGGGGTCTATGTCGTAATAGGGCAGGAGCGCGGCCACCTGCTGCAGCCGCTCGCCGCCTTCGGCGATCAGGAGCGCGTCGAACCCGCCCGGACCGCCCATGCCCTGCGCCAGCCCGCGCACGGTCGGCGCGGGATCTTCGCCGGGATTATAGAAACGCTGCTGGGTCAGCATGAGGTTGCGCTTGATCGTGGCCTCGCGCAGGGCATCGACCACGATGCGACCATAGGGTGTCGCTGGCGCGAGCACGGCCAGGCGTTTCGACCCTTTCTCGGCGGCATAGGAGACCACGCGATCGACCTGCTGGCCGGGCAGGAAACCCATCACGAAGACGCCGTTGCCGGCCACGTTGCGGTCGGTCGAGAAGGACAGGACGCTGACGTTGAGCGGGCGCGCCTGACTGGCCACGGGCTCGACCGAGGTGGAGAAGAGCGGCCCCAGGATCAGGGCCGCGCCATCTTCCAGCACCGAGGCAGCGGCGCGCTGGGCACCCTCGGCCGTGCCCTCGTCGTCGCGCGGCAGAAGCACCAGCCGGTCGTCGGCCATGTCGGCCACGGCCATCAGCGCCGCGTCCAGCATGTCGCGGCCGAGCCGCGCGTGCGGGCCCGACAAGGGCAGGATAAGACCCACGCGTACCTGACCCGTGCCGAGGTCGCGCGGAGGAACCGGCGCGGCCATGGTTTCGTCGGCCGGCGCCATCTCGCTGTCGGGCAGAAGGTTCTTGCGGATTTCGAGCTGGGGTTGGCCGGGCGTTGCTTGCGGCGCCGCTTGCGCCTCCGCTACTGTCGGCGCCAGCACACAGATGGACCACGCCAGCGCCGCCACACCCGCGACACGGCACGCCCACGACAGGCGAACGGTCGCGGATCGACGCAACGGACCACTCCCACGTGACGGATGAACTCGCGGAAAAGCCTAAAGGGGCAGCATCCGGAAGTAAATCCGGGCGGCTGGCCGTGGTCGCGACGCCAATCGGCAATCTGGGCGACATCACGCTGCGCGCGCTCGAGGCGCTGAAGGGTGCCGACGCGATCGCCTGCGAGGACACGCGCACCACGGCCAAGCTTCTCGCGCGCCACGGCATCCGCCGCCCGACCACCCCTTATCACGACCACAACGCCCAGAAGGCGCGGCCCGTCTTGCTCGCACGCATGGCGAAGGGCGAGACCATCGCGCTGGTCTCGGACGCGGGCACGCCGCTCGTCGCCGATCCCGGCTACAAGCTCGTCACCGAAGCCATCGATGCCGGCATAGGCGTCGATTTCCTGCCCGGCCCCTCCGCCCCCATCGCCGCTTTGGTCCTCTCCGGCCTGCCGACCGACCGATTCCTGTTCGCGGGCTTCCTGCCGCCCAAGACCGCCGCACGGCGCGACACGTTGAAGGAGTTCGCCGCCTTGCGCGCGAGCCTGATCTTCTTCGAATCGCCCCAGCGCCTGGCCGCCTCTCTCGCCGACATGGCGGCAGTGCTAGGCGACCGGCAGGCCGCCGTCGCGCGCGAACTGACCAAGCTATACGAGGAAATCCGCCGCGGCACGCTGGCCGAACTGGCTGCCCATTATGAGGAGGCCGGCGCGCCCAAGGGCGAGATCGTTGTCGTCGTCGGCCCGCCCCTGGCGCAAGAGGCGCCGAGCGAGGCGGACCTGGATGCGTTGCTGCGCACGGCGCTCAAGCGCGAGTCCCTGCGCGATGCCGTGGCGGCGGTGGCCGAAGCCACCGGAGAACCGCGCCGCGCCGTCTATGCACGGGCGCTCGCGCTCGGGTCGCCGAACCGTAAGAAATGAAGAGCGAACGGCACCGCCGCGCCCAGACCCACGGCCGCTGGGCCGAGCACGCCGTCGCCCAGTATCTCCGCCTCAAAGGCTATCGCATCCTGGCGCGCGGCTACCGCGCACCCGAAGGCGAGATCGACATCGTGGCGCGCAGGGGCCGCGTCCTGGCGCTGGTCGAGGTCAAGGCGCGCCCTTCCATCGAAACGGCGGCCTATGCCATCGCACCGCGTCAACGCCGCCGCATCGAACGCGCCGCCTTGCGCTTCCTCTCCCACAACCCGCGTCACGCCGGCTGCGATCTTCGCTTCGACGCGATCCTGGTTTCGCCCTGGCACCTGCCGCGCCACCTCATCGATGCGTGGCGGCCCGATGGCGATTCCGGTCATAATTGAAGCGGATCCACGACCGCGAGCGCGCGCCATGGGGGCCGGCCGCTTCACCCTCGGTTTCGCCTGCGCCGGACTTCTCGCCGCGCTGTGCGCCTGCTCGCCCGCGGGTACGGCGGTCGGCGTCGCGGCCACCGCCGGCACCACGGCGGCGCAAGAGCGCCCTATTTCGAAAGCCGTCAGCGACACGGCCATTCGCTCCGAGATCAATTACAAGTGGGGCAAGCACGACCTGGCGCTCTACCGCAAGGTCAGCCTGTCGGTGATCGAGGGGCGCGTGGTTCTGACCGGCTCGGTGATCAATCCGCAGACGCGTATCGACGCCGCGCGCCTGGCCTGGCAGGCCAACGGCGTGAAGGAGGTCATCAACGAGATCCAGGTCGAGAACTGGAGCGGAGTGAGCGACCGCGCCCGCGACGAATGGATCCAGGCCAAGATCAAGGGACGGCTGACGCTCGATTCGGGCGTGATGTCGATCAACTACACGGTCGACTGCGTGAACGGCACGGTCTATCTCATGGGCATCGCGCAGAGCCAGGACGAGCTGGACCGCGTGATCAACCATGTGCGCGACACGGCCTATGTGCGCAGCGTGGTCTCGTATGTGCGGTTGAAGGACGACCCGGCGCGCAAGACATGAACACCCGCGAACATGCCATGGCCACCCTGGCCCGCATCGCCGGACAGGCGGACGATGCCATCGATCTGGCCGAAGGCGCCCTGGCGCTGGCGCTCCTCGACAGGCCGCGTGTTCCCCTGCGCCGTTACCGCGACCATTTCGCCGAGTTAGCCGCGAGCGTGCGCGGGGCAGCGCCCGACGATCCCACCCTGGACGAGGCTGTCGCCGCGCTGAACGCGGCGTTGGTCGAACGCCACGGCTATGCGGGCGACACGCAGAACTACGACGATCTGCAGAACGCTAATCTGATGCGGGTGATCGACCGCAAGCGCGGCCTGCCCGTCGCGCTCTCCATCCTCTATCTCCACGCCGGGCGCGCCCAGGGCTGGGTCATGGCGGGCATCAACTTCCCGGGCCATTTCCTCGTGCGGCTCGACCGTGGTGCCGGCCGCGCGATCCTCGATCCGTTCCACGGCGGACGCGCGCTCGGCACGGGCGAATTGCGCGCGCTCCTCAAATCCGTTTCCGGCCAGGACGCGGAACTCACCCCCGCCCACTACGCCCCGCTCGGCAACCGCGACATCCTTTTGCGCCTGCAGAACAACATCAAGCTGCGCCAGATCCAGGCCGGACAGATCGAGGCCGCCGTGGCCACCCTGGACGGGATGCTGGCCTTCGCGCCCGCCAAGCCCGAGCTGTGGCGCGAAAGCGGCCTGTTGCGCGCGCGGCTCGGCCAGGTACGCGCAGCGCTCGACGCCCTTGAGCGCTTCACCGCGCTCGAGACCGGCCACGACGAGCGGTTCCGCATCGCGACCCTGATGCAGGAATTGCGGTCCAAGTTGAATTGAGGCTTCCCGCTGGCCTTTGACGGCCTAGTTATGGGCCGGACGCTTTCGTTTTCGCCGCCCCCGCCCTAGAGTCGCCCGCCGTTTCCCCGTTTCCGTGAGGCTTCGTGGCTCTCGCCGTCGCCATCCAGATGGACCCGATCGAGACGATCAATCTCGATACCGACAGCACCTTCATGATGGCGCTGGAGGCCCAGGCGCGCGGGCACACGCTCTATCACTACCTCGTCAATCAGATGAGCCTGAAGGACGGGCACGTCACGGCGAAGGCGCGCCGGATCAAGCATCTGAAGCGCGAGCGCGGCAACCACGCCGACATGGGCGCGCCCGAGACCATCGACCTCGGCACCATGGACGTGGTGCTGATGCGCCAGGATCCGCCCTTCGACATGGCCTATATCACCGCCACCCATATCCTGGAGCACATCCAGAAGAAGGTGCTGGTGGTGAACGATCCGGTCCACGTGCGCAACGCGCCGGAGAAACTGTTCGTCACCCATTTCCCGAAAGTGCTGCCGCCGACGCTGATCACGAGCGACCGCGCCGAGATCATGGCGTTCCGCGCCGAGCACAAGGACATCATCGTGAAGCCGTTGTTCGGCAACGGCGGCGCGGGCGTGTTCCATATTTCGCCGGCCGACGAAAACCTGAACGCGCTGCTCGAGATGTTCACCGGCCTCTACCGCGAGCCGATCATCATCCAGCGCTATCTGCCCGAGGTGCGCCAGGGCGACAAGCGCATCATCCTGGTCGACGGCGAACCCGTGGGCGGCGTGGCCCGCGTGCCGCAGGCGGGCGAAGCGCGCGCGAACTTCCACGCCGGCGGCGCTGCGCAGAAGACGACGCTCACCAAGCGCGAGCGTGAGCTGTGCGCCGCCATCGGCCCCACGCTCAAGAAGCAGGGCCTCATCTTCGTCGGCATCGACGTGATCGGCGACTACATGACCGAGATCAACGTCACCTCGCCGACGGGCATCCAGGAGATCAACCGCCTGGACGGGATCCGCATCGAAGCCATGATTTGGGACGCCATCGAACGCCGCTTGAAGGAGCGATGAGCCATGAACAAGCCCACCCCGCCCGCGACCGACGCCATCCACTTCTACGATCCGCGCACGGGCGAGCATGGATTGCCGCGCAATCCGTTCAAGAGCCTGATCGTGCCGCGCCCGATCGGCTGGATCTCGTCCTGGTCCAAGAACGGCGTGGCCAATCTCGGCCCCTACAGCTTCTTCAACGCGATCGCGGAAGCGCCGCCGATGGTGGCCTTCTGCTCCTCGCGCCGGCCGAAAAGCGACGAGTTCAAGGATTCGCAGCTCAACGCCGAGGAGACCGGCGAGTTCGTGGTGAACATCTGCACCGAGAATCTGAAGGATCAGATGAACATCAGCTCGGCGCCCTATGCCGCCGACGTGGACGAGTTCGAGAAGGCTGGATTGACCAAGGGCCGGTGCAAGAACGTGAAGGCCCCGCGCGTGGCCGAGGCTGCCGTGGCGCTGGAGTGCAAATACTACAAGACGATCGAGCTGCCGGCCGTGCCGGGCGAGCACAGCCACGTGATGGTGCTGGGCTCCGTCGTCGGCATCCACATCAACAAGTCGATCCTGACCGACGGCATGGTCGACATGACCAAGTTCCGCCCCATCGCGCGCCTCGGCTATTGGCAATACACCGTGGTCGACAACGCCTTCTGGATGGAGCCGCCGGAGGCGAAGTAACCGTCACTAAAACCAGGCGCCTACTAACTGGAGTACACACCCCGCCACGATCAGCCGGAATCCGGTTTTGGAATCAAAATAGAGAACGTTCCGTACCCGTGTGCGTAAAGGGTTGTCAGGGTCGTCTATAATGCGCCGTGTGATATGGGACGGAGGCCCATATGGATATTTTGTTTCGTCTCCGTATTTCTCGATTATGCATTCGAATAGCCCACTAATGTTGAGCTGAACTAGGCCGGCCATATCAAAAATAAGCCCGCTAGTCGTTAGCCATTTTGACGCCGGGCCGATTAACGCCATAACAAATGCAATACAGCCAGCCGCTAGCAAGGATTGCAAAATTTTCCGTTCGACGCTTTGCATTTTCGCCCCCCGAATCTAGACGCAGCTATTCTGTGCGCTCTGAAATATAAAGCGAGACGCATATAGGCGAGTGTACGAAGTGGCCGATGATAGCGACACCAAACCGAATAACGTGGAATTCTTTGAGGCGCTATATGGCGAGCCTTTAAAACCAGATACGTCTAAGGCGGGCCGCCTGCTGGTAGTGGTCTCATTGGTCGCGTTACTTGTCGTCTTATTTGACGCTCAGTTCACGGCAACAAGCGTCTTTCCCATATCTTTCAGTAACCGGTCGAACGCGTTGCCGGCATCCCTATGTGCGATCGTTTTTCTTCTCACCATTAGCTTCGCGCTAAAGGCCTGGGTAGATCTATGCAGAGAAAGGGAGGCCGAACTTCTTGTAACAAAATATTTAGAAAGTGAACGCGTGCGAAGTGCGCAACGAGCGGCACGTAAACTTGATGAGCAAGAACCAAATCCTCACGAAGGCGAATCCTGGCAAGACCCCTGGTGGGAAAGTTATAGCGACATTAAGGACGCCGCTGAGAAGGCGGTTTCAAACTTGGAAGAAGAGCTTGGCCACCGTGTAGGTCCTCGTCGCTTGCGGCGGGCCAAACTAATTCTTGAGGTCGCGATTCCTTTTGTGATGGGACTATCGGCGATTATTCTTTCGGCGCTGCGCCTGGCGGGGGTGTCGGTGATTTTGGAAGTACCTTCTTAGTAACCCTCGCGAGCAGTAGTCGTCGTGCGAATGCCGGCTTCTGAAACGAGCGCGTGATGAATTGATGCGGTGCTCAACCCTCTATCCATAGCGACCGCGGTCGCGTGTGGATGAGTTCGGCGATGCGGCGGTCGAGCCGCGCGCGGGCTTGCTCGGGCGGCAGTTCTTCCTCCCGCGCCAATTGCCGGACGGCCAGTTTGCGCGCGCGCCGGTGGATGGCCGCTTCCAGGCTTTCGTCGGGGACCAGCGCGTAGACGAGTTTGCAGCCGATGGCCTCGGCGGCTTTCTCCAGCGTCTTGAGCGTGACCGTGCCGTCGGCCTCGCGCTGCTCCATCTCGAAGACGGAGGTCGGGGTGATGCCGAGGCGGGCGCCAAGCTGTGCGGCCGTCATGCCCAGCGCGTCCCGGATCGCGCGCAGCCAGCCGTTTTGGGGCCGCGCTTCGGCCGAACCCATCTGCTGCAGCCGCCGGTCCAGGTCGCGGCGCGCCGCGGCGCGCATTTGCGAGGGAAACGATGTCGGCGGATTGACGGATGAAATCATTTATAGGTTATAGACGATATTTAATATCTTGAATATAGGCTATAGCCGTTAAATTGGTTTTCTATAGAAGCGGCCATTTGCGCGATGCGCGGCGCGTAGGCTTTGTTCCTTGTTGGTTCTCATGGCCGATCCTGCCTAAGATTGCCGCGTTCTCAGCAACCGGGGGCAGAGCTTGGTCGCGCGGGTCACGACGGTCGCGTTCCAGGGCATCGAGGCGCGTGCGGTGGACGTGCAGGTCCAGATGTCCTCGGGCCTGCCGGCCTTCACGGTCGTCGGCTTGCCCGACAAGGCGGTGGGCGAATCGCGCGAGCGAGTGCGCGCGGCGCTGACGGCACTGGGCCTAGCGCTGCCGCCCAAGCGCATCACCGTGAACCTGGCGCCGGCCGACCTGTTGAAGGAAGGCAGCCATTTCGACCTGCCCATCGCCATCGCGTTGCTGGTCACCCTCGGCGTCCTGCCGGAGGAGGAGATCGCGCAGTATGCGGCGCTGGGCGAGCTTTCCCTCGACGGGCAGATCCGCGCTGTCTCGGGCGTCTTGCCCGCCGCGCTCACTGCATCCTCGCTCGGCCGCGGTCTGATCTGTCCGGCCGAGTGCGGCGGCGAGGCGGCCTGGGCGGGCGAGATCGACGTGCTGGCGCCGTCTTCGCTCCTCGCCCTCATCAACCATTTCAAGGGCACGCAAGTCTTGTCGCCCCCGTTGCGCGCGATGGCCGATGACGAAGCGCGCTATCCGGACCTGCGCGACATCAAGGGGCAGGAGACGGCCAAGCGCGCGCTCGAGATCGCGGCGGCGGGCGGCCACAATTTGCTGATGATCGGCCCGCCGGGTTCGGGCAAATCCATGCTGGCCCAGCGCCTGCCCGGACTTCTGCCGCCGCTCGATGCCGGCGAGGCGCTGGAAGTTTCCATGGTGCACAGCGTGGCGGGATTGCTCGACGGCGGGCGGCTCACGCGCCGCCGCCCGTTCCGCGACCCGCACCACTCGGCGTCGCTGCCGGCGCTCGTCGGCGGCGGAATGCGCGCGCGGCCGGGTGAGGTCAGCCTGGCCCATAACGGTGTCTTGTTCCTCGATGAGCTGCCGGAGTTCCAGCGCGCGACGCTCGAATCTCTGCGCCAGCCGATCGAGACCGGCCGCGCCACGGTCGCACGCGCGAATCACCATCTGACCTATCCCGCGCGCTTCCAGCTCGTGGCCGCGATGAACCCGTGCCGCTGCGGCCATCTGGCCGATCCCGCCTTAGCTTGCGGCCGCGCGCCCAAATGCGCGATGGATTACCAGACGCGCATCAGCGGCCCCTTGTTCGACCGCATCGATTTGCATGTGGACGTGCCGGCGGTGAATCCGTCCGACCTGTCCCTGCCCCCGCCCGCAGAAGGCAGCGCCGAGGTCGCCGCGCGCGTCGCCCAGGCGCGGGAAATCCAACGCGCGCGTTATGCCAAGCAGGATTCTCCTTCGCCCGTGCGGACCAACGCGCAAGCCGACGGCGAATTGCTGGAAGCGGTCGCGGCGCCCGACGCCGATGGCCGCAAGCTCCTGACCGGCGCGGCCGAGCGCTTCAAGCTCTCGGCGCGCGGCTACCACCGCGTGCTGCGCGTGGCGCGCACCATCGCGGATCTGATGGGCGCCCCCAGCGTCGCGCGCGGCCATATCGCGGAAGCACTGGCCTATCGCAAGATCACTCTGGGGAGGGAGTAGAGAGGAATACTGAAAATGTTGGATTGGCTTTCGGGAAACATCCATGAACTGCTGAATTCCATCGGCGTTACGGTGGCGATTTGGCTGGGGATCATGAACTACTGGCACGAACGATCTCGTGAGCAGCCAAGCGCCGATTTTCAGTGGAATTGGGATAGGCCGGATGGCACCGTGGTTTCGGCCATTGTTACCATTCACAACCCGACACGTTCCGTTATTCACGTCCGAGGATTTCGGCTGCGATCTCCATGGCCGTGGTGGGGTACACCGACGTTTAGCCTATCAACGCGAGAGGCGCTCGATAGGGCACCTCTTTTGCCTCTTCGCCGAGAGACTTCTACGAACGTCGAGATATCTCCTGGAGGTTCCCTTAATGTCGCGTTCTTGATTCTCTGGCACTCGCCGGACAAGCAGGAGACAAATTTCAAAGTCGACGTATTGCTCGCTCTTATGTCTCCTAAAGTGAAGAAAACCGGAATCACCATCGCCAGAACGATGCCTAAGCCGCCGGTGAGCTAACACGGACCTCCCATGCCCCGCCTCGTCCTCGTTTCCCTCGGCACATTGAACGGCACGGTCCTGGAGGCCGTGGCGCGCAGCGGCGTGTTCGACGAGATCGTCGTCGCGAGCCGCAACGCCGATTACGGGCGGCGCAAGGTGAACACGGCGCGCGTGGGCGCGGCGGTCGTCGGGAAATTCCCCAAGATCGAGTTCGTGCCCTTCGACCTTAACGGCGCGAACGCGGGCGAGCAGTTGAAGCGCATGGAGGCCGACGTGGTGGTGACCGCGCCGAGCCTTCTGCCCTGGTGGGCGGTCGACCGGCTGACGGGCGAGAAGGGCGAGGCTGCGCGCACGGCACCCTTCGCCACCTTCGTCGCCTGCCATGTGGCGCCCATGCTGGCCTTCCGCCGCGCGTGGATGCTGGGGCGGATCGACGCGGCGTGGATCAACCTGTCCTATCCCGACGGGGTGAATGCGGTGCTGACGCGCACGGGCGCCGGTCCCTTGTGCGGCATCGGCAACGTGGAAGAGGCCGTGCCCAAGGCGTGTTTCGCCGTGGCCGATGCGCTGGGCGCGCCACCGGACGAAGTGGAGGTGCGGCTCGTGGCACCCCACGCGCTCGAATATTTCCTCTATGCCGCCGAGACCGCCGCCGAATTGCCGCCGTGCTTGGTCAAGGCGACGTGGCGCGGGCGCGACGTCTCGGCCGAGGCGCGCGCGGGCCTCTTCACGCCCATGCCCATCCTCTACGACATGGATTTCAACCTGCTGACCCAGGCTTCGGCCGTGCGGTTCCTCAGCGCCTTCATGGCCAAGGAGAATTCGCTGGTCCATGTGCCGGGGCCGAACGGGCGCGTCGGCGGCTATCCCATGCAGGCGGGCAACCGGCGTATCGCGCTGGATCTGCCGCCGGAATGGAGCGAGGCCGAGGCCATCGCGATGAACGAGAAGGCGCTGCATTGGGACGGCATCGCCGGCATCACGGGCGACGGCATCATCCAGTTCACCGACAAGACCGCCGCCGCCTTGCGCACGCTGCTCGGCCGCAGCGTCTATCAGCTTTCGCCCCACGAGGCGGCGTCGATGGCGAACGAATTGCTGGCTGCGGTCGGCGCTAAAAAGCCCTAGCGCTTCTCCGCCAATCGCCGGAGTTCCTTTGCCAACAACTCGAACTCGGCGCGGCGCGCGGTGCCGCGGCGCCAGACGAGGCCGAGGTCGCGCGCGGCGCGCGGTCCGTCGAGCGGACGGGCGACCAGTTGCGTGCCGCGCAGGATGCCGGCGTCGATCGCGACCTGCGGCAACAAAGTGACACCGAGCCCGTTATCCACCATCTGCACCAGCGTGTGCAGGCTGGTCGCCTCCAGCGCCGCGCTCTCGCGCCGGTCGGCCAGCGCGCAGGCATCCAGCGCATGGCCGCGCAGGCAATGCCCGTCGCGCAGAAGCAGCAGCGTTTCGTCCTCGAGCGCGCGCGGCTTCACGGGTGCGGTGTGCGCGAGCGCATGATCCTTGGGACAGACCAAGCTGAACGGATCGCGCGCGACCAGCGCCGTTTCGGCCGAGGGCACGTCATACGGCAAGGCCAGCAGCAGCACGTCGAGCTTGCCGTCGTTCAGCTGCTCGACAAGGCGCGCGGTCTGATCCTCGACCAGATGAAGCTGAAGCGCCGGATACGCGCGGCGCAGCCCCGGCAGGACGCGCGGCAGGAAGAACGGGCTGATGGTCGGAATGACGCCGAGGCGTAAGGGACCTGTCAGCGGCTTGCGCCGGCTTTGCGCCAGTTCGGCGAGGGATTCGGCCTCTTCCAGCAGACGGCGCCCACGTTCAACCACCTCACGCCCCAAGGGGGTGAACACCACGCGCCGCTGGGTGCGGTCGACCAACGCCGCGCCGAGCGTCTGCTCCAGCTCCTTCAGGCTGGCGCTCAACGTCGATTGCGTCACATGGGCGGCCTTGGCCGCGCGGCCGAAATGCATGTGCTCGGCCAGGGCGGCCAGGTGGCGCAATTGCTTGAGGGTCGGGAGGTTAGCCATCGGTTTTCTCGATCAATAACTAAAAGTTAATTCGTTGGAACGAACATACAAGGCGTCCTACATGATGTTCATTCTCATTCTTAACAAAGGGCCGCCCCACCGGACGTCCCAGAGGAGCCTGAAAATGCTGACCATCGGAGACAAGCTTCCCTCCTTCGACCTGAAGACCGTGGTGTCGACCGACATCAAGACAGCCTTCACCCAGACGACGGAGAAAAGCGCCAAGGGCAAGTGGACCGTCCTGTTCTTCTGGCCCAAGGATTTCACCTTCGTCTGCCCGACCGAGATCGTGGCCTTCGGCAAGCTGTCCAAGGAGTTCAAGGACCGCGACGCCGTCCTGTACGGCATCTCGACGGACACCGAGTTCGTCCACCTGGCGTGGCGCCAGAACCACGCCGACCTGAAGGATCTGCCGATCCCGATGCTGGCGGACACGAAGCGCGAACTGTCGACCGCGCTCGGCGTGCTGCACAAGGACGAGGGCGTGCCCCTGCGCGCGACCTTCATCGCCGACCCGGAGGGGATCATCCGCTTTGTCTCGGTGAACGACCTGAACGTCGGCCGCAATCCGCAGGAAGTCTTGCGCGTGCTCGACGCGCTGCAGACCGACGAGCTTTGCCCCTGCAACTGGCAGAAGGGCGAAGAGGTCCTGAAGGTCGCCTAACGCAACCAGAAGCCCCGGCGGGTTCGCCCGCCGGGGTTCCTATTCCTCAAGGAGTTTTTCCATGTCGCTCGCCACGCTCGCCGACCGTCTGCCCGACTATGCCAAAGACCTGAAGCTGAATCTCTCGTCGCTCGCGTCCGAGGTTTCGCTGACCGAGCAGCAGCGCGCGGGCACCTTCGTGGCGTCAGCCCTGGCCAGCCGCAACCCGGCGGTGATCGAGGCCACGCTCGGCGAATTCGGCCCCAAGCTGTCGCCCGAGGCGCTGACCGCGGCGAAGACTTCGGCCGCGATCATGGCCATGAACAATATCTATTACCGCTTCGTGCACCTGGCCTCCGCGCCCGACTACAAGACCATGCCGGCGAAGCTGCGCATGAACGCGATGGCGAAGCCCGGCGTCGACAAGTTGGATTTCGAACTGTGGTCCCTCGCCGTCTCAGCCGTGAACGGCTGCGGCATGTGCATCGATTCGCATGAGAAGATCCTGCGCCAGGCCGGCGTCTCGGCCGAGGCCGTGCAGGCGGCGGCGCGCATCGCTTCCGTGGTGCACGCGGTGGCGGCGACGCTGGAAGGCGAAGCGGCGGCGCCCCAAGCCGCCTGATCTCAGGACGCGCGCGAGCGCGGACGAAAGCGGCCGGCGCCGGGAAACCGGGCCGGCCGTTTCCGTTCAATCCTTCGCGATCATCCGGCCGAGCTTCTTGCCGGCGAAGAGATGGATGTGGAGGTGCGGCACCTCCTGGCCCGAATCGTTGCCGCAATTGGACAGGATGCGGTAGCCCGGTTCGGCCGCGCCGATATCGCGCGCGATCTTACCGACCGCGCGGAACAGCGCCGCGATCTCGGCGTCGGACGCCTTCGCGGTAAAATCATCCATCGAGACGTATGCGTTCTTGGGGACGACCAGGATGTGGGTCGGCGCCTGCGGGTTGATGTCGTGGAAGGCCAGCGTGTGCTGGTCCTCATGCACCTTCTTGCAAGGAATCTCACCGCGCAGGATGCGCGCGAAGATGTTGTTCGTGTCGTACGCCATGCCGCCTCTCCCCGCCTATCGCTTCCTCGGTTTCTTCCGCGCCTTGGCCCGCGCTTTCCGCGGCTTCCTGGCCGTGCGCGCCAGCTTCTCGGCGATGCCCGAAATTCCTTCGCGGCGTGCAAGCTCGGCCCAGACTTGCGTCGGCTTGATGCGCGCATCGGCCCACAATACGAGCAGGTGATAAAGAACGTCGGCGCTTTCGCCCACCAGGCCCGATTTGTCCTGCGCCACGGCGTCGATCACGACCTCGCCCGCTTCCTCGGCGAATTTCTTCGCGACCTGCCGCGTGCCGCGCGAGAGGAGCTTTGCCGTATAGGACTTATCGGGATTGCCGCCGCGGCGGCTTTCGATGGTTTCCGACAGCACATCCAGCACATGCGCATCGAGCTTCTTCGCCATCAGCGTGTCTCCCGCACGGGCAGGCCGGCTTCGGCCAGGCGCTTTTTCGCGTCCGCAATGGAGTATGTACCGAAATGGAAGATCGAGGCGGCCAACACGGCCGAAGCGTGGCCGTCGCGCGCGCCCTCGACCAGGTGGTCGAGCGTGCCGACGCCGCCGGACGCGATCACCGGCACGCGCACGGCGTCGGCGATGGCGCGCGTCAGCGGAATGTCGAAGCCCTTCTTCGTGCCGTCGCGGTCCATGGAGGTGACAAGCAGTTCGCCCGCCCCCAGTTCCGTCATGCGGCGCGCCCATGCGACCGCGTCGATGCCGGTGGCGTTACGTCCGCCATGGGTGAAGATCTCGAAGCGGCCAGGCGAGACCTGCTTGGCATCGATGGCGACGACAATGCATTGGGTGCCGAATTTCTCGGCCGCCTCGGCCACGAACTCAGGCCGTTTCACCGCCGCCGTGTTGATCGAAACCTTGTCCGCACCGGCCAGCAGCAGGCGGCGGATATCCTCCAACTCGCGCACGCCGCCGCCGACCGTGAGCGGCATGAAGCAACGCTCGGCCGTCGCGCGCACGACATCCAATAGAATATCGCGGTTGTCGGAACTGGCCGTGATGTCGAGGAAGCACAACTCGTCGGCGCCCGCTTGATCATAGACGCGCGCCTGCTCGACCGGATCGCCCGCGTCGACCAGATTGACGAACTGGACGCCCTTCACGACGCGGCCGTCTTTCACGTCCAAGCACGGGATGAGGCGGAGCTTCAGCATTCAGGCCGCCAGCGCCAAGGCGCGCTTCAGATCGACGCGGCCGTCATAGATGGCGCGGCCGACGATGACGCCCGCGATGCCGTCCTTCTCGCGCGCGCGGAGCGCCGTGATGTCGTCGATGGTTGAGACGCCGCCCGACGCGATCACCGGCACCGGCAACCCCTTGGCTAACGCGACCGTGGCTTCGATGTTGGGGCCGCCGAGCACGCCGTCACGGTCGATATCCGTGTAGACGATGGCGGCAACGCCGGCACCGGCCAGAGCATCGGCCAGCTCGCGCGCCGTGGTTTCTGTAGCGCGCGTCCAACCGTCGACCGCGACTTTGCCTTTGCGCGCGTCGATGCCGACGACAATACGGCCGGGATGGGCGCGCGCGGCTTCGCGCACAAGGTCGGGATTGGCGATGGCGGCCGTGCCCAGCACCACGCGGCGTACGCCCGCTTCGAGCCAGGATTCGATGCGTGCGCGATCGCGGATGCCGCCGCCGAGCTGCACCGGCATGGAAACGGATTTTAGGATCGCCGCCACGGCGGACACATTCTTCGGCTGGCCGGAAACGGCGCCGTCGAGATCGACCACGTGCAGCCAGCGCGCGCCGGCTTCCTCGAAGCTGCGCGCCTGCGCCGCCGGGTCGTCGTTGTAGACGGTGGCGTCGTCCATGGCACCTTGGCGTAGGCGGACGCAGCGACCGTCCTTCAGGTCGATGGCGGGGAAGACGATCATGGCGGCTACTTTAGTTCCTTATAGTAGTAGTGGCCGGTGATCATCTTGCCTTCGACCAGCGCGTATTTCGGGTTCTTGCCCCAGCGCACGTAGTGGAGCGATTCGTAGAGTGCTAAGGCCGCGGTCTGGGTCTCGCGCACGTCGAGGTTCAAGACCTTGAAGCCTTCGCGCCGGGCGTAGGATTCGACCGCGAGGGTCAGTTCGCGCGCGAGGCCGTGACCGCGCGCCCACGGGGCCACGAACGAATGCATCAGGTTGCAGGCGAAGGCCTGGGCCTCGTTGTTGGGCATGGGACGCACGAGTTGGGCCGAGCCGCAGACAACGCCATCGAGCCGCGCCAGGAACAGGGTGCGCTCGGGCACCACCAGCACGCCGCGATAGTAGGCCTCCAGCGCCTTGCGCGGCGGCGGACGCACCCAGCCGAAGCCGCCGCCGTCGATGATCGCACCCTCGGTCGCGTCGCACAGATCGTAGAGGTCGGGGCCCTTGAACTCCTTGGCCGGCTCGACCCCGATGCGGACATTGATTTCCGCCACGGTCAGGGACTCCAGTTCAGGAAGTTCGCGATCAGACGCAGGCCCGCGTCCTGGCTCTTCTCCGGATGGAACTGCGTGCCGACCAGATTGTCGCGGCCGATCGCAGCCGTGAGCGCGCCGCCGTAAGACGCGGTCGCCAGCACATGGTCGTCCTCGCGGCATTCGAACGCGTAGCTATGCACGAAATAGACGTGGGTTCCCGAGGCCAGCCCGTCCAGCACCGGATGCGCGGGCGGCGCCACGGAAAGCTCGTTCCAGCCCATATGGGGGATGCGCAGGGATTCGTCGTCGGGCGCGATCTTCCTGACCTCGCCGGGAATCCAGTCGAGGCCCGGATGCGTGCCATGTTCGAGCCCGCGCTCGGCCATCAGCTGCATGCCGACGCAGATGCCGAGCAGGGGACGCTGCTGGCGGATCGCGACATGGTTCAGCGCCTCGACCATGCCGGGCACGCCCGACAGGCCGCGCATGCAATCGGCGAAGGCGCCCACGCCCGGCAGCACCACCCGGTCGGCCGCGCGCACGTCCGCCGCCTCGGCCGTCACCAGGACGCGCTGGCCGGTGCCTTGCGCGGCCCGTTCGAACGCTTTCGCGGCCGAACGCAGGTTGCCCGAGCCGTAATCGACGATCGCGACCGTCATGGCACGCTCGACGGCGCGCTCGCGCGAATCTTGGCGTCGCCTTCGAGATAGCGCAGGAGCGCGCCATCGAAATCGCGCGCGCTTATGATCGCAGCCTCGCGGTAGCCGCGCGCCGAAAGCGAGCGTCGCCGCGCGTCGTTGGCATGCGCCCCGATCAGCACGAACAGGCCCGCGGCGATCGCCGCCTGCACGCCGGGATTCATCGGTATGCGTTGAATCAAAACGGCAAAAGCCGCGTTGGCCAGTGCCGTCACCAGCACCCAGCTCCACATGCGATGGGCCAGCGCCCAGAACGGCCCGAACAGGGCGCCGAACCAGGCGAAGCCTTCCTTGACCAGCACGACATCGTCGCTGCGGGCGGCCGTGCCGCCCGGCGGAGAACCCGTCTCGCGCCGATGGACCGTAAAGACCTTCATGGCGCGACCGTTAAAGGGATTTGCCGAGCGTGCCCTTGGTCGAAGGAACCTCGCCAGCCTGGCGCGGGTCCAACTCGACCGCCTGCCGCATGGCCCGGGCAAGGCCCTTGTAGCAGGACTCGACGATATGGTGGTTGTTCTCACCATAGACATTCTCGACGTGCAAGGTGAGGCCGGCCGTCTGGGCAAAGGCCTGGAACCATTCCTTGAACAATTCGGTGTCCATCTCTCCCAATTTGGGGCGCGAGAAGCCGACCTTCCAGATCAGATACGGCCGGTTCGACGCGTCCAGCGCCACGCGCGACAGGGTCTCATCCATGGGGATCGTGGCATCGCCATAGCGGCGGATGCCGCGGCGGTCGCCCAAGGCCTTGGAGACGGCCTGGCCGATCACGATGCCGGTGTCTTCGGTCGTGTGGTGATAGTCGATGTGGAGGTCGCCCTTGGCCTCCAAGGTGATGTCGATGAGGCTGTGGCGGGACAGCTGCTCCAACATATGGTCGAGGAAGCCGATCCCGGTCGCGATACGGGCGACGCCCGTCCCGTCCAGGTTCACGGTGGCGGTGATTTGCGTTTCGCGTGTCTTGCGCTCGACCGTCGCCTGTCGCATGGCCTCTCTCCGCGGCGGTATCCGCCGGCCGCGGGGTTTTAACAGCCCTATGGACACCGCGCCAGTGCGCGCGGCAGACCACATTTAGATGGGAAGCCGGTCGAGGCCGCCAGATAGAGGTTTTCGTTCCGAAGGCCCGCCGTTTATGGCACAACGGTTGCCTGTACGGTTCTCGGGGGGAGGGCCGGACCGGCCCTTTCAGGGCGGTTTGGGGGACCGAATACAGCGCCATGAAACACCGACGTTTTGCGCCGGATGAAATCCTGTGCCGGCTGGGCGATCCGCCCACGGCCGCCTTCGTCATCATCGACGGCGAAGTGGAGATCGCGAGCGGCGCTCGCGGGGACGACGAAAGCCGTCTCGGCCGGGGCGAGATCGTCGGCGAAGCCTGTCTCATTCTCGGCCAGCCCATGACCATGACCGCGCGGGCGGTTGTCGAGACCACCGTGGCCGTCATCTCGCGCGATGAGTTTTTGGACCGGGTCAACAAAAAGCGCGCCACCTTGGATCCGGTCTTGCGCCAGCTTTTCCATTCCCTTCACGATGTGACGGGTATCGTTTCCAAGGGCGTGCCGCGCGCCGTGATCGTGGCGGAACGCCCCGTTCACAATATCCGCATCCTGCCGTCCAGCCGCGAGCTGCAGGACCAGATGGACGAAGGGGGCTATGTGGTACCGGAGCTGCCCTTCCGTGTCGGCCGCCTGCTGCTCGACGGTGAAACAGCGCCCCCGTCCGCCATCGAGCTGATGCTCGACGACGTACGGCCCTACAACCTGTCGCGCCAGCATTTCGCAATCGAAGGATCCGAGACGGGGCCCGTGGTGCGGGACATCTGGAGCCATCTCGGCACGGTCGTGAATGGCGTGCGCATCGGCCGCGCGGAGAACCGCCAGGCCGCGCCGCTGCGCCTCGGCGACAACCAAGTGGTGGCGGGCAAGTCGGGCTCGCCCTTCATCTTTCGGGTGCTGGTCGAAAAGGGCTGACCCCGCCCGGTTGACGGGGGCCGTCCCAACGGCCATATCCAAGCATCATGGAAAATTCTCCCGCCTGGCACGGCACGACGGTCCTGTCCGTGCGCAAAGACGGCAAGGTCGTGATCGCGGCCGACGGCCAAGTCAGCATGGGCAATACCATCGTCAAGGCGAACGCCAAGAAAGTGCGCCGCCTGGCCGATGGACGCGTGATCGCGGGCTTCGCTGGTGCGACGGCCGATGCCTTCACGCTGTTCGAGCGCCTGGAAGGCAAGTTGGAAAAGCATCCGGGCCAGCTCATGCGTGCCTGCGTCGAGTTGGCCAAGGATTGGCGCACCGACCGTTATCTGCGCCGGCTGGAGGCCATGATGGCCGTGGCCGATAAGGGCGTTTCCCTGATCCTCTCCGGCACCGGCGACGTGCTGGAACCCGAAGACGGGCTGATCGGCATCGGCTCGGGCGGACCCTATGCACTCGCCGCGGGCCGCGCGCTGATCGACCAGCCCGGGCTCGACGCCGAGACCATCGCGCGCAAGGCGCTCAACATCGCGGCCGACATCTGCGTCTTCACCAACCGTAACGTGACCGTGGAAAGCCTGTGACCAACGCCTTCTCTCCCCGCGAGATCGTCTCCGAACTCGATCGTTTCATCGTCGGCCAGGCCGACGCCAAGCGCGCCGTCGCCATCGCGTTGCGCAACCGTTGGCGCCGCCAGCAGCTTTCGGCCGAGCTGCGCGAGGAGGTCCTGCCCAAGAACATCCTGATGATCGGGCCCACGGGCGTGGGCAAGACCGAGATCGCGCGCCGTCTGGCCAAGCTGGCGCAGGCACCGTTCCTCAAGGTCGAGGCCACCAAGTTCACCGAGGTCGGCTATGTCGGGCGCGATGTCGAACAGATCATCCGCGACCTGGTCGAGGTTTCGATCGGCATGACGCGCGAGCGGTTGCGCAAGGCCGTCGAAGCCAAGGCCGAGCTGGCCGCCGAGGAGCGCGTGCTCGACGCACTGGTCGGGCAGGGCGCTTCTGCCGAGACGCGGCAGAAGTTCCGCAAGATGCTGCGCGAAGGTCAATTGAACGACAAAGAAATCGAGCTTCAGGTCAGCGAAAGCGGTTCGGGCGCGCTGCCGACCTTCGAGATTCCCGGCATGCCGGGCGCCCAGATGGGCATGCTCAATCTCAACGAAATCTTCGGCAAGGCGCTAGGCGGCGGCCGAACCAAGCCCAAGCGGCTGACGGTCGCGGAATCCCATCCGCTGCTGATCGCGGAGGAAAGCGACAAGCTGTTAGACCAGGACAAGATCGTGGCCGAGGCCATCCGCATGGTCGAGGACAACGGCATCGTCTTCCTGGACGAGATCGACAAGATCGGCTCGCGCAGCGAACGCGTGGGCGCCGACGTGAGCCGCGAAGGCGTCCAGCGCGACCTTCTGCCCCTGATCGAAGGCACCACGGTCGCGACCAAGCACGGGCCGGTGAAAACCGACCACGTCCTGTTCATCGCCTCGGGCGCGTTCCACTTGTCGAAGCCGTCGGACCTTTTGCCGGAACTGCAGGGCCGCCTGCCGATCCGAGTGGAGTTGAAGGCGCTGAACCGCGACGATTTCTCGCGCATCCTGACCGAGCCCGAGAACAGCCTGATCAAGCAATATACGGCCCTGATGAAGACCGAGGATGTCACGCTCGATTTCACCGAGGATGCCATCGCCCGCATCGCGGGCCTGGCCGCCGAAATCAATGAGGGCGTCGAGAATATCGGCGCGCGGCGGCTTCACACGGTCTTGGAGCGGCTGGTCGAGGAGATCAGCTTCAACGCACCCGACCGGCCCGGCACTTCGGTCAAGATCGACGCCGCCTATGTGGACGAAAAGGTCGCCAGCCTAGCGCGCGATACGGATCTGTCCCGCTTCATTCTTTGATACAGGGCGCAGCTGCGTTCATCGCAGCTTCATGTGAGACAATTCATGCAACCGCCAGAAATCGCGTGCACGCGCACCGCGTGTGGTTCGAGTCGTCACCAAAGTGTTGCGTGAACGTACGGGCATAAGCACGCGCGCCGTCATCGAAGCTTTTTATGAAGAGATTGCCCCAAGTTCTAGCGTTTGACCTTCGGCTTTGACGCCGGGGTCTTCAACACCTCCATCAGCCGGTCCAGTTCGGCATCCGACAGGCGCGCGATATCGGCGGCCAGGCGGTTCGCGACCTCGGTTGCCTTGGCCGAGAGGCCGGAGGTGTCCACGCGCGGACGCGGATCGGACAGGGCGGCCAAGCGCGCCAATTCCTCCGCGTCATCCCAGATGATGCCGAGCGCCGCCGAGACCTGGTGCACCAGCCCCTTGCTCGGCTTGCCGCGCTTGCCGTTCTCCAACGCCGAGAGATAGGCCGGCGTGACATGGAGCGCCTTGGCCAAATCCTTGAGCGTCATGTTCCGCGCGGCGCGGAGCTGACGCAATTTTTGACCGAACGGGGTCACGGCATCCGCCTGCGGCGCAGCAGCACATAGAGCGCGCCCTCGCCGCCATCCTTTGGCCGCGCGGCGCCGAAGGACAGGATGCGCGCCCGGTGCGGCGGCAAATTGAGCCAGCGCGGCACCGCCGCGCGCAGGATGCCGCCGCCGCGCGTGCCCTTGCCCGTGATGACCAGCACGCAGCGCCAGCCGCGCGCCTCGGCCCGATCCATGAACGCGGCCAACGCGTCATGGGCCTCATCCTGGGTCATGCCGTGAAGATCGATCCGCCCGTCGATATCCATTTGCCCGCGATGGAGCCGCTCCGCCGTGCGCCGGTCGACACCGGGAGAGGCACCATGCGACAGCTCGGGCAAGACGGATCTCGGCGTCGGCGGAGGCAGAACGGGACGCGGCGCCAGTTTCGGTTCCGCGCGCGGCTTCGCCGACGGCGCACGGGAATTTCGAGCCCGCAACGGCTTCGCGTCGCGCGTGGCCCATTGCCACAGCTCGGTCTCGTCGGCGCGCGGGCGCTTCGCGCTCACTCGTCGACCAGGACGATATGAAGGCGGCGCGGACCATGCGCGCCCATCTGGAGCTGCTGCTCGATATCCGCGCTGCGCGACGGGCCGGTGATGAAGTTGACCGTGCGTGGCATGCCGCCCTCGCCGCCCCGCGCCTGGCGCAGCCGCGCCCACGCTTCTTCGTATGCGCCGACCACCTGCGACGCGCGCAAGACCACGATGCTGGTCTCGGGCAGGAGATTGAGCGTCGTCGGCGTGGCGGGACCGGACAGAAGCATCAGCGTGCCGGTCTCGGCGATGGCGGCGAAGGCCGCGGTCACGCCGACATCGTCGCTGGGTTCGGCGCGGCCGCGGCGGACGGAAAGGAGCGGTTGCTTCTCCCAGCCCAGGCCGCCGAGCCAGGCATCGGGCGCCATGGCGACGCGGCTTGGGAGATTCTCCTGCTTAAGGAATTGGGCGATGGCGTCCGGTACGTCGGACGCTGCGCCGATGCGCGTCAGCGTGGCCGAGGCCTCGCGCGCCATCGTCTCGAACAATGCGACCTTGGCGTCGGGCGCCAACTGCCCGCGCGCGGGAATGAGATTCGTTTGATGCGCCGCGAGGCGCGCATCGACCGCGCGCATTGCATCAGGCGCGCGGCCCTTGCCGACCGCGCCGCGAATGCGCCCGAGCATTTCTTCGCGCGCGCTCATTTCCGCTCGGCCCATAGGCTTTGGAAGCTGCGGCCTTGCGGCGCCGGGAAATCGCGGCCCGCCGTCCAGCCGCCCGCGAGCGGCAACGATTGGAAGCGGCCCGCGCGTTTGCCGAGCGCGCCGAGAATGCGCGCCGCACACGAGGCACCCAGGCGATAGAGCGCGGGGTGTCGCGCGGCGAAGGCCCAGAGCGAGATCGCCCAGCGCGCGGTCGGCGGCGACAGTTTCTGCTCGTATTCTTTTTCACGCAGCTTGCGCATCAGCTTCGGCAGCGGGATGCGCATGGGGCAGACGCTCTCGCATTTGCCACAGAAGGTCGACGCATTCGGCAGGTCGCGCGCCTGTTCGAGACCCACGAGCCAGGGCGTCAGCACCGCACCCATCGGCCCCGGATAGACCCAGCCATAGGCGTGGCCGCCGATCGCGCCATAGACCGGGCAATGGTTGAGGCACGCGCCGCAGCGGATGCAGCGCAGCATCTCCTGGAACTCCGTGCCCAGCATCCGGCTGCGGCCGTTGTCCAGGATCACGACATGGAATGCGCCCGGCCCGTCGGCATCCTCGGCGCGGCGCGGGCCGGTCGAGAAGGTCGTGTAGACCGAGAATTCCTGGCCCGTGGCCGAGCGCGCGAGGAGGCGCAAGATGGTCGCCGCGTCCTCGAGCGTCGGCACCACCTTCTCGATGCTGCCGAGCACGATATGCGCCTTGGGCAGCGTCTGGGTCAGATCGCCGTTGCCTTCGTTGGTGACGATGACGGTCGAGCCCGTCTCCGCGATCATGAAGTTGGCGCCGGTGATACCGACATCGGCGGCGACGAACTTCTCGCGCAGGATCTTGCGCGCCTCGGCGAGTAAGGTCGGCGCTTCCTCCAGTGCGCGCCCCTTCGGCAGATGCGTGTGCGCGGCGCGGAAGGCGTCGGCCACCTCTTCCTTATTCACATGGATCGCGGGCGCGATGATGTGGCTCGGCGGCTCGTGGCGAAGCTGGATGATGTATTCGCCGAGGTCCGTCTCGACCGGCTCGACACCGTTGGCTTCAAGATAGTCGTTGAGGCCGATCTCCTCGGCGACCATGGACTTTCCCTTGGTCACCGTGCGCGCGTCATGCGCGCGGCAGATTTCCAGGATCGTCGCGCGCGCTTCGGCCGCGTCGCGGCACCAATGGACCTGGCCGCCCGCCGCGATCACCTTGGCCTCGAAGCGCTCGAGATAGAGATCAAGATGGGCGAGCGTGTGGTCCTTGATCGCCTTGGCCGCGTCGCGCAGCGTCTCGAACTCGGGCAGCCGCTCGGCCGCCTTGCGCCGCCGTTCGATGAAGCCGGTCTTGATGTGGCCGAGCGCCTTCTGAAGCTTGGCGTCGGCCAGGGCGTCGGTCGCGTTGCCTTTGAAGGTGGCGCTGGTCGGCTGCATGTCAGTCCGCCGCTTCGCCGATAGCGGGACCATCAGCCATGTCGGCCAACACTTCGGCGACATGGCGCACGCTCACGGATGCGCCCTCGCGCGAGAGCTTGCCCGCCATGTTGAGGAGGCAGCCCATGTCGCCCGCGAGCAGCGTGCCCGCACCCGTCGCGGTGACGGCTTTCGTCTTGTCCGCGACCATGCGGTCCGAGATCGCCGGATACTTCACGCAGAACGCGCCGCCGAAACCACAGCACACTTCGGCGTCCGTCAGCTCTTTCATTGAAAGCCCGGCGACGGATTGGAGAAGCCGGCGCGGCTGCGCCTTCACACCCAGCTCGCGCAGGCCCGAACAGGAATCGTGATAGGTCACACTGCCGTCGAAGCGCGCGGCGACCGACGCCATCTTCCGCACATCGACCAGGAACGAGATCAGTTCATGCGTGCGTGCGGAGAGCGCTTTGGCGCGGGCGGCCATCGCCGGATGGTTCTCGAACAATTCCGGATAGTGAGTCTTGATCATGCCGCCGCACGAGCCCGAGGGCGCGACGACATAGTCGTAGCCCTCGAACGCCTCGATCACCTGGCGCGCGATGGCAACGGCGGACGCGTGATCGCCGGAGTTGTAGCCGGGCTGGCCGCAGCAGGTCTGGGCGCGCGGCACCTCGACGGTGCAGCCCGCCTGCTCCAACAGCTTGACCGCGGCGAAGCCCACGCTCGGCCGGAAGAGGTCGACCAGGCAGGTGACGAACAGCGCGACCCTCGGCTTCTGCACCACCGGCCAACCCTATGATTTTCCGCGCCGATTCCGCCCATCCGGCGGCGCGCCCCCGGCCCGCAACAATGCGCGAGCACAGCCCGCGCGGCAAGCGCGGGATCAGGCGCCCGGCGCGTTCACCGCTTTGGGCAGAAGCAGGAAATAAGTGCCCGGCTGGCGCATCTGCCCCGCGTGACGCTCGGCCTCCTCGCCCGGTCCCCAGAACACATCGCCCCGGATGGGCCCCTTGATGGCGCTGCCCGTGTCCTGGGCCACGACCAAACGCCGCATGGGCCTGGCCTCGGCTCCCGGCCAGGTGGTGTCGAGCCAGAGCGGCGCGCCCATCGGCATGAAGGCGGGATCGATGGCCAGGCTGCGGCCCGCGACCAGCGGGACGCCGCCCGCCCCGATCGGCCCGTCGGCATCCAACACGCGGAAGAAGATGTAGCGCGGATTCTCGCGCATGAGGGCCGGCGCCTGTTTCGGATTCGCCTCCATCCACGCGCGGATGCTCTGCAGCGAAACCTCGTCGGGCTTGTAGACGCCGCGCTCGATCAGGATCTTGCCGATGGCGACGTATTTGCGGCCGTTATCGCCGGCATAGCCGACCTGCATCATCTGGCCACCGGGAAGTTCGATGCGGCCGGAGCCCTGGACCTGGAGGAAGAACACGTCGATGGCGCTCTCGGCCCACGCGATCTCGAGTTTCTTGCCGGCCAACGCACCCGCATCGATCGCGGCGCGATCCGGATAGGGACCGCCCTTCGCGTTCCAATCGGGCGGATAGCGGTAGATCGGAACGGTGAAGCGCGCGTCCTTCGTCTTCGAGCCGCGCAGGCTGGGCTCGTAATAGCCGGTGAAGAGGCCTTCCTTGCCGTCCGCCGCCTGCACGCGATAGGCGCGGAATTCGCGCTCGAAATAGCCGCGCGCGTCGTCGTCCTTCGCAGTTTGCAGGGCGGTGCAGGCCGCACGCCATTGCCCCGCGTTGCCGCCGACATTGTTGGCGCCGACGGGACGGTCCGCCGGTTGCGCCGCGATCTTGGTGCAGGAGCGGCGCAGCGCGACAAGCGCATCGGACTGTTTGTCGGCTTGCCAGCCCGGCAGATCGGCGAAGGACACGGCGGTGAGGGAGAAGCCCGGGAAGGCGATCGGCTGCGCCGCCTGTGGCGCAGGCGCGGCGGGCGATGATGGAACCGGTTGGGTCGCGACTTGCGGCGGCGGAGACGTCTTTTCGGCGCAGGCCGAAAGCGCGATCAGCGCCACCGCCCCGGCCAACCGGCCCATCACATCAGTTCGGGCTGCGAGTCTCGACAAGCGTCCAGTTGGGATCTGATGCACGGGTGTCGCGCGAGAAGCTCCAGATGTCCGTCACCTCGGCCGTGTGCGATGGATCACCGTCGACCACCTCGCCGCTCTTGTCGCGCGTGACGTTCACCTGCTCCGAGACGATCTTCACCGTCACGATCGCCGTGGTGCCGCGCATTTCGGCCTCTTCGATGGAGAGGCTCTTGATGCCGACCAAGGTCGTCTGCAGCGTCTCGCCATTCTTCGCGCGCGCGTCGATGGCGTCGGCGAAGTTGCGATAGACCTCGTCGGACAGAAGCGAGCGAAGCTGATCCTTATTCCCCGCGGCGAAGGCCGCGACGATCATCTCGAACGCGCCGCGCGCACCCGCGAGGAACCCATCGGGTTCGAAGGAGCGATCGGCCAGCTGGATCTGGGTCAGGCCGGCCTGGGCCGCGCTGCCTGTCGCCATCGGCGGTTCGCCATGGGCGGGACGGCGCGGCAGCTCGATGACGCGGTCTGAATTGGGTTGGTTGGGTGCAGAACGGTCGCGCCGCAAGGGATCGGGCTGTTGCTTTTCTGTTCCGGTCCGGCGGCCCAGCACGCTGCGCAGGCGCAGCACGAGAAAAACGGCCACCGCCGCGAAAAAGACGATGTCGAGAAACTGAATGCTGCCGCCGTCGCCCATGTCCTGATCGCCCGATGCTGGCACGCTCGACCCGCCCGTGGGGCGGGCTGGACCACCCCCCGCGCTTGGGCTAAACCCAACCGCGAACCCGGTCCCGGCCGCGTCACCCCGTTAGATAATGGCTGGTTTGACAAAGAACAAGGCAAAGCGGCGGCCCATAGCACGATGATCCTGCTTCGCCACGCGCAGTCCCTTTTCAACGTCACCTTCTCGGTCACCCGCGTCGATCCGGGCATCGAGGACCCCGCCCTGACCGAACTGGGCCGGGACCAGGCGCGCCAGGCGGCCGAGACCCTGCGCGACCATCCGGTCCAACGCATCATCACCAGCCCCTATACCCGCGCGCTCGAGACGACCGCGATCGTCAACGACATCCTGAAGCGGCCCGTGACGGTAGAGCCACTGGTCGGCGAGCGCGCCGGCTTCATCTGCGACATCGGCACGGCGCGCGAGCATCTGGCGCCGCGCTGGCCGCAATTCATCCTCGACCATCTGCCCAGCCGTTGGTGGCCGGAGAAGGAAACCGAAGCCGATATCGTCGTGCGCTGCCGTCTGTTCTGCGAACGCATGCGCGACGAACACGACTGGCCCCACGTCTTGGTGATCACCCATTGGGGTTTCATCCGCGGCCTAACCGGCCGCACGGTCGCCAACGCGGAGATCACCAAATTCGATCCGACGGGCGAGCCGCATCCCGATCCGTTCGGCGGCGTCTGACCGCTCTCCAAGGTAATTTCCGCCAATCTCCGCAACTTGCCTCGATGGCTGCCCTTGCCCTAGGCTTTCATCGTTCGGGCGATATTTTCCATGGCTTACCGGACGGCGGAATGAGCAATCGCCCGCAGTCTCAGGGGAGGTGACATTGAGGAAATCGCTATGGATCGCGGCTGCCGTTGGCGCGGCTGTCGTTTGGAGCGGGGTGAGCGCGTCCGCGCAAGAAACCGTGACCTTTTCGTCGTGGGGCGGTGCGTATCAGGACGCCGAAACGAAGGCGTTCATCGAGCCGGCCGAAAAGAAGCTCGGCATCAAGGTCAAGCAGGACAATCTCACGGGCTTGGCGCCGGTGAAGAGCCAAGTTCTCAGCGGTAAGACCTTCTGGGACGTGGTCGACCTGGGTGTCACCGACTGTCAGCGCGGCGCGAACGACGGCATTTTCATGGAGCTGGATTACAAGCTGATCCCGGCAGCCAAGGATCTGCCGAAGGCGGCGGTCAACAAGCACTGGGTCGGCCTTCTCTCGTTCTCGACCGTGATCGCGTGGAACGCCGATGTGGTCAAAGGCGAGGGGCCGAAGAACTGGGCTGAGTTCTGGGACGTGAAGAAATTTCCCGGCAAACGCGCGATTCGTAATCTGGCGCGTGAATCGCTGGAACAGGCGTTGATGGCGGATGGCGTGCCGCCGGACAAGCTGTATCCGCTCGACGTCGATCGCGCCTACAAGAAACTCGAAGAGTTGAAGCCGCACCTGGTGTTCTGGACCTCGGGCGGCCAGTCGGCGCAAATGTTGAAGGATGGCGAAGCGGAATATGTCGCGATCTGGAACGGCCGCGCCGCCGCGCTGATCAAGGAGAAAGTGAAGGTCAAGATGCACTTCAATCAGGCGCTGTTCCTGACCGAGTGCCTGGCCGTGCCGAAGGGCGCCCCCAATCCGCAAGGCGCCATGAAGCTGATCAACGAAATGCTGCTGCCCGAACCGCAGGCAAATCTGACCAAGTACATCGACTACGGCCCGATCAATCCGAAGGCGTATCAGACCGGCATCATCACGCCCGAGATCGCCAAGACGCTCAATTCCTATCCCGACAACATGAAGACCCAGGCGACGATCGACCCCGATTGGTGGTCGACGCCGGCCGGCGAAGCGGCGCTTGCCCGCTGGGCCAGCTTCGTCCAGAAGTGAGGTTGGGGAGCGGAGGCAGACGCCTCCGCTCCCTTTTCACGATCCTAAAGAGCGACCGGAGACCGGCGTGGCAGTTGCGGCCCAATCCCTGCCCATCTCGATTCGCGGCGTGAGCAAACATTACGGCTCGGTCGCCGCCTTGGACGACGTCAGCCTGGAAATCGCCGCTGGCGAATTCGTGACGCTCTTGGGACCGTCGGGTTCGGGCAAGACCACCCTTCTCAACATCCTGGCGGGCTTCATACGCCTGGGCCGGGGCGAAGTTTTCTTCGGCGGCGAGAACGTCACGCTGGTGCCGCCGCATAAGCGCAACATCGGCCTGGTGTTCCAGAACTACGCGCTGTTTCCGCACATGACCGTGGCGGAGAACGTCGCATTCCCGCTCAACGCCCGCAAAGTGCCGAAGGCGAAGATCGCCGAGCGCGTGAAATGGGCCCTGGGCCTGGTCAAGCTGGACGGTTTCGGCGAGCGCGGCGCGCATCAGCTTTCGGGCGGCCAGCGCCAGCGTGTGGCTTTGGCCCGCGCCGTCGTGTTCGAACCCAAGATCATCCTGATGGACGAGCCACTCTCGGCGCTCGACAAACAGCTGCGCGAGCATATGCAGATCGAGCTGCGCCATCTGCACGAAACCCTGGGCGCCACGACCGTTTATGTGACGCATGACCAGCGCGAAGCGCTGACCATGAGCGACCGGGTGGCCGTTTTGAATCACGGGCGCCTGATCCAGTTGGACAAGCCGCGCGAGCTGTATGACAGCCCAAACGATGCGTTCGTCGCCGATTTCGTCGGCGAATCGACTCTTTTGCCCGTGCGACGTCACGACAGCGAAAGCGTGATGCTGAACGGCAACCGGCTGCGGACAAGCCGGCCGCTGCCCTCCGGCGATGATTTGCTGCTGGTCGTCCGCGCGGAAAAGCTTCTGCCCGCCGCGCGCGGTACAAGCGGCGTGAACCTGCTGTCGGGCCGCGTCCGCGAGGTCGTTTTCCAAGGCGAAAGCGTGGCGGTCTTCGTCGATCTGGGCCAGGGCCAGACGGTCATGATGCGCCATCCGACGAATCACGAAAGCCTGGCGGCGCTGCCCGCGGCCGGCCAGGAAACGACCCTGAGCCTTCACCCCGAAAGCACCATCGTCGTTCCCCCCGCGCGCTGAGGGCGGCCTTAGGCCCTGCGCTGTCCGGATTTCCGGCCGGCCAGGAGAGAGGCCGTCAGCACGATCGACAGGCTGACGATGATGAGCATCGAACTGATCGCCGCGATGGTCGGGTCGATCTCGTCGCGCAACGCATTGAACATGCGCTTGGTCAGGGTCGAGTTTTCGCCGCCGGAGATGAACAGCGCGATCACGACCTCGTCCAGCGAGGTGATGAACGCAAACAACGCACCCGAGATCACGCTGGGCTTGATCTGCGGCAGCGTGACCTTGATGAAGGCCGCGAAGCGTGGAGAGCCGAGGCTGCGCGCGACATTCTCCTGATTCATGTCGAAACCGCGCAAGCCGGCCAGCGTCGTGACCACGACGAACGGCGTCGCCATCAGCGTATGGGCCAAGACCAGACCCAATAGGGTGCCGACCAGATTCATCTTGGCGAACACGAAGAAGACGCCGATCGCGATGATGATGATGGGCACCATGAGCGGCATCAGAAGAACGAGTTGTATGGTGCGCAGGAATTTCGCCTCGGCCACGCGAAGCCCATAGGCCGCGGCCACGCCGAGTGGCGTCGCCAAGAGCGTGGTGCAAATGGCCACGGTAAAGCTGACGCGGGTTGCGTCCATCCATTCCGGGCTGCCGAGATAGGCCTGATACCAGCGCAGCGACAGGCTGGGCGGCGGGAACGTCAGGAACCGCGAGTCGGAGAACGACATCGGGATCACGATCAGAACCGGCAGGATCAGGAACAGCAGAACCAGCGTTCCGATCACCCAGAGCCATAAACGCTGCCGGCGGGAAACAAGGGTTTCGTTCAGGGCTTCCTGCGCCATCAGCGCGCTCCGAACACGCGCTCGACCGCCAGGAAGCGGTTCAAGAACGCGAAGGCCGCGAAAACGATGATCAACAAGACTACCGCGACGGAGCTGGCGGCACCCCACTGGAAATAAAGCTCGACGTTGCGCTGGACCAGCATCGAAACCATCACGACGCGGCCGCCGCCCAACAGCTCGGGCGTTACATAGAAGCCAAGGCAGATGACGAAAACCAGGGTCGTGCCGGCCAGAAGTCCCGGGCGCGAGAGCGGAAAGAACACGCGCCAGAACGCATAGCGCGGGTTGCCGCCGAGATTGGCCGCCGCGCGCATCAGCTCGGGATCGATCGCGCGCATCGTGGCGTAGAGCGGCAGGACCATGAACGGCAGCATGATATGCAGCATGCCGATCGTGGTGCCCGTTATGTTGTGTACGAAAGCCAGCGGTTGGTCGATGACGCCAAGGTCGAGAAGTGTCTTGTTGATGAGGCCGCGGCGTTGCAACAGCACCATCCAGGCATAGGTGCGGACCAAGAGACTGGTCCAGAACGGCACGATGACGAGGGCCAGGCCGAACGCCGCCCAGCGGGGCGGCAGCTGGCACAGCATATAGCTCAGGGGGTAGCCGAGCAGAATCGCTAGCGCCGTCACCAGCGTGCTGATCTCAAAGGTGAGCACAAAGCTTTTCGAGTAGGTCGAGTCCTCGATCAGACGGGCATAGTGCTCGGATGTCAGGCCCGAATCGCCGACGAAGGATTGCCAGGTGAGCCAGCCGAGCGGCAGGAGCAAGAGAATCGCCACCAACGTCAGCGCGGGCAGCATGAGAGCCAGGAGCCGGTCGCGCTCCCGGCGCGCATCGCGTGCGATCAACCGCTCTTGCTCGGCCACCACGGACATCGATCGCCCCTTATCGTTGGCCCACGTCATTGGCCACGATCCGTCCCCTGTCCGAAACCTAGCATGGCGTAGGATCAGGCCGGAAGCGGTTGCCCGATCCGGCACCCCGTGTTAGCCATCGCCTGACCGCATTCGAGAAAGGCAGATTTCATGGCCGACACCCCGCAAGCCGCACCAGCGCCTGCGCAGATGAGTTTTTCCGTGAAGGCGCAGTATGTGAAGGATCTCAGCTTCGAGATTCCGCACGCGCCGGACATTTTCCGCCGCTTGACGCAGTCACCGGCCGTGACGGTCAACATCGACGTCAATGCGCGGCCTTTGCCTACGGCCAACGAGTACGAAATCGTTTTGTCGATCAACGTGAAGGCCGAGCGCGAAGGCGAGGAAATCTTCGTGGTCGAACTGTCCTACGGAGCCGTGTTCGAGGCCGTCAATATTCCGAAGGAAGCGCTGCAGCCCGCGCTTCTCATCGAGGCGCCGCGCCTGATCTTCCCCTTCGCGCGGGCGATCGTCGCCGACCTGACGCGCGAGAGCAGCCTGCCCCCGCTCCTGATCCAGCCCATCGATTTCGTGCAGCTCTATCAGCAGAAGCTGGGCGCGCAGACCGCGGGCCAGGCCTGAGCCGGCTACCTAGGCCAGCCAGATCGGATCCTTGATCTTGGCGAGAAGGGCTTGGTGCGCGGCCTGCTCCTCCACCGTGGGCCCGTGGGGCCGCGGCGGACGATGTGTTCGTGCGATGATCTCCTGGGCCTCGGCCACCAGCTCCGCGCCGGCCAAACCAAGCGTGGCCTGACGGCCGCCGACCAATTCCAGGTAGACCTCGGCCAGAAGCTCGGCATCGAGCAGCGCGCCATGCTTGGTGCGCTGGGAATTATCGATGTTGAAGCGCTTGCAAAGCGCATCCAGGCTGGCCGGTGCGCCGGGGAACTTGCGCCGCGCCATCTCCACCGTGTCGACCGCCCGCGCGGCATCCAGAAGCGTGCGGTTCACCCGTCTCAGCTCGGCGTTCATGAATTTCAGGTCGAACGCCGCGTTATGGATGATCAGGCGCGAATCGCCGACGAAGGCTAAGAAGTCGTCCGCAACTTTCTCAAAAACCGGATGAGTAGACAGGAACTCGGCGCTGAGCCCATGAACCGCGAACGCGCCCTCCGGCATGTCCCGTTCCGGATTGAGATAGCGCTGAAAGCTGCGCCCCGTGGGCAAGTGGTTAAACAGCTCGAGGCAACCGATCTCGACCACGCGGTGGCCCGATTCGGGGTCAAGACCGGTGGTTTCCGTGTCAAAAACAACTTCACGCATGGATGAATTCTAGCGGACGGCGCGGCGCGCGCGAAGCCATTTGGTTGCATAGGGCCCGCTTAAAAGGCGCACGATGGAGGCGAGCCGGTCGAACGCGGCGCGTTTGCCAAGGCCGCTTGGCACCACGAAATCCGCGAGACGGCGTTTTTCCCGGTCGGGTGTCTGACGGGCGCGGATGGCAGCCAACCGTTCGCGCGTCATGCCGGGCCGGCGCAGCACGCGCGCCTCCTGCACGAAGCGGGGCGCGCTGATCACAACGCAGGCGTCGTAGCGCCGTTCTCCGCCGGTCTCGAACAGGAGGGGAATGTCGAAGGCCAAAAGCCGCGCGCCACGTGCGGCCATGCGACGGCTGAAGCGTTTCTCGGAGCCGCGCACGAGCGGATGGACGATTCCCTCCAGCCGCTTGAGCGCGGCGGGATCGCCGAAGACGATCTTGCCGAGTTTGGTTCGGTCGACGGCGCCGTCGACCACGACGCCCGGAAAGGCCTTTCCAACCGGCTCGACCGCGGCGCCGCCTTTCGCGAACAGCGCATGGACCGCCGCATCGGCGTCGTAGACGGGCACACCCAAGCGGCGCAGTTGGGCCGCTGCTGTGGACTTGCCCATTCCGATCGAACCGGTAAGGGCAAGGCGGATGGGGCGGCGTTTCATTTTTTGATGTCCGCCGCCAATTCGTCCCACAAAGCGCGCGTTACTTGGGGATCGACGCCGAACCAGGCGTGGAAACCCGGCCGCCCCTGGTGCAACAGCATGCCGAGCCCGTCGACCGCCGCATGCCCGCGCTGGCGTGCGTCAGCCAACAACGGCGTTTCCAGCGGGACATAAACGATGTCATTGACCACGGCATCCTTGGGCAAAGCATCGAGCGCGAGATCGAGCGCCGGTTGTCCCGCCATGCCCAGGCTTGAGGTGTTGACCAGGAGCGCCGCGCCGTCGAGCGACGTGTCGCGTGCGTTCCAATCCAAGGCGCGACAACGGGGACCCAATTGTTCGGCCAACGTTTCGGCCCGGGCGCGCGTGCGGTTGAGGATACGGATCTCCGGCACGCCAGCGTCGATCAGCGCCACGCCCACCGCGCGGGCAGCGCCGCCCGCACCGATCATAACGGCAGGGCCGGTACTCGGGCGCCAGCCGGGCGCACCAGCCTTGAGATTTTCAAGGAAACCAAAGGCATCCGTGTTGGAGCCCGCCAGGGTTCCATCCGCACGCACGACGATCGTATTCACCGCGCCGATCCGCCGCGCGATACCGTCGATCTCCGCCAAATGAGGTAACGAGGTTTCCTTATGCGGCAAGGTCAGGTTGCAGCCGGCAAAACCCAATGCCGGCAGCGCGGCCAGAGCCTGGCCGATCTTTTCGGGACGCACCGCCATGGGCACATAGGCCCCGTCGATCCCATATTGGCGCAGCCAGTGGCCGTGCAACATAGGCGAACGCGAATGGCCGACCGGCCAGCCCATCACACCCGCGACCTTGGCCTTGCCCGAGAGTTTCATGCTTCGACCAGTCTATGCCCACGCAGGAAATCGAGGAGCGGCAACAGCGGCAGCCCGAGGATGGTGAAATAATCCCCCTCGATTCGCGAGAAAAGCTGCGCGCCCAGCCCTTCGAGCTGATACGCGCCGACGGAACAACACGCGGTCTCGCCCACCCGGGCAAGATATCCGTCGAGGAACGCATCGGTGAAGGGGCGCATCTGTAATGTCGCCACTTGCGTGTGGTGCCACAGCCGCGCGTCGCCGCGCGCCACCACGACGGCGGCCGTCAGCCGATGCGTCTTGCCCCGCAAGTTCTGAAGCTGCCGGCGTGCTGCGGCCAAGTTTGGCGGCTTGTCGTACAAGGTGCCATCGCAATCTAGCACTTGGTCTGCGCCGATCACGAAGGCGTCCGGGTTACGCAGCGAAACCTTACGCGCCTTCAGCTCCGCCAGCGTTTCCGCGATGGCAGCCGGCGTGGCGTTCTCGCCCTTGAGGCTGTCCTTGACCGCATCCTCGTCCACGCCCGGCGCCTCGGACGAAAAGGAAACACCCGCGGCTGACAGCATCGTCCGGCGCGATGGGCTAGTAGATGCCAGAATAAGACTGTTCATCCGACCTGCCGTTGGCGTTCTTTGTGGAGCTGGATGATGGCCGCCGCCGTCTCTTCGATCGAGCGGCGCGTCACGTCGATGACCGGCCAGCCATGCTCGGCGCACAGGCGGCGCGCGGCCTCAACCTCGGCCTTCACGGCATCGAGATCGACATACTCGGTCTCGGCGTCATGCTCGATCATGCGCAGCCGGTTGCGCCGGATGGCGACCAGCCGTTGCGGGTCGTTGGTCAGGCCGACGATCAAGGGCCGGTCAGCCTTTAAAAGTTCCTCGGGCGTGGGAAAGCCTGGCACCAGCGGGATATTGGCCGCCTTGATGCCGCGGTTCGCCAGATAGATGCAGGTCGGCGTTTTGGACGTGCGCGACACACCGACCAGAACCACATCGGCCTGATTCAAATCATGGGTCGATTGCCCATCATCATGGGTCAGGACAAAGTTCATCGCTTCGATGCGGTGGAAATACTCGGAATCCAGCGCATGCTGACGTCCCGGCCGGGCCCCGCCCTGCATGCCGAAATGCATGGCCAGCGTCCGGATGACGGGATCCAGCACGGCGATGCAGGGAACATCCAGCCGTTCGCAAGCCGCGCGCAAGCGCGTGCGCAGATGGTCGTTCAGAACTGTGAACATGACGATGCCAGGTTCGGCCTCGATCGCCCCCAGCACCTTGTCGAGCTGGCGTTCGGTTCGCACCATCGACCAGAGGTGCTCTATCGTGCGCACCTCCTCGAACTGGACCAGGGCGGCGCGCGCCACATTGCCGACGGTTTCGCCGGTCGAGTCGGAAACCAGGTGAAGATGGAAGGTTTTCATCCCGGCCCCCCTGTTGGCCGTTTCAGCGAGACGGGGATAAATGATGGCTTATCCTCAGCCGCCTTTGATCGGTTCCCGTTCGGCCGGATTCGCTCCGGAAGAAATCGGCTTGCGGATAAATACATAGCATGGTCCCGCAAGATGCGTATAAACCGCCTGAGACCGAAGTTTTCCACGGAATTCCCGCTTCCCCGCGATGCTAGGTAAGACGCCAATCATGACCTTCCAGGATTCCGTCCCAACGGGATCGGCGTCTTCATAGCCTCCTAGCGGATGCCGGATTTCCTGTGGGCGAATCGGCCCGAAAGAATAATCACCGTTATCCCGCCGACAACTACTGCCACCATCTAAGAATCTAAAATACTCTTTAAGGAAGATGGCGAACCCGAAACCTTCCGTGCGGAATCCGAACCAGACTCGCTTTGTGGCCGCACTGGCAGGCCAGGCGATGGAACGTCCGCCGTTCTGGTTTATGCGTCAGGCTGGGCGGTATCTGCCGGAGTACCGGGAAATCCGTGCCAAGGTGCCGGACTTTCTCAAGCTCTGCTATACGCCCGAGCTGGCGGCGCGGGTGACTCTGCAGCCGATCGAGCGGTTCGGTATGGATGCGGCGATCTTGTTTTCGGACATCCTGGTGGTGCCACATGGGCTTGGCGTGGGAGTGCGCTTCGTAGAGGGGGAAGGACCGCGACTTGATCCGGTGCGTGGAGAGAAGGATTTGTCGCGCTTGAGGCTAGAGGCCGCAACTTCCGTCATGGCACCGGTCATGGAGACGGTGCGGCTGGTCCGGCGGCAGCTCGATCCCAAGGTTGCACTGATCGGCTTCGCGGGCGCGCCATGGACAGTCGCGACCTACATGGTCGAGGGTGGCTCTAGTCGGGATTTCGCGGCGACCAAGGGGTGGGCCTATAGCGACCCCGAGTCGTTCGCGCGGTTGGTCGACATGCTTGTCGAGGTGACGATTTCCTATCTTGATCACCAAATCGCGGCCGGCGCGGATGCAGTGCAGTTGTTCGACACCTGGGCAGGAGCGTTGAGCCCGGATCAGTTCGCGCGGTGGGTGATTGAGCCGGCACGTCGCATCGTCGAGGGAATCCGCGCCCGGCATCCGAATGCTCTGGTCATTGGATTTCCACGTGGTGCAGGATCCCTTTATCGGCGCTATGCGGAAGAAACAGGTGTGAACTGCATTGGTATCGATACGACGGTCGATCCTGTCTGGGCGGCTCAGACGTTGCAGCCGATAGGAGCCGTACAGGGTAACCTTGATCCGATGGCGGTGGTCGCGGGTGGCGCGGTCATGCGCGCGGACGCGGAGCGAATTTTGATCGCGCTTGGCAAGGGTCCATTTGTTTTCAATCTCGGCCATGGCATCGTGCCGCAGACACCGCCCGCCCATGTGGCCGAGCTGTCGGCGCTGATCAAGAGCTGGCGGGCCTGAGATGGCGCGCACGGCTGTCGTCCTTCTCAACCTCGGCGCCCCGGACAAGCCGTCGTCGGTTCGTCCGTTTCTCAAGAACATGTTCAGTGATCCGGCGATCCTCTCGGTGCCGGGTCCGGTGCGCTGGTTGCTGGCACGACTGATCTCTACCTTGCGCGCACGCAAGGCGATCCCGATCTACGAACAATTGGGCGGCGGCTCGCCCCTTCTCGCCAACACAAACGCCCAGGCGGCTGCGCTGCAGGTTATATTGGGTAGTGAGGCGCGGGTTTTCGTCTCCATGCGCTACTGGCACCCGATGAGTGCTGAGTGCGTGGCAGCGGTGAAGCGCTATGCGCCGGATCGCATCGTCCTCTTGCCGCTCTACCCGCAATTTTCCGGCACGACGACGGGATCCTCTTTCGCCGATTGGCGGCAGGCGGCGGCACGGGCGGGCCTTTCCGCGCCGATCCATGCCATCTGCTGCTATCCGCGCCAAGACGGTTGGGTCGGCGCCGTCGCCGATCTGATCCGTGCCGCGCTCGCGCAGGCAGGGCCAGTAGGCAAGCCGCGCATCCTCTTCTCCGCCCACGGCCTGCCCAAGAAAGTCATCGCCGGCGGCGATCCCTATCAATGGCAGGTCGAACGCACGGTCGAAGCCGTCGTCTCAGTGCTCGGTGGCGGTATCGACTGGTCGATCTGCTATCAGAGCCGGGTCGGCCCCTTGGAATGGATCGGCCCTTCGACGGAAGACGAGATCGACCGCGCCGGCCGGCACGGCGTGCCCATCCTCGTGGTGCCTATCGCCTTTGTCTCCGAACACTCCGAGACCCTGGTTGAACTGGACGTCGAGTATCGCCACCGCGCCGAGCGCGCGGGCGTGCCGGGTTATATCCGGGTGCCTGCAGTTGCGACCCATGCGCACTTCATCGCTGGGCTGGCGGATCTGGTACGGGCGGCCGTAACTGCGAATGTGCCGCTGATATCCGCTGAAAATGCGCGTCTATGCCCCGCGGATCGCGCCGGATGCCCCTGCTCGGAGGCAAAACCGTCATGATCGAATGGCTGACCGGCGTCTATCCGTGGCTCAAGGTGGCCCACATCGTCAGCGTGATCTCGTGGATGGCGGGCCTTCTCTATCTGCCCCGCCTGTTCGCCTATCACGCGGCGGCGGAGCCTGGCGGCGAAGCGTCGGAGACCTTCAAGATTATGGAGCGTCGCCTGTTGCGCGGGATCATGAATCCCGCCATGGGTGCGACGTATGTCTTTGGTATCCTACTAGCAGTGGTACAGGGACCGGTGCTTTGGCAAAGGGGCTGGTTTCCCGTAAAGCTGCTTTTTGTAGTTGCCTTGACGGTCTTGCATCATCTGATGGCGGCCTGGCGGAAGGATTTCGCCGCCGACCGCAACCGCCGCTCCGCCCGGTTTTACAAAATCATGAACGAAGCCCCGACAATTCTGATGATCGGCATCGTGATTTTCGTGGTCGCGCGTCCCTTCTAAGCCCAGAGGCCCTTGGCGCGCGGCCGAGATTGGCCTATATTTCCTTTCGTTCCGAACCACCTACCCCTTCGCTTCGTTTAGGTCTTAGACCCGTCCGTGCGGTCCTCCCGCCTGGACATGCCGCAGCCACACCGGCCTAGGCAGAAGCGCTTTCCTCCCCATTATCAAGCGGCGCCGAAAGGCGGAAATGCCATGAATCTCCAGTCCGCGAAGGACAAGGGACTCTACCTCCAGGACCTCAAGAAAAAGACGCCCGCTGAGCTGTTAAGCTTCGCGGAAGAGCTGAAGATCGAAAATGCGAGCAACCTGCGCAAGCAGGACATGATGTTCGCGATCCTGAAGCAGCTCGCCGACAACGAGGTCCCCATCCACGGCGATGGCGTGCTTGAGACGTTGCAGGATGGCTTCGGCTTCCTGCGCTCGCCTGAGGCTAACTATCTGCCGGGTCCTGACGACATCTACGTCTCACCGAGCCAGGTGCGCCGCTTCGGCCTCCGCACCGGCGACACGGTCGAGGGTCAGATCCGTTCGCCCAAGGATGGCGAGCGTTACTTCGCTCTTCTCAAGGTTAACCGGATCAACTTCGGCGATTCCGAAGAAGTCCGCCATCGCATTAACTTCGATAACCTCACGCCGCTCTATCCCGAGAAGCGGCTCAAGCTCGAGATCGAGAAGCCGACCGGCAAGGATCTGACCACCCGCGTGATCGATCTGATTGCGCCGTTGGGTAAAGGCCAGCGCGCGCTCATCGTGGCGCCGCCGCGGACCGGCAAGACGGTGATGTTGCAGAACATCGCCCATGCCATCTCGGCCAACCACCCCGAGGTCTATCTAATTGTTCTCTTGATCGACGAGCGACCTGAGGAAGTCACCGACATGCAGCGTTCGGTGAAGGGCGAGGTCATCAGCTCGACCTTCGACGAGCCGGCCACGCGTCACGTCCAGGTCACCGAGATGGTGCTGGAGAAAGCCAAGCGCCTGGTCGAGCATAAGCGCGACGTGGTGATCCTGCTGGATTCGATCACGCGTCTTGCACGCGCCTACAACACGGTCGTACCCTCTTCCGGCAAAGTGCTGACAGGCGGTGTGGACGCCAACGCGCTGCAACGTCCGAAGCGCTTCTTCGGCGCCGCGCGCAACATCGAGGAAGGCGGCTCGCTTTCCATCATCGCGACCGCGCTGATCGATACCGGGTCACGCATGGACGAAGTGATCTTCGAAGAGTTCAAGGGTACCGGTAACTCGGAAATCATTCTGGACCGCAAGCTGGCCGACCGCCGCACCTGGCCGGCTATCGACATCACCCGCTCCGGCACCCGCAAGGAAGAACTGCTGGTGGACAAGGGCATCTTGTCGAAGATGTGGGTGCTGCGCCGCATCCTGATGCCCATGGGCGTCACGGATGCGATGGAGTTCCTCAACGACAAGCTGAAGCAGTCCAAGAACAACGCGGACTTCTTCGAAGCCATGAACACCTGACGCGATCCGTCGGGATCATGAAAAAGGGCGGCGAGACCTTCCGGTCCGCCGCCCTTGTTGTTTCAGGCCGATAGCCCCTTAGGGAATAAGGACCGTCGAACCCGTGGTCTTGCGTGCTTCGAGGTCTCTGTGCGCCTGGGCCGCATCCTTAAGCGGATAGGTCTGGTTGACCGCGATCTTCACCGCGCCCGAGGTCACCACATCGAAAAGCGCCTTGGCGCTTTCGAGCAGGTCAGCGCGCGTCGCGGTATAGGCCGCGAGCGACGGCCGGGTAAGATAGAGTGAGCCCTTGGCGCCGAGAATGGCGATCGAGAAGGGCGGCACGGGGCCTGAGGCGTTACCAAAGCTGACCATGAGGCCGCGCGGGCGCAGGCAATCCAATGAGCCTTCGAAGGTGTCTTTGCCGATGGAGTCATAAACTACAGGCACGCCGGCACCGCCGGTGATTTCCTTCACCCGCTTCGCGAAGTCTTCTCGTGTGTAAATGATCGTGTGGTCGCAGCCGTTGGCCTTAGCTAACTTTGCCTTCTCGTCGGAACTGACCGTGCCGATGATTGTAGCGCCGAGATGCTTGGCCCACTGGCAAAAGATCAGGCCAATGCCGCCGGCCGCTGCATGAATGACGACCGTGTCGCCGCGTTTGATTGGGTAGGTGCGGCGGACCAGATACTCGACCGTCATGCCCTGCAGCATCATGGCGGCTGCGTCGCGATCCGGGATTGAATCGGGCACGCGCACGACCTTATCCGCCGGCATGAGGCGCGCTTCGGCATAGGCGCCGAGGGGCGCTGAGGCATACGCCACGCGGTCGCCGGGCTTGAGATCGGTGACGCCGGCTCCGACGGCCTCCACGGTTCCGGCTCCTTCCATGCCGATGCCACTCGGATAGGTGATCGGATAAAGGCCCGTGCGGTGATAGATGTCGATATAGTTGAGGCCGACCGCGCCATGGCGCACGAGGATCTGCCCGGCGCCAGGCTTGTCCACGGCAACATCTTCCCAGGTCAGCACGTCCGGCCCGCCGGCCTTATGAATGCGGATCGCCTTTACCATCGTCTATCCCCTTTTGTCGCGGACGCGTCGTCCCATCATCTCGGATGCGCGGTTGCGCCGGACAAGCTAGGCCAGATGTTTGCGGAAGAACTCCGCTGAGCGCTTGTTGGCTAGGTCGGCCGAAGCCTTGTTGTAATGCTTGCCGCCGACGCGGGCGAAAGCATGTTCTTGTCCAGCGTAGCCATGGATCGTCACGTGCGGATGGCCTTGCAGCGCTGCTTTGATCTTGGCCTGCGCTTCGGGCGGCACGTAGGAGTCCTTCTCCGCAATGTGCAGGATCGCGGGTTTCTTGATGTTCTTGGCTTCGTCCAGATTGTTCTCGATGCCGACGCCGTAGAAGCTGACATTGCAGTCGGCATCCGAACGCGTGGCCATCAGATAGACCAAGCGGCCGCCCAAGCAATATCCGACTGTGCCGGCTTTGCCGCTGCAGCCCTTGATCCCGCGCAGATGCGCGAGAGAGGCTTTGAGATCCGAGATGCCCTTGGCTTCATCGAAGCCTTTGAAGAATTCGAAGGCGCGCGCCCATTCGGCGTCGGTTTGGTCGGTTAGCTGAACGCCGGGCTCCTGCCGCCAAAAAATATCCGGGCAAAGCGCGAAGTATCCCTGTGCGGCCAACTCGTCCGAAATCTGCCGCATCACTTTGTTGACGCCGAAGATCTCCTGGATGACGAGAACGCCCGCGCCCCTGCCCGATTTGGGTTGTGCCAGATAGGCGGAAAAGCTGCCGCCGTCGGCGGCTTTGATCGTGATGTCGGGCATGGGGGTGCTCCTTACGTTTGTGCCGGGCGGAGAAAGGATAGCCCGCACCCATGACGATTGCCACGCTGGGTGGGTGGGCCGTCAGAAGGGCAGCGACGGGCCGATGATTCCTTCCAGCTCCAACAAACGACGCTTGGTCTCAACGCCGCCCGGCGCGCTGAAGCCGCCCATGGCACCACCGACGGCCAACACGCGGTGACAAGGGATGATGATGGGAATGGGATTCGCGCCGCAGGCGCCGCCGACCGCGCGCGCGACACCATTCACCCGCGCTGCGAGGTCGCCATAGGTCAGCGTGCGGCCATAAGGGATTCGCGTCAGTTCCACCCAGACCGCGCGCTCGAAGTCGCTGCCTTTCGGCGCCACGGGCAAGTCGAAGGTCTGCAAACGGCCCGCGAAATAATCCGCAAGCTGGCTGCGTGCGGCATCAAGTAGAGGAGACGAATCATCCGCTCCCCTCCCCCAGCGTAGGCGAATGATCGCGCCGTTCTCTTCAAACGCCGCGAGCGCGCCAAATGGCGAAGGGATTGTGACCGAGAGCATCACCGCGCTCGCAAGTTTTCGCGCAAGGCCGCAGCGTCGGTGATCGGCAAGGAGCAGACCGGACCGCGGCAGACATAGGCTGCGGCTCGTCCGTCCACGCGGCCTTTGCCGAAAGCCGGATGGGCGACGGAGAACTGCTCTGTGTTTCCCACCACCTGAACAATCTTGTCCGGCGCAGAGATGTCATGAACAGCACGTAGCATAGCGCGGATGGATTCTTCGTCGCGCCGGCCCACCAGAATGATCTGCACCCCTTCGTTCAGGAAAGCATGGGCGTTGAGGAGGGTCGATAGGCCGAAGACATTCCGTTCCAGTTCGCCCGATATGGCTTGCACCAATGCCTCGGCGCGCGTGCGATAGGTTCCTTTCCCCGTCAGATAGAACAATCGTGCAAGAACACCGACCATGGTGCCGTTGCCGGACGGTACGGCTTGGTCGTGAACTTGCTTTGTGCGCGTGATCACGTCCTTGGTGTCATCGGCGGTGAAGAAATAGGCACCGCCTTTCGGGTCCATGTAATGGCGCTCGACGGTAGCCGCCCAGCCTTCGGCCTGCGTGAGATAGCCGTCCTCACCCGTGGTTTCGAACAGAGTCAGAGCGGCGCGCGCCATGTTGGCATGATCGTCGAGCGTGGCCGGATGACGCGCCTGGCCGCCGCTCCAGCTATGGCGCAGCCGATCCCCCTCGCCCATTCTTTTCTGAACGAACGCGAATGCGGCCCGCGCGGCGTCGAGCCATTCCGTTTGACCGAAGACGACGCCGGCATGGGCTAACGCCGCAATCATCAAACCATTCCAATCGGCCAGGATCTTGTCGTCGAGCCCTGGCCGTACGCGCGGTGCGCGCGCCTCGAACAGGATCGCACGCGCGGCCGCCAACCGCGCTTCATAATCGTTATCGCTCCATGCCGGTTTTAGGCGGCGGTTGAGGATGGTGTGGCCTTCCCAATTTCCGTGCGGGGTTACGTCGTACGCGGCTTTGAATTCCGGCGCAGCGGCACCGAGCAGCCGGTCGATCTCCGCCTCCGTCCAGACATAGAACTTCCCCTCCTCGCCCTCGCTGTCGGCGTCGAGCGAGCTATAGATGCCACCTTCGGGGTGCCGCATCTCGCGCAGAGCCCACCCGACGGTTTCTACCACGCGTGCGCGGTAGAGCGGATTGCGCGTTTCCTGCCAAACGGTGGTCAGCAGTTCGATCAGAAGCGCGTTGTCGTAGAGCATCTTTTCGAAATGCGGTACGAGCCACTCGGCGTCGACGGAATAGCGCGCGAAGCCGCCGCCTAGATGATCGTAGATGCCGCCTTGCGACATGCGATCAAGCGTCAGCGTGACGGCGTGCTGGAGTTTTTGATCGCCGGTTTTCAGATAAGCGCGCCAAAGCAATTCGAACGCGGGCGACTGCGGAAATTTCGGCGCGCCACCGAAGGCGCCCTGTTCCTTATCGACGGCTTCGACCAGATGTTTCGCGACCTCGACAAGCGCGTTGGGGACGAGCGCGCCACCGGGTGCAGGCTGGGATGATTTTTCGAGCGCGCCCTTAAGCGCGAGAACACTTTGCCGCACCGCTTCAGGTTTAGCACGATAGGCCTCGGAAACGCGGCGTAGCACGTCGGGAAAGCCCGCACGGCCATAGCGCGGTTCGGGTGGGAAGTATGTACCGCCCCAGAATGGCTCGCCTTTAGGTGTAAGGAACATGGTAAGCGGCCAGCCGCCATGCTCGCCAAGAAAGGCGAGCGCCGCTTGATAGATCGCGTCGAGATCAGGGCGCTCCTCGCGATCGACCTTGATATTGACGAACAGTTCGTTCATCAGCGCCGCGGTCTTTTCATCCTCGAAGCTTTCGTGAGCCATGACATGGCACCAATGGCAGGCGGCGTAGCCGATCGAGAGGAGAATCGGCTTGCTCGACTTTTCCGCTTCCGCCAGCGCCGCTTCGCCCCAGGGGCGCCAATGGACGGGGTTGTCCTGGTGCTGGCGCAGATAGGGACTGGTCTCGTGACGGAGGAGATTTTCTGTCAAGCGGCGTCCGTTCGTGTGGCCGGGTACGGACGTCGTCCTGCACACCGACGGTGGATGACCTGCCGGCCCACGGAGGCAGCGTTGCGGCGTCGGTGGGCTTGGCCTAGTTTGACGGTCAATTCATCAAACATAGGTGCGATTCGGGAGTTCGGCCATGAAGGTCCGCATCGATATCGATTGCACTCCGGAAGAAGCACGGGCCTTCCTCGGCTTGCCCGACGTAAGGCCTATTCAGGACGCGGTGATGGAAAAGATGAAGGACGAGATGATGCGCCATCTGGCCGCGATGGATCCGGAGACGATGTTCAAGACGTGGTTTCCGAGCGGCGTGAAGGGGCTCGAGGAATTGCAGCAGCGGTTCTGGACGGAATTCTCGAAAGGTTTTGGGGGCGGCAAGACGTGAGCGACGAAAGCAGGACCGACGATCCGGCGCCGTATTACCGCCGGCATGTCTTCATGTGCACCAACCAGCGTCCCGACGGCCACCCACGCGGTTGTTGTGCGGCCAAGGATGCCGAGAAGCTGCGCAGCTATCTGAAGAATCAGGCAAAGAAGTTCGGCCTGGATGACATGCGCATCAATGGCGCGGGCTGCCTGGATCGCTGCGAACTGGGACCAACCATGGTGATCTATCCGGAAGGGGTCTGGTACACCTACCGAGACCGGGCCGACTTGGATGAAATCCTGTCGGTCCATCTCCAGGGCGGTAAGCGAGTCAGGCGCCTGCAATTGCGTCCGGGCGACGACCCTCTAAAGGCAAAATAGCTCTTTAGATCATAGTGTTGCGCGATAGCGACACGATCTTCGCCCTGTCCAGCGGCGCCGGTAAGGCAGGAATCGCGGTCGTCCGCATCTCGGGCTCGCAGGCCGGAACCGCTCTGAAGGCGCTGACAGGCCGCCCCCTGCCCGAACCCCGTCATGCGGTGCTCGTGCCTTTGCGCGAGTCGGATTCGCGTGAGTTGATCGATCGCGCCTTGGTTCTTTGGTTTCCCGCTCCCCGCAGCGAGACGGGCGAGGATACGGCGGAATTCCATGTCCATGGCGGCCGGGCGGTACTGACCGCGCTTTACGGCGCCTTGGGAGGAATGAGTCGGATTCGCCTGGCGGAACCCGGCGAATTCGCCCGCCGTGCCTTCAGAAACGGCAAGTTGGATCTGACCGCTCTGGAGGGTTTGGCCGACCTGATCGACGCGGAAACTGCGGCCCAGCGTCGGGTCGCCCTCCGCCAGATGGACGGTGTCTTAGCCGCGCTTTACGAATCCTGGCGCACCCGGCTGTTGCGCGCGTCGGCGTTGATCGAGGCCCACATCGATTTCTCCGATGACGGCGTCACCGACGCGGTGATCGGCGAATCCTTAGCGGAGATTGCGAGTTTGGCTGAGGAGCTGCGCTCTCACCTGGCCGCTGGCGCGCGTGGACAGACAATCCGGGATGGTATCGAAGTCGCCATCCTGGGCGCGCCGAATGTGGGTAAATCGAGCCTTATCAATGCCCTGGCACGGCGCGACGCGGCTATCGTGACCCCGATTGCCGGCACGACTCGTGATGTCATCGAGGTCCGACTCGATCTCGAGGGATGGCCGCTCTTGCTGGCGGATACGGCAGGCTTGCGGGAAACGGAGAACCCCGTGGAAATAGAAGGAATCCGCCGTGCCCGCGCGCGTGCTGATTCTGCGGCCTTGAAGCTGATCGTCTTTGACGCCACAGCTTCGACCCCCGACGCTCTCTCCCTAGCGCTTTTGGATGGCGACAGTTTGGCCGTGCTCAATAAGGCTGACCTGACCCCCTCTGTCTCCATGAATATTCGTGGCGTGAAGGCGCTGAAGGTTTCCGCTCTCCAAGGCACCGGACTTGACGCCCTTCGGGATTGGCTTGTCGGGAGGGCGGCCGCGCGGTTCGGTCAGGGAGATTCACCGGTCTTCACCCGAGAGCGTCATCGTCAAGCTCTGCAATCCTGTCTCGACGCTCTTCAACTCTGTATGCCTGGCCGGCCGCCGGAACTGCTCGCCGAGAACTGCCGACATGCGGCCTTTTCCCTTGGCCGGATCACTGGCTCAATTGGGGTTGAGGACCTTTTGGATTTGATTTTTAAGGATTTTTGTATCGGCAAATAATGTTTCACGTGAAACATTGGCCGAAATGCCACGAATCGAATGTTTCACGTGAAACATTGGCCCCGCGCTTTACAGAATTTCGCCCCTCCCGTACATTTACATCATGCTGAAATACGACGTGATCGTCGTCGGTGGCGGACATGCCGGCTGCGAAGCTGCCGCTGCCGCTGCGCGGTTCGGAGCCCGTACGGCACTCGTAACCCATAGCTTTGAAAAGATTGGAGAAATGTCCTGCAATCCCGCCATTGGCGGATTGGCCAAGGGACAGCTCGTCCGGGAAATCGACGCCCTGGATGGTTTAATGGGCCGGGCTATTGATCGAGCCGGTATCCAGTTCCGCATGCTTAACCAAAGTAAAGGCCCGGCAGTGCGCGGCCCACGGGCTCAGGCGGATCGGAAGCTCTATAGGGCGGCGATTCAAGAGTTGATTGCCTCCCAGGCTGGCCTGGAGGTCGTAGAGGGATCGGCTGAAGACCTCGTCGTTCGCGGCGACAGGGTAACGGGCCTCATTCTCGCCGATGGGCGGGAAATTCTGGCCGGCGGTATCGTTTTGACCACCGGTACTTTCCTGAACGGCCTCATCCATATTGGATCGGAAAAAATTCCTTCTGGCCGGGCAGGCGAAGCGCCCAGCCTCGGGTTGTCCAAAGCTTTGGCCCGGTATGGCTTTCCGCTGGGGCGCTTGAAAACCGGAACCCCACCCCGCTTGGACGGACGGACGATCGACCGGAAGCAATTGGTGGAGCAGCCGGGCGACCACCCGCCCCGCCCCTTTTCCTATCTGACGGACGCCATTCGGGTGCCACAGGTCTCCTGCTTCATTACCCAGACAAATCCGGCCTCCCATGCGGTGATTCAGGCGAATTTGGCCCATTCCCCCCTGTTTTCGGGCCAAATTGAGGGCAGAGGCCCGCGATATTGCCCGTCTATCGAGGATAAGGTTGTGCGCTTCCCGGATCGGGAAAATCACCAAATTTTCCTTGAGCCAGAAGGGCTTGACGATCATACGGTCTATCCGAATGGGATCTCCACCTCCCTCTCCAGGACGGTCCAGGAGGCCCTGATTCGGACCATTCCGGGTCTGGAATCAGCTGTTATCCTCCGCCCGGGCTATGCCATCGAATATGATTTCGTGGACCCGCGGGCCCTCAAGCCGAGCCTGGAAACCCGCAACCTGGCCGGGCTGTACTTGGCCGGGCAGATCAACGGCACCACGGGATACGAGGAAGCCGGCGCCCAAGGGCTGATCGCAGGGTTGAGCGCGGCGCGCGCTGCCGCGGGCCAGGACCCGGTCTTGTTCGACCGGGCCGATGGGTATCTCGGGGTCATGGTGGATGACCTGGTCACCAATGGCACGGCGGAGCCCTATCGGATGTTCACATCCCGGGCCGAATACCGGCTCCACCTTCGGGCAGACAATGCAGATCGGCGGCTAACCCCGAAAGCTATTGCGGCGGGGTGTGTGAGCGGTGTGCGGCAGGCTGTATGGAATGAAAAACACCGCGCCTTGGAAGAGGCCCAAAGCCTTACCCAATCGCTCACCGCGACCCCGAACGAACTGGCTCGGCACGGCATACCAGTGAATCATGACGGTCAGCGCCGGTCGGCCAAGGACCTGCTGGGTTATCCCGATATCGACCTGTCCCGCCTCTTCTCTCTTTGGCCCCAACTCGCCTCTCTCCGGCCTGATGTGCTGGAGCAGGTCCAGATCGAGGGCTCCTATGCTGGCTATCTAGCCCGTCAGGAGGAGGACATCGCGGCGTTCCGGAAAGACGAAGGTTTGGAGCTGCCCGAGACATTGGATTACCGCCAGGTCGGCTCCCTCTCGGCGGAGGTCCGGGAAAAGCTCAGCCTGGCGAAACCATCCACATTGGGCCAAGCATCCCGTATTTCCGGCCTGACGCCGGCGGCCCTGATGGCTTTGATGCGCTACGTCAAACGGGGTGTCGAAACATCGGCCCCCACGGTTTCGAATGAATATCGATGAATTTCAAAACGCTACAGGCGTTTCACGTGAAACTCGGGACCGGCTTTCGCAATATGCCGAGCTTCTGCTTCGATGGAACCACGCCATCAACTTGGTGGCGCCGGGTAGTCTGCGTGATCTCTGGAATCGCCACTTTCTGGATTCGGCCCAAATTCTCGCTCTTCTCGGCCAGCCAGGTAACTCCGGTGAACTGGTCGATTTTGGCTCGGGCGCCGGCTTTCCAGGCATGGTGCTAGCGATCATGGGCCAGGAGCATGTTCATCTGATCGAACGCGATGGCCGCAAATGCACCTTCTTGCGCGAAGTTGCTCATCGGACCCAGGCACCGGTGACCATTCATAATAAGGATATCGGTGCTGTGGAACCCTGGCCGGTCAAAGCGGTGGTCGCCCGGGCCTTTGCGCCGCTGCCCGTACTTCTACCCCTGGCGGCGCCGTTTCTTAAGAAAGGCGCTATGGGGGTTTTCCTGAAAGGGAAGTCCGTCGACGATGAATTGACCGAGGCGTCTAAAGAATGGAGAATCGTGGCCGATCGCGTTCCGAGCAAAAGCGATCCGGCGGGCTGCATCCTTCGGATACGGAAGCTAGAGCATGATCAATCCAGACCAAATTGAATCCACCATCCAAGTCGAAGCCGCTAAGGCACCGACGCGGATCCTGGCGATCGCGAACCAGAAGGGCGGTGTGGGGAAGACCACCACAGCCGTCAATCTAGGTACGGCTCTCGCGGCCGTGGGTGAAAGGGTCCTTCTGATCGACCTTGATCCACAGGGGAATGCGAGCACTGGCCTCGGGATCGACCGGCGTGCGCGAAGTGTCGGCACCTACAATGTAGTGATCGAGGGGGTCGAAGCTAAAACTGCTATTCTTGCGACGACCATTCCGAATCTGAGCGTGATCCCTTCGTCGGTCGATCTGTCCGGCGCCGAGTTGGAGCTTGTGGACCTGCCCAATCGCGAGCACCGGCTGGGCGAGGCCATTCGCCAGACCGCAGACTCCTATACCTACATCCTCATCGACTGCCCGCCGGCCCTTGGTCTTCTGACTTTGAACGCCTTCTCGGCGGCGGATGCGGTGCTTGTTCCTCTTCAGTGCGAATTCTATGCGCTGGAAGGCTTGAGCCACTTAGTGCGAACCATCGAGCGGGTGAAACGCGCGTTCAATCCACGCCTGGAGATCCAAGGTCTAGTGTTGACGATGTTCGATAAACGCAACAGCTTGTGTGATCTTGTGGCCAGCGATGTGCGTCAGCATTTCGGCGACAAGGTTTATCAAACCGTCATTCCCCGGAACGTTCGCGTCTCCGAGGCGCCCTCTCACGGCAAACCCGTCCTGCTCTACGATTTCAAATGCGCCGGCTCACAGGCCTATATCCATCTGGCCAGCGAAGTCATCCGCCGCGAACAGGCGCTGCGTGCATGAACGCCGAGGACAGACGCCGCCATCTGGGCCGTGGCCTTTCGGCTCTCCTGGGCGAGGACACGGCCGAGGCCGCGCCGGTCGACAACGCCCGCGCACCCCGTTTCGTCTCGCTCGATCTGCTGCGTCCTGGCCGTTTTCAGCCGCGCCGTCGCTTCGGCCAAGAGGAAATGGATTCGCTTGAGGCATCGATCCGCGAAAAGGGTGTCATCCAGCCGATCCTCGTTCGCAAGACGGCCGACCAGGCTTACGAGATCATCGCCGGTGAGCGCCGCTGGCGCGCTGCGCAGCGCGCCGGTCTGCACGAACTGCCCGTCGTTGTCCGCGAACTAACGGACCGCGAGGCACTGGAGATCGCGCTGGTCGAAAATGTCCAGCGCGCCGACCTTTCGCCCATCGAGGAAGCGCTCGGCTATCAGCGTCTGATGACCGAGTTCGATCACACGCAAGAGCAATTGTCGAAAGTTGTCGGCAAGAGCCGCAGCCATGTCGCCAATTTGCTGCGTCTCCTTGATCTTCCGCCCGGCGTCAAAACGTTGCTCGACAGCGGCAAGATCACGGCGGGCCATGCCCGCGCGCTTCTGGGTGTCGAGGATGCCGAGACCTTGGCGCGCCAAGTCGTGGCGCGGAATCTCAATGTCCGGCAGACCGAACGGCTGACCCAGCTCGGAAAAAAGCGAAACGCGAGAAAGCAAATCCTGTCCGCGAAAGACACGGATACGCTGGCACTCGAGCGCGAATTGTCGGCGTTGCTCGGCCTCAAGGTGACGTTGAAGCCATCCGGCAAGGCGGGCGATCTGACGATCCGCTATGAAAGTCTCGAACAGCTCGACGACGTCGTTCAGCGCCTGAGCGCCAAGTCCATTTAGTTTCGCCGGCCCGCGCGGCCGGCGGCCTGGGCAATCTCCATCAGCGCGCGATTGCAGATCGCCTCGGCTGGCAAGCCGGTGGTCTTGCACCGCAGCTCTGCCTCCATCAACCGCGCAAAGGCGCGCGATAAGGCATCGTGCTTCCAGCGGCGGACCTGGCCGGAAAATATTGAGAGCCGCTTGAAGAATATGGGCGGCCGCAGTGAGCCAATGGCCTGCTCCGCCGATCCACCATTGTCAATTTGCGCGACCACAGTCAGCAATCGCTCAACATGGCGCGTGGCGGCCCGAAGCATCACAACCGGCATTAAGCCGTCGGCGTAAGCGCGCGCCAGCGCCGCATCGAGCGCGGCTTGGTCCCCGCCAAATGCGGCAAAGCACACATCGTCGATCGATGCTTCGTTCGCATCGCCGACGACGGCCTCGACATCGGCCTCTTCCACCGTAGCACCGGGGCCGACATAAGCGGCAAGCTTGGCCAACTCCGCGCGGCTCAACATGCGGTCGGCGCCAAGCCGCTCCATCAGCATGGTCCGTGCGCCTGGCGAAACGCGAATCTTCTCCGCCTCCAGGCTGGAACGGATCACGCCGTCCAACGCCTCGCCGTCATCCGCATAACAGGGAATCGCGGCGGCATTATCGGCGCTTTCGAACAGCCGGCGCAAAGCCGAGCGCTTGGGCAGATCGCCGGCCTCGATGACGACGAGCGCATCCATTCCGCCACCGTCCAGCAGACGGGTGCATGCCTCCGCGCAATCGTCACGACCGTCGCGCACACGGACAACGCGCCGCCCGCCGCCGAACGGCATGGACGAGGCTTCGTCCCGCAAGCGCGCGGGATCGTCCTTCAAGTTCATGCCGACGAGCTCGGATAAACGGAACGGATCGTCCTTGCCATCCAATCCGAATTGTACCAGCGACGTCGCGCGTTCGCGGACCAAGCCGAGATCGGGGCCGTAAACCAGCACGGCGAGCATCTTCGGATCTGGCTTGCGCGCGAAGGCATCAGCGCGCTGAGCGGAAATTTTCATCGCGGACGCATCCGCACGCCTATTTCCCGGAGTTCAGCTTGTTGAAGTAAGCGGCCAGCTGCAGCTTCATGTCCTCGGCGATAACCCGCACACCGCGCCGTCGCGCGTCCTGCTCGGCACTCACCGTAGCGAAGCCCGAGGTCGTGATGTTGTAGCTCATGGTGACACGGCTGGCGCCGCTGAAAAGCGGCGTGCCATCCTGCAGCTTCGCGAGCGTGAAAGTGGAGATGATCTCGAGGCTCGCGCGAGAGGTGGTCTCGTCCTTCGCGATCGCAACCTGATTCAAATTTTCGTTCAGCTTGACCTGAAGCTCATATTTCTGCGCGACGGCTGAAGCGCCCTTCGGCGTCAGCTCGACCTGCAGATCATTGCGGAGCTGTTGGCCTGTGCGGTCGGCGATGATGTTGATGCGCGTGGCCGCCAAATCGTCGGGCGCCGCCTTGCCGTCCTTCTTGCCGTAAAGCGGCTGGAAGCCGCAGGCGGCGGTCAGAAGCAAAACGCCAATGACGGTGGTTTTAGACCACCACATTGATAATCCGGTTCGGCACGACGATGACCTGCCTGACGTTGCGTTCGGCAACCAGCTTGGTGACCGCAGGCAAGGCCAGCGCTGCGGCCCGCGCATCTTCCTCGCCGGTGTCGCGGGCCAACTCGATTGTGCCGCGCAATTTTCCATTCACTTGCACCGCGATCTTCACGTTGTCGTCGACCACGAGCAAGGGATCGGCCTTGGGCCACGCCGTCTCCGACAACAGTATCTTGTGACCCAGAACCTGCCACATCTCTTCGGCAATATGGGGCGTCATCGGCCCGATCAACTGGGTCAGCGCCTCCAAGCTTTCGCGCAGGACCCAAGGCGCGCCGGCCGATTTGAGGTCAAGATCGAACAAGACGTTGCTCAGCTCGCGTACACGCGCAACCGCGCGGTTGAAGCGAAACTTCTCCAGATCCTCGGTCACGGCAGCGATCGTCTTGTGGGTCGCGCGCCGCGCGGCCATGGCGGCATCCGAGAAGGATTCCGGCATCTTCGCGCCCGGCGGTGGCAAGGGCTGTGCGGGCTCGGTGAGGAGGCGGTAAAGCCGGCCGAGATACCGCCAGGCACCTTCGACACCTGCTTCGCTCCACTCCAGGTCGCGCTCGGGCGGACTGTCGGACAGCATAAAGAGCCGCGCCGTGTCCGCGCCGAACGTGCCGATGATGGCGCTGGGCGCCACCACGTTCTTCTTCGATTTGCTCATCACCTCGCGGCGGCCGACCGTCACCGGCTTGCCCGTGGCGGTTTCGACGATGGCGCCGTCCGGACGCTTCTCGATTTCCTCGGGATAGAGCCACTTTCCATCGGCGCTGCGATAGGACTCGTGGCAAACCATCCCCTGCGTGAACAAGCCGGCGAACGGTTCGTCGAGATCGAGGTGCCCCGCCTGGCGCATGGCCCGGGTGAAGAAGCGCGAATAGAGCAAATGCAAAATGGCGTGCTCGACGCCGCCGATATACTGGTCGACCGGCAGCCAGTAATCGACCGCACCGCGCTCGACCGGCACATCCGCGCGGGGCGAACAGAAGCGGGCGAAATACCAGGACGAATCGACGAAGGTGTCGAACGTGTCCGTCTCGCGCCGCGCGGCCTTGCCGCAACCGGGACAGGCGACGTGCTTCCAGGTCGGATGATGGTCCAGCGGATTGCCGGGCTTGTCGAAGGTGACGTCGTCGGGCAGCAGGACCGGCAGGTCCTTGGCCGGCACGGGGATTGTGCCGCAGACGTCGCAATGGATGACCGGGATCGGGCAACCCCAATAGCGTTGGCGCGAAACGCCCCAGTCGCGCAGACGGTAAACAGTGGCGCCGCGGCCGCGCTTCTCCGCCTCGAAACGCTTGATGGCCGCGCCGATCGCGCTGTCCACGTCGAGGCCGTCAAGGAACTCGGAATTGTAGATCTTGCCTGGGCCCACATAAGCTTCGGCGCCGATGCCGAAAGTTGTTGGGTCGCCGTCGGGCGGCAGAACGACAGGGATGACGGGCAGTTTGTATTTACGCGCGAAGTCCAAGTCGCGCTGGTCGTGACCAGGGCAGCCGAAGATGGCGCCCGTGCCGTACTCCATCAGCACGAAATTGGCGACGTAGACCGGCAACTCCACCGACGGCCGGAAGGGATGCCGCACGCGCAGGCCAGTGTCGTAGCCCTTCTTTTCTTGCTGCTCCAGCGTGGCTTCGCTGGTTCCCGAACGGTTGCATTCCGCGACAAAGTCGCGAAGCTTCGCATCGTTTCCCGCCAACTCTTCGGTTAGCGGATGGTTGGGCGACAGCGCCATGAACGAGGCGCCATAGATTGTATCGGGGCGCGTACTGAAGACCTCAAGCCGGCCGTCGCGGCCAACGAAGTCGAATTGCATGTAGGCGCCCTGGCTCTTACCGATCCAGTTTTCTTGCATGAGCCGGACCTTGTCCGGCCACCGGTCCAGCCGGTCCAGCGACCTCAACAGATCGTCCGTGAAGGCGGTGATCTTGAAGAACCATTGGGACAGTTTGCGCTTTTCGACCAAGGCACCCGAGCGCCAGCCGCGCCCGTCGATCACCTGCTCGTTGGCCAGAACCGTGTGGTCAACGGGATCCCAATTGACGAAGGATTCCTTGCGATAAGCCAGGCCGGCTTGAAGGAAGTCGAGAAACAGTTTTTGTTGATGCGCGTAATAGCCCGGATGACAGGTCGCGATTTCGCGGCTCCAGTCGAGCGATAGGCCCATGCGCTTCAGCTCGCCCCGCATGGTGGCGATGTTGTCGTAGGTCCATTTCGCCGGATGGATTTTCTGTTCGCGGGCGGCGTTCTCGGCCGGTAGGCCGAATGCGTCCCAGCCCATGGGATGCAGGACGTTGAAGCCCCGGGCGCGCTTATAACGGGCGACCACGTCGCCGAGCGTATAGTTCCGCACATGCCCCATGTGGATACGGCCCGAGGGGTATGGGAACATTTCAAGAACATAATATTTGGGCCGGCTGTTGTCAGCCTTCACGCCAAAGGTGTCGCGCTGCTCCCACAGGCGCTGCCACTTTTCCTCGGTCTCAGCGAAATTGTACCGGGCCATTCGAACCCATCTCTTTCGGATTAGCGCGGAAACCGTCGAACCCTGGGGCCCGCCGACCGCCAAGAACGTCTATTGAGTCGCAGTTGCCTCGGCGCGCAGTTGGCGTCCGCGCGCCAAAATCGTGTCTTCCAGGCTGCGTGCAGTATTCGGCTCTACCGTGGCGTCGACCCAAACGCCCTGCGGATTCCTCGTTTGACGAAACACCACCGCGCGAAGGGCATCGGGGCGCAGCTGGCGGCTGGTCACGAACACATTGACCTTGAAGCGCTCGTTCGGCGTCTCGGGCGGCGCATACCAATCGGTGATCAGGACACCGCCGGTCGAATCGGCCGAGGCCAGTGGCATGAAAGAAACAGTCTCCAACGCCGCGCGCCACAGGAACGTGTTGACCGCAGGGGCCACGCCGCCACCCTGCAGCGGCGTGCCGAAATGGGTGTAGCCATCGGCCCCCGGCGTGCCTTGCTGTTGGGGCGGGGTTTTGGTGCAAGCGGCCAAGGCCGCCAGTAGCATGGCTGCGGCAATGGCGGCGATAGCGGGGCGGGTCCGCAAGATTAGAGGCAACTCCTTGAACTCCTTGACAGGTTTCACCACCCCCGCGGCGACCCGGAAACCGGCGCGATCATAGTGCAAGCCTATCGCGCAGAACAACTGGATGCCGTCGCGGTTGGGTTACCTTGCCTTCCCGCCCCAGATATGGGATTGCCGGGAACGTTCCCGACCGGTTCCCGCAGTCAGCGATGCTTTCCATGACCCACGGCGATTCCGCCCGGCCTTTCCATGTCGCCATTGTGGGCCATGTCGATCATGGCAAGTCCACGCTGGTCGGCCGGCTTCTGCATGAAACCGGCGCCTTACCCGAGGGCAAGCTGGCCGAGGTCGAGGCCGTCTGCCGTCGGCGCAACATGCCGTTCGAATGGGCCTTCGTGACCGACGCGCTCCAGCCCGAGCGCGACCAAGGCATTACCATCGATGTCAGCTATATCCGCTTCCGTACGCCCCGTCGCGGCTACGTGCTGGTAGATGCGCCGGGGCACCGTGAATTTCTCAAGAACATGATCACGGGCGCTGCCGCGTGCGACGGAGCGGTTCTCGTCATCGACGCGGCCGAAGGCGTGCGTGAGCAGACGCGGCGCCATGGTTATCTCCTAGCGCTCATGGGCGTGGCGCAAGTCGCCGTGGCGGTGACCAAAATGGATCTGATCGATTGCGATCAGGCGCGGTTCGACGCCATCGCGCGCGAGGTGCGTTCCTATCTCGCCGATATTGGCGTCTCGACCGATACCGTGATTCCTGTGTCCGCGCGCGACGGCGACAATGTCCGCGCCCGCTCTGCGCGCATGCCCTGGTATTGCGGCCCGACCGTGCTCGAAGCGCTCGACCGTTTCGAGGCGCGCGCGCCGTTCGACGACATGCCGCTGCGCCTCCCGGTGCAGGACGTCTATCGCTTCGATCAGCGGCGCATCATCGCGGGCCGTGTCGAGACCGGCCGCCTCAGGATCGGTGATGCACTGCTCTTCTCGCCATCGAATCTGACCGCGCGCGTCAAAACGATCGAATCCTGGAACCGCGACGGCGCGCCCGTGGAAGCGCGCGCGGGCGAATCGGTCGGCTTCACGCTAGAGGATCAGATCTTCGTCGAGCGTGGCGAGATCGCCAGCCATCTCACGCGCGCACCGGTCGAAACGAACGTCTTCCGCGCGCGTCTGTTCTGGCTGGGCAAAGAGCCGCTCGCGCGCGGTCGCAGTTACACGCTCAAGCTCTGCACGCGGCAGATTCCGGTCGAAGTGCAGTCGATCGACAAAGTGATCGATACCATGGATCTTTCGGCCGGCGCCGCCGAACAGGTTGAGCGCAACGCAGTGGCCGAGGTGGTTCTGCGCACGCGTGCCATGCTGGCGCTCGATTCCTTCTCGGATAATCCGCGCACCGGTCGCTTCGTCTTGGTCGACGGCTACGATGTCGTGGGCGGCGGCATCATCGGCATGGAAGGCTATCCGGACCAGCGCCAGCAGATCACGGTGCGCTCGACCAACGTCTCGGTCGTGGCACACGGCGTGACCGAAGCCATGCGCACGCGCCAGAACCGCCATTCGGGCGGCGTTCTCTGGCTGACGGGACTTTCAGGCGCGGGAAAATCGACGCTCGCGATCGAGCTCGAGATGCGCCTCTTTAAGGAAGGCTATCTGGTCTATGTGCTGGACGGTGACAATGTCCGGCGCGGCCTCAACGCGAATCTGGGCTTCTCGCCGGAAGACCGCTCGGAGAATATCCGGCGCGTGGGCGAAGTCGCAGCCTTGTTCGCCGAGGCAGGCTTCATCTGCATCACGGCCTTCATCTCGCCCTACCGCAGCGACCGCGATCGCGCGCGGGCGGCGGGCGGCGGAAAGTTCCATGAAATCTACGTGAAGGCCGACCTCTCGGTCTGCGAGAGCCGTGACCCCAAGGGCCTTTACAAGCGCGCGCGGCGCGGCGAGATCGCCGATTTCACGGGGATCTCGGCACCCTATGAGGAACCCGCCGCACCCGAGCTCGTGCTGGATACCGGTGCGGCGAGCGTGGACGATTCGCTCAAGGCGCTTCTGGACTACGTCAAACGCAATTTCCGCGTACGCGGCTGACCGGCTTTGAGCGTCCGCCCGAGCTTTGCTAGGTTGCCGTCGGGGAAGAATCCATGGCCGAAGTACTGATGCACGACGACGTGGCCGCCAATCTCGCCGGGGTCAAGGCGCGCATCGAGGCGGCTGCACGGAGCGTCGGCCGCGAACCGCAAGACGTCTCCCTGGTCGCGGTCTCGAAGACCCATCCCGCCGAGCGCGTGCGTGCCGTCCTGGCCGCCGGGCAGCGCGTGTTCGGCGAGAACCGCGTGCAGGAAGCGATGGCGAAATTTCCGGCGCTCAAGGGTGAGTACCCCGACCTTCGCCTCCATCTAATCGGGCCTTTGCAGACGAACAAGGTGAAGGAAGCTATCTCACTGTTCGATGCGATCGAAAGCGTGGACCGGCCGAAGCTGGCCGCTACACTCGCCGATCAGATGGCGAAAAGCGGCCGGCGGCCCGATTGCTATATCCAGGTTAACACCGGCGCCGAGCCACAGAAGGCTGGCATTCTTCCGGCCGAGGCCGACGCCTTCATCCAAGCCTGTCGCGAGACATATGGGCTTCCGCTCAAGGGCCTCATGTGCATTCCACCGGTGGAGGAGGCCGCTTCGATCCATTTCGCGTTTCTGCGTGAAATTGCGCGGCGGAACAACCTATCCGAACTCAGCATGGGCATGAGCGGGGATTTTGAGGAGGCCATCCGGTTCGGCGCCACGCTCGTGCGCGTGGGCTCGGCCATCTTCGGCGCGCGTCCGCGCCCGGCCGCGTGACGTCCGGGGCGCCGTCATGACGATCTATCGCGGATACGATCAGGCCGCGCTCGACGCGCAGTACAATAACCGCGCCATGGTGCCGGACCATCCGCGCCATATTGAAGCCTGGGCGCGCGACAGCGCGGCTGTGCGTGCGGCACGGCCGGATGCGAGGCTTGACCTCGCCTATGGTCCGGGCGAACGGCAGAAATTCGATTTCTTTCCGGCGAAGCCGGGCGCGCCCTTGCATGTCTTCATCCATGGCGGCTATTGGCGCGCGCTCGATAAATCGAGCTTCAGCTATCCCGCGGCGCCTTTCGCCGCCGCCGGTATCGCTTACGCGGCCCTCAATTATCCGCTCGCGCCGGGCGCGGGCTTCGACGAGATCGTGGCCAGCGTCCGCCGCGCCATGGCCTGGTTGATCGGACATGCGGCCGAACTTGGCGTCGATCCGGACGCGATCAGCATCTCCGGCCATTCCGCGGGTGGGCATCTGGCCGCGATGGTCCTGGCCGATCCCGCGCTGCCGCGCGATGCGGTGCGGGGGGCCGCACCCATCAGCGGGCTCTACGATCTCGAGCCGATCCGTCTTTGCTATCTCAATGCGGAGCTGGGCCTGGATGCCGCTTCGGCGCGGCGCAATTCACCCACCCATGCGGCGCCGTCCGTCCGCTGCCCCGTCCTTTTGAGTGTCGGCGGGCGCGAATCCGACGAATATCACCGCCAGCAGGCATCGTTCGCCCAGGCCTGGCGCGGACACGGCATGAAACTGGATGCGATGGTCTTGGACGGCGACGACCATTTCTCGATCGTCGGCCATCTCGGCAATCCGGACAGCGCGCTGTTCCGCGCCGTCCTGCGTCTGGCGCGGGGTGAGGCGGCATGACGGCCATTCTCCTGGTCGACGACGATGGCCCGTTCCGCCGCACGCTGGCCGAGCAGTTGCGCGACGAGCAGGGCTTCGAGACAAGCGAAGCGGAGAACGCGGCCGCCGGCATGGCGGCGGTCCAAGCCGGGCATTTCGATCTCATCCTCCTCGATGTCGGCTTGCCCGACATGGACGGGCGGGACTTATGCCGCGCCATCCGCGCGCGGGGCGTGGCGACGCCCGTCATCATGCTGACCGCGGCGGACGAGGATCTGGACGCCATCCGTGGTCTCGATTCGGGCGCCAACGACTATGTCGCGAAGCCGGTGCGGATCGGATTGCTCCTGGCCCGTATCCGCGCACAGCTCCGTGCTCATGCGGAAAGTGAGCGTGCGGAGTACGTCATCGGGCCCTATCTTTTCCGGCCCGCGGCGAAGCTGTTGCAGCATCAGGAAACAAAGAAGAAGGTGCGGCTGACCGACAAGGAGGTCGGTATCCTGCGCCATCTACAGCGCGCAGCCGGAAAATCCGTGGCGCGGGAGACGCTTCTGACCGAGGTGTGGGGCTACAACGCCGGCGTTACCACCCACACGCTCGAGACGCACATCTACCGGCTGCGGCAGAAGATCGAATCAGCACCGGGGCAGAACGCGATCTTGGTAACGGACGAGGGTGGCTACCGCTTGGTGCCGTAGCCGGCCGGTATGCCCAGCGCGCGCAACTGGAACGCGAGCGGTATCGAGAACAGAAGCGCCGCCGCCGTCATGGCCGCGCAAACCGGTGCCGCGATGTCCCAGCTTCCCACCCAATCAAGCGCCGTCGCCAACACCAGCGGCCCGCCCAGCACGCCGAGATTGCGACCCGTCATCAGGATGCCGAAAGCGTGCGGACGCAGAGCCGGCTGATCCGCAACGCGGGTCGGCATGGCGAACAGACATGTCGGCGTGATACCCGCGCCGCTGCCCCACAGGACCAAGAGAGCGCCGCCCAGGATCGGGCTCGCTACATGCGGCAGTACGAGCCACACGGCGACCTGGAGCACGAGTGTCACGATCAGCAGCGTCATGATCGAGACGCCCGCGCGCATGATGAAGCCGGTCATGAACACGAAGACCAGCAGCGTGACCACGGGCACCAGATAGCCGAGCACGGCGTCGTCGGGCGTGAAACCGTGGACCTCGACCAGATACTCCGGCAGCCAAGTCATGAAGGCGAAATACTGCATGCCCCAGGCGGTGAAGGTGAGGGAGGCCAGGATCATGGCGATGAGCTGGCGCCGGCTCAGGCGTTGCGCGCCCGCCGGTGCGGCCGCTTGGGGCGTCGGCCGTTCGCCAAGCCGGTGGTTCCGCGCTAGGACGAAGGTCCAGATCAGAAGCGCGGCCGTGAACGCGACGCCGCCCCACCACAAGGGCCGCCACAGATCGGCCTGGAGTGAGACGTGGGCGAGGAGTCCGGCCAGGATCTGGCCGTTGGGAATCCATGCGGCCGCGAGGGAAACGGCCAGCGGCAGATGCCGCTCGCTGGCGCTGGCAGTGGCATGTATCGGCCCGACGAGCGCCAGGATCGCGAAAGCGGCGCCTTCCAGCCCGCGCGCGACCAGCATGGCACCGCCGCTCTGCGGCATGACCAGGCCCAGAGCGTTGCCCGCCAGCATCAAGCCAAAGCCGAACAGAAGCACCGGCGGCACGCCGCGACGGGCGAGGGCGCGACCGGCCCAGATCGAAAAGAAGAAGCCGATCACCGCGTAGATCGACATGAAGCTGCCCGCCACGACGCGGTCGTAGTGGTATTCGTCCAGCATCAGGGGGAGGACGGGCGGCAGCTTGAACTGCTGATAGGCGGCCAGCGTGCCGAGCAGGGTCCCGAACGCCACCCCCGTCCAGTCGGTTTTATGACGGCTCATGGAGGGGCGGACCTTGACCCAGGGCGGGCATGCCCGCAATGCCGTTCCGCATTACCGGGGCATCGCTGTGACGGTCGTCACTTTCTCCTTAACGCCTCGCCGGCATAAGGGTTATTTAGGGGCCGCGCGTGTCGGCCGTCCGAGGAGAACCTGTGACCACGGCAGCGGAATTCAGCGTTAAATTTTGGGGTGTGCGAGGGACGGTCTCGACGCCCGTGGCTAGCCATCTGCGCTATGGCGGCAACACGACATGCCTCGAGGTCCGCTGCGGCGAGCGCCTGATCATCCTCGACGCCGGCACCGGCATCCGTTCGCTTGGCAATGAGTTGGCCGCCAAGGGCGGCGTGGTCGATGCCGATATCTTCTTCACCCACACCCATGTCGACCATATCGCTGGCTTGCCGTTCTTCCGGCCCATGTATGATCCGAAAAGCCGGCTGCGCCTATGGGCCGGACATTTGGCGCCAGAATTGAGCCTCAACGACATCCTGTGCCGCATGATGTCGGCTCCTCTGTTCCCTGTTCCCTTTGAGATCCTGGCCGCGGCGAATACCACGATCGATTTTCGCGCGGGCGAAAGCTTCGAGCCTTCGCCCGGCGTGCGCCTGCGCACGGCGCCGCTCAACCACCCGGACCGTGCCACCGGCTACCGCATCGAATTCGGTGGCAAGTCGATCTGCTTTATCACGGACACGGAACACGTCCCGGGCAAACCGGACCGCACAATCCTCGACCTCATCGCGGGCACGGACATCTTCATCTACGACTGCACCTACACGGATGAGGAATACAAGGGCCGGGTCGGCTGGGGGCACTCCACCTGGGAAGAGGGCGCCCGCTTGGCCGACATAGCGCATGCCAAGACCCTGGTCATTTTCCACCACGACCCCGACCACGACGATGCCTTCATGGACCGCGTGGCGTCGGACGCCGACAAGGCGCGGCCTGGCACGCTCGTGGCGCGCGAAGGCCTGGTTTTGCATCCCTGACACGCATGGCGGGCGGTCATTGGCGCGGCCCGGCGCGACGGGCGGTTCTCGGCTTGGCGACGGTCCTGGGGCTCCAACCGCGCGGATTCTTCGTGCCCTATCGCCACGCGGGCGCCGCGACCCAATCGTCCTATCCGGCTATTGAGAAATTGTTCGCCGCGCACGAGGCGGATTTCGCGACCATTCTCGACCGGATCGACGGCTTCGAGCGGGAATTGCGGGCCATCCCCGCCGACGCGCCGGCGCCCGCGCCGCGCTGGGGCCAGGATTGGTTTCCACGGCTCGATGCGGCGGCGGCTTACACAATCGTGCGGACGCGAAAGCCGCGCCTGGTCGTCGAGGTCGGCAGCGGCCACTCCACCCGCTTTCTGTTGCGCGCGATCGAGGATGGCGGTCTGGACACGCGCATCGTCGCGATCGATCCGTCCCCCCGCGCGCCATTCGCGTCGGCGCGTATCGAACACGTCGCAAGCCCGCTTGAACGCGCGGACCCCACAATCTTCGGACGGTTGGGTGCGGGCGACATTCTCTTCATCGATTCAAGCCATGTCCTGATGCCGGGAACAGACGTGGATATCCTGCTGAACCGCGTTCTGCCCGGCCTGCCCTCCGGCGTCGCCGTGCATGTCCATGACATCTTCCTGCCCGATCCTTATCCCGAGAGCTGGCGTTGGCGTGGCTATAACGAGCAAACGGCGCTGGCCGCGTTCATTCATGGCGGCGGATACGTACCTCTTTTTTCAAGTCGGTATATCGTGACGCGCATGGGCGCGCGTCTCACATCTGGAGCGACGGCCCGGTTGTTGTTGCTGGACGGCGCCTACGAAGTCAGTCTCTGGCTGGAAAAGCGCTGATGCTTTTATTTGTAAGGGTCGGCTGCATCGCGCAGCCCGTCGCCCAGGAAGTTGAACGCCAACACGACGACGATGACGGGCACCACCGGCAGCATCAGCCAAGGGTAAAGCGCGACGACGTTGATATTCTGCGCTTCGTTCAAGAGAACGCCCCAACTCGTGATGGGCGGCCGCAGACCCAGCCCCAGGAACGACAGGGCCGTTTCGCCCAGGATCATGCTGGGAATCGAAAGCGTGGCTGAGGCGATCAAGTGGCTCATGAAGCTCGGCATCAGATGCCGGCCGATGATGCGCCGCGGCGACGCGCCCATAAGCTGGGCGGCGGTGCAGAAATCCTCCTCGCGCAGGGCCAGAAGCTTCGAGCGGACGGCGCGCGCCAAGCCGGTCCAATCGAGCAGGCCGAGAATCAACGTGATGCCGAAATAGATGACGAGCGGGCTCCAGCTGACCGGCAATGCGGCCGACAAAGCCATCCACAACGGCAGATGGGGAAAGGACCGGAACACCTCAATCACGCGCTGACTGATGTTGTCGATCCAACCGCCGTAATAACCGGCCAGACCGCCGATGACGATGCCGAGGGTGAAGCTGACCGCGATGCCGATCAGGCCGATGGTCAAGGAAATGCGCGCGCCATAGAGGATACGCGACAGCATGTCGCGGCCCAGGCGATCCGTGCCCAAGACGAAAAACTGCCCCCCCTCGGGTGGACACACCAGATGGAAGCGGCCGGGCACCAGACCCCAGAGTTCATAGGCATCGCCCAAGCAGAAGAAGCGCAACGGCAAGACCTTGGTTCGGTCGTCGGTGTACTCCCATTTGAGAACATCCAGGTTCAGATTCGTCTTCAGCCCGTAGACGAACGGGCCGACGAACGAGCCCTCGTGGAACAGGCGCACCGATTGCGGTGGCACGAATAGGTAATCGGTGTTGCGCGTGTGCTGGTTGTAGGGCGCCAGAATCTCGCTCACCAGGATCGTCGCATAGAAGATCAGCAGGACGATGCCCGAGACGACGGCGATGCGGTGACGCTTGAACTTCCACCACATCAGCTTCCATTGGGATGCCAGGTAATAGTGTTCCTGCTCTGGCGTCAGGAGATCGACCTCGTAGGGGTCGAACTTTCCCTTGGCAACGTAGTGACTGACTTCGCCGGGCATTGGACGATCCGTCATTTCACGGCGCTCCCCTCAAGCCGGATGCGGGGGTCGAGCACCGCGAGCAGAAGATCGGAGATCAGCACGCCGATCACGGTCAGAAGCGCCATGAACATCAGGAACGAGCCGGCCAAATACATGTCCTGACTGCGCAGCGCGTCTAACAGCATGGGGCCCGTGGTCGGCAGCGACAGCACGACCGACACGATGGCGGCGCCGGAGATGATCTCGGGCAAGAGGCTTCCGATGTCGGCAATGAAGGGATTGAGCGACATGCGCAGCGGGTATTTGACCAGAAGCTTGAAGGGCGGCAGGCCCTTGGCGCGGCCGGTGACCACATATTGCTTCTGCAACTCGTCGAGAAGATTCGCGCGCAGGCGGCGGATCATGCCCGCGGTGCCGGAGGTGCCGATCACGATCACCGGAATCCAGAGGTGAGCCAGGATCGAGCCTATCTTCTCCATCGTCCAGGGCTGGCCGATAAAGCGCTCATCCATCAAGCCGCCAATCGAGGTTCCGAACCAGACGTTCGCCAGATAGAGAAGGACGAGGGCCAAGAGGAAATTTGGCGTCGCCAAGCCGAGGAATCCGATGAAGGTCAGTGAATGGTCCGCCGCGCTGTACTGATGCGTCGCGGAATAGACGCCGATCGGAAACGCCACGATCCAAGTGAAGATGATTGTCGCGAAGGAAACCAGCGCGGTCAGCCACAACCGGTCGCCGACCACGGCGTTGACAGGCAGGTTGAATTCGAAGGAATAGCCCAAATCGCCCTGAAGAAGGCCGAACACCCATTTCGCGTATTGCACCATGAATGGCTGATCCAGCCCGTACTGCTGGCGCAGGAACGCCACCTTGTCGAAATCGACGCCTTCGCCGCGTGCCTGCAACTCGGCCACGTAGCTTTCCAGATAATCGCCAGGTGGAAGCTGAATGATGACGAAGACGATAAAGCTGATCGCCAGCAGCGTTGGGACCATGACCAGGAGGCGGTGGGCGATATAGCGCAGCATCGGGGGCCTATTTCATGGCCTGTGTGCGAATCGGCTTCGATTCGCCGAGCCAGAACGTGTCGGGCTTGTAGACGCCGAAATGAGCACCGGGCTCCCACGCATAAACGCCCTTCACAGGCAGGTTGCGCAACCGGTTGGTCATGACAACGGGTTGAAGCGCACCCGCGACCACGCCGATGGTGAACACCTCGCTTGCGTGGATCTCCAGCATATGGGTCCAGGCGTCCAACTTCGCGGCTTCGTTCGAGGCGGTCCGCCATTGCTGGTTGAATTCTAGAAGACGCTTGGCGGACTCCATGTCTGGCGCCTCGCCGGCCTTGCCGCGCGTCTCGAAATACTGGCCCCATTTCGGCCACTGGAGCTGCTGCTGGTTGGTGGGCGCCAGTTCCTCCGGGCTTAGATCCTGGGTCGGCAGCCCGTTATCCAGGCCGGTCCAGACCGACATCATCGTGTCGCCGGAGAAGACGCGGTTGCGAAACACCTCGCGCTGCGATGTCTTGATCAACAGCCGGATGCCGGCCTTCTGCCAGGTGTCGCGGATCAGTTCGAGGATATCGGCCTGTTCGGAGCTTTCGCCGGCCGTCTCCACCACGAGCTCCAGCGGGCGCCCGTCGGGCAGAAGGCGCACACCGCGGGCGTTCCGTTTCGTCATTCCCAATTCGTCGAGCAGCGCGTTGGCCTGGTTCAGGTCGAATTGGCTCCATGCTTTTTGATATTCAGGCTTGTAGAGCGGACTTTCCGGCAGGACCGTGTTCGCCGATTCGATGGCCAATCCATAGTAAATGACCTGGTTGACCTCGTGACGGTCGATGGCCAGTGAAAGCGCGCGACGGAAACGGATATCGCGAAACAGGGCGCGCCAGACAGGGTCGTTGACGTTGAGGTTGGGATACAGCGTGAATAGCGAGCCGACCGCCGTGCGCCACAGAAGCACGCTCTTGTCTATGCGTTTTTCGCTTTCCTTGAGAAACGTGTAATAGTCGAAACGGATATAGCGCGCCTGAAGATCGGATTCGCCCTCGCCT
>JBFXED010000013.1:0-91661 GCA_050180485.1 Alphaproteobacteria bacterium | reverse complement strand
TACCGCGCGCGGCGCACAGGTCGCGGAAGCGCCGCCCCTTGGTCAGCCCGCCGACACGCGACAGCTTGATGCCGACCACGTCCATGGCGCCGTCGTCGAGCGCGCGCAGAAGCTGATCCTCGGTTTCCAGGACCTCGTCCAGCACGAAGGGCAGGGATGTGTTGCGGCGGACGGAGAGACACTCGCCGTAGGTCTCGCACGGCTGTTCCAGATAGATGTCGGCGTCTTCCACCGCGCGCGCCACACGCATGGCCTCGTGCGGTGTCCAGGCGCAGTTGGCGTCGGCGACGGCCAACTCTCCGGGCTGAAGCGCGCCGGCCACCGTGCGGATGCGCGCGATGTCGCCTTCGGGGTCGTCGCCGACCTTGAGCTGGAACCGGCGGTAGCCCGCTTCCCGATGCGTCTCCATCTCGGCCACCATGCGCGCGGGTTCGGCCAGCGACACGGCCTTGCCGCAGGGCACGGCTTCACCGAAGCGTCCGCCGAGCAAAACGGCGACGGGCAACCCTGCCGATTTTCCGGCCAGATCCCAGCAGGCCAGGTCGATCGCGCATTTCGCGTAAGGATGCCCCTTCAACACGGTGTCCATGGCGCGGTTGACGGATTCGAGGCCGGTTGGGTCGAGGCCCAGGAGATGCGGTCCCATCTCCGCGATAGCGGCTCGCGCGCCGGTGGCGAAGGCGGGCAGGTAGAAGCTGCCCAACGGGCACACTTCACCCCAGCCGGTCACGCCTTCATCGGTGTCGATGCGGACGATGGTGCTGTCGACCTGGGTGACCGACTTGCCCTTGGACCAGGAATAGCGGCCGCCCTTGACCGGAAGGTTCACGCCATAGGCGCGGATTCGCGTGATCTTCATGGCGGCGGCGTCCCTCTGGAACACGGCTCCCATGAAGCCGTTGAGTGGGTAGCGGGTGAAAGCGATTTCACGGCCTGAGGCGGGGGCTGTCCAGACCCTGCCCGACGCGGGAGACAGGGACCATGGGCAAGATGGCGATGGCGGTGGCGTTCGGGACGGTGCTGGCCTTGGCCGCCTGCGACGAGGATTCGAATGGGCAGGCGACGTCCCAAGCGCCTGCGCCGCCGTTGCAGACCGCCGCCGCGCAACAGCCCCAGACGGCGGCCGACGAGATCGTGCTGCCCGAGCGCGCGAAGACGGGCGAGGATTGGAGCAAGTCGTTGCCCGAGGTTTACCGGGCGATGAGCGACTGCCTAGCCGCCGACGCGGCCCCGCCGGCTTTTGCGCTGACGGTCGCGCCGGAGAACCGCGGCATGGTCCTGGTCGCCATGGAGGGTAAGGACGGCGCGCGCAGCGACTGCCGGATTTCGACCCTGGGCGGCAAGCCGGATTCGATCGCGCCCATGGCCGAGCGGCAGATCAACGGCCCGCGCTTCTTCCCCGCCGCGTTCGGCGAAGCGCCGAGCCACTGCACGGAAAGCGCGCAGGTGACGACCAAGGCCGGCGCGCTTCTGGGCTGGCTCGTGTGGGCGAAACCCGATTGCGCGTGAGCCTTCGCTGACCGATTACCGGTGAGCTTTTGACGGCTGGCTAAGACGGTCCACATAGGCGATGCCCAGCGCCGACAGGATGAACAGGCCGTGGATCACGGTCTGCCACAGCACGCCCGTTTCCGTGTAGCCGGTCTTTCCCGATCCCAGATTGCCGGCCTCGATGAAGGTGCGCAGCAGGTGGATCGAGGAGATGCCGATGATGGCCATGGCCAGCTTGATCTTCAGCACGCTGGCGTTTACGTGGCTCAGCCACTCGGGCTGGTCGGGGTGGTTGTGAAGTTGCAGCCGCGACACGAAGGTCTCGTAGCCGCCGACGATGACCATGATCAGAAGATTCGAGATCATGACGACGTCGATCAGGCCCAGGACCAACAGCATGATCTGCTGTTCGGTGAAACTGAAGGCATTGTGAACGAGATGCCACAGTTCCTTCAGGAACAGCACGACATAGACGCACTGCGCGACGATCAGCCCTAGATAAAGAGGAAGCTGCAGCCAGCGCGAGGCGAAGATGAGTTGCGGCAAGGGTCGAAGGGAAACGGACTTCGGCGGCACGGGCGTCTCGGGCGTCAATGACATGAAAAATCCATCGTGGCTGTCCGTTGCCCGGACGGGCAGGGGCGAGGCGCTATGTAATGGCTCGCCGGCGGGATTTCCAGACCGCGCTACTCCGCGCCGTCGACCGCCTTTTTCTCCGCATCGGCCTTGGCCAGCGAGGTTTCCTTCTCCCAGCCGCCGCCGAGCGCCTTGTAGAGGCTGACCACCGCGTTGAAGCGCAGCAGATCGGCTTGAACCTCGGCGTCTTCCGACGAGGTGACCTGGACTTGCGAATTGAGGACGGAGAGGAAGTCCGCCGCGCCGCGGCGGTAGCGCAATTCGGCCACGCGATAGGCTTCGCGGGCCTGCAACAGGGCCTCCTTGCTCTCCGCGTATTGGACCGAGGAGGTATCGGTCGCCGACAGGGCCACCTCGACGTCGCGGAACGCCGAGATGACGGACTTCTGATAGACCTCGGCCAGCTCCTGGAACTGCGCCTTGGTCAATTCTTCCTGCCCCTGCAGCTGGCCGCCCAGGAAGATGGGCGCCGTGATCGACGCGGCGATGGAATAGAGCGCGCTGCCCGGTCCGAACATCATGCCCAGCTGCACGGCCTGGCTGCCGCCCTGGCCGGTCAGCGTGATGCTGGGAAACCGCGCCGCGTGGGCCGAGACGATGTCCTTGTTGGACGCGCGCAGGTCCGATTCCGCCTTCTGGATGTCGGGGCGGCGCTCCATCAGCGTCGAAGGAAGCCCCGGTTCGACCGCGGGCGGGCGCGTCTCGTGCAGCGTCTGTGCCGCGATCTTGAGCGTTTGGGGCAGCACGCCGAGCAGGACGGCCAGGGCGGCGATCGATTCCCGCTCGACCTGGACCAACGCCGGTATGGCCGCGCGCTGGGCCGCGACCGCGCTGCGCTGTTGCGAGACTTCCAGCGGCGACAGGGTGCCGGCGCGGAACTGGGCCTCGATGAAGCGCAGGATATTCTCCGAGGCGGCCAGCGTGTTGCGCGCCAGGCGCAGCCGGTCGCGCGCGGCCAGGATTTGGAAATAGGTCGTGGCGACGTCAGACTGCAACGTCCACAACACCGTGTCGCGGTCATAGACGCTGGAGACGATGCGCTGGTTGGCCGCATCGGCCGCCGCGGCGTTCTTGCCCCAGAAATCCAATTCGTAGGATGTGGACAGGATCGCGTCATACGTGGTGGTGGACGGGCTAATACCGCCCCCCGTCACGGTCGTGCCGGTCGGCCCCACGACGTCGGAGCCCTTGGATTTCACGGCGCCGCCGCCGGCCGACAACGTTGGGTACAGCGGCGCGCCGGCGACCTTGGCCGTGGCGCGCGCCTGCGCGATGCGCGCGACCGCGGCCTTCAAATCCTGGTTGTTGGCGATGGCCGTCGCTTCCAGCCTGTTCAACTCGTCGTTGTTGAACGCCTTCCACCATTCGGACGTGACAGGCTGCGGGTTCTCCTTCACGGGCGCCCACTGCCAGGCTTCCGGCGTCTCGGAAACCGGCTGCTGATAGTCGGGCCCCAGGTTGCAGGCGCCGAGGGCGAGCGGAAGTGCCAAGATCGCGCAGGCGATAGCACGGTTCATCATCGGCATCATTCGGCGCTCAGCGCGACCACGGGGTCCATGTTGGCGGCCTTGCGCGCGGGCAGATAGCCGAACAGCAATCCGGTCGCGAAGGCGCATCCGAAGGCAAGAATTACGGGGCCGGCCGAATAGGCGATTGGGCGGCCGATCTGCGCCAGGCCCCAGGCCGTGGCCAAGCCCAGCGCCACGCCGATCAGGCCGCCGGCGGCGCAGACCACCAGCGCCTCGGTGTTGAATTGGAGCAGGATGTTGAGCTTGCGCGCGCCCGTCGCCATGCGCACGCCGATCTCGCGCGTCCGTTCGGTGACGCTGACCAGCATGATGTTCATCACGCCGATGCCGCCGACCAGAAGCGAGATAGCGGCGATCGAGCCGAGCAGGATGGTCAGCGTGTTCTGCGTCTCGGTCGCCGTGTCCAGGACCGACGCCATGTTTCGGATCTGGAAATCGGTCGCGCGATGGCGCGCGGTCAGAAGCGTGGTGATGGCGTCCTGGGTCTCGTCGATCCGCGTGACGTCGTCCACCTTGACGGTGATGGACTTGGAATAGTTCTGGCCGTGGATGCGCAGGCGACCGGTGCTCGACGGCACGAAAACGACGTCGTCCATGTCCGAGCCGAACGGCGTGGCGCCCTTGGCGGCCATGACGCCGATCACCTCGAACGGTACGTTGTTGAGCAAGACGTACTGACCGACCGGATTCGCGCCCTGGCCGAACAGGGCCTTCGTCACCGTCTGGCCCAGCACCACCACGGGCGCGAAGCTTTTGACGTCGGCATCGCTGAAGAACGCGCCCTCGGAGGGTTGCCAGTCGCGCGCTTCGGTGAAGGAAGCGGCCGTCGAGTTGGAGCTGGTGACATAGTCCTTGGCGCGGTAACGCACCGTGACCTGGCTTGGGAACTCAGGCACCGCATTGGCCACGTTGGGCAGGTTTTGGATGGCCTCCGCGTCGCTCGGCACCAAGGTCGCGATCACCGCGCCGGCCATGCGCACGTTGGGCGCGCCGGGACGGATCAGGAGCAGGTTGGTGCCCATGTTCTGGATGCTTTGCAGCACCTGCTGCTTCGCGCCATCGCCGATGGCCAGCATGGCGACGACCGAGCCGACGCCGATGATGATGCCGAGCAGCGTCAGGATGGTGCGGAAGATGTTCGCGCGGAGGGAGCGCAGCGCCATCTTCGCCGCCTCCAGGATGTCGGGCAGGCTGGTGGCGTTGGGGTGCGACAGGTAATCCGGCGGCACGACGGAAATCGGCACGCGCGCCGTGTCGCCCCGCGCGGCGGCCTTCTCGGACGGCGCGTCGGAGACGATCAGCCCGTCCTTGAGCTGCACGACGCGCTGGGCCTCGGCGGCCACGTTGGGGTCGTGGGTGATCAGGATGATGGTGTGGCCGCGCGCGTTCAGATCGCGCAGAAGCTCGAGCACCTCGCGGCCGCTCTTACTGTCTAATGCGCCGGTCGGCTCGTCGGCCAGGATCACTTCGCCACCGTTCATCAGGGCGCGCGCGATCGAGACGCGCTGCTGCTGGCCGCCCGAAAGCTGATTGGGCCGGTGATCCAAACGGTCGCCCAGGCCAAGCGCGGTGAGCAGGTCGCGCGCGCGGGCGAAGCGCTGGGCACGCGGCACGCCGGCATAGATGGCCGGGATCTCGACATTCTCGTCGGCCGTCGCGGTCGCCAGAAGATTGTATTGCTGGAAGATGAAGCCGAAGGCATGGCGGCGCAACGAGGCCAACTGGTCGGAATCCAACTCCGACACCTCGGTGCCGGCGAAGCGGTAGCTGCCCTCGGTCGGCCGGTCCAGGCAGCCGAGGAGGTGCATCATCGTCGACTTGCCGGAGCCCGACTGGCCCATGATGGCGACGAACTCGCCGGCATAGATGTCGAGCGAAACGCCGCGCAAGGCATGCACCGGCAGCGTGCCGCGCCGATAGATCTTGTGGACGTCGCGCAGCGAGACGATGGGCGTCGCGTCCGGCCGGGTGCCGGACGGTGCTGGCGATGGCGTCCGGGCGGCGCGCTGGACGTTCATATGCGCGGTTGGCGCGCGGCGGGCGGTTGACCGGACGCTCCTGGACGCGCCGAAGCGGGTGCCGTGTCGACGAGCACTTCGTCCCCGGCCTTCAAACCATCGCGCACCTCGGCGACCAGCCGGTTCGACACGCCGACGACGATCTTGCGTTCCTCGATCGTGTCGCCGTTCTTGACGCGCACCATGTAACGCTTGCCTTTGATGCGCGGCGTCTCGGTGCCGTCGGGAGCTGCCGCGTCCGCGGCGGGCGCTTGCGCCGTCTGCGGCTGCGCTTGGCCTTCGGCGGGCGCGGGCTGGCCCTGCGCGGCGGGGGGCTTTTGACCCTGTGCGGCCTGCTCGCCGCCGCCGTCCTTTTTCTTGCCGCCGCCGGGGGGCCGGTCCACGGGCCGCAGCGCCTTGACCGGCACCAGCGGCACGTCCTTGGCGTCTGCCAGGACGAAGAAGACCTGCGCGCTCATCTGCGGCTGAAGCGTGCGGTCTTCGTTCCGCACGTCGAACAGCGCGTTGTAGAGGACGACATTGTTGACGACATCCGGCGTCGGCAGGATCTGGCGCAGCGTGCCGTAGCGCCGCTTGTCCGGCTCGCCCAGCGTGGTGAAGTAAACCGGCATGCCGAGCTTGAGCTTGGCCACGTCGGCTTCCGACACCTGGGTCCACACGGTCATGGTGTCGAGGTTGGCGATGCGCAGGATAGTGGGCGCCGATTGGTTGGACACGATGGTCTGGCCCTGACGCAGCGTCTGCGACACGACCGTGCCCCCCATCGGCGCATAGATCTTGGTGTATTGCAGGTTCGCGCGGTTACCCTTGAGGGTCGACTCGGTCATCATCACCTGCGCGCGCAGCGAAGCGATCTGTGCCGTCGTGCTTTTCAGCAAGGCGTCGGCGCTGTCATACGCGTCCTGGCTGGTCGCGTTTTCCGCCTTGAGCTCCTTCTGACGCGCGAACTGTTGTTCCGCGAGCGTGCGCGCGGCCTGCTTCTCGGCGATCTGCGCCTTGAGCGAAACCAGGGTGGCTTCGTCGCCGTCGACCTTGGCCTGATAGACCTGCGGGTCGATCTCGACCAAAAGATCGCCGGCCCTCACCTGGTCGCCGATGGCGACCGGGATCTTCTTCAACTGGCCCGACACCTGGGCGCCGACATCGACATACTCGAGCGGCTGCAGCGCGCCCAGCGCGGTCACGGTCTCCTCGATATCGCCGAGCACCACGGGCTGGGCGACAAGATTGGCGGCGCCCGCGTCGTTCGCGGGCGCATAAAGACGCCATGCGGCATAGGCGCCGCCCGCCAGCAGAAGGGCCAGGACGCCGTACAGGATCCGGCGCCGCTTGCCAAAAAGGCCCCGCCGCGCCGGAAGGGCGGGCCTGTCGGCGGGCAGAGTCGGCTTTTGCGGCGCGTTCATGGAACCCCGGCGTCTGACGATCCCGGGTGGTACGAGCCAGGCTGGAATTTCCTGCGCTTGTCACGGGTTTGGACCGGTTCTAGGAGCCGATCCAAGGCGGCCTCAAAGGCCCCCTAGATTTAGTAAGGAGAACTAACTTTCCCCCGCCTGCCCAGAAGGCCGTTACATTTACCGGCTCTTTTTGCCGACTTGGACCAACATGGCCCTAACGTCGCGCAGGTCGAGCGGTTTCTTCAACAGCTTCGTATGGGCGTCGAAGATCACGCCTTCGAGGCGGGGATCGTCGGTCAGCCCGGTCATAAGGAATACCGGCAGGTTCGCCGCGACCTTCCTGACCTCGTGCAAGAGCCATACGCCATCGCCGTGCGGCATGCGCACGTCGCTCAAAATGGCGTCGAATGTGCGCTCGCCGAACGCCGCCAAGGCCTGACGCCCGTTTTCACAGAAGACGACCGCATGCCCGGCGCGGCCGAGAACCGTCTTTACGGCCGTTCGCACCAACGGCTCATCATCCACGACCAAGATCGCCGCCATCGCGCCTTTCCCCGCGCGGTTATTCTTAAAGACGAGACGCCTGAACTTGGTGGGCCGATAATTTGCAAATCGCTACAAACTTCGCGGCCGATGCCATGGGCACCTAAGAAACTTAACTGTCTGATATCGCACCATAGCGCGGGACGACACTCGCCGTTCGTATAGTGGCGACTACGACTTTGGTAGAAATCCCAACCGACATCATGCACGCGGGGAATGTACGGGAGGCTTCTTTCGCTTGAAAAACGAGGATGGTGGATCCTCGAAGGCACGAAGGAGCGATAGAAATGCTTTCGCCCCGCAAATTCACCGGCGCGCGATTTTGGAAGAACGCGTCGGCCGGGTCCGGCCGAGCCGGGCTGGACGAAAAAACCGGAAAGCTTGGCGGCGAACACCGGACGCTGGGCGTGAAGGAAGTCGGCCGCCCCCCCCTCGTGGTCGTGGTCGACGACGATCCCATTCAGGCCGACCAGATCGCCGCCTTCCTGCGGATGCGCGGCATCGCGACCGAAACGGCGGTGGACGGCATCGCGGGATTAGAGATGGTGGTACGCACCGTGCCGCGTGTCGTCATCACCGATATCGACATGCCGGCCATGGACGGCATCGCCTTCGCGCGCGCGTTGCGCGCGCTGCCGCAACCCCCGCGGATCATCATGATCTCCGGCGAGCCCAATAAGGTGGCCGAGGCCAATCGCGCGCAGCTCGGCGTTTTCGCCGTGGTGGACAAGCCGATCCCGTTACGCGCCTTGGAGGTTTTCGTGCGCCAATCGATCAAGGCCGCCGCGTCCGCGCCGGCGGCGGAAGCGCGCACGGAGACGCAGGACTAGAGGATCTTCGCGTCGAAAGGCAGGCGGCCCTCGCGATCCTCGACCTCGACCACCCACAGATCCGGATCGATCTTACGGTTGCGCGCGATGTAGGCATCGGCCGCGGCCTCGTCCACCGTGCCTGGCCCCGTGCCACGGTGCCAGGCGCGCCCGCCGTCCGGTCCTTGAGTCTGCGCCAAAACGATGCAGCCATGCTCGAAGCGGTTCAGCTTCACCAGCACGGCGCCGCCGTCGGGGTCGCCTTTTTTCACCACCACGATGGGAATGTTCTCGACCGCGCCGCGGCGCACGGCGGCCTTGATCCAGATTTCGGTCTTGAGACGCGGCTCAATCATCGCGGCGCAGTTTGAGTTTTCGCCGCCGACTTGTCACTCTCTCCCCGGTCGCGGAGGGGTTCCATGGCGCGCTTGGTTGCTTTGTTGGTCTTGTTCGTCCTTGGCGGCGCGGCGCACGCCATGGCGCAAGCCTGGGTGCCCTATAAGAGCGAGGACGGCCGTTTCGAGGTCCAGCTTCCCGGTCCGCCCAAGGTGAGCGAAGGGTTCAACGAACTGGGCGACAAGTCGCTCACCCTGGAAGTGCCATTGAGCCCCAATCAGGTTTTCGTGGTGATGGCGACCCAACCGCTGAAGGGAACCCACCTGGACGAGACCGCGCCCAAGGAATTGAAGGACATGCAGGTCCGGGTGCAGAACCGGTTCCGGGGCTCCCAACTTCTGCACGCGGCGGCCATCGATCACGGCAAGTGGAAGGGCCGCACCTTCACGCTGCGGATCGAGGGGGGCAAACTGATCTACCAGGCGCGCATCTATTGGGCCGGTGGCCGTTTCTACCAGACGATCGCGGTCAGCGACCCCGCCAACGCGTCGCTGCCGATGGTTGGGTACTTCATGGATTCCTTTCAGATTCTCAAGGATTGAGGGCGCGCCGATGCGCAATCCATGGTGGCTTGTTCTTCTGTGCGTCGCGTTCGCGTCCCCCGCCTTGGCGGCGTCGACTTGGTCGCTGCTGAAAAGCGGGGACGGGCGCTACCAGATCCTCGTGCCCGGAACGGCGTCGGTGGACAACGAAGGATATGACGGGGACGTCAAGGTCCACGACATGGCGTTCGACCTCGGCACGGGCGGCGTCTATCGCTTCAAGGTCTCGGACCATCCGCCCGGCTATGGCGACGAGCGCCCCAAGGGCGAGCGGCTGCAGGATTTGCAGGAAAAGCTGATCGCGGACACGCCCGGCGCGCGGCTCCTCAACGCCAAGACGGTGACGCAAGGCACGTGGCAGGGCCGCGCCTTCTCGTTCAACACCGACGGTGGAAAGCTGATCCACCAGGCAAGGCTCTATCTCGTCGGCGACCGCGTTTACCTGCTCGATGCGTCGTCTCCCGCCGGCGCGGGTGCCAAGGCCAGCGCGTCGGTCGTGAAGTTCATCAGCTCGTTCAAGATCCTCAAGAATTAGCGCCGCATGATCCGGCCCGCCCTGGCGTTGCTCGTCATGCTGCCGGTGGCCGTGCCCGCCGCGGCGCAGGCGCCGTGGGTGCCTTATGTCAGCCAAGACGGGCGGTTCGAAGCGGCGTTTCCCGAGGAACCCAAGGTCGCCGACGTGGCCGACGCCAGCGGGCGGCGCAAGCTCGACCTGATCGTCGAACGGGCCGATGACGAAGCCTATTTCATCAGCATCAATTATTTCCCGGCCGGCACCGAGGCCGGTGTGCCCACGGCGCAGGTTCTCGACAAGATCGAGAACGCGTCGCGGCAAGGCGATTTTGCCGGCGCCACCATCCTCGGCAGCGAGCCCGTCTCGCTCGGACGCTGGAAAGGGCGCGAATTGGCCATGCGCAGCAGCAAGGGCCTGGTCTACCGCGGGCGAATCTTCTGGGTAGGGACCACGCTTTACCAGGTGGTCGCGATCGTGGGCGAGGCGCGCGCGGCCCAAGCGCCCGTCCGCCGATTTCTGGACTCGTTCAAGATCCTGAAGGAATAGCCGACAAAGAGAGGGTTCAATGCGTCTCAAGGACAAGGTCGCGGTCATCACGGGCGCGGCGCAGGGAATCGGCGAGGCCTATGCGCGCCGGTTCGCGAAGGAAGGCGCCAAGGTCGTCATCGCCGACTTGAACGACAAGCTGGGCCAGGCCGTCGCCGATTCGATCGGCGAGAGCGCGCGCTATGTGCGCGCCGACGTGACGAAGAAGGCGGATCTCGACCGGCTGATGGACACGGCGGTATCGGAGTTCGGCAAGCTAGACATCTGCATCGCCAACGCGGCCTTGGCCGACTACGGCGATATCATGAACACGACGGAAGAGACCTTCGACAAGGTCTACGCCGTCAACGTGAAGGGTACCTTCCTGACCGATCAGGCGGCAGCGCGCCGCATGATCCCGAACAAGCGCGGCGTCATCATCAACATCGCGTCGACCGTGGGCGTGGTGGGCGACAATTACGAGGGCGTCTATCCGGGCAGCAAGGGCGCGGTGAATCTCCTGACCCGCACCTTTGCCTTGTCGCTCGCGCCGCACGGCGTCCGCTGTGTGGCCATCGGCCCGGGTGCGACGCGCACCGCCATGATGGCGCCGTTCCTCGAGGACCCCGTGCGCCTCAAGGGCCTGCAGGCGCGCACGCCGCTCGGGCGGCCGGCAGAGCCCGACGAGGTCGCGTCGGTTGCCGTGTTCCTGGCCTCGGACGAGGCCAGCTATGTCACCGGCCAGACCTATTATGTCGACGGCGGCCGCCTGGCGCTCAACTACGTCATGCCTGCGCGCGACTAAAAAAACGGCGCGGCCGTGGAGGCGGCCGCGCCGTTGCGTCAGAAGACGCCGAGTCTCAGCGACCCTTGAAGACCGGCTCGCGCTTCTGCTCGAACGCCGTGGTGCCTTCCAGATTGTCCTCGCTCATCATCGATGCCACGACCGCTTCGGTCTCCATGGCCAGCGCGGTCTCGAAGGACGATTCGAGCGCGCGGTCCAGCATCTGCTTGTGCAGAGAGACGACGATCGGCGCGCGCGTCGCGATGCGACGGGCCAGCTTCTCGGCGGTTTCGCGCACCTTGCCCTGGGGCGCCAGCTCGTCGACCAGGCCGATGCGATAGCCTTCCTTGGCGTCGATGAACTCGCCGGTCAGCGCCAGGCGCTTGGCGCGCGACAGGCCGATCTTGCGCGGCAGGATAAAGGTGCCGGCGTTGGTGATGCAGGCGCCGACGGTCACCTCGGGGAAGCCGAACTTGGCATTCTCCTCGGCCACCACGAGATCGCAGCAGATCACCACCTCGCAGCCCGCGCCGACGGCGTAGCCCTGCACGGCGGCGATCACCGGAATCTTCATGTTCTGAATGCGGCGCGACGTGCTCTGCGCGGCATGGACGAAACGGCGCAGGTCGGAGGCCGAGGTCTTGCCCGCACGCACCTTCTCGTTGTGCTTCTTCAAGTCCGTCAGATCGGCGCCCGCCAGAAACGCGCGGCCTTCGCCCGCCAGGATCAGGACGCGGAGCTCGGGGTCTTCGGCAACCTCGGCCAGACGCTTGTCGAGCAGCGCCCAGCTGTCCATCCGCATGGCGTTCAGCACGTTGGGCCGGTTGAAGATCAGCCAGCCGACATGGCCGTCCTTACGCAGGAAAATCTCGTTGTCGCTCATGGGGGATGTCCTTTCGTGAGGGATACCGACAGAGAGGTCGGATAACCGACCCACAGGTCGGTCAAACTATCTCCGTACGGCCCCCGCGCTGTCAAATCGTTAAGGCCCGCGCGTTTAGACGCGCACCAGGCCGCCGTCGATGACCAGGTTGGAGCCGCTCATATACGTATTCTCCGGTCCCACGAGCCAGGAGGCGAAGGCCGCGATCTCGCCGGGCTGGGCCATGCGACCGATGGGGATGCGGGCTTCCAAGGCCGGCACGTCGATGTCCTTCGCCTCGGCGACCATGTCGGTATAGATGAATCCCGGCGCGATCGTATTGACCAGGATGCCGTCGCGCGCCACCTCGGGCGCGAGCGCCGCCGTCAGCCCGTCAATGCCGAACTTGGTGGAGGAGTAGGGTACGCGCTTCTCGCGGCTGATGATGCCGTAGATCGAACCCACGTTCAGGATGCGGCCCCACTTGGCCTTGCGCATGGCGGGCACCACGGCGCGGCAGAGGATCATCGGCGCCACGAGATTGATGTCGTGGACCTGGCGGAACTCCTCGGTCTTGAGCTCGGCGATGCCGCGCTCGATGCCGATGCCCGCGTTGTTGACCAGGATCAGCGGCCCGCGCTTGGCGATCTTTTCGGCGAATTCCTCCGTCGCCTTCGCGTCGGTGAAATCGACGTTCATGTACTCGCAATCCTTGGGTGGTTTTCCGCCGGGCTTGGTGCCCGTTGCGATGACGCGGGCGCCGTCGTCGCGCAGCCGTTCGGCGATGGCGCGGCCGAGTCCCCGCGTGGCCCCCGTGACGAGCGCCAGTTTTCCGTCATGCGGCTTTTTCATCGGCGCCTCCCCGCTCAAGCCCGCGCCGCCGCGGTCAACGCCCTGCCCGGCAGCGGCGTGACCGGCGTGTAGTCGTGGCAGATGGAAGGGCCGCGCACCGTGCCCGTGGCCTTGTTGTCGACGGCGTTGAGGGTGAGCGACATCACGTTGCGGTGCCAGGGCGACATGTTCGGGCCCGAGCCGTGCACGGTCATGATGTCCATGAAGACGACCGAGCCCGCCGGCCCCTTGGGCGCCACGATTCCCTTGCCAGCCATGGCGGGCTTCACCCAATCCACGTCGGGATAGCGGCCGTGGGGATAGGGCGTCACGCTGGTGTCCACCGCGCCGATCTTCACTTTGAACTTCTGGGTCTCGGGCACGATCATCAGCGGCCCGTTAAATTCGTTCACGTCGTCGATGAAGATCATCACGTTGACGGCGCGCGGCTCCGGCATCTTGTCGTCGATCTTGTAGGTCGGATAGTCCTGGTGCCAGGTCCATTGGGCGCCGTCGAAGGCGCGCTTCACGTTGACGATGCTTTGGAAGATGTAGACCGGACGCTTCAGAAGCTGCATCACCGGCTCGACCACGCGTTCGCTGCGGCACAGCCAGTCGATGACCGGATTGTAGACATGCGCGTTGAGGACCGAACGCACGGTCTTGCCGTCATGCTCCTTGATGACTGACGGCCGGTCTTCCAGCACCAGCTTCTCGACTTCGCGGTCGATGACGCGGATTTCCTTGGTCGGAAATAGCTTGGGCACGAAGAGGTAACCGTTCTTGCGGTAGAACGCGATTTGCGAAGGCGTCAGCTTCTTCATCGATCATCCCTCCCTGATTCGGTCAGATCTCCCGCGCCGGCAGGCGCTTGGAAAACGTCATGGCGGCCTCGAGTGGCGGACGCCCCTGCCAGGCGGCGACGTCCTCGAGCGTGATGCGGGCAGGCCCGTCGCCGCCCAGCACCAGCACCTCTTCGCCCACGCGCGGCGATTCGAGTCCGGTAAGATTCACGGTCGTGTGTTCGAGCGTCACGCTCATCACGGGCGCGCGCCGTCCGCGGATCAGGACCTCCGCCGTCTGTCCGGGCGTCGCGTTGCGCAAGCCATGTTGTGCGCCCACTGGAAGCACGCCCGTCACCATGGCGTTGGCGATGCCGTAATGGCCGCCGATCGCGACGTCGCGTCCGGCGGGATGATGGGCGACGTGGATCAGGCGGCTGCCGATCTCGCGCAGCACGGGCCGGAAGGAAGACAGGTCGGCCTGGCCAGGCGCCATGGACGACAAGCCGTAAAGGACATGCCCGACGCAGACCGCGTTGCAGCGGTCCCTGAGCCCCGTCAGCACGGCGGAGCTGGCTAATGCTTGTGTGACCAGCGGCCCGATCTCGCGCGACAGAGATTCCGCCAACGCCTCGAAGGCGGGCAGGCGCGCCTCGGTGCGCGCGCGGCTGGGTTGATCGAAGAACGGAATATGGGTGTAGAGGCCGGCGACCTGGACGTTCGGCAGGGCGGCGATGCGGCGCACGAAGGCGCCTGCGTCGTCCAAGGCCACCCCCAGGCGGCCGAGGCCGCAATCCACTTTTACGTAGACGGGCGAGGGGCCTTGCGCCGCGCGCGATACGGCTTCGGCGGTTTCGAAGTTATAGACGGTGGGAATGAGGTCGCGCGCGAGAAGATAGGGAACGTCCTGGGGCAGGAAGCTGCCGAAGATCAGGATCGGCGCGCGGATCCCGGCCTCGCGCATGGCGGCCGCCTCGGCCACGTCGCCCGTGGCCAGCGCGTACGCGCCCGCCTGCGCCAGGCGGCGGGCGCAGGCCACCGCGCCATGGCCGTAGGCGTCGGCCTTGACCGAGGCGATGACCTTCACACCCGTGCCGACGCGGCGCGCGACTTCGCGGCAATTGTGCTCCAACGCGCCGAGGTCGATCACGGTCCAAGCCGGCTGGTGCGCCGTTTCGGCCATGCTCGCTCCCGTCCCGGGGGTTCGCGTGGGAGCAGGATAAGGCACCGGCGGCCGTCAAGGGAAATGCCCGATTTTCCGGATCGTCTTGTGCGGCCGTCGTGCGCCATGCAATATCTTCTGCCTCGATCTCGCCATTTTCGATGGCCAGACTTTCGCCATGCGAACGCCGTTTGTGATCTTGGCCCTTGTCGGGCTTTCGCTCGTGCTTCCCGCGCCGGCCGCCTTGGCCGCGAAAAAGACATCCGGCCAGCATCAGAAATGCGCGAACCTCGACGGCAATACCGTTGCCGTCACGGGCACGGCGCTGGGCGCCACCTTCAACGCCGGCCGGGACGAGACCTATTTCATGGTGGTGAAGGGCGACCTCCCGTGCGACGCGATCGACGTGACCGTGAAGGGGCCGCTCAATTGCGGCGCCGACAAACGGGTGCGTGTCGAGGGCAAGCTGCACTACGACGACGCCAAGATCGTGAGCGCCTATCTGGAGGATGCGAGGGTGGAGTGCGCCCTGCCGCCCGGCCAGGCGCCCGCCACGGCCGCGGCGCCGGCGGCCCCCGCACCCGGCGCGTCCGGGCCGTCCAAGGCACCGACCCTGGCCGAGCCCAAGGCCGCGTCCGAAACGCCGAGCTTCTATAAATTGCCCTGACGGTCAATCGGCCCGGCGCCCGTCGCGCGCGCCGCGCGATGCGGCTAGGTTGCGAGCGGCCGCAACGGGTGCCGCGATGAAAAGTCTGTCCGACGCCTCCTTCTTCAATCTGTTCGACCGGCTGGTCGCGCGCGGACGGGCGCCGTCCGCGGCCGGACGCTGGCGCTTCGGCGGCGCCGAATGGGAAAGCGCGCGGCATAGCTTCACCTGTGCCTCGCACGGCTTCGTGGCCGAGATCACGACGGTCGCGGGCGAGGGGTGGCTGCTGCTGGTGGCCAAGGAATATTGGTGGGCCGGCGACAAGACGGACGCGCTGCGCAACCAGCGCTGGGCCAAGCTCGCCAAAGGCAAGCCGGACGCGGTGCTGGCTTGGCTGCGCAGGCAGGAGAAGGCGCTCGCGCCCTGACCGGAATGGACGCTAAGCTAAACAAGGTCGTATCGACGACGCGCCATGGAGGCGGCATGACGAAGCGAATCGAACCGTTCTCCCGCAAGCGGTTGCCGGCCAACACGCATGCCTTGCCGGCGCGGGGCATGAGCCGCCGCGTGGCGCTTTTGGGCGGCTTGGCGGCCGCCGGGCTGGTGCTGCGTCCGCCCGCCGCCGCGGCCCTCACCTATGAAGTGCGGGAGTCTCCGTTCCCCACGGTCAAGGCGCGGGACGGGGTCTTGTCTTGGCGCGAGCTGGAACGCCTCGCGCGGAAGGGTCCCGCGTCCGGCCTTGGCCTCGATCCCGAAGTCGCGGCGATCCAAGACGCGACCGTCACCGTCGAAGGCTTCATGCTGCCCTATGACGAGAACCCGGCCCAATCCTCATTTCTCATCGCCGCCTACTTCGCGCACTGCATCTTCTGTATGCCCGGCAGCATGCTGTCTCTCATGGAGATCGCCGCGGCGCGGCCGGTTGCGGCGCGGCCGGGGACGGTGATGCTTCGTGGGCGGTTGCAGTTGCTCGATGGCAGCGAGGATGGCTTGCTGTTCCGCCTGAAGGACGCGTCCAGTCTGGCCTGACACCACGCGTGCCGGTCGGGATCCTTTTGGGGGCCCACGAAGCCGCGTCCGTCTTATTGATCCCGATCAAGGCGCGGCCGGACATTTTCATCGATCCTGTTTCTTATTAGGAGAGCTGGCTGGCGTTTCGATGCCCCGCCTGCCGGCCGGCGCCTATGCGGCGGCCCATCCCCCCGATGGCCGCCGCGTTGCGTTCCGCCGCCGCCCGTTGGGGCCGCGCGCGTCACGGCTTCGGCGCGGAGGGCTTTGCACCTGGGCCGAACGCTGATGAAATGCCCATCATCACCCAACCTGGAGGCCTCGATGTATGGACGTATCACGCGATTCGACGTCATCCCCGGCAAGGAGGCGGAGCTGGAGCGCGGCTACCGCGAACAGATCAAGCATCTGCGCGGCCAGAAGGGATTCAAGGACGCCATCCTGTTGATGGACGAGGCCAGCGGAAACGTCGTCTCCCTGACGCTCTGGGAAACCAAGGCCGACATGGACGAGACCGGAAAGCCCGGCGGCTTCGTCGAAAAGGTCTTGCCGCTCATTTCCCCCTATCAAAAGACCAAGCCGGTCTTCACCATGTTCAAGGTGCGCGCGCAGGCGACGCGGGACGCCTAGCGCGGCCGCGCTGGCTGCATCGGTTTGCGGAGGACATATGGACGTCGCGAAAATTTCCGTCGGCGCCGCGCCGCCCGACGACATCAATGTCATTGTCGAAATCCCGCAAGGCGGCCTGCCGGTGAAGTACGAGTTGGACAAGGCATCGGGCGCCCTGTTCGTCGATCGCTTCCTGCACACCTCGATGCAGTATCCCGCCAATTATGGCTTCATCCCCCACACCCTGTCGGAAGACGGCGACCCGTGCGACGTGCTGGTGGTCAGCCAGACGCCGGTCGTTCCGGGCGCCGTGATCCGCTGCCGGCCGATCGGCGCCTTGGTGATGAAGGACGAGGCCGGACCCGACGAAAAGATCGTGGCCGTACCGGTCGACCGGCTGCATCCGTTCTATCAGGGGGTGGCCAGCCACACCGACCTGCCCGAGATTCTGCGCGACCAGATCGCCCACTTCTTCCAGCACTACAAGGATCTGGAGAAGGGCAAATGGGTCACGATTGTGGAATGGGTCGGCCCGGCCGAAGCCCGCGCCATGATCGAAGCCGCCATCGCCCGCGCGAAGAGCGCGTGAGCGTACATAAAAGGCGCCACGGGATTCGGCACTGAGGATACGCGAAGTTTGTCCCCTGTCTCGCTCTACGCTCATATGAAGCCATTCGCCAAAGCGGCCACTCTCGTGGCTCTGTGCGTGGCCGGGCTGGCTGCGTTCATCGCACGCTATCACCACGACATCTGCGACACGGCCCTGCAATCCGTCGTCGAACGGTTTTTCGACCATGTTTGCGAGGACCACAGCCATGGCTCGATGCCGATCCAGCAGGCCGAGTGAGATTGAACGCCCCGTACGCGCCCGCTGAAGCGCGCCGTCACTCCGTGAGGCAGCGGCTGAGCGTGACCCGGCAGCCGAAGGCGTCCGCGCTGCAAGCTTCCATGGCGCCCAGCTCGGCCTCTGCCTTCGTCTTGCCCGTTCCCCAGCCATAGACCGGGCCGCCGCCGGAATCGTCGCCGCCCGCGACGGCGCCGCACGGCGTGGCGCGGTCCATGGTGGCACGGACCTGGCAGAAGCCGCCGTCGCGTTGGCAGATATCGACCGCCGCCATCATGGCCGCGTCCATGCTCGGGTGATTGCTGCTGATGCCGGTGATGAGGTCATTCCCGTCCTCGCCCACGGCGATGGCGCCGAAGCTGACTTTCTTGCCGGCGCCGGTCGAGCCTTTGGTAGCGCCGGGCGCCGGTGCGACGCCACTCGCCGCGCCGCTGGCCGCCGGCGCCGCGGCGGGCTGGCTGCTCCCGGCGTGCTTGGCGACGCAGGCCTCGAGCGCCTGGAACGCCTCGGCGCTGCCCGTGAGTGCTGCGGTGTACGACCATGTTTTGTCCCGCGGCGGCTTGTCCATCGTCCGCCCCTGTATGGCGACCGCGATGGTTTTGCCGCTCTTGAAGGCCGGCAGGTAGTCGGCCGCCGGTTTCAGATCGGTATAGAGCCACAGCTCCTCGAACTCGAATGCGTCTTCGTCGACGTTCATCGCGAGCGCGCGCAGGACGCGGCCGTCGACGCTGAGCGTCACCGGGGCCTTGCCGTCGGGAATATCCATGTCGTCCGGCCCATACAGGTCGAACCCCAGCACGCCCTTGGTGTCGAGCGTGAAGAAGAGCTCCAGCCCCTCGGGGAACTTGGCGGCCATGCCGCAGCGCATGAAATCGCCCGCGCTGCCAAACCGCGCCGCGCCCTTCCAGATGGTGCCGATCTTGAATTCGCCGACCGGCCCGGCAGCATCGACAGGCGCCGCCGGTGCCGGCATCGGCGCGGCTCCGGGCGCGGGCGCCGCGGCGGGCTTGCTGTTGCCCGCGTGTTTTGCGACGCAGGATTCGAGCGCCTGAAAGGCTTCGGCGCTGCCCGTCAGCGCGGCCGTGTAGGTCCAGGTCTTGTTCTGCGCCTGATCTTTCGTTCGGCCTGGCACGGTGACCGTGAGGAACTTGCTTTTCTTGAGCACCGACAGATAGGTGGACGTCGGGCCGAGATCGCCGAACAGCCACAGCTCTTCCATGACCATGAGCGATTCGTCGTCGACCTCCATCGCGACCGTGGCCAGAGTGCGGCCGTCGACGCCGAACGTCACGGGCACCTTTGTGTTGGAGGCGGCCATGTCGTCCGGCCCCAAAAAATCGAGAACCAGCGAGCCTTTCGCGTCGAGCCCGAAATACAGCGTCAGCCCTTCGGGGAACTGGGCATCCATGCCGCAGCGGGTGAAGGCGCCGTCGTTCGCGAAACGCGCCCCGCCCTTCCAAATCGTGCCGACCTTGAACTCGCCGACTGGCGGCTCCGCCGCGTCGGCCGGGAAAATCGAGGCGAAGCACGCGAGGACGCCGGACACCGCCGCGCCCGTCAAGGAACGCCGAAACAAATCCATGAGAGTCCCCGTTGCCGCCTGAAAGGCTAGCAAGCGCGCCGCCGGTCGGGCAATCGCCCGCGTTCCCCTGCGCGGGGGCGCACCGCCGAAGCGGCGCGGGAAGATCCGGGCGGCCGTTGGCGAGCGGCGCCGGCGGAACGTCAGCGCACCCGGTACGCCTCCGCGATTCCGGGCACGTCCACGGCTTCGATCGCGCCGTCTGCCTTAAGGGCGGATTTCCGGTCATCCGCCAGCCGCACGAACGCGCTCCACGTTGCCGCCATGAAAAACGGCACGGTCGAAGGGGACGAATGGGACACGGCCTGCCGCCCGCCGAACAGCCGCTCGCGCACGGGAACGATGGCGTCGCGAACGATGTCGATACCCTGCGGGCAAACCGTGGACAGCACGCCGTGCGTCCCGATCTCGTCCAGCTTCGCCTGCGATGCCGTGCTGCCGCGGTCGGCCTCCTCGCGCGGATCGAGCGCGAAACGCGCAAAGCGCACGAGGCCCGCCGGTCCCACGCCGCCCGGCAAGGCCGGGCCTTCGGCTTCCAGGCCCCGCGCCGGCACGGCGGCGGTGCAGGCATGGCATTCGATGCACTTGGACAGATGGTTGGTGGCGTCCATGGCCGCGGGATCGAGCTTTTCGGGGAACGGGCGCGGCTGGCCGCGGCTGAGCGAGAGCTTGAGCGCGACGATGCGCGCCTCCGCGGGTGCCGTGTCGACGACCAGATCGCGAACGATGGGAAAGTTGGCCAAGGGTTCGCAGATCATCCCGTCGGCGGGCGCTTCCCAACAGGTCAGGACGGGATGCCCGTTCACGGAGATCGCGCATTCGCCGCATTTCTTGGTGCCGCAGTACCACCGGTATCCCAACGGCGTGCCGGTCTGGTCGTAAACGTGATTGAGGGCATCGAGCACCCGCATGTCGGGCGTGCGCGGCACCTCGTGCGCCTCGTAGCGCGGCGCGGCGTCGACGCTGGGATCGTAGCGGAAGACGCGAACGGAAAGCGTGTCCTTCGTCGGCATCGCAATCGGCCTCCTACGCGAGGGGCTCGCGCAAATAGTCGATCCGGCCTTTCGGCGGCCGGACATGCTTCTGCGGGACCGGTTCGTAGCGCACATCGACGCGGCCGCCCTTGCGCGAGACGACGATCCATTTCAGCCAGTTGTCGTTGTCGGTGAACGGGAAGTCCTCGCGGAAGTGCGGCCCCCGGCTTTCCTTCCGGAGCAGGGACGCGTGCGCCGTCATCTCGCACACGTCGAGCATGTCCTCGACGTCCAGCGCTTCGGCGAGATCGGTGTTGTAGCGCGACGTGGCCGTGCGCAGCCGCAAGTTCGGCAGGATGTCCGCGCGCACGGAGGCAAGCTCAGCCAGTGCCCGCTCCAGCCCTCGCGCGTCCTTCCGGTACATCATGCCGTTCCAAACGATCTCCCGGATCCGCCGCTTGGCCTCGATCGGCGCCGTGCCGGTGTTGCGCGCGGCGTCCGCCGTCGCCAAGAGGGCGTTCAGCCGCTCTTCATCGGCGCGGACGTCTTGGTCGTTGCCCGGCGGCATACTGCGCCCGCTCGCGAAGCGCGCGGCGTGGCTGCCGGCGATTTCGCCGTCGTAGGTGGCAAAGATCACGCTGCCGACCATGTGGGCGCCGACCGCGCCGGCGATGAACAGTCCCTCGACGCCGGTTTCCATCGTTCGGATGTTCGCGCGCACGCCGCCCGCGCTCATATGCCAGGTGATGCCCGATTCGAAGCGGTCGCTTCCCATGTCCTTGCCGAGCTTCTCGTAGAACTCCCAGTGGTACTGGTACTTCTTGAGCGCCTCGCGCGGCACGCGCTTGAAATCGGCGAAGCTGCCGCGGTCCCACGACGCCTTGCCCGCCTTGACCTGCTCGTACAGCTTCTTCACCTGGATCGTGTAGGGCATGTTCACGCGGTAATCCTCGATCCGCATGTATTCCTCGCCCGCGGCGTTGCTCATCACGACGCGGCGGTCGGTGCCGTGGAGATAATTCGGATAGTGGTGCAGGCGCATCCAGCTTTCGGGCGCCGCCATGTCCGAGCCGTGGAACCACTGGATTTCCAGGTTCTGAAGCTCCGCACCGGCGCGCGCGGCCATGGCCAGGCCGTTGGCCGCCATCTCGCGCGTGCCCGTGGCGCGCGTGGAAAGCCAGTTGGTATGGCCGGTCGCGAGAATGGTCGCCTTGGCGCGCACGACATGGAACCGCCCGGTCTTGTAGTCGAGCACGCAGGCGCCGCCGACGGCGCCGTTCGCGTCCTGGAGCAGCCGGAAGACCGTGGCTTCCTCCATGACCGGGATCGCCGCGGAGAGCACCTCCTTCCGCTTCCATTCGCCGTACTGGTATCCCGTCATGCCGTGGCTGTGGAGCGCGTAGAGCGACTGGCCGGGCGGCGTCGCGGGCATCCCGCTTTCGTCGCGCAGGACATAGAGGCCCTTCGCTTCCAGCGCGGGGAAGAAGGTGCCCAGCGCCCACATGCCGAAGTTCAGGAAATAGTCCTGATCGACGAGCCAGTAGTGCCACCCCACCGCTTGCCGGATCGTGTCGCGGTAACGCCCGGGAAGGGGCAGGGGAATCCGGTCCGCGAGGGCGGCATAAATTTTCATCGCGGGATTCATCAGCGCGCGCGGCAGGAGCGCCGGCGGCGGCCCGGCGATGGCGCTCGCGAACGGCGTGGCGCCGCTGCGGCCCATTTTTCCCTTCACGACCATGCGAACCTTGGCGCCGAGCGCCTGGGCGCGCAGCGCCGCGCTGCAGCCGGCGGCTCCGCCGCCGATGACCAATACGTCGGTGTCGAGATATTCCGCGCGCATCGTCCCCCAACACGTTAGGACGCGGTGTTCGGACTCGCCTGCTTATTATCCGGCCGGCGGCGGCGCGGTTTCAATCACCAAATTCCGCGGCGCGGCGGCCGGCCGTCAGGCCGCGGCGGCGCGATCAGCACGCGGCGCGCTGTGTTCGCCTCCCGGCTTTCAGCTTGCCTGCATGCGTTGCAGGACTTTCACGTTCTGCTGTTCCACTTCGGGCAGGAGAATCTGGCTGAAATAGTGGGCCAGGCGCGTCCTGGGGCTGAACGTCCCCTTCGCCTCTGTCGGTAGGTCGGTGGTGCCCAGTCTGTGAAGCGGCCCCACCTCGTCGTAGGTCTTGCCTTCCTCCGGGTCTTCGTACCGTGCCGTGAGCCTTTTCCAGAGCGCGTCGGGCAGATTCTCGGGCGCCGTCACGGGCTCGACGACCCGCGGCTGATACACGTTCGGGCGGACCGACCACGGCGTGAAGTCATACGTGCAGGCCCAGATGATCTCTTCCGTGAGCAACTGCAGGTTCCGTAAATCGTCGATGGTCGGCTGGCGGTCGCGCGTGGACTCCGGCTGGAGCTGATCGCGGATCGCGGTGAGTTCCTCGATCGCCTTCTTGCTGGTCTTGGGGAAATCCGGAACGCTCGGCGGCTTATAGGGAATGACGGTCTGCGCCCTGGCGGCCTTTTCCGCGGCCTCCCGCTTTTGCTTGGCTTCCTTCTTCGGATCCTTGGCCGTGGCGATATCGAAAAGATCGCGGATTTCCTGGCGATGTTGCTTGCGCGCGGTGTCCTCGACCTGCCCCAGGGAATCGACCCATTTGTGCATCATCTGCGTGACCATCACGACCGCGGCGTCGGTCTTCGCCCCCTCGCTCTTCTTTTTCGGTTTGGCTTCCTTGGGATACAGAGAGTGGTGCAGTTTCGATTCGCTGACCGTGTGGGCCATCGTGACCAGGGCATGATGGACCTCGGGCTCATAGCGTTCCGCGAATTTCGCGACCATCTTCTCGGTTCTCTCGATTTTTTCGGTCAGCGCCTTCTTGAAGTTTGCGCTGCCCATCATCACCGAGGTCACCGCGGGCACCCCCGTCGCCAAAAGCTTCTCGATATCCCCCGCTTCCTTCGCGAGCCGTCTGGTCAGCAGCTTGGTGGTCGCCTCGGTCATCTTTTCAAAGAACGCCACCGTGATCGCTTCCATCGGAATGAGAGCGATCGCCACCGTGATGACCACGGAAAGCCACAGAGGAGCGCTCTCATCCATCTTCTCTTCTTCGAGGATGTCGAGCCGCATGGCGGTGTACTGCTTGCCAGCGTCCTCGATGACCCGGCGCATGATTTCCCACCGCTTGCGCTGCTCGGCCTCCGCCTCCGCCAGGAAGTCAGAGCACAGGACCTGAAGCTGCGTCGCCTGCCGCAGCAACTCGACCGGGGTCGGAGGAGCCATGGCGCTTACGTCACGGCAAGCGATTCAAGGGTTGGGATGTTCTCGGCGAGGACGATCAGGGAGGTGGGAACGTTCACTGTCCAGGGCAGGCCGAAGGGCGTACTGCCGGCGACATAGCGCGCGGCCGGATCGTTCTCTCCTTCGTATGGACGATCGAGGCTGAAGGTAGTGTCGTTGGTGACGGCGGCGACCGTGTACTGCCCTCCGTCAATATGAAGCTCACGGCCGATATCCCGTTGTTCGCTGACGTTCCATTTGCTGTCGGCGTTGATCTGGACCTTGGTCTGGTTCTTCTTGACGTTCAGGGTGCCGGATCCGCGCGCCATATCGGGCTTATGGTCAGTGAGGAGCTCGATCCACAGATCGCGGAAGTCGTCGGCAGTTCCGCCCGGCGGAGAGGTCGGAGGTGAGGAGAGAATGCGGTCCAGTTCCGCGACCGTTGCATTGTTCGGGTCCAGGAACCAGGCGACCTTGTCTTCATAGCCCGGCGTGATCGGCACGATGAGGCGCGCGGCGCCCGCCTGCAGGAATTCCTTGAACTGCTGATCGACGGCCTGGACGGCGTTGCGCATCTTCCACGATGCCCGCCGCGCCCAATGGTAGGGGTACAGGAAGTAGTTCATGTGTTCCCATTCGAACGCGTCTTCGTAGAAGCGCACGATGGGGGCTTGGGCGTCGGCATAGACCGGGCTGATCTCCTGCATGTCGCCGACCTGCTCAATGGCGTTGAAGTTCTGCGGTGCTTGGCGCATCGATTTGATGGCCCACTTCTGCAGCTCTCCACGCTCGATCCGCCTATTCTCGGCCTCCGGCCCATCGGTCTCGGCGGCCATGAGCAGGTTCTGCTTGTAAGCTTCCTGCTGCTGTTCCTGGGCAAGCTTCCGCTGCAAGACGTCGTAGCCCGCCTTGAGCGATTGCCATGTCTTGAGCCGCCACGCGTCGAGCGCTTCCTTCGTGCGGACGCATTTGAGGTTCGCCTGAACATACATGGCGCCGTCCCAGGCACCGTGGAGCCGGCCGGAGATCGGGACTCCTTGGGGCCAGTTGAACTCGGCGTCGAGGTTGAGGACGACGCCGTCGTAGGTGACGACTGTGTGCTCGATGCCTTCCGACTTGCCGCCGACCGAAAATGCGAAGTTGAACTCGCGATTCTCCTTCTTCCCCTGAAGGCCACTCCAGGCGACCTTCGCCCAGGTCGGCCGATAACCGGCCGGAATGTTGATGGTGGCGCTGAACTGGTCTTCCGCCCAATTTTCTGCGTCCTCGTTTAGGGTCGAGGTCCAGCCGAATCCGACCTCGATCAAAGCTGTCGGCGGAGGCGTGACGTCCAGCGCTTGGTATTGTTGCGCCAGGCACATGTAGTTCTCCGGCTTTACGTCGGCGGGCGAGACATTGAACGGCGGTAGAACTTTGCGCGTGTTTCGAACGGCGGCGCGTTCAAGGAGGGACACGGCCGGTTCGGGAATATGGAACTCGACCATCATTCGCGTGCCGTAGTGCCGAAGCTCGACCTTGTGGACCTTCTCGACCCAGACATAGATGCCGCTGATCGATTTGGGGGTGCCCGTGCCCCCGGCGTTCGCCAACTCGTGCCGGTTCAGCTCGCGGATCTTCTCCGTGATGGTGAGGCGGCGCAGTGTTCGCACACGTTCGAGCGTGCGCTCGACCGCCTTGGCGACGACGTCGCGCGCCGTGTTGAGGCTGCTGCTCTGGGATTGCGACTGGCTTTGCGAGAAAGCGGCGTCCAGGCTGGTATCGACCTGCGTCATGCCGTACTGGCCCGACGTGTTGACGCCTGCGGTGATGGAGAAGTCGCGGTTTATCGTCTCCTGGCTTTGCGTCTGCAGCTCGTAGCGATCGGTCGTCTGCGAGTCCTTCTCCGTCTCTTTTTCCGTGACCGTCTCGTTCTCCTCGACCTGCTCGGTTGTGGCGGTACGCTTCAGCTCGCGGACTTTGCTCTCGCCCGGAAGGATGTTCTCGATGTGCGAGATCTCGTGCGCTTCGTATCCGACCAGGCTTTCGCGCGCGACGATGAGATCGCCCCATCCGACGGCGGCGACGATCGGCTTGGCGCTGGCCTCGGCGTCGGGGCGGACGGTGGGCAGATCATCGCCCAGATTCTGCTCGATGGCCTGAATCTGGGCGCACAGGCTGTTCGCTTCGAAGATCAGGGCGCCGACATCGAGGTGGGAAAAAATGTCGCTGAAATCGCGGACAGAGGCGCCAAGTGCATTGCCGACAGCGTTCTTGAAAACGCCCATTTCCTTGTCGGTCAATCGCGCTTCCACGCGCTCGAGGAACCGCTGCGGATCGACCGCCCGCATCGGAGCGGCGGCCATAGAAGACCGACTGGTCGATGTTCGCCGTGTCGAGGTCGTTCGCGCCCGGCTGCCTCTCGACGCGCGTTCGCCCGGGCTTGTCGTTGGCACCGGCTCCTCGGCCAGCAGGGACATGTGAGCATCGACGACCGTCAGGCGCAATTTCTCGAACTGCTCGATCTGCTTCGCGACGGCCGCGAAGCGCGCCTTCAGATCGGCGGCTCTCTTCGTGCTGGGCGCGGCTTCGGTATTGCGTTGGCGATCTAGGATCGACCGGTACCGCATCCGGGGGTCTGGACTTGAAGGGGAAGAACGGTCCGCGTTGGAAGGCTTCGATCGCCGCAAGCTGACCATTCGGAAGAGATCATTTGCCATACGCAAGCTCCCCCCATCGGTGCCGACCGTGTGGCCGGCTCCCGTTCATCGCCGATCACCAGTTTGTCAGCGATGTGGCGCGCTCGCCCGTGATGAAGCTGTGACCACCAACGCGCGGATGCGTCCTTCGATGACGCCGTTGCCAAACCGGCGCGCGAGCGCCTCGGCCGCGTGCGCCGTCGCGTCTTCGAGGGCGGATGCGTCGCGCGCCTCGATCTCGGTCCTGAGCGGCGTGCCTTGGCAGTACGCGATTGCCACGTCGCGCGCCGAACCACGGCTTGTGTGTTCCACGGCGTCGATCGAGATATCCGCGAAGCCCGCATCGCCCAGTTCCGCGCGGATTTGCGCCTGATTGTGATAGCCGTGCGGGATGCGGGCCATGAAGCGCGGGGGATCGTGCGGAAATCGCGCCGCCAGCGCCTCCGTCACGATATCGGCGAATTCGTTTTCGGCGATCCGGTCCCACACGTTGAGAAGGAATCGGCCGTCCGGCTTCAACACGCGGCGCGCTTCGCCGTAGCCCTGGACCTTGTCGGGAATGAACATCGCGCCGAATTGGCAAACCACGGCGTCGAATCCCTGGTCGTCGAACGGCAGCGCCAAGGCGTCGGCCTGCCGCCACGCGATACGGCCGTCCTGCGCTTGCCGCGCCTTGGCGCGGTCGAGCATCGGCGGGCTGATGTCGGTCGCCACGACGCGCGCATGCGCGGGCAGCCGCGCGGCGATCGCACGGGTCAGCACGCCGGTTCCCGCGGCGATCTCCAGCACGGCAAGCGGGCCGATCTCGGCCAGCCGCCGGGCGAGGTCCAGCGCGTAGGGTTCGAAGATGAGCGGGACCAGGAGCCGGTCGTAGATTTCCGGGATCGAACCCGAGAAGAGTTTATCGGTCGCTGCCATCGTGGTGCTCCGCCAGACTGTGCGAACGCCCCTGTGGCAGGATAGCACAATGCCGATCCGGCTTCCCGGTGCTGTCCGCGCGCCCGATTCGCCGCGGCGCGGTGTCCGCTGGGGCGCGACGGCGGGAACCTCCGCCGCGGCCGCGGACTAGGCGCGCCGGCGCAGATAGACGAACCAGTAGACGGCGCCGACCATCAGGCTGCCGCCCACGAGATTGCCCACGGTCGCGACGGCGATGTTGTGAAGCGCGTTGGCCACGGTCAAAGCCGGATAGGCCGACGCGTCCTGTCCGATCGCGCGCCAGAATTCCGCCCCCGTCCAGGCCTTGAGCGCGAGGCCGTAGGGCAGGAAGTAGAGATTGGCGATCGAGTGTTCGAAGCCGGCGGCCACGAAGGCCGCGATGGGCGGCACGATGACCACAACCTTGTCGGCGATGCCGCGGGCACCGAACGACATCCACACCGCGAGGCAGACCAGGACGTTGCACAGCAGGGCCAGAAAGAAAAGACGGACCGTCGGCAATGCCGCCTTGGCGTCGGCGATCGCAAGCGCCGTTTGGCCGACGGCGCCGCCGCCGAGTTCGTGTTGCCCCGCCAGGAACATCAGGGCGGCGGTGCCCACCGCGCCGATGATGTTGCCGGCATAGACCAGGGCCCAGGCGCGCAGCAGCGCGAGGATCGTGATGCGCCGGCTGGCGCATGCCACGATCATCAGCGAGTCGCCGGTGAACAGTTCGGCGCCGCCCGCGATCACCAGGATCAGGCCCAGAGAAAAGACGAGGCCGGCCAGAAGGCGCGCGACGCCCCAGGGAAGATCGCCCGCGCCGGTCAGGACGACCGTCATGAAGAGGGCACCCAGCGCGATGAAGGCGCCGGCCAGCACGCCCAGGACCAACAGCGCGATTTCATCCCGCTTGGCCTTGGCGGTACCGGCGGTCTCGCAGGCCTGCGCGATCTCGGGCGGCAGCAAGGCGTCGATCCGGTGGCGTTCGGCCTTCCGTTCGGGCGTTCCGGTCATGACATCCTCGTTGTCCGGTTTTCCCGCGGAAAGCGGCCTGTCGTTTTCCATAGCGGGAAACGGCCGCGCGCGGAATGCGGGATATCCCTGCATTGCAAGGTGACGCCGATGAGCGAACTGGCCGGCGGAATGCGAAAAATCTGGGGGAAAATAATTTGGGAGAAATCCCATTTTCTGCTTGCCCCCCGAATCCGATTTGAAATAGGATTATTTTCAACAGTGAGAAATGGGTTTACGCCCGGCGCGGGTTTTCTCTCTCGACCCGAAGATCAAGGCTGTTGGATCAATCCCATTTGCGCTTGCACACGGCGCTCTGAAACGGATGCGTGCCCGTACATCCGAGCGGCGTTTCCCTCATCAACATCGAGGTCGTCATGACCGGCACTGCATCCGCTCGGCGAAATCGCGCCTGCGAAATTCTTTCGATTGCCGCCATGGTGGTGCTCCATCGCGTGGTGTGAACGCGTCGACGGCATCACGCGTGCGGCGGCGCTTCCTTTTTTTTGTAGTGGTAAAGAACGTGCCAGATGTTTTCGAACGCCAGTGCCGCCGCCGGATCGTTCTTGCGTGACCTATAGTGCGAGAGCTCAAGAAGCATTGCGCCAAAATCGACCAGTTCGCGCTTGAAGTCGGCTTCCGAGAACGGGCGAAACAGTTCTTCTCCGCGCAGATCGGAAATCATTGTTTCTCCAAACGCGCGCGCGTCTTCGGGACCGAGGCCGTCGGAGACAGCGTCGTTGGTCCGTTTCAAATAGCGCTCGCGCAGCGCTTGATGCGCTTTTTGAAACTCGATGGTTGGCCCCGGCGTGGTGGCGGTCTTACCCGACGGACCCCGGATGACGATGTAGTTGGACCCTTCGAGGTGCTGCACGAGTGTCTCGGCAGCGATTTCCGAGCACGGATCGTTCCTCTGCCATTTCAGGCCGGTGCAGCGGTGGCGCAGCGCGTAGTTGAGATCGAACATCAAATTCTTGCGAATGGTGTCGGGGAACATGGTGCCTCCTGGTGGAGGATGTAGCGGAGAACAAATAGAGAACTTGAGTCAAGACCATCAGGATGTTGGGGGTGGAAAGCCTGGGTAATTACAAAATGCAGAGGTTTTATGGGTGACGATAAAAAGCTGTCGCGCGCCTCACAGCCCTGGACCAAGGCGGATCATCCCGATCCTTCGGTTCATGGATGGAAGAAGGGGCAGTCGGGCTGTCTGGGCGGCCAGCACGGCACGCACGCGATGCACCGCGCGCTGGAAGGACGGTCGGGCAAGCGCGAGATCCGTCGGCTCTTTCGCCGCAAGAGCATCGCGGTCGTCCATGCCCTGGCCCGCATCATCGCCGACGAGAACGCGCCCGCATCCGTGCGGGTCGCGGCGTCCCAGCTTTTCCTCGATCGCGGCTGGGGCAAGATCGAAACGGACGCGGCGGCGAAGGGCGGGAAAAAGAAGGCGGCGCGGCGGAACGTGGTCGTGATCTCCAACGTGCCGCGCAGCCCGTTCAAGAAGTCCGGTGGCGTATGAGGCACGGCCGCACCAGGCGGCGCTCCATTCGGCGCTGAAGCGCTTTTCGGTCCTGGTCTGCCACCGTCGCTTCGGCAAGACGGTCTTGGCGGTTAACGAACTGATCGCGGATTCCGTCCATTGCGCGCGGCCGGAACCGCGCCACGCCTATCTCGCGCCGCTGCGCAAGCAGGCCAAGCGCGTGGCGTGGGACTATATGAAGCGATTCACCGCCGGCATACCCGAGCGCACGGTGCACGAGGGCGAGCTGCGCATCGATCTGTGGGGCGGGCGGCGCCTGTTCGTCGACGGCGCCGACAACCCGGACGCGCTGCGCGGCCTCTATCTCGACGGCGTGGTGCTCGACGAATACGGCCAGATGCGGCCCACGGCCTGGAGCCAGGTGGTGCGGCCGGCCTTGTCCGACCGCGAAGGATCGGCCCTCTTCATCGGCACGCCCAAGGGACGCAACGCCTTCCACGATCTCTACCAGGACGCCACGGCCAAGATGGCGGCGGGCGACGGCGACTGGTTCGCCGCGCTGCGCCGCGCGTCCGAGACGGGCGTCATCCCGCCCGGCGAGCTGGAAGCCGCGCGCCGCGACATGGACGAAGACGAGTTCGCGCAGGAGTTCGAGTGCTCCTTCGCCGCCGGCATCGTCGGCGCCTATTACGCGAAGCTTCTGGCCGACGCCGAGCGCGAGAACCGTATCGGCAACGTGCCGTGGGAGCCGGCGCTGCCCGTGCACACCGCATGGGATCTGGGCATCGGCGATTCGACCGCCATCTGGTTCGTCCAGCAGGCGGGGCGCGAGCTGCGCTGGATCGACTATCACGAAAGCGCGGGCGTCGGGCTCGACCATTACGCGCGTGTCTTGGGCGCCAAGCCCTATGTCTATGGCGAGCATCTTCTGCCGCACGACGCGGCGGCGCGGGAACTCGGCACCGGGCGCACGCGCATCGAAATGCTGGCCTCCCTCGGCATCCGCGGGCGCATCGTCGCGCGCCACGCGGTGGACGACGGCATCCAGGCGCTGCGCGCCCTCATCCCGCGCGCCTGGTTCGACGCCGCCAAATGCGCGCGCGGACTCGAAGCCCTGCGCGCCTATCGCCGCGCCTGGGACGAGCGGCTCGGCCTGTTCCGCGCGCGGCCCTTGCACGATTGGGCCAGCCACGGCGCCGACGCCGCGCGCACCGCCGCCATGGGTTTGCGCGAGGCGCGCGACCGCCCCGCGCTGCAACGCGCGGCCTTCGGCGACTACGACATCTTTGCCTCTCGCCCTTCCATGGCCGAAGGCGATTACGACGCGATGGAATAGCGGAAAAAAAGCCCTCGTGCTGAGCCCGTCGAAGCGCGAGGCCACCATCATCAACGGACCTCACCCTTCGACTTGCTCAGGGTGAGGCGCCTTTTCTTGGGAGCCACCCATGAGTTTCTTCGCCCCGTCGCCGCCGAGCCTGCCGCCGCCGCCGCCCGCGCCCAGTCGCGACGACCCGGCGGTGGAGGAGGCGCGCCGGCGCCAGATCCTGGCCGCCCGCCAGGCGCGCGGCCGCGCCTCGACCATCCTCACGGGCGGGGAGGGCGATACTTCGCCCGCGCCCGCCGTCCGCAAGACCCTGTTGGGAGAATAAGCATGATCGCCAAGACCACGGCGTCGATCGCCGCCGAGAACAGCTTCGCCGCGCCGGCCGCGTTGCACGGCGCCTACAACTTCTCGCTCTCGGGCACATGGAGCGCGACCGTGCACCTGCAGCGCAGCTTCGACGGCGGCGCCACCTGGCTCGACGTGCAGGCGCTCTCGGCCAATGCCGAGCTGGTGGGCAACGAGCCCGAGCGCGGCGTGCTCTACCGCTTCGGCGTCAAGACCGGCGGTTACACCTCCGGCACGGTGGCGGGACGGTTGAGCCAATAGGCGGCGTTCTTCGATTGAAAAACCGCCTCGTCCTTTGACCTTCTTCGAAGGTCAAACCCGTCGAAGGCTTGAGCGCCGAAGGCGATCAAGGTCATCGCCCGTGCCCAGGCTTTCCTGAAGGTGCCCCATGCTTCAGCCCTTGCTCCGTCCCGCTTCGGTGGCCGCGAACGACCGCCTGCGCGGCGCGTCGCCCTTGGCACTGCCCGCGCCGCCCGTGCTCGATCTCGATTTCGTGGGCAGGCCCAGCCTCCACTATCCCGGCCTGCCGCCGATTTCCTTCGCGCGCGCCAGCACGGCCGCGCGCGTCAACGCATCGGGCCTGATCGAGACCGTGGCGGCCGACGCGCCGCGCTTCGACCATCATCCGCTGACGGGCGCGCGGCGCGGCCTGCTGGTGGAGGGCGAGCGAACGAACATCTGCCTTGAAAGCGAAACGCTCGCCACGTCGCCGTGGACGCCCGAACACGTCACGGTCAACGTGAACCAAGCCGTGGCGCCCGATGGCGCGGCGACCGCCGATAAGCTTGAAGAAACCGTCGACAATTCCTTCCACCGCATCGCCGCCGGGTTCAGCATGACGGTGACGAACGTGGCGCACACCGTCAGCTTTTGGACGAAAGCGGACGAGCGGAGCAGCGGCTTCGTCGACATCTATCACGGCGATGGGTCGGGCTTCGCCGGTTCGTTCGTCTTCGATCTCGCGACGGGAACGGTCGGATCGCTGACCGGCATTGTCGCATCCGCGGAGATCGAGGCGTGGCCGAACGGCTGGTATCGGGTTTGGTGTGTCTTCACGCCGAATGCGGGTTCGGATGGCCGATTTGACCTGGGAATCTGCAATCCGGCGGACAACACGCGCGGAACCTACGTCGGTACCGTCGGCAGCGGCCTGTTTTACTGGGGTGCGCAGCTCGAAGCCGGCGCGTTCCCGACAAGCTACATCAAGACGATGAGTGCGCCGACGACGCGAGTGGCTGAATCAGCTAACGTTGCCACTTCGGGTTATGCCTTCAACTCCAACGCGGGCACCTTATTGTGGTGCGGTCGGCTGATCGGCTTTGCTGGAGGCATTACCTTTAGCGATGGAACTACGAACAACCAAATCAATCTTCGCCTGCGTTCAGGGCGCACCCTAGGTCAAGTTGTGACAACTTCAGGTGAAACTGTGGTTAATTCCACATCCTCAAACACTGCGACTGCAAACGAGCAATTTCGGTCAGCTATGGCGTGGGCGCTCAATGACTATGCGGCAAGCCTAAGCGCCGGCGAAATGATAACAGATTCTCTTGGAGCGGTCCCCATTGGGCTAACAAACTTAAAGCTAACAGGCGATGATTCGACCCTTCCTCACAATGGTTGGCTAGAAAGAGTGACTTATTGGCCCTCAAGATTATCAGATGAAATAGTTTTAACTCTCACCGCTCCATGACCGCGTAACCTAACTTGGCAAGATCAAGTTTAAATTGCTCAGATATTGTTCTGTTGCCTCTACAGACCACGGACACAATCTTGTCCTGCCGGGATTTACTTAGTTCGGGGTATGCCGGGGGTGCGTCTTTGATAGCAGCTTCAACCGCTTCCGAGCCCAACTTTTTCTTTAGATGTTCAAGGATGACGTCGATTTTGTTACCTCGTGAGTCAAGCAACGCGTCTTCGACGATAGTAAGGCGTCTGTTTTGACGCTCGGAAAGCATCGGTATGACAGAGGCATCGAGAGTCAATCCCATAAAGGCGCACAAGCGCGCATAATAAGCTTGAGTAGGCAATTCGATAGGAAGGATGTGAACGTTTCGTTCTCCGAATAGGCTACAATAGAGATCTATTGTCGAAGTGTAGTCTAGGTTATGAAGATATTCGCTTCGCACCTGAGAAATCATCGCGTCAAACCACTCATCAAACGGTGGTATGGGCATGTTGGAAAATTTCGCATAGTTGCGTTTTAGATTGAGATACATTGAGGCAATTCGAGTCCGTTGCTCTCTTATCGTGAAGATAATCTTAGCTTCTGGAAATAGCATCTTAAGCCGCATCGCAATTACATCGCGCGGCATAACGAACTGTCGGAAGAAGAGTTGGGGAGCTTCAGTAAGGGTTTCGTCCGAAATGACAATTGGACGCCCGTCTGCGCGATCAAATATTTGCTTGTCCGAAAGCCGCTGAATTTTTGTGCCGTCGAAGTTCATATCTTCGAGGGAGCGTATAGCTGTAAAAATGCCACCGCGCTCCTTGTACGGTTCGCCGACAAAAAAAATGTCGGCCCTCTTGCTGAATAGGTTTATCTGGAGGCTAGAGGTTCCCGTATTGCTAAATCCAGGATGGATGAAAACAGGAACCATCAAACTGCAATGGTGAACTTTCCATCTGGGAAATCGTCGAAGGAAATCGTCCCAGCTTCTACATCAATTTCTATCAGTGGTTCGTGAGCGTAAAGGCGACCGAAGACCTTGCCGTCGCGCTCTTTAAATAGATCATCGAACTCTTCTTCAGAAACGAATTGATGCTTACGCAACAATTTGTAAGCCCGAATTTTTAGCTCAGTGTCCATTCGTATATATTAAAGCATCGGACTAACCTGGTGCTAGTGCTTTCGAATTCGCTTTATAGCGCGTGGCTTTTGACGATCCGATAGCTATGGCCATAATTCGGAACTTGGCGCTTATGAAGAGGATCGGGTAATGCGATCGGGCCATCCGGAAGTTCTTTTCGCCCGGAGCGAAGCGAGTGAATGGCAGGTTCTCACCCCATCAACCGGACTATTGGATATTTCGAACTCGAAAACGTCAGGTCTGCAGGAGGCAATCAACTACGCCGCTCAACATAACCTGGCGTTAAGGGTTGTCGGGGGCACGTCAGATAACCCACCGAACATTGCTCAGAATATGATTCAATGCTCGGCCACGTTATTGATTCCGCCACTCGCAAACGCGTTTTGGAAATTTGAGGGAGTTGTTATTGATATACGACCTGGTTCAACTGGCGATGGGATTCGTTTCGATTCGGTGATTCACAGTCGAATAGTTTTTGATTGTTCAATCCACTACCACGGAAATGAGGCGGCCATGCACGTCGCTCCTCATAATAACTATCCTCGCGGTGAGCAGCCCGCGTTTACTGGTGCCGAAATTCGAGTTGCTCGGCTTCGAGTTCGACGAGGGGAAAATCCCGCTGGCATAAAGCTGTCTGGCACTGTTTCCATCGCCCGCAATCGCTTCGATGTGATCGAAATCGAGGGCGACATCCTCGACGGCTTTCCGGTGATGAGCCGAGGCATTCACGTGGCGGGAAACCACCCCTCCAACTGGTTCACGGTGCAGGCGCTGCTGGCGCCCGGCATTTGCGGGATCGAGGTGGAGGGCGCGATGGCCAACCGGTTCGAGGCGCATATCGAACCGTGCGGCGCGTCCGCGCGCGGTGTCCGCACCTCGGGCGGTCATGGCCACTACGTGCTCGACATCGCCGAGGGCGCGGCGCCCTACGGTGTCGGTATCGAGCTGACGGAGAGTGCGGCCGACAACAGTTTCATCGTTCAGCGCAACCGCGGCCTGATGCCCTTGGTGGACAACGCGCCCCAGGGCCGCAACCGCTTCCTCTGACGCGGCCCCGTTCTTAGACGTTGGGTCCGCCCGTCCGGCGTGATAAATCCGGCCGTCCGGAACCGGGGATCGCTCGATGTTGCCGCCATATGCTCGCGTGACCATGGCCCGCAGTCAGGAGGGGCCGTGGGAGGTGCAGACCCCGGCCGGCCGTCTCGAGGTCTCCGGCTCGCAAAGCGAAGGGCTGCAGGAGGCCATCAATTACGCCGCCGCCAACGGCCTGGGCCTCGAGGTGATCGGCGGCACCTATGGCAATAACGGTCTCGAGCGAAACGCCATCACCTGCAAGGCGACCGTCGACGTGCCGATGATGGAGAACGCCCATTGGCGGTTCGACGGCGTCATCCTGCGCTTCCCGGGCGTCAAGGGCGACGGGCTGCGGTTCGATACGCTGCTCCACTGCGACCTCAATCTGGGCTGCGTGATCGAGTACCGGGGCGACGGCGCGGCGGTCCATATCCATCCGCGCGCCTCCTATGGCGCGCTGGGTGGTCCGGTCATGTTCATCGACAACCGGCTGTGGATCACGCGCGTCCGCGTCTTTGGCGGCAACATGCCCGATGGGCTCAAGCTGTCCGGGCCCAATATCCAGCGCAACCGTATCGAAATGCTCGAGATCGAAGGCGAGGCAAGCCGCGACAATCCGCTGCTTGGCGTCATGCGCTATGGCATCAACCTTACGGATGTCGGGGGCGGCGGGAAGATTTCCAATTGGTTCACCGTTCAAGCGCTTTTGCGGCCCGGCTTGCGCGGCATTCGCATTGACCCGCGCGCCGGCAGCGGCAACCGGTTTTCCGCCCATATCGAGCCCTATGGCGCGACGGGCGGCGGCATCGACACCGCAGGTACGTTCGATCGCTTCGACGTCGGCATCAGCAACGGCCAAGGTCCTTTTTCCGTCGGCATCGAGCTGCAGCAGGGGGCCGATCACAATATTTTCATCGTCCAGCGCAATGACGGCCGGCCGCCGCTCGACGACAGTTCGGGCAAGACCGGAAACCGCTTCCTCTAAACCGCGCGCCTGGACCTTCCCGGCCGTGGTGTCGTCGGCTCGCGCCGCGATCGCGTTTCACGGAAGCGCCGCATCGGCATCGATGCGGCGCTTTCATTTCAGCTTCCGAAAAAAAGCCCCGCGCGATGGCGGGGCTTTTTCGCGTTCACGCGGGGTGCGCGCTCAGGGTGTGGCCTTGGGCGGCGGATTGGGTTTCAGAGTACCGTCGGCCGCGGGCGGCGTGTGCTTCTTGACCTTCTTATGCACTTTCTTCTGCTTCATGTCCTTGTCGCCCTGCTGCCCCATTTTCGTGCCTTGATCGGCCCCCATCTTCTGGCCGCCGCCCGGCTGGGCGGGGGTGGCGGGCGTGGCGCCGGCGCCGGGCGCGCCCGGCTGGGCCGGCGTGGCCGGCATGGTGCCGCTGGGCTTGGCGCCCGGGGGCGGGATGTTGGTGTTCATGGGCGCGGTCTGCGGCACGACGGTGCCCGGCGCGGGCGTCGTCGTCTGGGCCATCGCGGCCGCGGGCAACGCCAGCGCAACCGAGGCGGCTAGGACGGTCAACCGTTTCATCGCGTTCTCCTTCGGTGGTGGTTTCCCCGACGCAGAAGTCTACCGCCGCGCCGCCGCCGCCGGAAGCGTGACGCCGCGCGTTCCCATTTCCACAAGAGGCTTCCCGCATGACCGATTCCGCCACCCTCATCCGCCGCTGGGAGCAGCTCGCCGCGGAGCGGGTTTCGTTCGAATCCACCTGGCAGGACATCGCCGACCATCTGTTGGGCCGGCGCGACGTGCTGGGGGCGCGCGCCATGGTCTCCGGCGCGGGCGGCGCGCGGCGCGACGCGCTTCTCTATGACGGCACGTCGATGCAGGCGGCCGACACGTTGGCCGCCTCGCTGCACGGGCTGGTCACCAACCCGTCCATGCGCTGGTTCGCGCTGCGGCTCGAGGACGCTTCGCTCGGCGAGGACGATTTCGCGCGGCGCTGGCTGGCCGCGGCGGAAGATCTTCTCTACGACGCCTTCGCGGCGCCTTCGGCCGGACACGCGCAAGCCTGCCACGAGTTCTATCTCGATCTCGGCGCCTTCGGCACGGCGGGCATGTTCCTGGGCGACGCGCCCGGCAAGGGGCTGGTGTTCTCGGCGCGCGCGCTGGGCGAGCTGGCCATCGCCGAGGACGCCGCCGGCCGGGTGGACACGGTGTTCCGCCGCTTCGCGCTGACCGCGCGCCAGGCGCGCCAGGAATGGGGCGCGGAAGCGGGCGAGAAGGTCGCACGCGCGCTGGCGGCGGGCCGCGCGGAGGAGCGCTTCGAGTTCCTGCACGCGGTGTTCCCGCGCACGGAGCGTGACGGCGCGCGGCGCGACGGCGCGCACATGGCGTTCGCCTCTTGCTATGTCTCGCTGGCCGACCGGGCGGTCGTGGCCGAGGGCGGCTTCCACGAGATGCCGTATCTGGTCGCGCGCTGGTCCAAGGATGCGGGCGAAACCTATGGGCGCGGGCCGGGCTGGAACGCGCTCGCCGACCAGAAGATGCTGCATGCCATGTCGAAGACCGTCATCAAGGCGGCGCAGAAGGCGGTCGATCCGCCGCTCCTGGTCGCCGACGACGGCGTGGTGCTGCCCGTACGCACGGTGCCGGGCGGGCTCAATTTCGGCCGCATGGACGGGCGCGGTCCCTTCATCCAGCCGCTCTCGGTGCCCGCGCGGCTCGACATCGGTTTCGAGATGATGGAGCAGCGCCGCCAGGCGGTGCGCGCGGCGTTCCACGCCGACGTGCTGCAGGTGATGCGCGATCCGCGCATGACGGCGGCGCAGGTGTACGAGATCGCGGGCGAGATGATGCGCGTGATGGGGCCGGTGCTCGGCCGGCTGCAGGCCGAGTTCCTGGGGCCGATGATCGCGCGCGGCTTCGCGCTTCTGGCGCGTCAGGGCGCGTTGCCGCCCGCGCCGCCGCAGCTGACCGGCGCGCGCCTCAAGGTGGAATATGTCTCCCCGCTCGCCCGCGCGCAGAAGGCGGGGCAGGCCCAGGCCGTGCTGCGCACCTACGAGCCCGCCTTGCGGCTGGCGCAAGCCGCGCCCGAAGTTCTGGACAATCTCGATCACGACGAGGCGCTGCGCGTGCTCGCCGAAGCCAACGGCGCGCCGCCCAAGATTCTCAAGGACCGCAACCAGGTGGCGGAGGCCCGCCGAAGCCGCGCGGTCGAGGCGCGCCAGGCCGCGATGAAAAGCGATCTGATGATGATGGCCGAGGGCGCCGGCAAGGCGCTGCCGGCGCTGGCCACACTCGGCGGCCGCGCGGCGTCCTAAAAAATAAACCTCACCCTGAGCCCGTCGAAGGGTGAGTCCTATTATCGCCTGCGATTGAGCCTCGCCCTTCGTCCCTCGACAGGCTCGAGATGAGGGCACTCAGGGTGAGGCACTTTTTTCCGAACAGCGGACGGACGTTTCCCGCGTGGCCATGCCCGCAGGGCAGGGCGCGCCTTTGCCTCCCCCGGGACGCGCCCGAATGTCCGTCCGCGGGCGGGAGCCTTCGCGCTCCCGCCCACGTAATCACCTGGGTTCTTTATCCCGATTGTTGCGGCCGAGACGTCTTTCGAATTCGTTCCAAACCTGTTCTGCCGGGCCTTTCTCGGGAGGGGAGGGCGATTTTGGCGGCTCGGCCTTTTCGGAGGGTATGTCGGTCATCTAAAGCCTCTTTCGTCATAATGAATGAGTGACAAAGCTTCCGAAGCTCACTTTCTGGGACCGAGCCCGTCAAGATTTTAGTGCTGCCATTGCACCTTTTGGGCCCTGGGACTAGGCTTTCCCCAACGCTGCGAAGGAGTTTCGGGGAATGCTCGCGCGGCCGTGCCTCATTCTGATGTTCGTCTTCGCCGCGCTGGTCGCGGCGGATGCGCCCGCGTCCGCGCAGGTGCGCAATTATGTGCCGGGCGTGCAGGTGCTGCCCAAGACCGTGCCGATGGCGTCCGGCAGTCCGCTCCAACTGCTGATGATCTATTCCTTCTGCCGGGACAATAAGAACGAAGACGACGCCTTCGCCTGCAAGCGGCTGGCCGAGGCGGACCAGAAGGTGATCGAGGCGTCGAAGAAGGTGGCGCCGGACGAGCCCAACGATTTCGAACGCAGCGTGGCCGCCTCGCGCAAATGCGGCGGGGCACCGCGCGAGCGCGGCGAGGCCGCGACGGACTGCGAGACGTGGCGCGCGGCGGTGGAACAGCGCGCCAAGGCCTGCGCCGTGCTGGAAGCGCGCAAGACCGAAGCGGCCGCCGTCGCGCCTGCGCCGCCGGGCGATGCGGCGGGAAGTGCCTTGCCCGTCATCAAGGTCGGCGCGACCGAACAGGTGGCCTCGCTGGGACAACAGCTCGATCTGGTCGGCGTCGTCGGTACGCTTAAAGACGTGCCCCAGGTGCGCGTGAATGGCGAGCCGGTGGAACTGATCGAGACGCGCAGCGGCGACACCTCGGCGGGTCCGGTCAGCCGCAGCTTCAAGATCAGCGTGCCGACCGGCCAGGCCGGCACCAACATCTATGTCATCGAGGCGTGCGACGGCGCCGGAAACTGTTTCGGCAAGGATCTGGTGGTGCGCGTGCTGGCCGAGGACGGGCCGGCGACCAAGGGCAAAAACTACGCGCTGATCATCGGCAACAACGATTACAAGGGGCTGCCGCCGCTCAAGACCGCCGTGGCCGATGCGACCGAGGTCGCCAAGCTCTTGAAGACGCGCTACCGCTTCGAGGACGCCAACGTCACGCTGATGGTCAATCCGAGCCGCGAGGCCATCCTCTCCATGCTGTCGAAGCTGCGCGAGGCGCTCGGCCCCGACGATCGGCTGCTCATTTATTATGCCGGCCACGGCCAGGTCGAGAAGGCCACCAACGAGGGCTTCTGGCAGCCGATCGACGCACGCCCCAAGGACGACTTCACCTGGATCTCGAACGGCGAACTGCGCCGCTACCTGCGCGGCATGAGCGCGCGGCACGTTCTGGTGATCGCCGATTCCTGCTTCTCGGGCTCGCTCACGCGCGGCGCGCTCGGCCAGCCGCCCGCGTCCAAGGACCGCTTCTTCGCCGAGATCGACGGCAAGTTCTCGCGCAAGGTGATCACTTCGGGCGGCACCGAGCCCGTGGCCGACGCCGGCTCGGGCGGCCATTCCGTCTTCGCCTTCTATTTCCTCAAGGCGCTGCGTGAGAACAACGCGCCCTACCTGACCTCGTTCGAGCTCTATAACGGTTTCGTCCGCGCGGTTGCCAACAACGCCGAGCAGAAGCCGGAATACGGCACGATCGCCATGGCCGGCGACGAGGGCGCCGGCGACTTCACCTTCGCATTGCGTTAGCGGGCGCGCTCCGCAACTAGCGGACGGGTCTCATAAATCCCTGTCCTGTCACGGCTGGGCGCGCCTGCGACCATTCCCGTCGCGCACCGAAATCACGGCTTTGTCATCGGCCAAGGGCGCGGTGTTCGTGTTGAATCGCCGCGTTCCCTATTCGGCAAGGTGATGTCATGAACCCAGCCAAGAATCCGCCCAACGACCGCGCTGTCCTGGCGCGCCGCCGCTTCCTGCTCAACTGCGGCAAGTTCGCCGTGGTGACGCCGCCGGTCGTCACCCTCATGCTCTCGACGTCCGAGCGCAGCTATGCGGCGGTGACGTCGGGCGCGCGGGGCAGGCGGGGCAACAATGGTTTCGGCAACGGCGGAGGCGATGGCGTTCCCGGCAACTCGGGCAGCAATCCGTCGCCGAACGCGCCCTTGAAGCGGGGCGACGTCGTCCGTTAGTCGCATCTGGCGTTAGCGACGCCCGCTGCCGGGCAATCCTCGGCGGCGGGGGTGTCGTTGTGCGCCATTCCCCTCGGGTTTAGACTCCCCCGCGAATTCGAAGTTCGGGGGAATTCGAATGATCCTACGGTTGTTGCTCGCCGTCGCGGCGGTTATCGCGTTTGCTGCGCCGATCTTCGCGTTCATTCCGCCGCCGCCACCGCCGCCGCCGCCCGCACCCCCTCCGATGGCGCCGCCGCCGGTCATCGTGCCGGGCATCCAGGCGTTGCCCTCGGCCGTTCCCACGATGCAGGGAATGGCCAGCATGCCGCAAATGAGCTGCAACTTCTGCCAAATCGGTTCGGATGACGATGGCGAGGCTCTCAAGCGCCTGGCCGAGGCCGACGAAAGGGTCATGGCGGTGTCGCGGAAAGTGGCGCCGGACAGGCCGGATGAATTCGAACGCCGAATGGCGGCGGCGCGGAAGTGCGGCGGAAGCCTGCGCAGGCTCAGCAAGGCATCGCCCGATTGCCAGGCCTGGCGCACGGCGGTGGAAGAAAGAGCCAATGCGTGTACGGCCCTGGAAACGCGGCGGTCGGCCAAGCCGCCCAAATCGCCGGCGGGCGGGAATGCATCGCCCGCGATCGAGATGGGTGCGACCGAACAGGCCGGGCAAGTCGGCAAAAAATTCGACGTCGTGGGCGTGGTTGGCAACTTCAACGCCGCGCCGAAGGTGCGCGTGAACGGTAAGAAAGTGCAGGTGATCGAGACGCGCAGCGGCGATGGTTCGGCCGCGTCCGTTACGCGCAGTTTCAAGATTGCCGTGCCGACTGCCCGGCCAGGAACCGGAATTTATGTCGTCGAGGCGCGCGACGGTGCCAACGCTTGCTTCGGCAAAGACTTGATCGCGCGGATTCAGGAGTAGGGCGGCTGTTACGGGCCGCGCGCGGGCCGCTACGGCTCGTACGAATCCTTCACGTACCAGCGGCCGTCGAAGGAGCGCAGGAAGAACAGACGGCCGTTCGCGCCGGTGAGGGCACGGCAGTCCCATTTTCCGGCCTTCTCGTCGCACTCGCGCGCGTCCAGCACGGCCAGGAGGTCGTTGCTGGCGGGCGTCCATTTCGCCTGCACCGCCGGCGGCAGCTCCGTCGCTTGGAAGTGGCGCAGCTCGCGCAGCTTGTAATCGATCAGGCGCCGTTCGGCTTGCGGCGCGGCCGGCGCCATGGTGCGCGGATAGTTTTCGGCCAGCGCGCACAGGCCGCCGTCGCGCCGCGCGAGACAGGCTACATAGGTGTCCATCACGCAGTCCGGCGAGCGCGGTACGCCGATGCATTTGCTGTCGGTGCCGAGGCCCGTGTTCGTCACCCGCCGCCATGACGCGTCGGGCCGCGCGGGCAAGCCGGCCAGATCCGCGACGGAGGGCGGCGGAGCGACCGCCGGTTGCACGGGCGCCGCGGGTTGCGCCGACGGCGCGGGCGACAGCGGAACGGGCGCCCCGGCCGCAGGCTTCGCCGCCGCGGGCGGTTGAACGGCCGCCTGTTGCTGCGCGGGTGCCGTCGCGCCTGGTTGCAGGGGCGCTGCCGCGCCCGACTTCGCGGCGGGTTGGGCCGCCGCCAGGTCGGGCGGCGTGGGCTCGAAGGAATCCTTCACGTACCAACGCCCGGCCACCGGCTTCAGGAAAAAGTAATGGCCTTGCGGGCCGGTGAAGGGGCGGCAGGCCCAATTCGAATCGACATACTGGCATTCGCGCATGTCGACGATGGCCAGCTGGTCGCCGGCCGCGGGCGTCCAATCCACGTCCATGCCCTTGGGGATGGACGTCTTCTTGAACGCGCCCACGCTGCGGATGTTGTAATCCATCACGCGGCGCCGCTCGGGCGCGTCGAACTCGATCCGCATGTCCGGATAGTTCTCGGCGATCGCGCACAGATCGCCGTCGCGATAGGCCAGGCACGCGACGAAGGTCTCGACCGCGCAGGTCGGCGTCTTCGGATTGCCGATGCAGTCGGTTTGGGTGTCCGCGCCGAAATTGGTGATGCGCTTCCACTTGGGCTCGGGCCGCACGGGCAGGCTGGTCGGCATGGGCAAGGGGGGTGCCGCGATCGCGCCCGCGACGCCGCCGAGCGCCTGTGACGGCGAAGGCCGCGCGGGCAAGGGCACGCCGGCGCTGCCCGCGGCCTGCTGCGCCGCTTTCGCCGCCGCCGCCGCGGCTTCCGCTTGCCGCTGTTCCTCGCCCGGCTCCTTCACGCCGGCGACCGACCATGTGGTGCCCGTGCGCAGCAGATAGACGTAGCGCCCTTCCTTGGCACTGATCGTCTTGCAGGCCCATTTCGCGTCGGCGTAGTCGCATTCGTACAGGTCGATCACCGCGAGCTGCTCGTCCGGCGTGCCCGACGACCATTTGACGTTCAGGTTCGTGGGCAGGTCGCCTTGCGAGAACGGGCCCAGGCGGCGGATCAGATAGTCGACCGTGCGCGGCCGGGTGATCTCTGCCTCGGGTGCGGGCGTGCGCGACATGTTGCACAGGTCGTAGACGCCGCGCGCCAGGCACGCGACATAGGTGTCGAGCGCGCAGCGCGCCGAGCGCGGATCGCCGATGCAGTCGCTGCCCGCCTCGGCGCCGATGGGGCCTTCGAAATTGGCGATGCGGTACCAGCCCGTCTTGGCCGGCTGGGCCGCGACGTTGGGCGGCGCCTTCACCTCGGTCGAAGACATGGTGTTGGCCGCCGCCGGCAGGCTGGGCATTTCGGCGCGCGCGGATGCGGACGCAACGCAAGCGAGCGCCGCCCACAGAAAGGCCGCCGACAGGACCAGATTGAGCCGCGCCGTCTTTCGCAACCGTGTCACTCCTGGAAAGGGGCGGAAGCCTAGCCGGGATCGCCCGTCCAGGAAACGCCCATAAACCCATAAATCATGAGGAATCCCATGGACCCAGCCGACCGGCTGTGGCGCTTCCGGCGCCGTCGCGCGGACTACAAAGCCGTCTTCGAGGCCGCCCCGGCGGGACGGCGCGTCTTGGCCGACCTGCGCCGCTTCTGCCTGATGGACGCGGCGCTGGAGGGTGCCAGCCCCGAGCGCACGCACGTCAACGTGGGGCAGCGCAACGTGTTCCTGCACATCGCCCGCTGCCTGGCGCTCGATCCCGACGCGCTGGAGAAACTGACACGGAGCACCGAGGATGAGTGAGAGCGCCGAAGCCGCTGTTGAAACCTCCGCGCCCGCCGCGGAAAGCGCAGCCGCCCCCCGATCCGATGACTGGACGGGAACGCTCGCGCCCGAGCTGAAGGCGCTGGCCGCCCACAAGGGTTGGCGTGGGCCCGAGGACGCGCTGCGCAGCTACGCGCATCTCGAGCGTGCGTTCGGCGCGGACAAGGTGGCGCTGCCCGGCAAGGATGCGGGACAGGCGGATTGGGACGCGCTCTATGCGCGGCTCGGCCGCCCGGCCGCGCCCGAGCAATACGATGTGGCCGGCGTTACGCGGCCCGAAGGCATGCCGTGGAACGCGGAGGGCGAGCGCGCCATGCTGCGCGAGATGCATGCGGCGGGGCTCAGCAACCGGCAGGCGCGGCATCTTCTGTCGAAATACGCCGCGATGCAGGGCGGCGCATGGAGCGAGGCGTCCGCCCAAGGCGCGCGAAGGGTGGAAGAAGCGCGGGCCGCGCTGCGCCGCGACTGGGGCGCCGCGTTCGACGCGAAAAGCGATCTCGCCAACCGCGCCTTCCGTCTGGCCTTCGGCGACGGCATCGAGGAGGCGCGGCAGTTGCGCCTGGCCGATGGCGGCTTCCTCGGCGACCATCCCGCGCTGGTGCGGGCCTTCGCGCGGCTCGGCGAATCGCTGGCTGAACATCCCATGGCGGGTGCGAAGGACGGCGCGCATCTCGCCGCGACGCCCGAGGAGGCGCGCGCCGAGATCGCGCGCATGCATGGCGAGCCCGCGACCATGCGCGCGCTGACCGACCGCTCGCACCCCGAATACGCGGTGATGGTGGCCAAGCGCGACCGGCTCTATCGCCTGGCTTATCCGGAGTAAGCGGGTATGGCGTCCGGCTTTTCCATCCCCGACTGGCTGGTCGACCGCGCCGCCACGGATGCACCCGCCGATCCGCCTGACCAGGCGGCGGCCGAGCGGGAGGCCGTGCGCCGGTACGGCCGTGTCCTCTCGGCCTCGGCGGCGGCCTCGCGCGCGTTGGCCGGGCTCGATGGCGATTTCGCGTCGGACACGGATTTCGCGACCGCACCCGAGCGCTATCGCGCGGTGCTCGACGCGGTCGGCCGGGAGCATGAAGGTGCGTTCGAGGGCGACGACGTGGGGCGGAGCATATTCCGCCGCGATTTCGGCGCGCTGGCGGACCACGCCGTCCAGCGTTTCCAGTCCGCGAACGCCGGTCGCGAGGCCGAACATTGGGCGCGCACGCTGGAAGACCGCTGGGATTCCCTCGCCGCGTTGGCCAGCGGCGCGGACGAAGAGGGCCGCGCCGCGATCCTGCGCCAGGCCGCGCTCGAAGCGCATCGCGCCCAAGGCTTCGGCCTGGTGCCCGATGCCGACGCGGCGTTCCGCGGTTTTCTGGCGCGGATCGAACCGACGCCTGAGGCCGCGGAGGGCGCTACAGGTGAAATACAAGTCTCCGGGCGGATACCAACAAAGCCCGCGACCAGGCAGAAGCCCGCGCCGTCGCCGGCTGAAAGCCCGCTAAGCGATACCGAACGTGGGCGGATGCTGGACCGATTGAGCCCACATGAAGGCGGAGTTGCCAATCATCCCGAGGATAAGCTCACCCACTATGGCGTCACCGACGAAGCGTTGAAGGACTACAAGAGCCGCGCCGAGCCTGGCAATCCGATTATGAAAAAGGAGGTCAAGGACCTATCCAACACCGACGCGCGTATCGTCCTGGACGAGATGATCCGTCAATATCGCGTGGACCGAATCGAAGATCTCGCTTTACGGCAGCATATTTTCGACATGATCGTGAACCATTCTCCTTCTCTCGCAATCCGGACGTGGCAGCGGACGCTCAATCAAAGCGGACTGCTCCGTGGAGGAGCAATGGTGGAGGAGGATGGCGTGCTCGGTCCTGCGACACGCGCAGCGATCAATGGGTTGAGCGCCGAACAACGTCGAATGATTAATGACGCAATCGTCAATGAACGAATCGCGCTTTATCGCAATATCGTGAGGGAACACCCGGAAAAGAAGAAATTCGAGCCGGGTTGGTTCAATAGAGCTAATTCGTTCCGATTGCCGCGTCCTGATAGCTGATCCAGACTTGAACCGTTCAGAGCTGATTGAAGCACGTTGACCGGGGAGTTTCATGAGGGCGTTGCTTCTGATCTTTGTGTCACTGTTTGCGGTGACAGCGGCGGCCGCCGCCAAGGACGATAATCCCTACCGCAACCGGGATTACGAAAAGGCGCCTGGCCCGATGGTCTACCCGGCTGGAGAAGAGCCGGAATGGCTGCCGCGCATGCTGAAAAAGCTTCAAGCGCCGCGATACCCACGGGCATTGAACGAATATCTTCTGTTTCGCGACGCCCATGGACCGACGTATCTGGTTACGAGATGGCGGGCGGACGAATCATCCGAGAAGTTTCTCGAAATTCATCGCATCGAGAAGCGCGAAGGCACCGACCCTGCCGCAAAGTTCCTATCTGGGTTTTCCGTCGGGGGAATCCGTATTCTGGTGCCGACCGGCCATGACGTGTTCGGCGACGGGGTCCCGACGCTTTTCCTTTACCTCGCGGCCGGAGGAAGTTTCGTCGCGGAGGACGGCATCCGCATCATCCGGCTGGGCGACAAGCCGGCGGATATCACGCCGCGACGCTATGGCGACGTCACGAATGTCGGGTTGATGCCCGGTGGCGGCGAGCGCCTGTTTTTGGTGGCCGCCAATTTCAAAAATCTGATCGTCTACGGGCCATGCGGCGATTGCTACATCACGCCAAGGACGTTCCTGGTTTGGCGGGAAGGTCGGTATGTTCCCGCGTGTCGCGAAGCACGGGATTACTTCCGAACGCGCATGGATGGGTGGCGTTCCATCTACGAGAAGGTTGACCGGGAACCCGGCGCGTTTTTCGCGGCGCGGCTGGGGTGGGCCTGGAACGCGGCTCAGATCGGCAAGGCTGCCGCGGCGGCCGATGAAATCAAACACGTGATCGCCGAAGGCCGCCAGAGAGGCCCGGATTGGGCGGAATGGGATGGAAAACGCTGGCTGACAAGCGACGAATATGACGGTCACGTTGCGGAGATCGAGAGCGAGTTTTTGCCGGCCGTGGAAAAGGCGCGGCGCTTTTCGAAGGCGGCGTGTCCGTTGACCGCCGCGCTAGGATCCACCCCCAGCAGCGGGGGCTTGCAGACGCGGCCCATCCTGCGCACGCCGCTCCACGACGTGAAATAGCCCGGCCTAGATCGGCACCCAGCGGTCGCCGCTCTTGCGGTATTTCTTCTTCACCGCCGCCCAGGCCACGCGGTGGGCGATTTCCTCCACGCGTGGGCCCGCGTATTGTACCCAGGCGTGGTTGAACGCCTCGCGGTAGATGTCCTGGGCGTGCGGCGGCAGATGGTTGCGCACCGAGGGCGGCAGGTCGTCGTTGCTCTCGTAGGGCATGGATGCCCCCAAGGTTCAGGTCACAGCGCCATGCGCGCCAGCACTTGGTCGGCGACGAACGGGTTGCTGCGCCGCTCGTGGCCGAAGGTGGAAAGCGGCCCGTGGCCGGGCACGAAGGTGACGTCGGAACCCAAGGGCCACAGCCGGTCGCGGATCGAGACCAAGAGATCGCGTTGGTTGCCGCGCGGCAGGTCGCAGCGGCCGATGGAGCCTTGGAACAGCACGTCGCCCACGAAGGCCAGCTTCGATTCCGGATGGTGGAACACGACATGGCCCGGCGTGTGGCCGGGGCAATGATAAACGTCGAGCGTCAGCGCGCCGACCGTCACCGTGTCGCCGTTCTTCAGCCAGCGGTCGGGAATGAATGACTCCGCGCGGTCGATGCCGTAGCGCTTGCCGGAGTCCGGGATGCGCTCGATCCAGAACAGATCGTCCTCGTGCGGCCCTTCGACCGGCACGCCCAAATCACGCGCGATGGCGGCCACGTTGCCGGCATGGTCGGAATGGCCGTGCGTCACCAGGATGCGCTCGATCGTGACGTTCTCGTCCTTGGCCGCGGCCAGGAGCTTGTCCATCTCCCCACCCGGATCGACGAAGGCGCCCTTCATGGTCTCGGTGCACCAGAAGAGGGAGCAGTTCTGCTGCAACGGTGTCACGGGAATGACGACCGCCTGAAGCGGCATGGCCTGGTCTTCGCTCATATATAAGTGTGTCCTTGGGTCGGGCGCTCCCGAGATATCGGGCCTCGAAGCCCGTCCGTCAACCGGCGGTTCGGACTGCGTCTAGCGCCGGCGGCTCCGGGCGTCGGCGAAGATCATGAACAGGGCTAGGGGGCGCTTGAACAGCAGCAGATAAGAAACGTGCAAGGCCACGATCACCATGAGCCAGTTGGCCAGCACTTCGTGGGCTTCGCCCAGGAGGCCGCCATCTTCCCGATGCTCGCGGTCTCGCGCCCGCTCGCGGTTCCGCGATCCATCGTCATCAGCCAGCGCCGTGGTGACCACGGCGCCGTCGGCAATCCCGATCGCATGACCGCGGTCCATGGCGATGCCCGTGACGGTCGCACCGATCAGGCAGGCGGCGATGCCGGCCAAGAGTGTCCGGCTGATCGCGGGGTGGGTGGCCGCATTGCCCAGCTTGAGCCCCTCGAACTGCGGATAGAAACGCATCAGCCCCAATTGCGGCACGCCCAGGAAGCCGGTGAGAACGCGTAAGACGATGATCGCCGCGACCGCATAGCCGAGCCAGGCGTGGATCAGGCCCCAATCGCCCGTCAGGTAGGCCAACACCACCGAGACAACCAAAACGGTGTGATAGACTCTGATCCGGTGCATGAGGGACATAAGCCGATTCCATCACGTGTAAATCAAATACGCGTAACCTTGAGCGGGGACGGTCCAGCGTGACTGCGCGCGCAATCTCTCCGGGTCGCCTCGAAGGCTTATACCACGCGGAAAGCGGCCTTGCGCCCGAAGACGCCGCCGCGCGTCTTGCCCGCTTCGGCCCCAACGACATCGTCATCGCGTCATCCTCGACCTGGACCGACTTGGTCCGCGACACGGCGCGCGATCCCATGATCTGGTTTCTGGCGGGCATAGCCGTGCTGTTCGCGATCCTGGGCGACTATACCGAGGCGGCGATCCTGGCGGCCGCCCTCGTTCCGCTCGCGGGAATGGATGTTTACCTCCATCGGCGCACGCAAGCATCGACGCAAGGTCTGGTCAGCCGATTGGCGACGGAGGCCAAGGTCGTGCGCGCCGGCAAGGCATTTGCCATTCCGGCGCGCGATGTCGTACCGGGCGATCTGGTGGAGGTTACGGCCGGAGAATCGTTCCCGGCCGATGGCGTGGTGGTTTCCGGCCAGGTTTTGCAGGCCGACGAGTCTTCTTTAACTGGAGAGGCCTACCCGGTCCGCAAGCAGCCCTTGCAGGCGGCGGGTGGCTCTCGTCAGCTTTTGGATGCTTCGCATTGGGCATTCGCGGGGACCCGGCTGCTGACCGGCACGGCCCGCATGCGCGTCGCTTATACGGGCGGCGAAACGCTCTACGGCGAGATCGTCCGCTCGGCAACCGCCGGCGTTCATGCCCAAACGCCATTGCAGAAAGCGCTCGGCCGGCTGGTGACGGTCGCGCTGATCGCAGCCCTCGCGATGTGCGCGGCTTTGGCCGCGATCCGATTGATGCAAGGGCATGGCTTTCTGGATGCGGTGTTGAGCGCGGTGACCCTTGCCGTCGCGGCCCTGCCGGAGGAATTTCCGGTCGTATTCATGTTCTTCCTCGGGGTTGGCGTTTACCGCTTGGCGCGGCGTCAGGCCCTTGTCCGGCGCGCCGTCGCCGTCGAGAACATCGGCCGCGTCACCTGCATATGCTCCGACAAGACGGGAACATTGACGGAAGGCCGGTTGGTGCTGCGCCATCCCGTCCCGGCCCCGGGCGTGTCTTCGGAACAGCTCGTATATTGGACCGCGTTGGCGGCACGCGCGGACAGCGGCGATCCCCTCGACGAAGCATTGCTCGAAGCGGCGCCGCAAGCCGCCTCGGCACGGCGAATCGCCAGCTTTCCCTTCACGGAAGGGCGCCGTCGAGAAGTCGCCTTGGTGCAGATCGAGGATGGCTCATATTGGGCGGTCGCCAAGGGAGCGCCTGAAACCGTGTTTGGCCTGTGCGACGGGCTTGGCGAAGCGCGGCGCGATTGGCTCGCACACGTCGCGGCCTATGCGTCCCAAGGTCACAAGATCATCGCGTGCGCGGTGCGCCCTCTTGAAAGCGTATCGCCGGGCGATGCCGAGCCCGGCGCCGGATATGCCTTGCGAGGGTTCATCGCGTTCGAAGATCCGATTCGCGAGGGTGTCCAGGATGCCATGGCGCAATGCGTGAGCGCCGGCATGCGCGTGGTGATGATCACCGGCGATCACCCCTCCACGGCCGAAGCCATCGCGCGTGAGATCGGGTTTCGCGGTGGCCGGCCCCGGGTGATTTCGGCCGATAGCTGGGACGCGGATGCGAACGATGCGCCCGATACGCTTAAGGGCGTCGATGTGATCGCGCGCGCCACGCCCGCGCAGAAGCTGCGTGCCGTGCGGGCGCTTCAGAAGGCGGGCGAGATCGTCGCGGTCACCGGCGACGGGGTGAATGACGTGCCGGCGTTGCAGATCGCGGATATCGGAATTGCGATGGGAGGCCGGGGAACGCAAAGTGCGCGCGAGACAGCGTCGATCGTTCTGCTGGACGATAACTTCCGAACGATCGTTCAGGCTATCGCCGAGGGGCGGCAGCTGTTCGCGAACCTGCAACTGTCTTTCGCCTACTTGCTGATGATGCACATCTCATTGGTGCTGAGCGCCGCGGCCGTTCCGCTCATAGACAACCCGCTGCTTTATCTGCCGGTCCATATCGTTTGGATCGAGTTGATCATCCACCCGACGGCGCTTCTCGTATTCCAGAATCTGCCGAAATCGACCCGCCTCGCCATGGCGCGGCGCGTGCGCGATGTGCGGTTCTTCAGCGCACAATCGTGGGGCGTGATCGTCGTGTCCGGCCTGACGATCGCGGCCGTCATTTCGGCCGCCTTCGAATACGCCCTCTTCGCGGAATACAGCGTCGAGCAGGCGAGGGCGTTTGCGCTGGCCCTGTTGATCGGCGCCAACATGGCGGTTACGGCGGTGCTGAGCGGCGCCAAGACCTGGACGGCTAAAATCTTGGTTGTCGGCAGCGGTATCAGTGCGATTGTTTTGATCGAATTGCCGCCGGTCGCCAAATTCGTCCATATGGCTCCGCTCCCCATGGCCGCTTGGGCGGCGGCGGTATGCGGCGGGCTACTTGCCGGTTGCTTTGCCCTGGCCTTGAGGCGGACGATGCGTGGCGGGAGTAGCCCCCATACGCCGCAACCTTAGGAGCCAAACCGTGTTCCAATCGATCCTGGTTCCCATCGATATCGAACATCGCAGCAGCTGGGAGTTCGCGATCCCGGAGGCCTTGGAATTGGCAAGGCCCGGACGGGCAAAGCTTGCGGTCATGACCGTCGTGCTCGACGTTCAGGCGATGCTGCGGGCGGTTCACCTTCCCTACCAACTGGAAGACATGGTTAACGCTGCGCAGCGCAGGATGGCGGCCATCGTCAAAGAGTATGAGGGGCCGGGAATCGAGATCGAGCAAGTGGTCCGGTTCGGCAGTATCGGAAGGGAAATCCTGAACGTCGCCAAGGATCGCGCCGTGGACCTGATCGTCATGGCATCCCACCGGCCGGAAATGCGCGATTACCTGATCGGCCCCAATGCCGCGCATGTATCGCGGCATGCGGCCTGTTCGGTTCTCGTGCTCAGAAAATTCAAGGACGCGTCGCGATAGAGGCAGATGGAATTCCAGAATGGGGGACAGATGACTGGTGAAATCGAAACCGTTGGGATCGTCGGCGCGGGGTTGATCGGCTCCGGCTGGGCCGCGCGCTGCCTGGCCCATGGTTATGACGTGATCGTGCAAGACACGAATCCGGCGGCCGAAGCCGGTTTGCGCGCCACGGTCGAGCGGGTGCGGCCGTTGATGGCGAAAGCCTATGGCGAGGCGGCGAAACGGCCAGGGACCTTGCGCTTCACGACCGAACTGGCCGCTTTGGCCAATACCGATTTCATCCAGGAGGCGGCGCCCGAGCGGCTGGAGCTCAAGATCGACCTGTTCGGCACGCTGGGCGCCTTGACCGCGCAGAACACTCCCATCGCCTCCTCGACATCGCGCTTCGTGCCATCGCTGTTGCAGGCGAAGTGCCGGTTCCCGGAGCGATTCCTGGTGGGGCATCCGTTCCATCCGGTCTATCTGATGCCGCTGGTCGAGGTGGTGGCGGGGCCGGACACGACGGCTGAGATGGTGGATGCCACCATGGCGTTCTACCGCGCCATCTCCATGCAGCCCTTGAAGCTGGAGCGCGAGATCGAAGGCTTCATCGGCAACCGCCTCCAGGCCGCCTTGTGGAAGGAAGCCGTGCATTGCTTTGCCACCGGCGTCGCCGGCACGAAGGAGATCGACGACGCGCTGGTCCATTCCATCGGTATGCGCTGGGCCTTCATGGGCACCTTCATGACCTATCACCTGGCCGGCGGCCCGACCGGCATGCGCGGCTTCGTGAAGCATTTCCCGAAAGCCATCGCGGACGCGGCGGAGGGCACGTCGCCGGAGGAATTGGGCGCGCGGCTGATCGCCGAATGCGAGCGCCAGCAGGGCGACCGGTCGATGGCGGAAATCCAGGACAAGCGAGACGCCCTCTTGGCCGACCTGCTGCTGGTGTTCAAACGCCACGGGGTGGGCGGCGGGGTGACGAGCCTTTAGTCGCCGCGGCGCGCCAATCGGACTCCGATCCGCTGCTCTTGGACGAACGGCGTAGGTTTGCGCAGAATCGCGCCGCTTCTGTCCGCGTGGGAAAGGGACTCCGGGCGTGTACGACGCGATCGTGATCGGCGGCGGCCATAACGGGCTGACTGCGGCGGGCTATCTCGGCAAGGCCGGGATCAAGACGCTGGTGGTCGAGCGGCGCCCCGTACTGGGCGGCACCGTGGTCACCGAGGAGTTCCATCCGGGTTATCGCAATTCCATCGCCGCCTTCGCGATGGGCATTCTGCGCCCGGATGTTATCCGCGATCTGGAGTTGAAGCGGCACGGGCTGGACGTGATCCCGTTCAAGGGCGCGACGGAACTGTTGAGTGACGGACGCGCGATCCTGTTCACGGGCGACGAGACGCGCGATCAGGCGACGGTGGCGCAATTCTCGAACCGCGATTTCGAGGCCGCGAAGCGGCTGCGTGCGCGTCTTCTGCGCGTGGGTGATGTGATCCGGAACCAATGGTTGCGGCCTGCGCCGGACTTGGCGGGCGGATGGGAATCGGCACTCGCGGCCTTGGGCACGGCCAACCAGTTCCGCAAGCTGGACGCCGACGACCGGCTGTTCGTTACCCAGCTTTTCACGATGAACGCCCACGACTTCTTCTCGCGTTGGTTCGAGAGCGAGACGATGAAGACGCTCTATACGGTCCACTGCGTTTCCAGCAATTTCGCGAGCCTGCATCAGCCCGGATCGGCGATTCCGTATTTCCTCAATATCCTGGGCGAGCTCGATGGGGTGCGCGGGAAATGGGGCTTGCCCAAGGGCGGCATGGGGGCGATCACCCAGGCGATGGCGTCGTTCTGCCGCGAAAAGGGCGTCGAGATTCGGGCGGATGCCCCTGTGGCGCGCATCCTCGTGCAAGGCGGGCGTGCCGCCGGTGTTCGTCTGGAGTCCGGCGAAGAAATACGGTCACGGTTCGTGCTGTCCAACACCGATCCCCGGATGACATTTCTGAAGTTCGTGGGCCGCGAGCATCTGGACGGCGATTTCGCGGATCATATCGAGCGGTTGCGCACAGGACATGCGACGCTGCGGATGAACCTGGCCTTGCAGGGAACGCCGCGTGTGGCCGGCCTGTCGGAGGCAGACAACCGCATCGCGCTCGGCACGATGATGACCATCATCCCAGACATCCATACGGTCGAGCGCGCCTATCGGGCCGCACGCGATGGCGAGTTGCCCGAACGGCCCTATGTCAGCATCCAAGTGGCGTCGGCTTTGGACCCGAGCCTGGCGCCGGCGGGCGGCCATGTCGCGGCGCTGCTGTGCAAATATTTCCCCTATCGCTTGTCCGGCGGCCGGGATTGGGATGCCATCAAGGAGCAGGTGGCGGATTCCATCATCACCGCGGTCGAGCAGCATCTTCCCGGCCTATCCAAGCTGATCGTGGGCCGGCAGATCCTTACGCCCTTGGATCTGGAGCGCGTGTTCGGTTTGCCCGAAGGCGATATCTTTCATGGTCGGCACGATCTCGATCAGCTGTACAGCCTGCGGCCTCATCCTCGCGCCGCGCGTTATGCAACGCCGGTCGCGGGGTTGTATCTTTGCGGCTCGGGCGTCCATCCCGGCGGCGGCGTCTCCGGCGGGCCGGGGCATAATGCGGCGGAACGCGTGATCCGCGACTTCAAGCGGCGGGCGGCGTAGGGGCGGAGCAGCGATGGATTTCGGTTTCTATCTTCCGTGCTATTGGCCGGACACGAGCTATCCGGTCCAGCGCCTGTACCGGGAGATGCTGGAGGAGGCCAAATTCGCGGAGGAGTTGGGCTTCACCGCCTTCGCCATTCCGGAACATCATTTCCTCAACACGCTGGTCCATCCGAACCCGCTGCTGACGGCGGTGCGGGTGGCCTCCGTCACCAAGCGCATCCCGATCGTCACGGCGGTGATGGTGCTGCCGCTGCACGACATGCGGATGCTGGCCGGCGAGATCACCCAGACCGACTGCCTGACCGACGGGCGTATCCAGATCGGCGTCGGGCGCGGCGCCTTCCGTTATGAGTTCGACCGTTTCGGCGTGCCGATGGAAGAGGCGCGCGAGCGTTTCGACGATTCGCTGCGTCTCTTGATCAAGCTGTTGACCGAGGAGGAAGTCTCCTGGGACAGCAAGTATTACAAGTTCGATTCGCTCACGATTACGCCACGGCCGGTGCAGAAGCCGTGCCCGCCCATCTGGATCGCGGCCATGCACGAAGCCAGCATCACCTGGGCGGTCGAGAACGGCTATCCGGTGATGACCACGCCGCTGCGCGATCCCTTCGCCGCGGCCAAGATGCAGGCCGACGCCTTCACGGCGGCCAAGGCCAAGAATCCCGGCAAGCCCGTGCGCATGTCCATGCTGCGCAACGCCTATGTCGGCACCAGCGACGCCGACATCGGCGAGAAGGTGCGGTTCGGCCATACCAAGCAGCGCCAGTTCGCCAATGTCTTCAATACGCCGGGCGAGGTTCATCGCGGCAAGATCAAGCTCCTCGACATCGCGGTGACGGAGGAGGAGATCGCCAACAACATCATCATCGGCACGCCCGACCGCTGCATCGAGATGCTGAAGCGCTACGAGGCGCTGGGCATCGACAATCTGATGCTCAACATGAATTTCGGCGCCTCGCACCGGGACGTGATGCGCTCGCTGGAATTGTTCGCCACCCGTGTCATGCCGCACTTCGCCTGATGGCGGCGCGCACGGTCGAGGAGATCCACCGCGACGCCTTGATCGTCGACGGGCTCGGCTTCGGCTCCGACGGCTATGCCGGCAACCTGATCGCGGGCAACGTGGCCGCGATCAACATCACGGTCGCGGACGTCACCGGCGATTTCGAACTCTGCTGCGACAACATGGCGACCTGGTGCGCGCGGCTCGACGAGGCCGGCAGCCCTTGGCGGTTGGTCTTGGAGGCGGAGGATATCGCGGCGGCCAAGGCGGCGGGCAAAATCGGCTTGATCATGGGCTGGCAGAACATGCGGCCCATCGCCGACCGGCTGGAGCGGCTGACGCTGTTCCGGCGGCTCGGCGTGCGGGTGATGCAGCTCACTTATAATGAGCGCAATTTCATCGGCAGCGGCTGCCTCGAACCGCTCGACAGCGGCCTGAGCGCCTTCGGCAAGAGGGCCGTCCGGGAGATGAACCGCCTGGGCATCGCCGTCGATCTGAGCCATGTGGCCGAACGCACCTGCCTCGATGCCGTGGCGGCGTCGGACAAGCCGGTGCTGATCACCCATGCGAACGCCAAAGCCGTGCGCGACGTGCCGCGCAACAAGAGCGATGCCGTGATCAAGGCGGTGGCGGGGACAGGCGGGTTGATCGGCGCCAGCGTCTACGGCCCCATGTGCTGGAACGGCGATCCGTCGCGCCGGCCCAATTTGTCCGACTTCGTGCGTCACCTGGAGCATATCGTCGGGCTGGTCGGCATCGCGCATGTCTCGCTGGGCAGCGATTTTCCGATCGTGAGCGACCTGGCCAAGGTGAATCACATCATCGAGCGCACGATGAAGCGCTATGCCGGCAACGTGAACACATATGCCGCCGCCTTCGGCAACGATGTGAAGACGCGGTACCTCTCCGACTGCGGCTCTCCGGCGGAACTGGGCAATCTGACGCAGGCGCTGGTGGAACGCGGCTGGCGCGAGGCCGATATCCGCGCCCTGCTGGGCGAGAACCTGGTGCGCGTGCTGAAGCGCATATGGGCAACGGGCTGAAACCGCGCTACAAGACCGGCCCGTCCGCCTTCCTTCCGCAAGATCTTTCGAGAAAAGATGAACGCCGAGGCCGAATCCAGCGCCGTCAATCTGCGCTATGACGCGACCGAACGGGCGCCGCTGCCCGTCGCGGCGCTGGTTGGCGGGCAGATCGTCGCTCTCATCCTCGCCGGCATCGTGCTGGCGCCCCTCGTCATCACCCGCGCGGCGGGTCTGGAGAGCGAGGCCAGCTGGCTGATCTTCGCCGCGCTGATCGTGTGCGGGCTGTGTACGCTGCTGCAGGCCTCGCGCATCGGCATCTTCGGCTGCGGCTTCGTGCTGTTCATGGGCTCGAACAGCGCCTATGTGCCGGTGTCGCTGGACGCGATCGCGGCCGGGGGCTTGGCACTGATGGCCACGCTCGTGGCGGTGTCCGGCTTCGTGCAGTTCGCCTTCTCGATAAGCCTCGGGCGGCTGCGCCAGATCATCACGCCCGCCGTCGGCGGCACGGTCGTGATGCTGATCGCGGTCAGCATCATGCCGATCGCGATCGACCTGATCGCGAAATTGCCGGCGTCGGTGAACTCGACCGGACCGCACCAATCCTCGGCGGCGGCAACCTTCGTCTCGATCATCGTGATCATCATCTTCGCCGGGCCACGCTTGCGGCTCTGGGCGCCTTTGATCGGCGTCGGGCTCGGCTGTGCGGTCGCCTATACGGAAGGCCTGATCTCGTTCCAGGCCATCGCGGCCGCGCCGTGGCTCGGCCTGCCGAGTGCTTCGTGGCCGGGCCTGGATCTGAGCTTCGGCGCCGACTTCTGGACGCTTTTGCCGGCCTTCGCCATCGTGACGCTGGTGGGCGGCATCGAAACCTATGCCGACGCGACCGCCGTCCAGCGCGTCGCGCTGCGCAAGCGGAAGCCGATTGACTTCCGCGCCGTGCAAGGGTCGATCAACGCCGACAGCGTGGGCAATCTTCTGTCCGGTGTCGCGGGCACGGTGCCGAACACCGTCTATTCCACCAGCGTGGCGGTGGCCGAGATCACCGGCATCGCGGCAAGGCAGGTCGCCTATTTCGGCGGCGCGTTCCTGATCCTGATCGCCTTCTCGCCAAAGCTGGCCGCGGTCCTGATGGCGATCCCGAATCCGGTGGTCGGCGCCTATATCGCGGTGCTCCTGGCGCTTCTGTTCAGCCACGGCCTCAGGCTCGTGAATGAGGGACGACCCGATTTCGCGACCGGCTTCGTCGTCACGATCAGCTTCTGGATCGGCGTGGCGATGCAGAACAAGTGGCTGTTCAACGCCGAGATGCCGGTGTGGTTCACCACCATGTTCGGCAGCGGCACCACCTCGGGCGGCGTCGTCGCCATCGTGCTGATGGGGCTTTTGCAGGCGGGCAAGGGGCGGGCAATCAAAATCGAGTTGAGCACGGACAAGGAAGGCGCCCAAAAGCTGCGCGCTTCCGTGCTGGCGTTCTGCGCGAAGGCCGGGTGGAACAAGATCGCCACCGGCCGCCTGGCCATCGCGACCGACGAGACCTTCGCCTATATCGCCGGGCAGACCGGGCCGGGGCACACGGTGCGTCTTGTCCTCAAGCGGACCGGCGGGTTCGCGGAGGCCGAGTTCGTCGGTCCGAACCTGGCGCGGAACCTTCTGACCGACACCGGCGCGGACGCGCATCTCGAAGCGATCCGCGGCCTGGCCTTGCATGTCGAGCACCGCCAGTTCTATGGCCGGGATTACATCTCGGTCCAAATGCCCTTGCCGAACGCGGCCGACGCGGCCGCGCCGGCCGGAAAGCCGGTGGAGGTGACGCCGCTGGACGCGCCACCTGGTGCCTGAAACCGGGCGTGGCCCGGCGTTTCTTGGCGCCGCCACCCCTTCTCCACTAAGCTCTTCCGCGAGACGGGTCCGACCGGGGAAAGAACGTGCGCCATACGCCGGCTAGGTCGGCCACCACCCTGGGCCGATTGCGCCGCAATATCATCATCCTGGGCGCGGTCTTCGTGGCGATCATTTTGGTCGGCAGCACGGCGACCGTCATGCGCACCCACAAGCGCGCCATCGATCAGGCCGAGCGCAACGCCCAGAATCTGGTCAGCGCGCTGCAGGAGCATGCCGGCGGTGCCTTCCAGGCCGTCGACATGGCGCTGGCCGACATGGTGTTCGACGCCGAAACGATGGGACTCGCGCAAACCGCGCATGGCGCGGCGTGGCGCCGGGCGCTGGCGGCGAAGGACGAATTGCTGCCCCAGGTGAAGAACATCGCCCTGATCGATTCGAGCGGCGGTCTTCTCGCGGAATCGACCAGCCCAGGCGACGGGCGGAATAACTTTTTCGACCGGCCTTATTTCGCCTTCCATCGGGACAATCCCTCCAAGGCCCTCCATATCGGGGTGCCGCTGCAAAGCGTCCGGACCGGGACCTGGTTCATCCCCGTCAGCCGCCGCATCGACCGGCCGGACGGCTCGTTCGGCGGCGTCGCGGTGGCGATCGTCGATCCGGCCTATTTCGGCGAATTCTATCGTTCGCTCGATATCGGCGCGGGCGGCACGGTGTGGATCTTCAACCGCGAGCGCCAGCTTCTGGTGCGGGAGCCCGCGCTGCCGGAGCTTTATGTCCAGGGCTACAAGGCGAAGACCATCGGCGAGGCGTTGGACGATGCGCCGGCGGGCACATTCATCGCGCCGTCGCCCGTCGATGGGGTCGAACGCATCATGTCCTATCGCAGCGTCTCGGACGTGCCCATCGTGGTCGCCATCGGCGTCCCGCTCGACGTGGCGCTAGTCAACTGGCGGCGCGACACGAGCCTTCGCGCCACCGTCATTGTGGCGATCCTGGCGCTGGTGACGGCGCTGGTTTACGCGCTGATCCGGAACCTGGCCGTGGCGCAGCGCGCGCACGACGCGCAAGCGCGGCTTTATGAAGCCATCGAGGGCATGTCGGAAGCGATCGTGCTTTACGACGCGGACGAGCGCTTCGTCATGTGCAACACAAGCCACCGCGCGATCTATCCGGAGACCGCCCATTTGAACCAGCCGGGCGCGGCCTATGAGGATATTCTACGGGCTTGGGTCGAAACCGGACGGCTTCGCTTGCCGCCTGGCATGGCCCGCGAGGACTTCATCCAGACCCGTCTGCGGCAGTTCCGCCACCCGGGCGAGCCCGTGGATGTGCAGCAGATCGGCGACCGCTGGATGCAGATCTCGGAGCGGAGCACGCCGGACGGCGGGCTGATCCGCGTCGCCACGGACATCACCGCGCTCAAGAAGCAGCAGGAAATGCTGTCGGAGGCGCGGGACGCGGCGGAGGCGTCCAATCGGACCAAGTCGCTGTTTCTGGCCAACATGAGTCACGAGCTGCGCACGCCGCTCCACGCCATCCTGGGCCTGTCCGAGATCATCCGCGACCAGCCCGGCCTCGAGGCGCCGGTGCCCGAATACGGCAAGATGATCCACGACAGCGGTCAGCACCTGCTCACCCTCATCAACGACATCCTGGACATGTCGAAGATCGAGGCCGGGCGTTACGAGCTGGTCGAGGACACGGTGGTCCTGTCCGAACTCGCGCAATCGTGTCTCACCATCACCTCGACGCGCGCCAACATGGCCGGCGTGAATCTGGAGAACAAGGTGCCGGCCGCGTTGCCGCCGGTGCGGGCCGACGCGCGGGCGCTCAAACAGGTTTTGCTGAACCTTCTATCCAACGCGGTGAAGTTCACGCCGGCGGGCGGATACGTGACCCTTTCGGCCGCGCTGGAGCCGGATGGGTCGATGGCGCTGCGCGTGGCGGACACGGGCGTGGGTATCGCCGCGGAAGATCTCGGCCGCGTGGCCGAGCCGTTCTGGCAGGGCGATCCCAGCCACGCGCGCAAGTACGGCGGCACGGGCCTCGGCCTGTCGATCAGCAAGCACTTGATCCTGTTGCATGACGGCGCGATGCAGGTGGAAAGCGCGGTCGGCCGGGGCACCACCGTGACCGTGCGTCTGCCGAAGGATCGTGTGATCGAAGCGGCGGCCCGGGGATTATTGCCGCGTGCGTAGGGGCGAGGCCTGAACGACGACCACGGCCAAGAGCGGCAGCATGACGGTCAACGCCGCCACCGTGATCAAAAGCCAGCCCAGTTCGCCATAATCCGCCGGAACGGTGACGCCGCCGCCCGCGCGCACCTCGCGCGTGACGACGAAGATTTGATTCAAGTACTTGGTGCCCAGACTGCTGGCGGCGAGCGCCAGGTTGGCGAACGAGGCCATCACGGCGAAGAACGTGGCCTTCAAGTGGGCCGGCGCGCTGCGCGCGATCCAGGCCAGAAGCGGAATCATGGAGATCTGACCGAGCGGAGATTCGAGCGCCGTGTCGAGGATGGCGATGAAGCGCGCGTCCACCACGCCGCCGGTATGCGCCGCGGTCCATTCGTGCAGCCCATAGTAGAGACCGAGATTCGGCAGCGACAAAAGGCCCGCGGCGATCGTCAGGATGACGACGACGTCGGCCACCGTGCGATGCGCCATCATGGGCCGCAGGACGATCATGCCGGCCAAGGCCAAGCCCGAGGTGATCAGGGTCAGGATCGACAGGAAGTGCTGGTCGAAGCCGAGCACGTCGATCTCCCACCAGGTCGCGCCGGGACCCGGCAAGGGCACGGCGCGAAACGCGAACAGGATGATCGCGGTGCCCATCAGCGCGCCGCGCAGGCCGGGCTGCAGTTCCAAGCTCAGGCGGCGCATCAGGAACAGGATGATCGCCATCGAGCCTGCGAAGACGATTTCCTGGTCGAACGGCACGGCCGCGACGCCCATGCCGATCGTGAAGACCGCGAACGCGAGGCTGCCGCCGAGAATCCACCAGTTGGGGCGCACAAGCGCATCGTCGCGCGGGTCCAGCATCTCCGCGATGCGGCCGGTGCCGATTCCCTGGCGGCGCAGCCGCGCGGCGCGGACGCGCCGGTGCAACGCGGCCAGCGCGACGCCGAGCACCGAGATGGCGGGGATCGCGAGCGCCATCAGATAGATTTCGGCATAGACGTCCGTCTTCTCGGCCTCGCTGAGGCGTGCGACATCCGAGAACATCGCGATGTTCAGCACGGCGACCAGCACCAAGCCCAGGATGATCGCGGCCCGGCCCAGCGTCTGCATCGTGGTGTGCATCGCCTTCACGGCGTCCTCGCCGAAGGGCCGGCCCCGATCGTCGAACAGCGGCACGGCCTCGACGGTCATGGCGTCGGCGACGACGTCCTGGAAGACGTAGCCGATGGGCGCGAGAAGGACGCTGGCCACGTACCAGGCCTCGACCGGCGCCAGCGCGGCCATGCGGCCGGTGTGGGCGATCAGCCCGTACATGATCGCGACGCTGAGCGCGATGAGGGCGGCGCCGCAATAGACCAGCAGCGCCTTGCGGCGCCAAATGAGATCGACCAGATGGCCCAGCGGCACCTTCAGCGCCCACGGGATGCCGGCCCAGAAGGCCAAGCCCGCCAGGAACGACGCCGACAGGCCGAGATGATCCTTGACGAAGAACGTACCCACGATGGCCGTCAGGCCCGATACGCCCGCGGCCAGATAGACCATCAGCGGCGGCAGGTACGAGAAGCGGAACTGGCGCCCCAACTCGAACAGCGTGGCGTCGATCCAACGGTAAAGCGTGGCGCGGTCGGTCATGGGTTTGCGTCGGACGGGGCTGCTGCCGGACCGGCATCGTGCCTCGCCATCCCGCGCGCGGGAAAGCCCATTCTGCGTACCGCCGGCGCGCCGGCCCCATTTTCTTGCCGATATCGAAAGCGCGGGCGGACGGTGTATGGTGAGCCTGCCACTTCACTCTGCGGAGCCCGCCATGAGCACGGTCGATTCCAACCGCGTCATCGTCACCGGTGAGAACCCGTTCATCCGTCTGAGCGAGACGGACGGCGGCCCGAACACGACGGAGGCCAGCTACTGGCGCGTTTTCCTGTCGCCGGCCGGCACGGGCCATGTGCTCTATCTGCGCAGCGAGCTGACCGGAAAGCCCTGGCGCATCTATTCCGACAACGTGAAGCTTGCGCGCTGGCTGCAGAAGACCGTCCAGGGCATGTTGAACGCCGAGCTGAAGGACGAATCGATCCCCGTTTCCGAAGCCAACTTCGCCAAGGTGGGCGACCCGAACGAGACCTGGACCGAGACCGTGTCCGCCGACGGCGAGCAGATCGCGCTGGCCTGGCACCAGATGGGCGACCCCCTCCTGATCCACACCCAGCCCGGCGACGGGGGCCGCGCTTATGGTCTTTCGACCGTGCTGATCCCGGCCGCGCGCGCGACACTCACGCATAATGGCGTCCTGGCCGCGGGCAAGGCGTGGCCGCGCGATCGCGAAGGCCGGCCGTTCAGCACCTGCGCCCTGGCTTTTGCGGAAAGCTGGACCGAACCGCGCTGACGCCGCCGCAGTCCCGGCCATGACGCCGCCCGACAACGACGATCAGACCCGTTCGCCGGCCTACCGCCTGGCGGCGCTCGATCAGGATTTCCTCCTGGGCGACAGCATGCGCGGCGTGCGCTTCATGCTGGAATATGCCAAGGCGGAGCAGCACCTGCGTGCCTGGGGCGTGCGCTCGACGATCGTGGTGTTCGGCAGCGCACGGTCGCGGCCGGGCGCCGAGGGGGCACCCCAGGCCTATCCCCATCGGACGCACTGGTACGAGGAAGCGCGCCGCTTCGGCCGCATTGCCTCCGAGCGCGGCGGTGCCTTGCATCCCAAAAATGGCAAACGCGACAATGTGATCGCCACGGGCGGCGGCGGCGGCATCATGGAGGCAGCCAACCGCGGCGCATGGGAAGCCGGCGCACCGTCGATCGGCTTCAACATCAAGCTGCCGCACGAGCAGGAACCGAACGCCTTCCAGACGCCCGACCTGACCTTCAACTTCCATTACTTCGCCATGCGCAAGATGCATCTGGCGATGCGCGCCAACGCCCTGGTCGTCTTTCCCGGCGGTTTCGGCACGCTGGATGAGCTGTTCGAGCTGATGACCCTGCGCCAGACCGGCAAGATCGAGGTGGCGCTGCCGGTGGTGCTGTTCGACCGCGCCTATTGGTCACGGCTGATCAACTTCGAGGCGCTGATCGAGGAAGGCATGATCGAACGCGCCGACCTCGACCTGTTCGCCTTCGCCGACACGGCCGAGGATGCCTGGGCCACCCTGGTCCGGCGTGGCCTCAAAGCCCACACGCCGGAAGCGGCGCGCCCGACGCCGGAGCGTCCGCGCGACCGTTAGCGCCGCCGTTCTTGGGCCGGCCGCCGCCGGATGCGGATCGGCCGCGCGCGACCCTTGACGGTCAGCTCGGCCACCGCGCCGAAATCCACGGCTTCGGCCGCCAACGCCGTCTCGGCGTCCGCCACGATCTCGCCGCGCGCGGCGGCGGCGCACAGACGCGCCGCCACGTTGACCGTGTCGCCGATGACCGTGAAGTCCATTCGGTCGGCGGAGCCCACCGTGCCGGCGATGACGTCGCCGGTATAGACGCCGATGCCGATGCCGCGCGGCGGCGCCATGTCCTCGACGGCGGTGAGCGCCGCGCGCGCGGCGGTCACGGCCCGTGCCGCGGCATCCGGTCCCTGGAAGCGCGCCAGCACGGCGTCGCCGATCAGTTTGTCCACGTCGCCGCCGGCCCGCGCGACGGCATCCACCACCGCCGCCATGATGCCGTTGAGGAAGTGAAGCACCTGCTCGGGCGGGTTGGATTCGGAAAAGCTGGTGAAGTCGCGGATGTCGGCATAGAGCACCGTGCAGCGGATGCGGCTGGGCGCGATGGCGCCTTGGCCGACCGAGCCACGCACGGCGCGCACCGCCGCGCCGGACACCAGGCGTTCCAGCCGCGCGCGCAACTCGCCGACCAGGCGGCTGCGCCGGTCGATGTCGGCCTGCGCGCGGCGAACCAGGCGCGCCATGGCCACGGTGAGGGCCATGAGGATCAGGCCCGGAATCGCGACGGCCGCGGCGCCCACGCGCAGCAGCAGGCCGTCCAGGTAATCGACGGGTTCGTAAAGCTCGAACACCAATGTTCCGGCCCCCGCGGTGGCCAGCGGCACATAGAGCTCGTAAAGCGAATTCTCCCCGGACCGCACGCGCCGCACCACCGACGCGTCGCCTTTGACGGCTTCCAGGAAAGCCGGGCTGATGTCCTTGCTGCCGATCTTCGCCCGCTCGCTCGAGAAGACCAGCGTGCCATCCAAGTTATAGATCTTGAGCCGGGCCAGGTTGAGCTCTTCGCTCTCGCGTTGCAGTTCGTGCAAAAGGCGCACGCCGTCCTCGCTGGCATAGACAGGCTGCGGCGGCTCGCCGCGTTTCATCCGCGTCCAGGCTTCGGGTGCGCCATCCGTCAGCGCCCGGTCGATGATGCGGACCCGCCGGTCCGCTTCCTCCAGATAGATTCGTTCCGTCAGCCAGCCCGCGCCCATCACCATCAGAAGGGTGGTGGCCGCCAGCAGCGCGATCAGGGTGGGCAGAACCTGCCGCCGAAACCGGCGCTGAAGGGGAAAGGGTTGATCGAAGGCGGCGTTGGCCGGCGTTTCGCCGCTGTCGCCCTGCGCTGCCATCTTTTCCTGCCGCTAGCGCCGCTTGTCGCCCGTGATCATCGACCGCGCCAGGTTCTCGCGGTGCGCGAGACTGGCCAGCACGACGCCCGCGATATGGGCGAAGATCAGGATCAGCGTGATGTCGGCGAATGTTTCGTGCAGCTCCTTCACGTCGCGGTTGCCCCGGTCGCGCATCGTGCCCTTGTAGAGCGCGGGCGCCACGGGCTCCAAGCCGATCACCTCGCGCGAGACGAAGGTCGAGATTCCGTCGGTTTCGGCGCGCGTGCCGTAATAGGCCATGCCGGAAAACGTGGTGAGCAGCAGGCTGACCAAGAGCGCGATCACCATCATCCCGCCCGCCGGGCTGTGGCCCAGATGGCGCTCGGCGCGGAACATGACCAGGTTCTTGACGTAGGCCAAGACCTTGGAAGGGCGATAGACGAAATCCGTGAAACGCGCGTGGCGCGGCCCGATCACGCCCCAGACGATGCGCGCCAGGACCAGCGCCGCGACCGTGTAGCCCGCCCAGGTGTGGAAGGTCAGCGTGTCGTCGTCGCTGAACAGATAGGCGACGGTGAAGGCGGCGACGAGCGCCCAGTGGAACACGCGCACGAAGCGGTCCCACACGTGCACCGTGCCTCCTTGCGGATTGTTCGCATTCGCCATGTCTGCTTTCTCCCTGGCGGCGTCCAAGGAAAAACTCTAGCGAGAGAAGGCGCCAGGAGTCTTGTCTTGGATCAAATCGCCCGCGCGATGATCTGAACCGGCGCGATCAGCCCGCCTTGCAGCGCGGCCGTCACGTTGGCCAGCCGCTCCTTCATGCCCGCGCCCAGGATATGGAGGCCCAGCGCCGGCGCGCCCGACCGGGCGGCTTCGGCGCGGCGCTTCTCGGCCAGTTCCTTCACGAACGCGCTGCGGTCGGTTTCGGATTCGATCTCGAAGCCGGCATGGGCCAAGAGCCGCTGATAGGCCGCGGGCGTTTCGAGGAAACTGGTATCAGGTGATACCGCCCAAGGCATGGGATAGGGAAGTTCGCCGTCGCGCGCACGCATGATGTCGTAGATGCCGAACTTGCCGCCCTTCTTCAGCACGCGGCGCACCTCGGCGAAGACCTTGCCTTTGTCCGGGATGTTCATGCCGACATGGATCATGGTCGCGGTGTCGAACGCCGCATCCTCGAACGCGAGGCCCTTGGCATTGGCCTCGCGGAATTCGGCCTTGTCGGCCAGGCCGCAGCGCTTGGTCAGCGCGTTGGCGACCTGCACGAACTCGGGCGTCAAATCGATGCCGGTCACGCGACAGCCGCGCGCTTCGGCGAAATAGCGCGCCGGTCCGCCGATGCCGGAGCCTATGTCCAACACGCGCGCGCCGGTCGTGAGCCGCAGATCCTTGGCGAAGGCGATGGTGGCGTCGCGCCAGCCCAGATGAAACTCGTCCACCGCCGAAAGATCGGTCGCGGTCAGTTTGTCGATGTCCGTCCCCGCCGCCTTCAGCGTGTCGAGGATGGTCTGTTCCAGCGCGCCATGCGTGTAATGCGCGGCGACCTTTTTCTCGGTGTCCATCTGTACCCTCCTGTTTGTTCGCCCGAGGGAGGTTCGTTGTCTTTAAGGGGTGCGCGGCACGAAAGTCGCCGCGCGATTTTCGGCTTCATCGACGTCCTTTGAGTTCATCTTCTGCTTAAGTGCAGCGCTCTTCTCCCGCGCCTTACGGCGTATGACGTCGTCGCTGCCACCGCGCGCTGCCGTTTCGTACCAGGTCAACGCAAGGAGGTTGTCTACTGGCACGCCGCGCCCGGCTTCGTAAGAGATGCCGAGCTCAAATTGTGCCGCGCCATTGCCTTGTAGCGCTGCCTTTTGGAACCAGCCCGCGGCTGTTTCTTCGCTTTTGGAAATGCCGATCGCCTCGTCGCCATTCAGCAAAACGCGCCCCAGAATCAGTTGAGCGCGCGCACTGCCTTTCTCGGCTTCCTCGCACGTTTGCCGCCGGGCTTCCTCCGCGATCACCCGCATCTCGACATCGGCCCGGATGCGTTTAGCTTTGGCGGTATCCTTGGGTCCGCCACGGCCTTCGTCATACAGGCGGGCCAGCTCCATCTGCGCAAGAACGTCGTTCTGCCGAGTCGCTTTCTCGAGCAATTGGAACGCTGCCTGGTCGTCCTTCGGTAAGCCGCCTGCGCCCCGGAGATACAGCGCGGCCAACTGCCTTTGGGCGGGGGCATAGTTTTTATCAGCAGCCTCGCGATACAGCGCCGCCGCCTTCATCTCGTCTTTGGCAACGCCTTGCCCGGTCTCATAGGCCAGCCCCTGTTCGGTCATCGCGTTCAGATCGCCGCTTATGGCCGATGGGTCGCAAGGCGGGGTTGCCTGCGCAGGCGCGACGCCCACGGCGATCGAGAGAACGGCCCATAATGCGGGTGCGCGCACACGCTTCCCCATGCTGGTCACGGCCAAATTCTATCGCATCGGCGGAAGGTGGTGCGATTCCATCCTTCGGAATACTTCGGGACAACCGTCAGGCCCCGGTGACCGCCTGAAAGCAGGCCGCGAACGGCGCCGCGTCAGCGCGCAAGAAAAGGTCCGTGGCATAGCCGCGGGCAACCTCTTCGTCTGTCCGAAAACCAACGGTAACCGACGGAGGGCTCGTATGAGCACCCAAATCACGACCTCGTTCGTCCAGCAGTACCGCTCGGGCGTCGAGCTGCTCGTTCAACAGAAGGGCAGCCGGCTGCGCGACGCGGTGCGGGTGGAGACGGGCGTCCACGCCAAGAACGCCTATTTCGACCAGATCGGCATCACCGCCGCCGTGCCGCGCCTGACGCGCCATGGCGATACGCCGCAGATCGACACGCCGCATGCGCGGCGCCGGGTCACGCTTGTCGACTACGAATGGGCCGACCTGGTCGACGACCAGGACAAGGTCCGCACCCTGAACGAGTTCACCTCGCCCTATCAGGAGGGCGCGGCGGCCGCCATGGGGCGCGCCATCGACGACGTGCTGATCGGCGCCGCCTTCGCCACCGCCTATACCGGCGAGACCGGGGCCACGGCCACGCCGTTCGATTCCGGCATGCAGGTGGGCGCGGCGGCCTCGGGCATGACCTTGAATAAGCTTCTCTCGGCCAAGGAACTGCTCGACGCCGAGGAGAACGATCCGGACGAGCCGCGCTATGTGGCCTGTTCGGCCAAGCAGGTGACCAACCTGTTGAACACGACCGAGGTGAAGAGCGCCGACTACAACACGGTGAAGGCCCTGGCGCAGGGCGAGATCGACACGTTCCTGGGCTTCAAGTTCGTCCGCACCCAGCGGCTCGGCACGTCGTCGGGCAACCGGCGATGCATCGCCTGGCGCAAGTCGGGCCTGTTGCTGGCCGTGGGCAAGGATGTGAAGGCCAACATCTCGGAGCGGCCGGACAAATCCTACGCCATGCAGGTCTATTTCAGCATGTCGATCGGCGCCGTGCGGATGCAGGAAAAATCCGTGGTCGAGATCCTCTGCACCGAAGCCTGAACCGCTTCCGGCGCGGCCGCCGCATCGTCGGTGGACGAAGGCAGGAACACGCATCCCGCCATCACGGCCTCGCCGCGCCGGATTTCCTTCATCCTCATCGGGAGTTTTTCCAATGGCAGTGGTCAATACGAAAAGCGCGTCGGTCGCCAACGCCGACGCAAGCCCCCAGGTTCTCAACGACCTTCAGATCGCGGGCGGCAAGGTGAAATGCCTGCGCGCCGTGGTGGAGCAGGGCGCCTCGGACAATGACGGGTCGGTCTACCGCATGGCGCGGGTCCACTCGTCCTGGCTGGTGAAGGGCGTGCGCAAGTTCCACGACGCGATCACCGGCGGCACCAGCTACGATCTCGGTCTCTACCGCACCGCTGTAGACGGCGGTGCCGTGGTGGACGCCGACGCCTATGCCTCCGCCGTCTCGCTGGCCTCGGCCGACACGGCGGGCGTGCAGATCGGCTTCGAGGCGCGCGACGTGGCCAATATCGAGAAGAAGGTCTGGCAGGATGCCGGCCTCTCGTCCGATCCGAACCTCTGGTACGACCTGGCCCTGACCGGCAACACGGTCGGCTCCGCGGGAGGCACCATCAGCCTCGACATCGAGGTGGTGATGCCGGGGAACTGAGGCGCGCGCCGCTCTGTTGCCTTGGTGCCGGGTGGATTTCCGCGCTTAGCGCCGGGAGTCCGCCCGGCCCGTGGCCCGGATTTTGCGGATACGGTTGCCACCAAGACGGCCAACAAAACCGGCGTCCAGCCGGCAAGCCCCACCGATGCGCTTCGACGCTCAGGCACGGCTCATGCGGATCTGAACCGCGGGGGTACAGCAGGGCGTGACCGAAGCCTGGCCTTTCTTCGTCCAATATTCCGGCGCCGCGCCGGAGCAATTCGCGCGGTTGGGCAATGCCGGGGCCGAGACGGTTCGTTTTCCCGATCTCGACGGCGCGCTGTTCTTCGCCTGCCGCACGCTGGCGCGCGGCGGCACGGTGCTGCGCGTCGCGGGGCCGGACGGTCTCGTGTTCGCGGCCGAAGAGGTCCAGGCCTATTGCCGCGACCGCGGCTGAACCGCGCGCGAGTGTGAAAAACGGCGGATTTACGCGATTCCCGGTTTGATGCTGATCAAGGCGGAACGTGCGTCCCAGGCCCAGAGTCCGCCCCGTGTTGGGGGAGTTCCGGCTGGCGCATCCGCGCGCCGGCATCTCTGGTCCCGATACGCCATGACAGACCGACGCACATTCACCGTCTATTTCTCCGGCGCCGCGCCGCGGCAGTTCGCGCTTCTGCGGGACGTGCGGCCGAGCGCCATCCGCTTTCCCAATCTGGCCGGCGCCCTGTTCTTTGCCCGCCGCACGCGGGCGCGGGGCGGTACGGTGCTGCGCATCGAAGGGCCCGATGGAGTTTCGCTGTCGTCGGACGGAATCGAATCCGCCCACGGAACGTCCGCCTAGCGGCCCTTCACGTTTCCCTTTTCCCTACCCAACCAGAGGAGCGACCGATGGCGTCGAACGTCGGCATCGTCAACGCCGCGCTGATCAAGCTCGGCGAGGCGACCATCACGTCCTTGTCCGAAGGTGCCAAGCCCGCGCGCCTGGCCCATGCCGTGTTCGACGCGCTGCGCGATGCGGTGATCCAGGCCCATCCCTGGAACTTCGCGTTGGCGCGCGCCGAACTGGCCGCCGATGCGATGGCACCCGTGTGGGGCTATGCCGCCGCCTATCCGCTGCCGACGGCACCCGATTATTGCCTGCGCGTCCTGCGGCTTGAGGACGCGGAAGCCGAGTGGAAGGTCGAAGGCCGCCGCATCCTGACGGACGCCGGCGCGCCCTTGCGCATCCTTTACCTGCGCCGCGTCACCGACCCCAACGAATTCTCGGCGCTGTTCCGCGAGGCGCTGGCCGCGCGCCTGGCCGCCGAATTGGCCGAGCCGTTGAAGCAAAGCTCATCCATGGCGGAGGCCATGCGGCTTCTCTACGAGCGCAAGCTGGCGGAGGCGCGCACCGCCGACGCGCAGGAGGGGACGCCGGATGTGATCGAGGCGCAGGAGTGGCTGCTGGCGCGGGGGTGAGCGCGCACAGTCGGTAATTTGCGCAGTAACCTATTGATTCCAAATAGTATAATATGAGTTATATTTTTCGTTGAATAATTAGCTGTGATTTGCGACATTCGCCATCTCACGGCAGAGGTGGAAATGGACGACGACATCGACCCTGACCAAATCGAAGTGATGGCTCTATTGGAGCCGCATCTTGATCGCATGTTTTCGGTCTTCCCGACCGCGCTGGACCTTTATAACGAGGTTCCAGCGAATATCCGTGCCGAGCATGATGACCGCGCGGCCGCGAGCGCGGTTTGGTGCCATATCTGGAGCGACCTCCAACGCCAGTTCGGCGATGAGCCTGGTTTTCACTTCATGACGATTCGGAACCTGCATCTCTTGAATATCCGTGACCAGGTTTTGATTCGCGCCAAGAAGGTTGATGCCAACGGTCGTCATCGGAACAACGACACTGCCCAGCAGCGCGCCTTTGATACCCAGGCTGACTTACCAGGTTTGCCGCCTGCGGCGGCTCGGCTCGTCATGGGTTATCAGCCGGACGCGGCGTTCTCCAGCGTTGAGCGGGTAACCGTGCGCCGCCCGCGGGGGCGGTGGGTTTCTCAGATCGTCCCGGTCGATAATACGTACTCTTGGGTAGACATCACCCCGGTCGAACTGCCATTTGGCACTGCGCGTCGCCGCGCCAACGGTTGAGCGTCACCATGCCAGACAACTTCAACCGCGCGCTTTTACAAGTCGCGCGGGCCGCGAGAGGATTCACGCAGGGCGAGCTGGCGCAACGCGCCAGCGTTACTCAGGCTTTAGTTTCGAAGCTCGAGAATGGGCTCACGACCGACCCAACGTCAGAAACAGTCGATGCGCTCGCCGCCGCCCTCGGCTTTCCGGTCGCCTTTTTCTACTCTTCGGAGCGGCCGCATGGGTTACCCGCTTTCCATTATCGCAAGCGCGCTCGCCTGGGAACGAAAGTTCTGAATAAGATCGAAGCGGATATAAATATTCGTCGGATGCATTTAGCCCGGCTGTTGCAATCGTTCGAGCTCCACTCTGAACGAGAATTTCCGGCAATTGATCTCGCAAAGCATCAATGGACTCCCCAGCAAGCGGCACAACATCTGCGCGGCTATTGGATGGTGCCGCGAGGTCCTATCGAGAATCTCACCGCGCTTCTTGAGCGCGCTGGCGCGATCATAATTCAGATTAATTTTGGTACCTCCTTACTGGATGCTCTGAGTTTTCAACTTCCGGGAATGCCACCTCTAATTTTTATGAATTCGGCTGTGCCAGGCGATCGGTATCGATTCACCTTAGCCCACGAGCTGGCCCACCTCGTTCTACACAACCATCCCGCTGGTGAAGAAGAAATGGAAGTCGAAGCGGATGAATTCGCCGCAGAGTTCCTCATGCCCGCAAAGGAGGTAAGGCCCTACATCGCTTATCCCTCCCTCGGAAAACTTGGGCGTGCGAAGAGCTTTTGGAAAGTTTCGATAAAAGCGCTCATCGTGCAGGCGTACAGGCAAAAGCTGATTACACCCAGTCAATATACCGGTCTGAATGTGAACTACAGTAAAGCCGGCTACGCCCGGGGTGAGCCATTTCCTATCGAGATTGAGAAGGCATCAACGCTATCTCAGGCCGTCAGATTTCATTTGGAGACGCTGCGATATTCCATTGAGGAAGTGGCAGCGTTGCTCATGATTTCGCCGCATGAATTTCAAGCGCTGTACGCGGACGTACCAAGATTGCGATTGGTCAAATGAAGCAATGCTCGACCTTCTAAATGTGAAAAGTTATTCGCTGCCGACTTCCTGATCATTCAAAACACCTTCTGCATCACGATGCGCGTGCGGTCAGCCGCTTGAGCGCGGCGAGGCCCACGGGCGGTTCGGCTTGCCAGGGCAAAAGGAACAGGCGGCGCGCCAAGCCCGCCTTCACGCGTGCAATCTGCGCGCGCTCGCCCGCGAGGCGCGCGGTCAGCACGGGGTCGTGCGTGCCTGTGCCCAGCAGGCTGCGGTTGATGACCCAGGCATAGGGTTCGATCCGGGCGCGACGCAAATCCTCTTGCAGCGCTGCGGCCTCCGACACCGGCGTCGTCTCCGGCAGGGCGACCAGGACGATCTTGGAATAATCGGCGTCTTGCAGCCGCATGAGCGGCGTGATCACGCGCGCCATCGGCGTGGGCGCGATGTTGCGCACCATTTGGCGGTGATAGGCGCCGGTGGTGTCCATCAGGAGAAGCGTATGTCCGGTCGGCGCGGTGTCGAGCACGACGAAGGCGCTGCGCGCCTCGGCCACGATGCGCGAGAAGGCGTGGAAGACCGCGACCTCCTCCGTGCAGGGCGATTCGAGATCCTCGCGCAGAAGCGCGCGGCCCGCCGCGTCCAGATCGGGCCCGCGCGCGGCCATGATTTTCTCGATATAGCGCTGCGTCTCGGCCTTGGGATCGATGCGGTCGACCACGAGTCCGTCCAGCGCGCCGGCGAGCGTGTCCGAGACATGGGCCGCCGGGTCCGTGGTGCTCAGATGGACTCCGTGGCCGCGCGCCACCAGGCCGACAGCCAGCGCGGCGGCCACCGTCGTCTTGCCGACGCCGCCCTTGCCCATGACCATGATCAGGCCGCGTCCCGCGGCCGCCAGCTCGTCGGCCAGCGCATCGAGACCGGGAATGTCCGGCATGGGCGAGGCATCCATCGCCGCCTTGGCCGGCGCCGGCTCGCTGGCCAGCACCCGGCGCAGCGCGGGCAGCCCGACCATGTCGAAGGCGTGCAAGGGCACGCGGTCCTGCGGCAGGGCGCGCAAGGCATCGGGCAGCGCGGCCAGCGTGCGTTGACCCAACGTCTCGATCGCGTGCGCGACCGCATCGGACGGATCGCCGGCCGTGAAGACGCCGTTGACCGCGAGAAGCTGGTTGCCCAACCCCAGCGCGCGCAACTCGCCGCTGGTGCGCGCGGCCTCGCGGATCGCGCCCATGTCCGGGCGCGTGACCAGCACGATGGTCGTGCGCGCGGCATCGCCCAGCGCGGCGAGAGCGGCGCGGAACTTCATCTCCTGCATCTTGAGGCCGGAGTGGGGGCCGAGGCACGACGCGCCGCGATCGTTGTCCTTGAGGAAGCCGGTCCAGGCCTTGGGCAGGCTGAGCAGGCGCAGCGTGTGGCCGGTGGGCGCCGTGTCGAACACGACATGATCGAAGCCGCCGGATTCATCGGCCAGCAGATCGACGAACTCGTCGAAGGCCGCGATCTCGGTGGTGCAGGCGCCGGACAATTGCTCGCGCACCGTGGCGCGCTCGCTCTCATCCGCGCTGTCGCCCATCTGGGCCAGCACGCGGCTTCGGTAGGCCTCGGCCGCCGCCTCGGGGTCGATGTTCATCGCCGACAGGCCGGGCGCGCCCGCGACCGGGCGTGCCCTGTTATCCAGCGCCGTGCCCAGCATCTCGTCCAAGTTCGAGGCAGGGTCGGTGCTGACCAAGAGAACCCGCTTGCCGCGATCCGCCAGCGCCAGGGCGACCGCGCAGGCCAACGTGGTCTTGCCCACGCCGCCCTTGCCCGTGAAGAACAGGTGGCGCGTCGGCCGGGCCAATATGCCGAGCGTGGCGGCGGAATCGGTCATGCGTTGGAATGCCGGAGGACGCGATTGCTCATGGCGACGATCGGCGCCGTTCGCCGCGCAGCATGCGGCGAAGCGTGCCGTCCTTGAGGATCGCGTGGTGCCAGAGCGCGGCCGCGAAATGTCCCAGCACCAGGAGGGCCAAGACATAACCGAGCCATTCATGCGCTTCGCGCCACAACCGGTCGCCGGGAATCGGGAAGGGGGGCGGCACCTCGAAATCGCCGAACACCGCGAGCCGGCGTCCGCGCGCCCAGCGGTCGAGCGCGCCGGTCACGGGCAGCACGATCATCATGCCGTAAAGCACCCAATGCATGGCGGAGGCCGCGAAGCGCGCGAGAGGCGTGCCTGCGCGCGGCGGCTCGAAGCGCGGCAGCAGGATGCGGCGCAGGACGCGGACGAGCGCAAGAGCCAGAACCACAGTGCCCAGGCTGTAATGCACCATCATGGCGTCGTCGCGCTGGGGGCCGCGCGGCCAATCCTCCAATTGCAGGCCGAGCGCGAACGCGGCGATGACCAAGAAGGCCGACGCCCAATGCAAGGCGCGGGTCAGGGGCGAATAGCCGGGCGGACGGGAAGGATTGGTCATGCGCACCTCCTAAGCCCCACAACACCTTCTGCATCACGATGCGCGGGATCGTCGCGTAGCCGAGCTTCGCATAGAACGCCTCGACCTGCATGTTCGTCTCGCGGATCATGCGTTGGGCTCCGGACGGGCGGCTTGGCGGCAAATCTTTCGCGTCGACGCGGGTGCCGTGGCCTAAAACCGGCCCTTGAAGCGGGCAGCAGGCTGACGCCCTGGGCTGTATAGTCTTAGCGTCTCATGGGGCGCTTCAAACGCTCCTGCACGGAAGCTGGACCTGCTCCCATGTCAGCCTGCGCTATCGAACGTGGCTCACGCATCGCAGGACTCAGTGGATTGCGGCGACTTTTAAGCCTCGCGCTGCTGCCGCTTGCGATCCTGGTCTTCGACACGCGCATTTCCACGGCAATGGCGAGTGCGGACCCGTGGGTGGCGCTGCGTTCGGGCGGTCATCTGGTGCTGATGCGTCACGCCATCGCGCCCGGTGTCGGCGATCCCGCCGGGTTCGAGGTCAAGGATTGTGCCACCCAGCGCAATCTGAGCGAGGAGGGCAGGACGCAGGCGCGGGCCATCGGCGCGATGTTCCGGTCCAACGGGGTGAGTGCGGCGCTGGTTTATTCCAGCCAGTGGTGCCGGTGTCTGGAAACCGCGCGGCTTCTGGAGTTGGGCGCGGTTCAGGAGCTTTCGGCGCTCAATTCGTTTTTCGACGGCCGCGATCAAGCGCGGGCGCAGACTGACGCTACGCGCGCCTGGATCAAGAGGGCGCCTTTGACCACGCCGACGGTTTTGGTGACGCATCAGGTCAACATCACGGCGCTCACGGGTTACACGCCGCAATCCGGTGAAATCGTCGTTGTCAAACGCGGCCCTAGCGGAGCTCTCTCGGTCGTCGGCACCGTCCGCACCGCGCAGTAGGGCGACGGCGCGGGCGTGCGCCGCCAGCTCACAACAGCTTCTGCATCACGATGCGCGGGATCGTCGCGTAGCCGAGCTTCGCGTAGAACGCCTCCACCTGCGTGTTCGTCTCGCGGATGAGAAGCTGGGCCTTGGGTGCGCCGCGTTGGCGCAGCCAGTCCTCGGCGGCCTCGACCATGCGCCAGCCGAGGCCGCGCCGCTGGCGCGTAGGTGTCACGGCCACGTAGTAGAGCCAGCCGCGGTGCCCGTCATGGCCCACCATGACGGTCGCGGCGATTTCGTCCTCCGCCACGCCGACCAAGATCGTGGCGTCCTTGCTGGCGACCGCGAAGTCGATATCGGCTTCGGGATCGTTCTTGCCCGGCACAACCAGGCCGCACGCCTGCCATAGGGCGATCACGGCGGCGCGGTCGCCGACTTCGTAGTTCCGAATCTCCATCCGCTCCTCCCACCGCGCGCGCATCCGCACGCGCGACTTTTTCATGTGTCTTTGTAGGAAATTCCCATGCCCAAGGCCAATCCGATTCAGGCATCCTTCGCGCGCGGCGAGATTTCGCCCTTGCTGCAGGGGCGCGTGGACCTGGCGCCGTATGCCGTCGCGGCCAAGACGATCCTGAACGGCATTGTGCGGCTGCAGGGGCCGATCACGCGCCGCTCGGGCACAAGATTTGTGGCGGCGGTGAAGAGCGCCGCCAAAGCGGTGCGGCTAGCGCCATTCGAGTTCTCGACCACGCAAGCCTATGTGCTGGAGTTCGGCGACCAGTATCTCCGGTTCTATATGGAAGAGGGGCGGATCGAATCACCGCCGGGCACGCCGGTCGAGATCTCCACGCCGTATCTGGAGGCCGATCTGCCCGCGCTGAAATTCGCGCAGTCGGCCGACACGCTCTATATCGCCCATCCGTCCCATGCGCCGCGCAAGCTGACGCGCAGTGCGCACACGGCGTGGACGCTCACGCTCATCGATTTTCTCGACGGGCCCTATCTCGACGAGAACACGGACGCGGCCAAGACGCTGGCGCCCTCGGCCACCACGGGCACGGGCATCACCATCACGGCCTCGGGCCACAGCCCGTTCGTGGCCTCGGACGTGGGGCGTCTGGTGCGCATCAAGCACGGCTCGACCTGGGGCAATGCCAAGATCACGGCCTATAGCTCCGGCACGCAGGTGACGGCGGACGTGAAGTCCGCCTTCGGCAACACCTCCGCGGTCGCCGCCTGGCGGTTGGGCGCGTGGAGTGCTGCGACCGGCTATCCCGCCGCGGTGACATTCTTCGAGGAGCGGTTGTGGTGGGCGGGCTCGACCCATCAGCCGCAGACCGTGTGGTCGTCCAAGTCCGGCGACTTCGAGACCATGGCGCCGAGCGGAACCGACGGTGTCGTGGCCGACGACAGCGGCATCGCCTTCACGCTGGCCGCCAACCAGGTCAACGTCATCCGCTGGCTCAACCCCGGCCAGGTGCTGCAGATCGGCACGGTCGGCGGCTTGTGGATCCTGCGCGCGACCACGCTGGACCAGCCGCTGACGCCCACCACGGTCCAGACGCGGCGGCACCGCGCCCATGGCTGCGCCGACCTGGCGCCGCGCGAGGCGGGCGACGCCACGCTGTTCGTCACGCGCTCGGGCCGCCAGGTGCGCGAGCTGGCCTATTCCTTCGAGCGCGACAAATACGTGGCGCCGGACCTCACGCTTCTGGCCGAGCATATCGCGCGGCCCGGCATCGCATCGGTCGAGTACGCGCAGGAGCCCGATCCCATCCTGTGGTGCGTGCGCGCAGACGGCACCTTGTTGGGCATGACCTACGAGCGCGAACAGGAGGTGATCGGGTGGCACCGGCATGTGCTGGGCGGCTCGTTCGCGGGCGGGCAAGCGGTGGTGGAATCGCTGGCCGTCATTCCGTCGCCCAACGGCGGGCACGACCAGCTCTGGTTGTCCGTGAAGCGCACCGTTGCGGGCGTCACGCACCGCACGGTCGAGTTCATGGAAGAGGTGTTCTCGCGCGACGTTGCGCCCGCGGACGCCTTCTTCGTCGATTGCGGCCTGACCTATGACGGCGCGCCAGTCGAGAGCGTGTCGGGCCTTGGCCATCTGGAAGGCGAGACGGTGTCCGTCCTGGCCGACGGTGCGGCGCATCCCGACGCCGTGGTCGTGGGCGGCGCGATCGCGCTGCAACGGCCTGCGTCCAAGGTCCATGCCGGCCTGGCCTATCCGACCGACATCGAGACGTTGCGCCCCGAAGCGGGGGCCATGGCGGGCACGGCGCAGGGCCAGACCAAGCGTATCGCGGGCGTGACCCTGCGCTTCATGGACACGCTCGGCGGGCGCATCGGCCCGGACAGCGCGCATCTCGACGAGATCCTGTTCCGCGCCGGCGGCGATGCCATGGACCGGGCGCCGCCTTTGTTCACCGGCGACAAGTACGTCGCCTTCGACGGCGGCTACGGCCCGGACGCCACCATCTTCATCCGCCAGGACCAGCCGCTGCCGCTCACGCTTTTGGCCGTGATGCCGCGGCTTGCGACCTACGAGCGCTGAGCATGCGCGTCGTTCCGTTCGAGCCGCGCCATCTGCGCCGCGTGGCGCCCCAGCCTGCGCAAGCCGAGCTGGCGCTCTACCGCGACTGGCTGGCCGACCGGCTCGATCCATACGCCGTGCGCGGCTGCGCCTTCACCGGTCTGATCGACGGACGCGTCGTGGGTTGCGCGGGTGTGCGCCCGCTCTGGCCGGGCGTGGGTGAGGCCTGGGCCGTGTTCTCGGTCGAGGCGCTGGACCGGCCCGTCGCGCTGTTCCGCGCCGCCGCGCGCGGATTGGACGCGATGGCCGAGGCGCAAGGTTTGCGCCGCATCCAGGCCAGTTGTCACGCCAACCACGATGCGGGCGCGCGCTTCCTGCGGGCACTCGGTTTTACGCGCGAAGGGCTGATGCACCGCTACGGGCTCGGCGGCGAAGGGAATTATTGGCTGTATGCGAGGACACGATGAGTGGAATTGAAGTGGCCGCGATGATCGCGGGAACGGCGCTGACCGCGGCGAACCAAATCTCCCAGGGCGTCGCCGCCAACAAGATGGCGAAGTACAACGAATCGGTCTCCGAAGGCTACGCCACGGCTGCGCGCGACCAAGCCGCGTTTGACGAGGCGCGGGCGCGGGAACAGGCGCAACGCGCGTTGGGCGCAAGGCGTGCCGGTTACGCCAACGCTGGCGTGACCTTGGAAGGCACGCCGATCGACGTCTTGGGCGACGCCGCTTCGGACGCCGAGATGGACGCGCTCTCGCTTCGCCGGCGCGGCGATCTCGAATCCTGGGGCCGCCTGGCCGACGCGGGCGCCCAGCGCACGCGCGGCCGCGCGGCGCTGCAGTCGGGCTTCATGGACGCCGGCTCCACGCTCCTGAACGGCGCATCGAGAATCAAATGGTAGCGAGGAACCCATGACCGTCTCATCCACCTCCAGCAAGGTCACCTATGCCGGCAACGGCGCCACGGTGTCCTTCGCCGTTCCGTTCAACTTTTTCGAGGCCACCGACCTGCAGGTGATCGAGCGCGCGGTCGCGACCGGCGTCGAGACGCTCCGATCGCTCGACACGCACTACACCGTCGCGGGCGGCGGAGGCGGGACCGGCACGGTGACGGCGCTGTCGGCGCCCGCATCCTCCGTGCAATGGACCATCCGCCGTGTCTTGCCGCGCACCCAGGGCGTGGACCTGACGCCCAACGATCCGTTCCCGTCGGATTCGGTCGAGGAGGCGCATGACCGCGCCGTGATGCTGGTGCAGGAGGTCGAGGAGGTGCTGGCGCGCAGCGTCAAGTTCCCCACGACCGACGCCGTGTCGCTCGGCGCCGACTTGCCGTCGTCGGTCGAGCGCGCGTCGAAGTTCCTGGCCTTCGATGCCAACGGCCGCGCCATCGCGGCCGCCGGCACCAGCGCCAATCTGGGGCCGGTCTCGTCCTTCATCGACACGCTGCTCGACGATGTGGATTCGGACACGGCGCTGGCCACGCTGGGCGCGTTGAAGAACGTCCTGACCACGCGCGGCGATCTGGTCGTGCGCGGCGCCGGCGCGCCGCAGCGTCTTTCCATCGGCGCGGCGGGCCGGGCGCTTCTGTCGGACGGCACCGATCCCGGCTGGGCCGAGATTCCGCTGCCGCGCGGCCAGATCGACGGGTTCCTTCTGTCCAACAACGGCTCGGACGCCAACAACGATATCGACGTGGCGGCAGGCGCCAGCCGCGACGACGGCAACGCGGCCAACATCGACTTGGCCGCTTCGCTCACCAAACGGCTGGATGCCGCGTGGGCGGCGGGCACCAACCAGGGCGGACTGGATACGGGGTCGGAAGCCAACTCGACCTGGTATCACGTCTTCGCCATCCGCAACCCCTCGACCTTGGCTGTCGACGCACTGTTCTCGACCAGCGCCAGCGCGCCCGTCATGCCGTCCGGCTATACGCAGAAGCGCCGCCTGGGTTCGGTGCGCAACGACGGCTCGGGGAATCTCGTGGGCTTCGTCCAGCGCGGCGACGAGTTCTGGTGGAAAGACCCACCGCTCGATGTCGACACCAACAATTCCGGCTCCAGCGCCGTGCTGGCGACCTTGACCGTGCCCACGGGCGTGCGGGTGAAGGCCGTGGTCTCGGCCTTCGTGGGCGACACGGGGCTTTATCTCAGCGATCCCGACATCAGCGACGAAGCACCCAGCAGCACCACGGCGCCCCTGGCGCAGATCGGCGAATCGACCGGCGGCACGGCCACCGCCTGCCACGGCAACGCCGCGGTTTGGACCAACACCAGCGCGCAGATCCGCCGGCGCTCCGGCGCCGACGTGGCCTGCCGCTTGGCCACGCTCGGCTGGCGCGATCCGCGCGGCCGCGACGCATGACGGTTCCGCCATGACCGAAACCGACATCCGCCGCATCGTGCGCGAGACAGTGCGCGAGACGCTGACCACGCTCGGGCTCGACGCCAACGCGCCCGATTCCGTCCTCGACCTGCAACGCGACTTCGCCTTTCTGCGCCGCACGCGCGTGGGCGGCGAGGAGCTGGCGCGCAAGACCCGCCTGGCCGCCATGGGCATGGCGCTGTCGGGCCTGGCCTATCTCCTGTGGGAAGGGATGCGCGCCGCGCTGCGTTTCAAGGCCGGGTCGTAACCTGATTTCACCCCTCCCTCAAGGGGAGGGGAAAATTTTTTAAACCCGCGCACCGACGCCTTTCTCGAAAGCCCCTCGCACCATGAGCGAATACCTGGACTGCCTTACCAAGGAGGCGGTGGCGGAAGGCCGTCGCGCCTTCGCGCTCGAACGCGCCGTCGAGATGGCGCCGCGCGGCGCCACACCCGAGCGCGTGGTGAAAGCCGCCGAGATCCTCGAACGCTATCTGCGCGGCAAGACCGCGCGTCTGGAGACGATTTCCAAACCATGACTCCCGACGATTTCCGGGCGGAGGTCATCGACCCCGTCCTGCGCCTGCTCGACCTCCATTCGCGCGCGGCGTCCAACCTCATGCTCGGCACGGCCTTGGTCGAAAGCGGCCTGATCCACCGGCGGCAGATCGGCGGCGGTCCGGCACGCGGGCTGTTCCAGATCGAGCCCGCGACGTTTCACGACGTCTATCGCCGCTATCTGCCGCGGCGCACGGGGCTGCTCTGCCGCGTGAACGGCTTGTTGCTGCCCAACCGCACGCCGGGCGAGCAGCTCACCGACAACGACCGCCTCGGTTGCGCCATCGCGCGGCTCAAATACTGGATGTGCCCGTTGCAGCTGCCGCGCGCGGACGATACGCCCGGCCTCGCCGCCTATTGGGTCCGCCACTACAACGCGGGTGGTAAGGGCACGATCGAGAAATTCCTGGCCGCCTATAGGGAGAGCTAGATGCCCGCGCTGATCGCCGCCCTTGTTCCCATCCTCGACCGCGTGCTGGGCGCGGTACTGCCCGATCCCGCCGCGCGCGAGCGCGCCCTGCGCGAGACGCTGGCACAACTGGCCGCGGCCGACCTGAAGCAGATGGAGGTGAACGCGGAGGAAGCCAAGAGTATGTCGCTGTTCGTCGCCGGCTGGCGTCCCGCCATCGGCTGGTGCTGCGCGGCGGCGCTGGCCTACCAGTATCTGTTGGTGCCGCTCGGCACCTGGATCGCGGCGTGGAATGGAATTTCCGTACCGCCGCCGCCGTCTCTGGATGCGGGCCTGTGGGAGCTGATGCTGGGCATGCTGGGCCTGGGCGCGTTGCGGACGGTCGAGAAGATCAGGCGGGCCTAGGGAATATCCTCTGGAACTTTGGACTCGGCATTCCGTTAAGGTGGCTATCTCCGGTTCGGCCGGAGCGGAGATTGCATGAGCCGGGGACGATCGGAAAACGGGTCTTCACGGCGCTCCGCCCATATGGCGGCGGTGGCGCTTGCCGTTTCGCTCGCGGGCCCCGTGCCGCTCGCGGCCGAGGAACCGGGAGAGGATGACTGGCTGACGTGGAAATGGTCGTCGGCGGAGGATCGCCCCAACGCCGTCGCCCTGTCCGGCGGCTTCGGTACCGAGCAATATGTCAGCCGCGTCATCACCTCGCCGTGGAACACGCGCGATTCGGGCGACCGCATGGTCGCGCTTACCGTGGACCGAGAGCTGGGCCGGATCGGCCACGGCGCATTGGGTTTCGAGGTCGAGGGCCAATACGCGTTCCATTGGGGGCGAGAGGATTACAACGAATGGTCGCTCGCGGCCGTCGCGCGCTGGCACGAGTTCCCGTGGAACAAGTGGATCGTCACGACCTTCGCCTTCGGCCTTGGCCCCAGCTATACGAACATCATTCCGCCGATCGAGGCCGACAAAGGCATCACCACCAAGGTCCTGAACCAAGCCGATCTGGAGTTCACCTTCGCCCTGCCGAGCAACCCGTGGAACCAGGTCTTCTTCCGCCTGGAGCATCGCAGCGGTGTTTTCGGCCTGATCGACGGAGCGGGGGATGGCTCGAACTTTCTGACCCTCGGCTACCGCTACCATTTCTAAACTGCGCCGGTGTGTGCGAGAGCGCATTGCGAGAGTCCCGGCGACGTTGTCGGCCTTCCTCGATTCAACCTAAGGGAATTGATGTCCAGTGTGCTCTTACGACACTCGGATCGGTCGAAAAAATTAACGGGGAACCGACCACGCCTAAAGCAATGAACCTAAAGGCAATTAAAGCGTTATGCTTATGAGGCGTAAAAAAAACGCAATTCGATCATAAGTTTGCTAGTGTTACTCACGCAAACCTTGGAGATCAATTATGACCAGCGGCTGGCCCATCGGCTGATTTCGAAATAGCTCGAATGGAACGTGCTAGTTCTAATGCGTTTTTGAACAGTTCCGTTTGAATACCCATTTTTGCATTTTCTTCCCTTTCCCATTCTTGGATATGGGCAGCGCACATGTCCTCGAATTGAAGAACCGAATACCCTAGTAGTGAGTCAACTTCCTCCACCTTCAAATACTTATTTTTTGTTAGATGTCCGAGGGACTCGAAGAAGCGTCCCAGTGTCATGAAACATTCCCAATCGTCCCGCTTCTCTTTTTTCAGATCGGACAAGAGTGTTTTGAACAAGTTTTTGTAAATTTCTTGTTTCTCCTTTTGGGATTTTTCAGAATGCTCTAAGCGAATTATCTCTCGAACTTTTTCGCGATATTCGAGAATTGTTTTTCGGGCAACGGTTAGATGTTCACTTTCCCAGCGAGTATCTAACCCCATTAAAAATGTTGCCCGCGATTGTCTGCTCAACATCCGTAATTGGCAAATCGCACCAATTGCCGTGACGAATACGATTCCCGTTAGAACGATTTGAGAAATCCAATACCACTCTTCGAGAGAACACGGGATCTTCACGATAACCTCGTTCAGTAGCATTGCTACTTCGGAACCATAGCAATATCAGGGTGCGCCCTAATTGAGCTAGGTAAACTGGTAGATTGGATATCCGAAAGAAGGAATTTCGTTTTATTTACAAAGAGTTAAATAATTTTGCCATTCACCTTCGCGGTTGACAAGCGTTCGGGCCGCCCCTATGGTCCGCGCCTTCCGATGATCGCGTTTTGACGCGCGGGCCCGAAACGGTCGGGCCGGGAACGAGGATTGCGCCATGAAGGTCCTGAATTCGTTGAAGACGATGAAGAAGCGCGACAAGAACTGCCGGGTGGTGCGCCGCCACGGCCGCGTCTACGTCATCAACAAGAAGAACCCGCGCTTCAAGGCCCGCCAGGGCTGAAGCCGCCGCGGCCTTCGGGCCGCGCGATCGGGACGAGACACGCATACAGGCCGCGCCCCATCCGGGGCGCGGCTTTTTTTGTTGCCCGCGCTCCCGCCGCGCCAAATTCAGCGCGGCGTTTTTTGTTGCCGAAATCATCGGGCGGTTCGCACAATCGCGGCCTCGCCTCGGGGAGATGCCGCATGATCCGCCGATCCGCCTTTCTCGCACTCGGTCTCGCGCTGGCCTGGAGCCATGCGGCCGCACAGGCGGCCGATGCGCAGATGGGCACCTGGGTCGCGACGCCGAACAATCCCGCGATCCTCCTGGGTGACGGATTCCCGGCGACGTTCTACCGCGTCTGCCTCGGCGAAGGCGCGCCGGTGAAGATCCGCTACGTGACCGAGACCGATAAGGCGCGCGAGGCCGATATCCGCCTGCAGGGAAGCTGCACCGACCTCAAGGCCAAGCGCATCGACGTGACCGTGCAGGGCGCCGACGGCGTGAAGGCGTCGGGCACCTATCGCCAACTACCGAATCGGTGAGACACGCGCCCTGGGAAATCAGGCGGGCGGTGCCGTGGCCTTTGCGCCGGATGCACCGCCAACGCCGAGCCGGCGGCCGATCTGTGTGGGATTGGCCATAAGGTCGGCGAGCGTGTAGCGGTCGAGCACCGCCAGGTAAGCTCCCAGAGCCTCTTTCAGAACGCCCTTCAACCGGCAGGGGCCGGCGATTACGCACGTGTTCCGCGCCAAATCGAAGCACTCCACGATCTGCCAACCTTCCTCCATGTCGCGAACGACGGCCCCGATCCGGATGCTCCCGGTTTCGCGTTTCAGACGCAGGCCGCCGCTGCGGCCCCGGACCGTCTCGACGTAGCCGGCGCGTCCCAAGCCATGCGCGACCTTCATCATATGGTTGCGGGAAACGCCAAAGGCCGTCGACACCTCCTCGACGGTCGTGAGGCGGTCGGGCTTGAGCGCCAAGTACATCAAGAGCCGAAGCGCGTAATCCGTGTGATAGGTGAGCTGCATGCGCGACCCCGAAAAAGATGTATCCTAGATATTGCTTTTCGGGGTGGGCGGCAATATCGTCTTAAGTGGTATTTATAATGCCACTTAAGGAGATTGCGATGAATGCTGCGGCACCGATGAGCGTCAAGCGCGCGATGGACCGCCCTGCCGGCATGGTCGGGCATAACCGGCCGGTTTTCCGGCATTTGCACCCAGGGGTGTTCGTCATCAGCATGCTGGGCTGGGTCGGATACATGGTGACGTACTGGCTGGTGTTCGGCCTGCATCTCGAGGGGACGTTGATGCTAGCCGTCGCCACGGTCTTCTTTGCCGTTTACTTCGCCATGCCGCTCGTGCTCATGCGCCTGCGGCGCGGGCCGGGCTGGGTGGAAAAGGCATCGTTCGCTGCGTTCCTTCGCGGCGAGATCGACACCTATACTGGACGTATGAGCGGAATGGATGCGTTGGCGCAGGTGGCTGTCCTGCCCGTCGTCATTTCTCTTGGTACGATGGCGATCGGCGTCATCGTGATGGCGGCGCGCTGACGCTCCGCCGGTACGCCGGCGCGAGGCAGGGCGCTTCGCTCGACGTGCTCATCCCGTGTGGCGGCTAGATGAGGCGAAGCGGCAAACGAACGAGGAACGGCGCGGAATCGGCGGTGCTCAGCCACGGATACCGGCCGTTCTTCTTCCTGGCGGCGTTGTTCGCGGGTGTGGCGCTGCCTGCCTGGATTCTGGCGTTCGCGCACGGCATCACGCTTGGCCGCGTGGGAAACGCCCTGGGCTGGCACGCGCACGAGATGCTGTACGGCTATCTGAGCGCGGTCCTTGCCGGCTTCCTGATGACGGCGATCCCCAACTGGACCGGCCGGCTGCCGGTCTCGGGCTGGCCGTTGGCGCTTTTTGTGGTTCTGTGGCTGGCTGGACGGATCGCCATGCTGTGCGGCGGAGACGGCCCCGAGTCCGCGCCGTTCCGCGCCGCCGACGCATTGTTCCTGGTGGCGCTGGCGGCCTTCGTTTGGCGGGAGGTGATGAGCGGCAAGAATTGGCGGAACCTTCCCGTCTGCGGGCTGGTCAGTCTGTTCGCGGCCGGCAACATCCTGTGGCATCTGGAAGCCGTGTGGCTGCCTTTGGCCGGCGGAAGCTTGCGTTTGGGGCTCGGCATGGCCGTCATGCTGATGGTCTTGATCGGCGGCCGGATCATCCCATCCTTCACGACCAACTGGCTGAAGAAGCGAAAGGCAATTCATTTGCCCGCGCCGTTCGCGGGCTACGACAAGGTCTTGCTCGCCTGGACGGCGCTGACGGTCGCGGCCTGGATTTACGTGCCGGATGCGCGCGGCACCGGATTGGCGTTTATCGTGACCGGCGTCTTGCACGTCGTCCGGCTGGCGCGGTGGCGCGGTTGGGAAACGGCGGCCGAACCTCTGCTCCTCGTGCTGCATGTCGCCTATCTCTGGCTTCCCGTGGCGTTCGTGCTCATGGGCGTTGCCGTCCTGGCGCCGTCTTCGATCGGCGCGACCACGGCCCTGCACGCCTTGACGGCCGGCGCGGTCGGCCTGCTGACGGTCGCGGTGATGACTCGGGCGAGTTTGGGTCACAGCGGGCGGGAACTGACCGCGGGCGTGGGCACGACCGCGATCTATGTTCTGATCTGGGCCGCCGCCGTGCTGCGCGTCTCGGCGCCCTATCTCGGTGTCGATTACGTGCTGGCGGTCTCGGTCGCCGGTGGCCTATGGGCGGCCGGATTCGGTTTGTTCGCGGCGCTTTACGCGCCGATCCTTCTGGGTCCGCGGCGCGCTCCGGGCAGGTGACGGTGGTTTGCGGATCGGCGCAACGGGCGTCGATCCCCTCAGCGCGCGAATGGTGTATTCTACCTCCGCCAAATTGCCAAACCGATAGGAAGATCATGTCCGTTCTGACGCAGGCGCAGGTCGAGCAATACCATCGGGACGGCTACATCGTGGCCTCGGGCGCCGCGAAGCCGGACATCTTCGCGGGCATGCGCGCCCAGCTCGATGCGTGGGTCGAGGAAAGCCGGTCGTATCGCGAGAACTATGGCGAAACGCTGATCGGTTCGCCGCGCTTCGACCTGGAGCCCGGCCATTCGGCCGAGAAGCCGAAGCTGCGGCGCATCAACAATCCGGCCGAGATCTCGGAAGCCTTTCGCGCGGCGGCCTTCGACGGGCCGTTGGGCGACATGGCGGCCGCGCTCTTGGGGCCGGACGTAAAATTCCTCCAGTGCAAGATCAACCTGAAGCTGCCGGGCACGGCGACGCGCGTCGACTACCACCAGGATTTTTCCTATGTGCCCTATACGAATGACGACGCGCTCACGGCGCTGGTCATGCTGGACGACATGACGCGCGAGAACGGCTGCCTCATGGTCGTGCCGGGCTCGCATCGCGAAGGTCAGGCCAGCCTGTGGCAGGACGGGCGCTATACCGGCAAGGTCTCGGCGGAGAAGGAGGCCGAATGCCGCCGGCGCTCGGTGCCGATCATGGGAAAGGCGGGCGATGTGTGCCTGATGCACACACTCTTGCTCCACGGTTCCGAACCCAATGCGTCAAAGGCACCGCGCCGCCTGTTCATCTGCGGCTATTCGGCCGCCGATGCCTTCCCGCTCATGCGCACCTCTCTGCCCAACCGCCTGCAGGGAACCATGGTGCGCGGCAAGCCGACGCGCCGCGCGCGCCTGCGCGAAGGTGCCGTCGAGCTGCCGGAGGAATTCAGCCAGACCTCCTTCTTCCAGCTCCAGGAGCAGAGCGCGATGCCGCGCTAGAGTGCCCGCCTTGAATGAAAAGCGAGTTACGGAATCGCATGGCCAGCCGAGCGGACAAGGCTTTGACTTGACCTGAATCAACGCCATCGGTGCGGTTTCGCGCGTATTGCATAAACCCCTAGGTTCCATCGGGCTGCCACGGAGCAAAGCACAATGCGTCGCGGATCAACGGCACGCATAAATGGCCGGGCTCGCCGGGCCGGGTTCGTTTGTGCCGCCTTCTTGGCCGCCCTCTCACTTCAAGCCTGTTCGACACCCGCGCGTCTTGGGCCCGAGCCGGCCGCGCTCACGACAAAAGCCGTCGCAATCGATATCCCGAACGCCCGTTTCTTCCCGGATGAGCAGCCCAAAGAAATGTTCGAGGAAGGGGTCCGCTCGTTCCAGCGGGAAATGAAAGCGCGGAACATCACCGACCCGGCCAAGCTGCCACCAGCGGATTATCTTGCCGTCTCGGGCGGTGGTGAGGACGGGGCATTCGGCGCGGGCCTTTTGATTGCATGGACGGAATCGGGCCAACGTCCGGAATTCAAGATGGTCACGGGCGTCAGCACAGGTGCCTTGATCGCACCCTTCGCGTTCCTGGGGCCGGCTTACGATGACAAATTGAAACAGGTCTTCACCAAGACATCCGAAAAAAGCATCTTCACCAAGCGCTTTTTTACCGCCGCGTTCTTCGACGATGCCCTGTCCGATACGTCTCCCCTCTTCGCCCTGATATCGGGGTACGTGAATGACGATATGATGAAGGATCTCGCGCGCGAGTATCAGAAAGGCCGCCTCCTTTTTATCGGAACGACCTATTTGGATGCGCGGAGGCCCGTCATCTGGAATATCGGGGCGATCGCGGCCAGCGGCGATCCCAAAGCGGCCGAAGTGATCCGCAAGATCCTACTCGCATCGGCCGCGGTGCCGATGGCCTTTCCGCCCGTCATGTTCGATGTCGTCGCCGACGGCCAGCATTACCAGGAAATGCATGTCGATGGCGGCGCGTTCGCGCAGCTATTCCTCTATCCGCCCGAAGTCGGCCGGAAAATGACCGGCGCGAAGTTGGATGGCGTTGACGTGAAGCGCGAGCGAAGGGCCTACATTATCCGCAACGGACGCATTGGCATCAACTGGTCGACGGTCGAGCGAAGCGCGCTCGACATCGGCGGGCGGTCGATATCGACAATGATCCACGTGAGCGGTGTGAACGACCTATACCGCGTCTACTTCGTCACGCAGCGGGATGGCGTCGGCTACAACTTGGCCTATATCGAGGACGATTTCAAAGCGCCTGCACACACGGAAGACTTCGACCCGACATACATGAACGCGCTGTTCGATTACGGCTACGCCAAGGCGCGGCATGGCTATCCGTGGAAGAAGATGCCTCCGTATATCGAGGGAAAGGCGAACTGAGCGGAAGGGGACTAGGCGGGAAGCCGCGGGGCCTCTACTTGATCGTGGTTTCCAGCTGGCTCGGACTCAGATCGGTTTTCAGCCGCCCGTCGCGGATCGCCTTGACGAAAGCCGCATAGTCGCGCTCCACCTGGTCGGCATAGGCGACGGCATAGTCGCCGATGGCCTCGTCGAAATGGTCGTTCTGACCCAGATATCCCGCGATCATGGCGGCGTCGCCCGCCTTGTCATGGGCACGCGCCAGCGTAATCCCGCAGGCCTTCGCATAGGCCCGCATGATGTTCGGCGTCTGCGCTTCGATGTCCGGTGAAACCTTCATGTCCCGGAGTTGCCGGACATAGTAAGTGCGGCCCAGCGGTCCCTTGGCCCAGCCCAGGAAGATGTCGCTGGCGCTCTGCATCAGGCGCTGACCATAGACGACCCGCTCGCCGTTGTGTTTCACCGAGGCCCCGCGCGCATAGGGCGCGAGCACCGAAGCGCGCGCCTCCTTGACCTGCAGGAACAAGGGATCGTCCGGCGCCGCCAGAAAGAGCACGACAAAGCAGCGCGTGCCGACGCTTCCCACGCCCACGACTTTCAGCACGACGTCGACCGGCTGATAACGGTCGAAGAGGAAGCGCCGTTCGGGCGGAAGCGTCTCACGGTATTGTTTGAAGAAAAACTTGAGAACGTCTTTGTTCAGCTGCTTTTCGGGCACATGATAAATCAGCGGCGGTTGATCCACGATGCGCGGCAGGCCTTTGTGCGGCGCCGTGAGCTTATTGGCGACTTGCTCGTGCGTTCGTTCCTGCGCCTCGGCGACCTTTATGTCGACGCGCCGGCGAAGTTCCTTGTCGCCGCCGGTCAGGTCGAGCAAGTCTTCGGGGGTGACTCGCGAGTACCAAGCCTCCAAGACGCTGCTATCCGCTCGATTCAGCATGGACTCCCGGTAAGAGGCGGTGACTTCGACCGCCATCTGCCGGGCCTGGCTGGGCTTGAACCCGCGCCAGCGAGCCGCAACCACGAAACTGGCGGCCAGCCGCTTCACGTCCCATTCGAACGGCGCGGGCAATGTCTCGTCGAAATCGTTGATATCGAAGATGAGGCTCCGCTCGGGCGTGGCGAAGCCGCCGAAGTTCATCAGATGGCAATCACCGCAAGCCTGGACGATGATGCCGCTGGCCGGCGTCTTAGCCAGGTCGTAGGCCTGGATCGCCGCTGTACCGCGAAAGAAGGCGAACGACGACTGAACCATGCGGCCATGCCGGATGGGGATCAGATTCTTCAGCCGATCCTCGTTCGAGGCCTTGATCAGCTTGACGATATCGCGCTTGCCTTGCCCCAAGATGACCTTGCCGTGGGAGCCGCGCGGGCATTTGGCGCGCAGCGCCTTGCCCGCGTCGTGGCGTTGTTCCTTCGTTCGAATTTTCATCTTGGCCATGGCGGTTTCTTTCTTATTGTTCGGCGGCCGCCGGGCGCGGCCGAAGATTGTCGAATAGGACGTAAAGACTGACGATCAGCACCCACAGCGGAAACACCATGAAGCTCCACCGCGATACGCCGCTGCCGAACAGAAGCATCAGCGCCAGCACGTAGCCCAGATATGCGACTCCGCGCGCGGCGATCCGCGTTTTGACCGCGATCGTCGAGGTCACGAACATGAACACGGCCGCCATCTTGATCGCGTAGATGTTGAAGAGGGCGAAGGCGAAGGCGCGCACGATGGGGAAGCCGCCGGTGGCATCGAGGCTTTCCGGCCGGCCGGCATGAACCAGGATGACGGCGCCTGTCGCCGCCGCGCCCGTGAACAGCATGGCAAGGAAGATAAGGCCGCTGCCCAGGAATGCGGTTGCGAAGAATCGATCTTCGAGCTCGGCCATGCGAGCCCGCAACACGCCCATGAACCAGAGAAAGGCGATCCCCGCGAACGGCACGAGGTTGAGGGCGAGTGTGACTCGTCTGGAATCCGTGTGGAGCCAGGCGCCCGCTTCCAGCGGATCGGCGGGGATGGACAGGCGGATCAGGACGATCGCGGTCATCAGCAGGACGGCGAAGAGGACCCCCGCGACCGCTGCGGCGCGAGGCGTGCGGAGCCTCGCCCCAAGAGCCGATTGCATTGTCGTCATCGCCTAGTCCTTCCCGTCGGAGAGGCCGGCTGCGAATTTCTCTGAGCGCGCGTCCCGATTTGGACTGCTTGTCGGCCGAACGACCGTTGCAAAGTGGAGGGCGCCACCCGAGGGTGGCGCCCTTAATCGATACCGTATTCGGTGGATTACTTACCGAACACGACCACAGCGCGACGGTTCTTCTCTTCGCGCTTCTGGGGACCGGTCGGGACCGCCAGGTCGTC